>NZ_NFJP01000002.1 GCF_002159915.1 Gordonibacter sp. An230
CCCCCCCATCGCGACGCGCATCCGACAGACGCTCCCCTGCCCCCGAATGCGCCATCGCATAACGCCTCCGCAAAGAAGGCACGGAGACGTTATGCGGCGGAAGGCCGAAGCCCCCACTCTTTGCGCTCTTGTCGCTTCGAAGAAGAAACCGACCGGCGCAGACCCGTTTCCGCCGCCCAAGCGCGCCACGCCCTCGTGCGCGCCATCGCCCCGCTCTGGGTGAGCGCGAACCCGGCTATGCGCGCCAAGCGGTGGAGCCGATCTCGCCCAAGACGAAACGCTCGCCGTCATAGCCGATGCGCGTGACGCTTGTGTTGGGTATCTTCACCGGATCGTTCACGCGCGCAGGATCGATGAGGTACACGAGCGTGCGCACAACGAAGGAATGCGTCACCACGAGCACGTTGCCGCCGCCCCGCTCGAGCGCATCGCGCCCCGTGTTGCGAAGGAAGCCCCCGAGCCGGGCCTCGATGGCGTCGAAGCGCTCGGCGCGACCCGAAGAATCGGCATCTGCGATGACGTCGGCCACCTCGGGCAATCGGCGATTGTGCTCCTCGAACGACAGCGAAGCGCCGAAGCCGGCGTCGAGCACGGCGTGCAGAAGCTCCCCCGGCTCGCCCTCCAGATCTCCGTAGCACCATTCACGCAAGCGCGGATCGGACATGGCCGAAAGCCTCGCGTGCAACCCCTCGCCTCGAGCCTGGGCACGGGCTTCGAGCAGCGTCGACGCCGTCTGCACGGCCCGACCGCTATCGCTTGAGAACGCAGCGACAAACTCCACCTCGGCCAAACCCCTGCCAAGCGCCTCCGCGCTCGCCACGCCCTCCGGCGTAAGGGGCGTGTCGCACCAGCCCTGCACCTTGCCCATGACGTTGAACAGGGTCTGCCCATGGCGCACCACGTAGAACGTCACGGGAGCGTCGTCCGTCGAACCCGGAGCTGCCGAAAAGGCGAGCGGAGCAGCTGCCGCGGACGGGACCGGCGGTGCCAGCGAGGCCGCCGGGGAACGCTCGACGGACATGGAGGACCCGCCGAGCTTCGCCACGCCAGCAATCGGTCCGCACGCCTGCTCCGCCTTGCCCCTCATGGCAGCTTGCACACGTCGACCCACGTGCAGGGCTCGGCGCAACGGGCAAGCTCATCGGGCGAAAGCCGCACCGCGCTCGAAGCGCTGCCAGCCGCCGGATACACCACGTCGAAGCGCCGCAGCGATTCGTCGAGGCACACCTCCACGCCATCGTTCACGGCGAACGGGCACACCCCGCCCACGCCGTGGCCGACGAGCGGCTCGGCCTCCTCAGCTTTGAGCATCCTCGCCTTGCAGCCGAAGCGTGCCTTGAACTTGGGGTTGTCGATGCGCGCATCGCCCGCCGCCACCACGAGGACGACCCGATCACCCACGTGAAACGACAGCGTCTTCGCAATGTGCGCCGGATCGCACCCCATGGCCCGGGCCGCCAGATCCACCGTCGCGCTCGACGTCTCGAACTCGAGCACGCGATCCTCCATGCCCAACGCGCGCAGGTGCGCTCTCACTCCGTCGATGGCCATAGCCGCCCACCCCGCTTTCCCGATGCATATCGTCCTTGCGCCTCAGTATAGCGCACGGATCAAAGGCGGGAGGCACCCACAAGCGCAAGGGCGCGCCGCGCCCCGGCCGAACGACGCACGCCGCGCGACCGCCCTTCCCGCATCGCGCTACGCCAAGTCTCCCGCAGCCTTCACCTTCACACGGTTCGTATGGCCCGGATAGTACGCCAACGGCACATCCTCCGCATCAACGACCTCCACGGTATCGCGCACGGCGCCCGCCCCCACGGCGGCGTCCACGGCCGCAGCGCGCGCGATGGCCAGCGCCTCGTCGCGCGGCGTAACGTCGTAGTCCACGAGCGCCTCGTACACCCCGCTCACCTTCGAGATGGCCGAACCGATGGCGTTCGCGCAGCCCGCGCGCTCGGGACGCTCCACGCTGGCCGTGCCCGCCAAATCGCGCGGCAGCACGATGGCGCCGCCGCCTACGAGCACCACGTCGATGGGATCGCTCGACACCTTCATCGCGTCGACGGCATCCTCCACGAGAGCCCTGATGACGGCCATTGCCCGCTCGGCCACGTCCTGGGGGATGTCGGCCACAAGCGCGGGATCGCCCACTTCGGCCATGCCGAGGCGCACGGCGACGTCGGTGGCCGTCATCACGTCGCCGCCGAACACGAGCGCTTTGCTTGCTATCTCGTAACCCACCGAGTCGGGGCCCACGGTGACGCCGCCGTCGTCGGCCACGCGCACGATGGAGCCGCCGCCCAGGCCGATGGACACCACGTCGGGCATGCGGAAGTTCGTGCGCACGCCGCCGATAGTCACTGCCACGCCGCTCTCGCGTGGGAAGCCGTGCGTCAGAACGCCCAGGTCGGTGGTCGTGCCGCCCACATCGATGACGATGGCGTCGGACTTGCGCGTGAGGTAGCTCGCACCGCGGATGGAGTTCGTCGGCCCGCACGCGATGGTGAGGATGGGATAGCGGCGCGCGTGTTCCATGGTCATGAGCGTGCCGTCGTTCTGCGACAGGTACACCTCGGCGTTCGCCACGCCCTTGTCGGCCAGGCTCTGCGCGAAGCCCTCCGTGAACCGGCGCGCCACATCGTACAGCGCCGCGTTCAGGATAGTGGCGTTCTCGCGCTCGATCAGGCCCATCGAGCCGATCTCGCTCGAGATGGACACATGCGCGCCCTCGCCCAGCACCTCGCGCGCGATCGCGGCGGCGGCCAGCTCGTCGTCGTTGCGCACTGTGGAGAACACGCATGAGATGGCCACGGCCTCCGCACGCCCGCGCACGCCTTCGAAGAACGCGCGGCATGCGGCCTCGTCGAACGACGCCAAGCGCTTGCCGTCGTACTCGAAGCCGCCCTCTATGACGGCGGAGCCCACGCACACCGCCGCGATGTCGGCGTCCCAGTCCACCATCGGCGGAATGCCCACCGACGCCGGCGCGCCGATGCGCAGAACGGCTATGGGCGCGAGGCCCTTGCGCTCCACGATGGCGTTCGTGCACTGGGTGGTGCCGAGCATCGCCTGCCCGATGAGCGCGCGATCGACCCCGCTCTGCTCAAGCACGGCGTCCACCGCGCCCATGATGCCCGTGTAGATGTCGCCGGACGTGGGGTTCTTCACGGCGGCCACCACGCAACGGGCCTCGTCGATCAGTACGGCATCCGTGTTCGTCCCGCCCACGTCGATACCCAGTTTGTACATTTACGCTCCCTTCCGCACGCAGCGCTCTTCAACGGGGATGTAGTCGGCGTCGATGCCGAAGTAGCGCGGCCCCACCAGCTCGAGACCCGCCGGCGTGCGCCACATGTCGAAGCACTCGAGGCCCACCGCCAGCACGCGCTTGCCGTACTTGAGCGCGTCGGTGGGCACGGGCGTGAACGTGTCGGGATCCACGAGGCAGATGAGGTCGGGAACCGTGGCCACGATCTCGCCGTCCACCGTGCAGCTGAGGTTCTCGTTCTGGAACTCCACGGCTGCCCGGCTACCGCGATCCTCGCCGATGCCCTCCAGCACCACCTTGCCGAAGTTAAATGCCCCGCGCGTCTCGCGCAGCACGTCGACGATCTTGCCCTTGAACAGCTTGTGCCCGCCCGTGAACTGCAGGAAGTACTCCTCGGGCGAAAGACCAGCCGCTGCCGCCTCGTCCTTGGCCAGGCGGATGGCGCGCCCGATCTCCTCGGAACGCGTCACGATGCCATGCACGCCGTAGTTCTTGCACGTGGCGGCATCCATGCAAAAGAGCGCGATGGTCAGCGTGCCGCCGCAGGTCATGGTGGCTGCGCGGGCGATGTCCTCGGTCCACTTGTTCGTAACGGTGTCGAGGATGCCCGAGTTGCCCTTCTCGTCGATGAACGCCATGGGGGTGGCCGACGCTCCGCCGATGGTGAACGTGACCATCTGCAGCTCGGGGAACGCCCGCCCCATGCCGTCGGCATCCACCATCGGGATGCCGAGACGCGCGGCCGCCGCGATGGGCAGCATGGAGTTCACGCCGCCGGCCTCCATGGGCATGGTGGCGTACACGGGCTTGCCGTAGTAGCGCGACACCATGTCGAACAGCTTGGCGAACTCGTTTGCGCCCACGCCCTTCTCGGCGAGGATGGTCGGCGCGCCCATGGACGCCGCCGGCATGATGAACGCGCCCTCGGGCACCTCCTCGGCGCTGATGAGGTCCACCTCGCCGCATTCCTTCACCGCGCCGATGGCCGTGAGCTTGCCGATGTAGGGGTCGCCGCCCCCGCCTGCGCCGAGGAGCGCCGCGCCCAGCGCGATGTCCTCGATCTCTTGGATGCCGATCTTCCTCATGCCCGTCCTTCCCGTATGCCATCCGCCGCGCCGTGCGCGACTTCGTTCGCTTCGGCAGTCTCTTTTGCTGCGAACACGCCGCTTGCCGCATCCGAGCGACGCGCGTCGCCCACGGCGCGCGCGTCGTGCGCAGCGCGCGTGTCATCCGCATCATCCGCGTCGTGCGCAACGCCGTCTATGATAGCCGATTGCGCGCCCGTAGGCCGGCTGAACACGATGCGTCCGGCGAAGAGCTCGCCGTCCCGACGAAAAGCGCCGCATCGAGCGCCGTCGCGCCGAGTTTCCTTTTCCCCAGCTTGCGCCCAGATCGCCCGCACGCGAGGGAAGGGGCAGATTCCCGTTGCGTGCAAGCCCAACGCTCTTTTTTGGCCACAGATTCCCGCTCTGGCGCAAAAACACGCCGCCGGCTTCCCGCACGCCTGCTAAAGCCCAGGTCGGTTTCTTCATGTTTCCTTCGCCGGGCCTTCGAGCGGACAAAACCGTGCCAGAACGGGAATCCATGTCCATTTCGGTATGTTTTCGCAACACGCAAGGCGGCGCAAGCGCGCATTCACCGACTCGCCGCTCCCAAATCGAACTTTCGCGCACGATGCCGATGCGCCTGCTATCATCGGAGGGTGCCCGGCACAGGGTGCGGGCAGACCAGACGAATGGAAGGCGCTCATGGACATCGAACTGCACTGCAAGGAAACCGGTGACGGAGAGCCCCTTGTCCTGCTGCACGGCAACGGCGAGGACGGCACCTACTTCGCGCACCAGATCGCGCGCTTCTCGCAGCGCTTCCGCGTATTGGCGCTCGACACGCGCGGACATGGGCAATCGCCGCGCGGGGAAGCGCCCTTCACCATCCGGCAGTTCGCCCGCGACCTGCTGGCGTTCTTGGACGCGCGCGGCATCGAGCGCGCGCACCTGCTCGGGTTCTCCGACGGCGGCAACGTCGCGCTCGTGTTCGCGCTCGCCCATCCTGAACGCGTGGGAAAGCTCGTCCTCAACGGCGCGAACCTGAACGCCCGCGGCGTGAAGCGCTCCGTGCAGGTTCCCATTGAGCTGGGCTATCGCATAGCACGCCTGTTCGCCGGCCTCAGCGCAAAGGCCCGCGCGAACGCCGAGATGCTGGGCCTTATGGTGAACGACCCGAACGTCGCGCCCGAGGAGCTGGCTGTGCTCACCGCGCCCACGCTCGTCATCGCGGGCGAAAACGACATGATCCGCGAGGACCACACCCGCCTCATCGCCGAGAGCATCCCGAACGCGCGCCTTGCGCTCGTCCCTGGCGACCATTTCGTCGCCGCCAAGAACCCTGAAGCCTTCAATCGCGAAGTCGAGCGCTTCCTGCTGGAAGCGTAAGGCGCACATGCGGGCGCAAGGCGGTGCCCAAACCCGCCCGTCCGCTCGGCCGCTATTCCGGGGTGCGCCACTCGCACGGATCGGGCGCCGCAAGGCCTCGCACACCCATGACGATCATCTCGATGCCGTTTTGGAACGACTCTTCCGAATAGGCAGCACGAACCACCCGCTCCCATGTGGGAAGGTCGTCGTCGACGCCATCAAGCGAGATGGCGCGGCGCATCCGCTCCGTTGCGATGGCGTTGGAGTCGAACCCCGTCAAAAACGCATCGACCATGGCCCACGCCTTGGCCAGCACGTCTTCGGGAATGCCCTGGGAAAGATGCAGTCCCACGATCTTGCGCGTGTGCGCGGCCAGCCCGCGATACGACGCACTCGAATCGAGATCGATATCGTACATGTTGGGGTGAGCGCAGAACTCGCGATGGATTGACGTCATCGTGCGCCGCATCGTATCGTCCCAGCGCTCACCGGGGACCGGATCGGTGTCCATAGTCTCCATGAAGCGCTCGAGCACTGCGGCAAGCACCTCCTCGCGCGATGAAAAATGCGCGTAGAACGCCATGGCCGACACTCCCAGCTCTGCCCCGAGCGCGCGCATCGAGAACGCGCGCATGCCATCCCGATCTATCATACGATAGGCGGCTTCGACGATGATCTCTTTGGTTAACGAACGTTTCGCCAGAGGGTTCGATTCGTTTTTCACTCGGGGCGTCTTTCTTTGCAACGGCTCGCTTTCATCCCCGCCAGTATACGCGCATCCGAAAGGCTCATCGAGCCGACCCCTTTCCGCCACACGAAAACCAGCGAGCACGATGCGAGAACCGCAAAGGCGCCCGATCGCATGAACGGAAGTAGGCATCCACGCGCATCGAGTGCGACGCGCGTGCAGAGCGCTCCTTTCGGAAGCCCCCTCGAGCGACATGTCCTCGGCGCACGGCATGCGTACGGCAAAAGCCCACATCGCAGATTCAAGCCAGCAGCCTTGCGCACCAACAGCGTGCACGCGCAGGGCACGTCCTAATTCCCGGGGTTATGCGGCCAATCGTGGCAATGAAGGCACTGGTTGTCGGTGATTTCCTTGTCGCGCGCATGGCAGTTGATACACGAGCTGTATCCGCCATGGACGGAGTCATGCGGGTTGCTGGGCCCGTAGGAAGAGGTGACCTCGGCCAACGCCTCGTAAGAGCCGCCATGGCAGCTCAGGCACTGCTCGTCGGACACGTAAGAGCCCGCGCCGTCGCCAACGGTCCGAGCGGCTGACGCCTGCGAACCGCCGGAAGCCGAATCGGCGGCACGCGGCGCGCATGCCGCAAGCCCCAAAGCCACGCACAGCACGAGCGCGGCAGCGACCAGAAAGCCAGCCGCAGATCGTCTCACGTTCGCCATGGCTTATGCTCCTCCCACAACATGCTCGGCGGCAACGTAGCCGAACGTGACAGCGCGTCCAATGGACGTTCCCGGAATATGGCGCGGATAGTTGCCCGCGAAGAAATTGCCCGACGTGTTGCCGACTGCGTAGAGACCCTCTATGACGACGTCGTTGACATCGAGCACACGGCACGACCCGTCAATGGTAAGGCCGCCCGCTGTGGCCAAGATGCAGCTATTCGTGGTCAGCGCGAAGAAACGCGCGCCGGTGAGGGGCTTGGCGGCATTCAAGTCTCGTCCGAAGTCCTCGTCCACACCGGCCCTGAAGAAGCCGTTGTAGCGCTCGACGGTGTCGGCGAGGCCTTGCGGGTCGACACCGCACGACTTCGCAAGCTCCTCGGGCGAGGAACCTTCGAACAGCCAGCCCTTGCCCTTGAACTCTTCAACGGCGTCCTCCATGCCTTCGAACATGGTCTCGTCGAACACCTCCCAGCAGTTCTTCCCGTAGCCGGGCTGGGCGTTCTGCGCGTTGGACACGCTCTGGAACGGAAGGTCCTCGCGCACGAAGCGCTTGCCGTCGCCGTTCACCATGATGGCGAAGGAGATGGCGTTCCAAGCGCGCGCGTCGTAGAACGAATCGGGGCTGCCCCAACGGAAGTTCATGACCGGCTGCGGACAGGGATCCATCTGCGCGCCCACCTTGATGCCCATGAGATGGCCGTCGCCCGTCGTTCCCCAACCGGGGTTCCACCAACTCGACGTGGCGTAGTCCTCAGGACGCGTCCATGCCTCCATCAACCCAGGGTTCGCATCATAGCCACCCGTTGCCAAGATGACGCCCTTGCCAGCATTTATCCGCACGTACCCATCGCCGTTTTTCGCGATGACGCCGCTCACGCGTCCGTCGCCCTCGCGGACGAGCTGCACGCCGGGCGTGTTGAAGCGCAGATCGAGGTTGTCGTAGCCTTTCGCCACTTCCTGCATCTCGAGACACACGTAGATGCCCGAGTAGCCGGAGCGCACGCCTGCGTCGGGCGGCAGCGACGGGCTGTCGTAGAATCCGAGCTCTGTATCGATAATCGGGGTCGTCGCTGGCATACCGCAGGTGGACGGCGCCTGCTCCACTTTGGAGATAACGAATCCGTTCGAGCCTTTGTCCAACATGGCCTGCCAGAAGTCCGTGGCCTCGCCCGAACGGTCGACGTAGGTGCGGATAGGCTCGGGGCGCACGCGCCAGTAGGCGCTGCGGTACATCTCGTCGAGCAGCGCCACTTTGTCGATGACGCTTCCCTCCTGGCACTTCGCGTTCACGGCGCCGAAGCACTCGAAGCAACCGCGGCCCTTCGACATCTTCTCGATGCAGACGGCCCTCGCGCCCTCCTCGGCAGCCTTGAGACTGGCCATCAAGCCGGCGATACCAGCGCCGACCACAACAACGTCGCACTCCTCGGTAGAAACGATCTCGCTTGCCGAGATGTCGCGGTCTTCGAACCCGATCGGGCCGCGCGGACCCGGACATGCCGCCTTCTTCACCGGCACGAGGTTCGTGTCGCAAGCGAGCCGACGGTACTGATCCACCTGGTCGCTTGTCGCTGCTGGCGCGCCCTCGTTGGCAAGCGCCACGCCCGCTGTGCCGAGCGCACCCAGCGCGCTGGCCGACAAGCCGGCCATACCAACCCCTTTCAGGAACGAACGACGCGATACGTCGATTGCCCCCATGGCTCCCCCCTTTTTTCGCAGCCTTCCCGAATCGGCGCCTCCGGGACGGTGGCGTCGTGACCGAACGCGCCGCTCGCGAGCGGCGCGTTCGCAGCACACGGCCCCTGCGGAACCTCACGGAATGGGCATATCTTTACGGTGTAAACTTAGAATAGCTCATTATATTTACATTGTAAAGATAGAAGAGTCAAGGAGGTTTGCGAACCAGAAGGGCGCAAGGATGCGGAGCGGGCACGAGGCGAACGGAGGGGGCGAGCACGAGGCGGGCACGGAACGGGCATGGGGCGAACGTGCTTGGACGGCCCTGCGCAATTGTCGGCAGGCTTGGGGGACGAGCACGAGGCGGGCATGGGGTAAACGGGGACGGACGCGAGTGGGGAATGGGGCGGACGCGGAGCGGGAATGAGGCGAACGAGGAATGGACGCGAAGTGGGCACGGGGCGGGCGAACGCCCGAAGCGCATCGGCTGCCTGGATTTCCCCAGCGGCGAGCGAATGTTTCACATGAAACATTTGTTCTTGCCGACCGTTCGACTTGCTGACGTCGACGAGCGTTCCAGACGAGGGGGCAAACGACGGTTTCTGACAACGGGTCCGCAAGCTGCCCTGCAAACGAAGAGCATCAAACACCCCTGTCGCGGGGCGCGAGGCGCCGAAAACCCATCTCCGTATTCGAAGCGCACATTCGCGCATCGCCCTTTAACAGCGCAGTGTCGGCATCGCGCCGCTCCGACAAAGCCGACAATCCGCACAGCGAGCTCGCCGTGCCCGCTACCTCCGCTCGCCCGAAAGCGTCTGCTCGACGATGCTCTCCATCATGTCGGCGGTGAGCATGCCCGAGACGTAGCCGAACACGTTGCCGTCCTTGTCGATCATGAACGTGGTGGGAAACGACATGATGCCGTATGCGCCGAAGAGCTGGGTCGAGGTGTCCATGAGCACGGGATAGGTGATGCCCTGCTCGTCGATGAACGCCTTCACCTCGTCCACGCTCACATCGCTGTTCTGCGGATGCTCGGGCGTCTTGGGATTGGCCACGCCCAGCACCACGAGATCGCCCTCGTTCTTGCCGCGATCATTGTACAGCGCCTCGATGTCGGGAATCTCGCGCTGACACGGTCCGCACCAGGTGGCCCAGAAGTTGAGGAAGACCGTCTTGCCCCTGTAGTCGGACAGCTTGTGCTCCACGCCGTTTTGGTCGACCAACGTGAGGTCGGCGAGCGGAGCCGGCGTCGCGTCAGAATCGGGTTCGCCGGAAGAACCCGATTCGGCATCGGAAGATGCGGCCTCCTGGCCCTCATCGGCTTTCGCGGCCCCGCCATCCGCGGCCTCGCCGCCCCCGGCGCCCGCGCCCGCCGGCTGCTCCTGCGCAGCCGGCGCCGCGCCGAACGACGACAGGTAGCTCGTCACGCCGTTCATCCATCCCGTCACGGTCATGAGCCCCATGACGATGAGCAGCGCGCCGCCCACCTTCACCGTGTACTTCACCACGTTGCCGTGCGTGCGGAAGAACCGCAGGACCTCACCTGTGAACAACCCCACCGCCAGAAACGGCAGCACGAACCCGAGCGTGTACACGCCCACGAGCGCGTACCCCGCCCAAGCAGAGGCGCTCGACGACGCCATGAGCAGCACGCTCGCCAGCACCGGCCCCACGCACGGCGTCCACGCGAAGCTGAACGTGAAGCCGAGCACCAGCGCCACGAGCGGGTTCATCGCGAAGCGGTCGAGCCGGAACGGCAGCCGCCGCTCGGTCTCCACCGCGCGCGCCTTGCCGAACGCCCCCAGCATGTACAGGCCAAACAGCACCATGATGACGCCCGCCACCACCGAGAACGCGCGCTGGTTGCCCGTGAAGAACTGGCCGAGCGTCGTGAAGCCAAAGCCCAGCAAGAAGAACGCGAAGCTCACGCCGACGACGAAGAACGCGGTGTTCACGAGCACCTTCGCGCGCGGATACTCGATGGTGCCGTCATCGCGCACCTTCGCCGTGCCGCCGGCGAGATAACCCACGTACAGCGGTATGAGCGGGAGCACGCACGGCGAGAAGAAGCTCAAAAGCCCCTGCGCGAACACCGTGAGAGCAGAAACGCTCGTCTCGAGGGAAAAACCCATGCGATCTCCTTATCCGTTGTCGAGCGTCGAGCCACCGCACCTACCGCTTGAGGCTCGATAGAATGCCGGCGCGCTTCGGGGGGTCGGGCAAGCGGATGAGCCGCGGCTCGAAATCGAACAGCTCCTCGGTGCTCACCGTCGAGTCCACCTCGAGGCAGTCTTTGAGGCATGCGTCCGCGCACAGGTTGCACTGCACGCAGTCAGCTGTCGAAAACTCCAGGTAGCTGCCCACGCCGTCTTCAGGCGCGACCTCGCTTTTCCTCAGGGCGCCCGTCGGGCAGAACACCGTGCACATGCCGCACGCCGAGCAGCGCTCGGCATCGATGCGCACGCTGCCGAACAGGCGCGTGTCGATCTCGGGCACCACAGAGGGGCCCAGCGCGTCCATCGCATCGAGCACGCGCATGCGCCTCTGAGGGTTGAACTGGGGAAGGGTCCCCGCATCCGACATGCGCAGCCGATCGCGCAGCGTCGGAGCCCCGGCGCCTTCGTTTTTGAACATCATCACCTCGGCCGCCGTACCTGCCGCGTTCTTGGCACGCGAGCGCGCGCTCGCGAAGAACCCGCGGCGCGATTCGCCCAGAAGCGTGCGCCGATCCTCCAACAGCACGTTCTCGGGGAACGTCGACGCGCGCCTTACGCGGACATCCGAACCCTGCGCCGCGATGAGGTCGTTGGCCGAGGCCACCACCGCATCGATGCCGGAGACGTTCGCACGGAACTTGCACGTGGCGCACGTGCCGTCCACCAGCACGATGTCGCGCACGTCGCGCGCGGCCAAACCCAGAAGCACGCTCTCCTCCATGCGCGCAAGGCACGGCACCTCGGCGTACTTCGTCGGATCGCCCACGTGCTTCGACGCGATGCGCGCGCACGCGAACACAGCCGTGCCGCCGGCAGCCGCCACGCCGGCAGCCACCGCAGACGCCAAGTCGTCGTCGAGCGGCTGCAGGGGGATGAGCGCTTCGGTGGGACACGCCGTGGTGCAGGCTCCGCAGGCCACGCACGCCTCGGCGTCGAGGGAAAGCACGTTGTCGGCGGCGAACACCGCGCCCGTCGGGCACGCCTCCGAGCACTTCGCGCACGATGCATGGCGGTTGCGCACCACGACGCAGCGGTCGGACGCAAGGTACACCGCCTTCGTCTCAAGCGCTTCGGCCACCTCCACGATGTCGATGAGATTCGGCATCCAAGAACCTCCTCACTTCTCGAGGAACGACTCCTCGAGGGCATGCAGCTCCTCGGGCGTGTTGGCGTTGATGAAGCATCCCCCCATGGGCTCGGCCTCCAGCACGCGATCCTGCGTGAACTCGAGCACATCCACCTCGCCGAAAAACGACTGGGCGCGCTTCTCGCCCCGATCGACGGCCGCGCGCACGGCAGGCAGGCAGCTAGCTCGACGGTAGAGCGCATGGAAGGGCTCGAAGCCGTGCTTGTTCACCGGGACCACCACGTCGGCGCCGGATTCGTTCATGGCCAGCGCTTCGGCCACCACCAGCGACGCGGACGCGAACACCATGTCGCAAGCCACGACGGCCACGAAGGGATTGCGCGCGGACTCGAGCGCGGTGCACAACCCCGGCAGCGCCCCCCGCACGTCGTACACGTCGCGCACAAGCTGGATGCGAAGTTGCGGGAACTCCGCATGGAGAAACGCCAGGTTCTCGGGTTCGTTCGTGGTGATGACCAGATCGTCCGCCGCAGGAGCCAAGCGCTCGACGATCCGGCAGATGAGGGGTCGGCCCGCGAACGGCACCGTCGCCTTGCTCCGACCCATGCGGCGGCTCTCGCCGCCGGCCTGGATGACCACCGTCACGCGCGGGCGCACATAATGTTCCTCGACGAAGCCCGCAAGGCCCGCTACGTCGTCGAAGCCGAAGGCCGGCACGCCGTAAATCGCCGCCGCCTCGAGCGCCACGTCGATGTCGGTGACCACGGCCACCGTGTTCGCGGTGGGCAGCTTGTTGGAGATGTCGGCGTGGTCGGGGTGCTGGGTTTTGAAATGCTCGCCCGACGCACGGCCAGCCGCTTCGCGCGAATCGACCTCGGCGCGCCGCAGCGCCTCGCGCGCCTCGTCGTCGGCGTGCGGCACCGCTCCACGCGTGAACTGCGTGAAGTCCGTACCGAGCGGCCAGCCGCACCGCGCGCCCTCGGCGAACACCTCGGCCACCCTCGCATCGGCCTCGTTTCCCGCGCGCATGATCTCGACGGTGGGCAGCCCGCTTTTTCGATAGCCCTCGACCACCACGATGTCGTGTCCCGGCATGCCACGCACGATGTCGGCGCACTCCAGCTCGCCCTCCACCGTCTTGACGCACGCCATCTGCCCCGGCGCCGCGATCACCGTCTCGCTCGCCCCCGCCGCCCGATGACGGTACGAGTCCTTGCCGGGGATGTCGATGTCGAATCCCACGTGGCTGTGGTGCTTCACGCTGCCCACGTCGTGCCCGCGACGCACGAGCTCCGCGATGAGCCGCTCGATGAGCGTCGTCTTGCCTGAGTTGTGCCGACCCACGATGGACAGGGCCGGACTGGGAATGTTGATCATGCGCACCTCGCCCTCGTCTGTTCGGCGCCCAGTATAGCAGAAGCCGCCTCGCCGCTCGCTGCGGCAAGACGACGGAACGACGAGGCGGCAAGCGCAACGCACGCAAACACACCGAGAAGGACGGAAGGGGCGAAGAGCGAAGGCGTAAGCCACGCCCCCGCGCCACCGTCGCACAGCCCACTGGTCCGCCCCCGCCTCCCTTGCGTCACCGCACCTCCCCGTGGGCCGGTGCGAGCCGCGAGCCGCCCCAGCAGCCCCGTACAGCTCACCGAAAAAAGATGTTGATATTTCATGGAGGGCGATGCTATACTGTGTCTCGCTTTACACAAGCTTGACCCTTTCGTGAAGAAAAGGGTTCTGTTTTTTGGAGGGGGCAGGACCCTTCTTCTTGCTCACGGGACGGCAACGTCCCGTTTTTCGTCTCCGGGCGAAATTCCGAACGAAGCGGATGCGCGGTCGTAGACGGGCACGGCACGCCAAAGATCGCGAAAAGGGGCGTGCGGCCGCAAAACCCAACCGAACGCCCAAGAACGCCTCCGAAAAGGTTGCCACCCTGGCAGCCGACGCTCCGCTTGCCACGCTGCGAGATCGAGCGCATCGTCAAGAAACGCCCGATCCGCCTCCACAACTCCCACGACGATGTCAGCGAGCACGCGGTAGAACCCCGTCTGCACGATGCGGCGCACGTTGGCGGCGAACGCGGGCACCCAGTTCAGCACGTGCTCGTCGAGAAACGCCCGGCGAGCCTCCAGCATCTGAGCGCGCACGTCCTCGTCCCCCGCCTCGAGCGCATCGACCGCCCGATCCCCCAGAAGCTGCATGAACTCCAGCTCGAACGCCAAATGGCCCTCGGGCTCGCACACCTCGTCCGTCGAGAAACGCAGCACCCGCTTCGACGAGCGACCACGCCCCCTTCGCGGGGTCGGCCACCACGAAATTGCCGTCGTCGTCCAAGGGCGGCTCGCAGCCCTCGTCCTGGCAGGCCGTCTGCAGCGCCGCGCGCTCTTCCTCGCTCGGCTCGTACGCAAGCGCGCCGTACCGCTCGAGCGGCGCGCGCAGCTCCACCGGGCCGTACACCAACCGGTTGCTGCGAAGCACCTCCCCCATCAACTCGTCGAGCCCGGAGGCAGTGCGCGGAACCCGGCACGCCTCCATCGTCCCCATCAGCACCTTCTGGTTGCCTGGAGCGGCCTTGAACGCCTCCTCCAAGTGCCTTTCACGCTCAAGTACTTGTTGCAGCTGGGATTGTACAGCGCCTAGATGCCCGACAACCCCTTCGCGCACAGGCCGCCGCGACTGATGGGGCTTTCCGGGTTGCCCTCCAGCCGGACGACGCGCCCGTTGCGACTGTGGCCTTCACGAACCCCCGCCTCGACACGTTGAGCGCACTCATACACATCGCCTTCCTCTCGTCTCCTCGTGACCCCTCGCGCCAACGCGCTTGCAGCGAGCATGTCGCAAGGGGCCTTCACGAGAGGGATTGTGCGCGATGCGAGGCGACCCGGCCATCGCCTGAGAGGCGTGAGCCTCGAAGATTCGTGCGTAAGCTTGAGCAGAGCGCCTCTTCGCCCCGGCCGTCGCCGAAACCCTCCCCGTCAGCGGTCAAGGTGCTCGGTGGCGACGGAGAGCTCCTGACGGGTGGGCACCCCCGTTTTGGCGTAAATGCTGCGGATATGGGCTTTGGCGATGTTGTCCGAGATCACAAGCGCTTCGCTGATCGACTTCGCATCGTGTCCGCGCAGCATGAGGTCGAACGCCTCGCATTCCCGGGAGGTGAGGTTATGGTCGGCGGCGAACTCCTCGGAGGAAAGGCATCGCTGACCGCTCCCTCCGGGCACGCGGGAAGAGCGCGGCTCTTCGCCCGCATCGGCAGGCATCCCCCCCCTTCGGACGAAGGGTTGGAAAGGCCGCCTCGCCCAACACGACAGCTCGGCAAGGCCAGTATCTCCCCGGAAAGCCAGCTCACGTTCGTGATCGTGCGCACATCGCTCTCGCGAAAGATGAGCATGGACACGGCCACGAGAAGAAACGCCAGAACCAAGCCGATCACGAACGACCGCGAGCCCTCCAATCCGAACGAGGGATAGCGCTGCCCACCACGAGCCCCATCAGAGAACCCAAGGCGAAGACGGAGCGGCCCCACCCGAACACCTGAACCGAGCTCCAGTAGTCGCTGCGCGCCAAATGCGTCAGCAGGCACCACGCGAACAGCGAGAACAGGCTTTACACGAGCATGAACGGATAGTACGCCACGCCGAAATCGAACGACTTGGGCAGGTTGCTCACCAACACCAAAGGCGAAGCTAGCGAGGATGACGAGGGATGCCCCCATCGCGCCGCCCGCAAACGAGGCCTCGGCATCCTGCAAGGCGAACGCCCCCTTCGACAAGTTGGCCATGAAGGTGAGCAGGAACGCCACCGCAAGAAAACGGACGAACGCCGACGCGGCCGCCTTGCGAATCGAAGGATCGAGGTCGATCCTTTGGCGGCACGGGCGCTTGCGAAGGCTCTCGGCGTCGTCGAAGTCGAACGGCGTCATAAGCGAGGTGGCCAACGGCAGCAACGCTGCCACCGACAGCACTATGGTGGGAACGGTTCCCACAACGAAGAAGAAACGAGCCCGGATACCACTTCGGAAAGCGCCGTGTTCGTCACGGTGACCGCCGGACGAGAGGACACGTATATTTGGCTGGCGCGGACGGTGATGAAGGCGGTGCCGATGCCGGTGAGAAGCGCTCCCGCCACGAACAGCACGTCCCCTCCTCCGGAAAACGCGAACGCGCCAACGTACTCCATCAGCATGCCCGGGGACGAGACGGCATCTGCAGCGCACATGACCCTTTTGCGCGAGAGAAGATCGGAGGTCCTTTCATGGAAAAGCGCCAGGAGCACGGCGACCGCCGCAAAAGCGACGGTCGACCATGCATACATGGTGAAGGAGCGGTACGCGGCTTGTCCCTGGGCGAGGTGCCCCCAAATCGGCGTCGTGTACACCACGAAGATCCACGAACGCCAGTAACTCGCCGCCGGCCACGCTCTCATATGCTCCCCCTTGACCTCGCGACGACGGATGCGCATCCCGCAGCAAGCCCGCCTCGCTGCCGACGCCTCGCATTGCATCCCGCTCCATAGGAAATGGCGAAAGGAGTCGCAGGAGAATTAAACTCGCCTCGGCAGGGAGTAAACTCACCTCTCCGCTCGGGCAGTCCCCCAAAGCAGTCGGTCAGTAGCCCTTCAGCATCGAGGCGCGAAAACCTACCGCGCCTTGGAGTGCCTTCTTGCCCTCATCTCATGCAGACAGCCTTGCCGAAGCTCCGCGCCTTGCGACCGCAATTCTTCCTATCATCTGAGCTTTCCCAAAATTCACACCGGCAATCACATCGCTGGTGTGATTGCCATCCAACCCTTCGCGCCCCTATAGTCCCCATCGGCCCGCCCAGAAGCGGGAAAGCGCAACCCCAGGAGGAGGAACCCATGGAGAAAACGGTGTCGAGAAGGACGTTTTTGACGGGAGCCGGCGCGGTGGCTGCAGGCCTAGCGGTCTGCGGCATCGCGGGATGTGCTCCTTCCAGCAGCAACGAGCCTTCGGCGGATTCGGGAACTTGGGACGAGGAGTCCGACGTTCTCGTTATCGGAGCAGGAGGTGCAGGCCTCACCGCGGCCATCGTCGCGGCACGCGGCGGCGCGGCGGTCACCGTGCTTGAAGCGGCATCCACGGCCGGCGGAAACACCATCAATTCGTCGGGTGTCATCCAGGCCGCTGGCACCGAGGAGCAGAAAACGCTCGCCGGCATAAGTGACGACACGCCCGAAAAGCACGCCGAATACTATCTGCAATGCGGAGAAGGGCAGCTCGACGAAGAGCTTGTGCGCTTCGCGTGCGACCAGGCCCCGTCTTGTATCGAATTCATGAAGGAACTGGGGATCAAGTACGAGGTTGTATATGGGAACGGCACCGTTCCCAACGTCGATCCCGACGTCATCGCGCCGCGCATCCACCTTGGCGGCACCGATGAAAACGACCTCGTGTACGGCCAAGCCCACGTTGCCGCACTGCTCAAAGCAGCCGAGGAGGTAGGCGTGACTTTCGTCTACGACACCGCCGCCAAGCAGCTCGTCCAGAACGACCAGGGAACGATAACCGGAGTGGTCGCCGACGACAAGAAGCGCTATCGCGGCAAGAAAGCCGTCATCTTGGCCACGTGCAGCTACGACCGCAGCGAGGAGTTCGCGCGGGCGTTCAATTACCACATGGTGCAAACGCTTGCGGACGGACGCGCGCTGACCGCCGCCACGAACACAGGCGACGGATTGCGCATGGGCATGTCCGTAGGCGCGGCGCTTGAGGGAATGGGCGGCTTCATCGGCCTCTCGAACAACATCGGAGGCACCCCCACGCTCCCCAACATGCCGGAAGTGCCCGGCATCATCGTGAACAAGTACGGGCGACGCTTCGTCAGCGAATCCGACCACTACGCTTGGGTGCTCCGCATGATCTTCGCCCAAGAAGACCACATCGCATGGGGCGTGTTCGATTCAAAAGCGGCCGCTCTCACCGGCAGCGTGGTGGGCGGAGTGAGTCCGATGAGCGATGACTTCTCCAAAGAGATAGAGGATGGCACCGTGATAGTCGCCGAAACGATCGAGGAGTTGGCCTCCAAGATCAGCGTTCCCGCCGCAAATCTCACGACCGCGATCGACACGTGGAATTCCGACATGGCAGCCGGACAGAAAGATAGCCAATTCCCAACGCGCGCATGCGGACTGGAGCCCATCGACGAGCCGCCGTTTTACGCCACGCGAAGCTACGATTACAGCTTGGGAGCCCTCGGAGGCCTGAAAATCAATACCAAAGCCCAAGTGCTCGACACGAACGGAGATCCCATTCCCCATCTGTACGCCGCAGGACAGGTGGCAGGCGGTTTCATGGGTTCCTATTATCCGGGAACGGGAACGGGCATCCTCTCGACCCTCGCATTCGGTCGCAGCGCCGGAGAAAATGCGCTTGCCGAAGAGGAAGCCTAACGATCTCGCGCCACTCTCCGGTCAGCCATCCGGGTCGGCTGTTCAGAGACGACAGCGAACGGAGCTCGGCACCACGCCGAGCTCCTGCGGCTCAAGACGCCTTTCCCCCGCCTAGGCATCGATGCCCTTTTCCTTCGGCTCCCCCTCCATGACGCGATCGATGAGCTCTTGCTGCGAATGAATGCCCAGCTTCCGATAGATGTTCTTCATATGGGTGCGCGTGGTGTTGTCCGATATGAAAAGAGCTTGGGAAACATACGCTCGGTTTCTGCCTCGGGCAAGCAGCTCCAGCACTTCGGCTTCGCGGGCCGACAAGCCGCAGCGCTCAGCCAAACCAACGCACAACCGACCGACATCCATGTCCTCGTCGTCTGTCGTCGGAGAGGATGTCGAGGCGAAAGGAGCGGTCCTCTGGGCCTTTGAAGAACGATCAAGCAGAAAGATAGCGGACATCAGCAGAGAGTACACCGCCACGAGGGACACCACGGCCACTGCAGACTCCGATCCGCTCGTCGCCGCAACGACAGGCGCACCAACGGCAAGCCCAAGGCCTTCAGCGCCCACTAACGCGAACAAACCGATCACAAAATGCCGAGGCGACACGCCAGCCTCGTCCGACCACAAAGCCCACACCATGAAATAAAAGCTGTTGAACCCCACGATGCAAAGCGCCTGAATCGCTTCCCAGGCATCGGAAAGCAGAGGAAGCGCAACGAAGGCCACACCCATAACCGGAATGGCCGCAAAGCACACAAGCTTGACAAGACCGCGCGATTCGAGCATCTGCGCCGCAAGCGCTATAAACGCCGCCGACAACACGAACGACAGGATCGTCGCCACATCGGCCTGTCCTCCAACATCGCGACCTCCCCCCGCCAAGCGTTGCATCAGCCCGAAGGAAAGCCCCACCACCAGGGGCAGCGCGACCACGCGCGCCGTGTTAAGGCCGTGCGAACGCCCAACGGCAAGGGAGGACCGAAAGCCCTCCGACGCAAGCGCACGTCGCCCTGCAGAAACCGCAAACGGTACGCACACGATAGGCAGAAGCGCCACCAAGATCGAACGGGGCTCCCTGGGTAACAGCACGGACACGGCATCAAGCGCAGAAGCTGCAAACAAGGCGATCGCCACATCTATCAGCAACACCTTCGAGCCTTTTCGCGCAAGCACGACCCCTGCAAACGACAAAAGCAGAGCGCTTCCCATCCCGGTCAGCACGACGCCAACAAGACGTGCGAACCCGAAAGAAAAATCCGCAGGAACGAACACCACCACCAACGTCCCCGCAAGCAGACACGCGCCGAAACCGAAGGCAAACGGAAGAACGCGCAAGAACAGGGAGCGCAACGCAAACGAAACGACCAGCAGCGTCACCGCTTCGCTCGCAAGCCATAGCGAACGAACCTCAAGAAGTCCGAAGGGTTCCGACGCACCCGAAAACGAAGAGAGGTCGCTCCAGTAAAGCCCGAACATCCACGAGAGGAGGCTGGCGAACGCCAACCATGACGCAAAGTCTTCCACCACATGACGCCACACCGCGTCTGCACGCGACCAGACGTTCTGCCCAAGCATAAGCCCTCCCCGTTTCGAATATGCGCGACGGCTCCCCGCCTCTCCGCACGCCATTGCCCTCCTTGCCCCACGCGCCACGATACTTAACCGTCGTCACATCTGCGAACACGATCACATGCGCAATAAGAATTGCATCTATCGGCATCGCAGCCTTCAAATGGCATTTGGCGAATCCTCGCAAAAGCAGAAGAGATTCACCTGCTCTCTGCTCTTGACGACAGCAATCCACGAAGCGATCACGCGCACCCCATATCGTTTTCAGCCTCGGCTTTTATAATGCGGCCAGCAATCGAAGGAACCCCCGTCCTTTCGGTTCGCTTCTGCTTTCCCCTGAAGCAGAGCCGATGTCGAAGAGACGCCGCATCATCTCCTCCTTGTGGCCCGGAGGTTCCCTCCTCCGGGCCGGTCCTTTCCTCAAGAACTTCGGATCGCTAGCCTCGCCTCACGGCCGTGGCGCGCAGGGCTCTCCGCCCCTCTAAACCTCGCGACGGGCTTCGATAGCGCGACCGAGGGTGACCTCGTCAGCGAACTCGAGGTCGCCACCCACGGGCAGGCCGCTCGCGGGACGGGTGACGCGAATGCCAAGAGGCTTGATGAGGCGCGCGAGGTAGGCGGCCGTTGTCTCGCCTTCGACATTGGGATTCGTCGCAAGCACAACCTCGGTCACCTCGCCGGAAGACAGGCGCTTCATCAGCTCGACGATGCGCAGATCGTCGGGGCCGATGCCCTCCATGGGCGAGAGCGCGCCGCCTAGCACGTGGTACACGCCGTCGTAGACGGCGGTGCGCTCGATGGGCGGGATGTCGCGCGGCTCGCTGACCACGCAGATTGTGCGCGCATCGCGCTTGGGCGACTGGCATATCTCACACAGCTCGCCCTCGGCGTAATTGAAGCACCGGTCGCAGAAACGCACCTGGTCCTTCACCTCCGCGATAGCTTCGGAAAGGCGCAGCGCCGTCGCTTTGTCGGCGTTCAGTATCCAGTAGGCTATCCGCTGGGCCGACTTTGGTCCGATGCCGGGAAGACGCTCCAGCTCGTCAAGAAGCTTCTGGATGGACGGCGCTGCATACATGGCAAACCTCTCCCGCTACATCAGACCGGGGATGCTCACGCCGCCCGTGGCCGCGCTCAGGCGCTGGGCGCTCATTTCGGACACACCCCTCAGCGCTTCGTTCACAGCAGCAGCCACCATGTCCTGCAGCATCTCGACGTCCTCGGAGTCAACCGCCTCGGGATCGATGACGATGCTGGAAATGGCCATGTCGCCCGTAGCGACCGCCTTCACCATGCCGCCACCAGCCGTGGCCTCGAACGTGAGGTCCTTGATCTCCTCCTGCGCCTTCGCGAGCTCGGCCTGCATGCGCTGAGCCTGCTTCATCATCTTCTTCATGTCCATGGGAAACACTCCTTCTCTCTCGTTTTGTCTCTGTTTGCTTCGGCCGGCCCTCTTCGGCCGTCGAACGCTACTCTCTCACTTCTTCGACCACGACGCCCTGCCCAAACCCCGCTTCGAGCACGGCTTGCAGATCGTCGGGCGTCTGCGAGCCCGACGACACTGCCGGCGTGGCCGACGTACGCGCGTCAGGGGCCGCAGGGGGCACCGCGAAAGCAGAGCCACTCGATGGCGTAGGCATGTCCGGCGACGGCGAAGCGTCCGCACTCGACGAACTCCGGTCCGTCGCGGCTCCCACGCTCGCAGTCGACGCAGGGACAGACGGCATCGAACCCCTCGGGGTTTCGGGCAGACTCGGCGCAACCGCATCCGCTTCGGCCTCGGGAGGAAGATAGTCGTCGTAAGGAACGACTTCGTCATCGTAAGGCACGACATCGTACGGAGGAGCAGGGGCGGGTACCGTCGGTGCCGGATCAGGAACGGGCGGGGCCATAGGCGCAGGAACGGAAGACGACGCCTTCGCGCCCGTCGCCGCACCCTCCGCGAGGCCGGCGTTTTGCCGTTGGGAAGGCGAACGGCCGGATGCGCCGTCCGACGCCGGCAGCCGCTGCCCGGCTCCTACGGCTGGGGAAGTCGAGGCATCCGCAGCCACAGGAGTCCGAACCGGCTCCGGAGCGGAAGGGGCCGTCGCCGGAACGGACACTGCTCCGCCCTGGGCATAGGAAAATGGCACCGCCTCGCCGCATGCCTGGGCAAGCGCCTGGCCCACTGCCTCGCGCACCTCGGGCTTCTGCACCGCTTTGAACGCAAACGCGTTCTCCGCGGGAAAATCGATGCGTAGCAAGCCCTTGCTCGCATCGTAGACGGCCTTCGTGTTGAGGAACAGCACGCCGTAAGCAGCCTTGCTCTTCTTGAGCGCCGAGAGCGTCGCCTGCCATATGCGCTGCAGGGAGGCAGGGTTCTGGAAGCTGGCAGCGAGCGTCGAGGACAGGGCTCCCCCCTCGGCAGCTGCGGACGCGGTCGTAACTGACGCCGGAGCGGAAGCCGCTTCGCATGCCGGAGGCCTCGCCTCGTCTTGCGAAGCGGGCCGAGGCGTTGCGGCCACCGACGTCGGAACAACCTGGGAGGCCGAACCCGCTTGCTCCGCATGCGTCCGCGCAGCCAGCGGCGCCGCGACGCCATCCTGCGCAGGCGCAGGCGCTTCGCCATCCGCGCGCCCCGTCGCAGTCGAACCGGAAGAAGGCCCCTCCGTCGGCACCGCAGGGGACGTCGGCGCACCCGCAGCTCCGCCCCCGGGCATGCCGACCGGCCCACCTGCCGGCATGCTCCCGGGCACGCTGGCGGGCACGCTCGACACGTGGGCAACCGCCGAATATCCGCTCTCTAAAGCCTCCACACGCTCGGCCAGGGCCTCGAGCGTCAGGTCGGAATCGGGCCGCACCATGCGCGTGAGCGCGATCTCGAACGACAGGCGCGGGTTCGTGGACGTCTTGAGTTCAGCCGAGAGGTCGCCCAACACGCCGAGCAACCGCGAAAGCCTATCAGGGCCGAACCACTGCATCTCGTGAGCCAGCTCGCGACGCACGGCATCGCTCACCTCAAGAGGCACGTCGGAACCCGCAAGCGACAGCACATACAGGTTGCGCACGTGCTCGGCGAGGTCACGCGTGAACTGAGCGAGGTCGGCTCCCGTTTCGACGAACTCCGCCGTCCAGCGAAAGCACGCCGCCACATCGCGCGTGCCGATGGCCCGCACGATTCCCGCAAGGTCGTTTGCATCCACCCCGCCAAGCATGCGCTCGGCCACTTCCAACGTGACCTTCCCCTCGCCGAACGCGATGAGCTGCTCGAGCGAGGTGAGCGCGTTGCGCATGCCGCCTTCGGCCCGGTGCGCGACAAGGTCGAGCGCCTCGCCCTCGAACTCCACACCCTCCGACACGCACACCGCGCCAAGCCGCGAGACGAGCGCCTCCTGCGAGATGCGGCGGAAGTCGAAGCGCTGGCAGCGCGAGTGGATGGTCTCGGGCACTTTCTGCGGATCGGTGGTGGCCAGGATGAACACGACGTGGCTCGGCGGCTCCTCGAGTGTCTTGAGCAGCGCGTTGAACGCCGCCGTCGAAAGCATGTGGACCTCGTCGATGATGTAGATCTTGTAGCGCCCGCGCGTGGGGGCGAACTGCACGCGACCGATGATCTCCTCGCGCACGTTCTCAACGCCGGTGCGGCTCGCGGCGTCCAACTCGTAGACGTCCGGATGCTCGCCGGCGGCGATCATCACGCAATCCTCGCACGTGCCGTCGGGCTCGGGCGTGGGGCCGTGCTCGCACAAAAGCGCCTTCGCCAAAAGGCGCGCGGTGGTGGTCTTGCCGGTGCCGCGCGGGCCCGTGAACAGGTAGGCATGGCTCACCTTGTCCTGCTCGATGGCGTTTTTGATGGTGCGCTCGATATGCTCTTGGCCGACCACGTCCTCGAATATCTGCGGCCGGTATTTCCTGTACAGTGCTTCCGACATGGGAACGTCATCCTCCACGCGCGTGCAGCCGGACGGCGGGCGTCGCAATCCGATTCGTCAGTTTTCCACCATTATATCGGCAACTGAGCAGAGAGACACGCAGTGCGGCCAACCACACAGCATCAGCAGCACGCGCGGGAACGGTACATCGGCGCCCATCCCTCCCGCCCACGAAAAGACGAACGACGATGAAGGGAGAGACTGCCAAACGCGCCGCAGCGCACGACAAAGACGGATACCAACACGACAGCCGAACGCCACCTCGCTCGCCATGGCCGACAGCGCGCAACACACGATACCGCCTACGCCGCCCCCTTGCGCATGTCGCAGACGACCGCCCCGCGAAGCGCGTCGCCCACGTGCGACAACGCGAGCGCGCTACTCGACGTCGCCGCTTTCCCCGGCTCGCTTCGTCCGCACCATCCCCATCTTCGCTTTCACTGCGCCAGCGATAGCGGGAATGAGCGAGATCACCACGATCCCCACGATAACGAGCTCGAAATGCTCCTGCACGAACGGAATGCCGCCGAAAAAGTAGCCCAGCAGGATAAAGATGGTCGACCACACAAGCGCGCCGAGCACGTTGAACACAAGGAACTTGCGGTAGTGCATGTGCCCGAACCCGGCGAAGAACGGAACGAACGTGCGAATGAACGGGAAGAACCGCCCGAGGAAGATGGCGAGCGGGCCGTACTTGTTGATAAGCCCCTCGGTCTTCTCGATGCGCTCGGGAGTCATTGCCTTCACCCTGCCCGAATCGATGATGCGCTTGCCGAACTCGCGTCCGATCCAGTAGTTGCACGTGTCGCCGAGGATGGCGGCCACCCACACAACCGGCAGCAGCACCATCAAGGCAAGCCCGCCGTCATCGGCCGCGAAGATGCCCGCAGTGAACAGGAGCGAATCGCCCGGAAGAAACGGCATGATGACCACGCCCGTCTCCACGAACACGATGAGAAAGATAGGCAGATACGCGCCCGCGCCGAGCGCGGCGATCCACCCGGCGATGGCCCCCCGCGGGTCGGACAGCAAGTTGACGAAGAAATCGATGATATCCATGAACGCCTTTCAACTTCCGGACGCGCGACGCGCGCCGAACTCGGCGCGAAGGCCCTCGTGCCGCACGCGTCCCCCGCACACAAAAGTATCTCGGATAGGCAGGGGCGCTCGCCAGCGGTCCCTTATGGCTGCTTCCTCCCGGACCTGACCAGGTTCGGAACATGGCGCCGCCCCGGCCCATCCGAGATACTCTCACGCATGCAGCGCATGCGAGCCACTAGTATAGACGATGGAGCAGCCGCTTGCCGCCCCCTCCCGCACGGGCAACCAAAAGCACACACAGACAAGCGCGAAAGCAAACGCAAAAGCACGTCGAGAAACCCGGATGCAAGGCGCCCCCTACAGAGATCCCTCGCTCCTTCAGCCCTCCATCCTCCACGCCAAAGGCCAATCGTCGGGTTGAGGCTTCTCGTTAAGCGGAGGAAGGCCGCCCACGATCTCCAACGTCTCCATCGACACGCGCACCACACGTTTCACCAAATCGACGATGTAGCGGGGGTCGTCACTGTAATCGTTGGGGTCGTTCACAATGCCGGATGCCTTGTCAGTGCGCACCTGGTAGCGATCCATCAGCCACCCGATGGCGCTCTTTCCATTAACCACGTAATCATACGCACGCTCGGGAATATTGCGCAGCACCATGTTCTCAGAAACGCACAGCACGGTGACATCCTCGCCCTTGGGATGCGCGTCGTCCTTCTTGCACTTTCCGAAACGCATCTTCTCGGTGCGCCCGGGGTTCGCGCTATCCCCCTCCTCGACGATGCCATCCCACGGCTCCGCCGTCACGCAAGGCAAATACGGGTCGCTCAGCGCACGACCCGCCTTCGAGGATCATGAGAGGTCGCTCTTGCACGAAATGCCCAGGATCCGAACGACGAGCTCGTCGCAGAGATCCTTTTCGAACGGCGCTCATCTCTTGAGCGTGTTGCCGACCAGAGCGTGACCCTTCACGATATTCCCGATCGTAGCCGCGTCCATCGGTAAAAGCGCGTCGCCCTCAGAGAACTCCCACGACAGCCCACCGCGAAGATCGCATCGAGATCGCAAATGACCGCGCATGCGCTCCTCCCGATGAGCCGATGCATGCATTTTCCACATGCGCTATTTCATCAAGCTCGCCTGTTTCGGATATACTCTTCAAATGCTTTGAGGCATAAGCCCGGTCGACGCCGAAAACCTTCCTGCTTCCCTTTAGGCAAGGTGCATGGCGCCATTCATATAGCGAACCAGCACGGACACGTTCGCCCATCGGCTTGGCACCGAACGGTTTCAGCCCGTAGAGGCTGCCCGTCCCGACATCATCCAAAGCCCCAACCGCCAACCCCCTTGTCCCAAACCGGGTGTCAAAGACCCTTGCCCGCAAAAGGTTGCAAGGAGGAGAGCAACGGAAGCGGCAGCAGGAGAACGCCCTGAGCAAACCCGAAAAAGGAGAGGCCTTTATGCTAGAATCCAACCCATCTCACAGAAGGAGGGGCATTTTGGCGTTCAAGCGCATATCGCTATCGCTTCTTTGCGACATCCGGCAGTTAAGCATTCCAGCGCGCACCCTCACTGCCTTACTTTCGGTTTTTCTTTCCTTTACCGGAATATTCGGAACCATCGGCTGGGCCCAGTACCAATCGGGCTCCCTTGCATTCGACGATCATCTCGTTTCCCAATTGGCGGACGCCCTCCCCTTTGCCTTGCTCTGCTCCGCAGCCCTAACAGCACTGCTGGCAACCCTCTTCGCACGCCTGAAAAAAGAAGATGCAGCGTCTCCTGCAGGTGGCGCATCGCCGGAGACGAACATTCCCCCTGTCGTCATGCGCCTCGTAGGTGAATTCTCGCATCGGCCCATCGTGCGCTGCACCCTCGTCATCCTTGCATGCTGGTTGCCCTACCTCGTCATCTACGCACCTGGCATACTGACCTATGATCCCCTATGGTCGCTCACGCAGTGTCTCGGATCGGGAGCCCTTCCCATGATCTCGCCACTCGAAGAAACCGGATCCTTCAGCGCCCATAAACCCATCGTCCACACGTGGATTCTCGGAGGATTCCTTCTCGCAGGGGACGCGTTAGGCAGCCAAGCGGCGGGGATTTTCGTTTTCGTTGCATTGCAAAGCATTTGCACGGCGGCATCGCTTGCGGCAGCGTGCTGCTTCATGGCGAAACTGAATGCCCCCTGGAAACTGAGAATAGCCTCGCTGGCTTTTTGCGCCCTCTTCCCCTTCGTCCCTTTGTATGCGATCAGCTGCCTCAATGACTCTATGTTCAGCTGGCTGTATATCCTCTGGTTCCTGTGCGTTATCGAAGTTGTGCGAACGCGGGCAGCAGCTCTATTCCAAACTCGCTTCGTCGCGCTGTACGCCTTTCTGGGCATAGCCCTTTCCTGCACGAAAAACCCTGGCATCTATCTTGTGCTCGCTACCGCGATCCTCGAAGCGCTCATATACCGGCGCGCCATCAAGGCGTTCGCCGTCGCCTTCTTCGCCCCCGCGCTTGTCGCATTCGTCGTGCTCCCCTTCGCCGTCTATCCCGCTGCAGGAGTAGTGGGCAGTTCGAGCCACGAAGCCCTTGGAACGTTTTATCAAGCCACTGCCGCCTACGTCCTCCGACACGGCGATGAAGTGACTGCTGACGAGCGCAAGGCCATCGACGCGGTCCTCCATTACGACGAACTTGCCGAAACATACGATTTCTCGACGCAAGACCCCGTCAAAGCTCTTCAGAGAACCGATGCTCATTCCGAAGACATCATCCGCTATCTCATCACTTGGTTGGAAATGGGAATGAAGCACCCCGCCACCTATGCATTCGCCATCGGAATCGTCCCCATGCCGTTCTTCTGTCCTGCGGCAGAGTTCACTTACTACGACGATGCGGCACCCAAAGATATCGCATACTACCTCGAGGATATCCCCGACGAGCCCGCCGCCCAAGAAGCGGCAAGCAGATTGGACATTCAGAGGAATCCGTCGTTCGACGAAGGAAAGAGGTCGTTTCACGAGGGCCTTTCGGCTGCGACAGCCGTGCCGATCATCGGATGGACCTTCGGACTGGGTTTTTGGGCATCTTGGTTACCGCTCTTCGCCGCCATAGGCGTATTCGCGAGCAAACGACACCTGCTGCCCGCCTTCGTTCCCGTGGCCCTTTCGCTTGCGCTTTTGATCATATCCCCTTGGGCTATGGCGCGATACGCGCTACCTCTTGTATACACGGCCCCTTTGCTCGCAGCGCTGCTGTTTTCGCGAAGAACCGACTTGCCCGCATCTTTCGACGACAAAGGGAGGACGCAGGATACGAGCAAGGCGATCTGAAACCTCCGGATCGCAGGAGAAACGCCTCGAACGCAAGGAGGGCCGCCAGGACGACTCCGCCGGTCGCCATGGGAACGAGCCGACCGCATCGGTGTCGCCCGAAGCAAACGCGAACAGCGAGATGCGGCCGACCGCGCCGGGCACGAACAGCAGCGCCGCGATTATGAAACGTCCCCGATCAACCCCTCCTTGCTATTGTCCAACATGGCCCATCTTCAATGACCCTACCCGAAAACTGCGGTCTTTTAGCCGACGCGTCCATTTTATCTTCGGTCCCTCGTCGTCAAGAAAACTTGAGACGACGGAAAAGGAGCACTCCATGAACGGGGCGTTTGCGCGGAGGTCGCCAGTCGAACCCGTGCGGCCCTTTCCTCACCGCGCTCGCCCCGAACGTTTCAGTTCCATGACATGAGCAACGGTTCCGCGCCCAACGGGAGCCGCCCTCCCGCTTCGTCTTATCATGAGCGAATCCGAAAGGGACCCAGCGAAGAGAACGCATCCGGACATCGCACGGAAAAGAGGCAGACGATGAAAGCCACCGAACGGTTAAAGCGCGCCGCGCTCGAGAAAGCCCTCGACTACTTCCTCGCCGATCCCGAACCCAACGCCGCCAAGATCATGGATCTGCTCGACAAGGTGGCGCCAGCCGACCTGTTCCCCAACCAACGCAGCGCGTTTCGCACCGCCATCGAGCAGAAGAACAACTGGTACCGGCTCATCATGCGCGCGCTCGAAGACACGAACCCCGCCGTGCGCGACCGCCTGGTGAAGACGTTTCTCATCGAAGGCAACCTTTTGGCCTGGCCCAAGCAGGAGGCCATGCGCGATAAGTACCGCTGCAACATCCCCTGGGCCATCCTCATGGACCCCACGAGCGCCTGCAACCTGCGCTGCACCGGCTGCTGGGCCGCCGAATACGGCCACCAGCAGAACCTCTCCTACGACGAGCTGGACTCCATCATCCGCCAAGGCACGGAGCTGGGTACATACGTCTACATCTACACGGGCGGCGAGCCGCTCGTGCGCAAGCGCGACCTCGTCAAGCTGTGCGAGGAGCACCCCGACTGCACGTTCCTCTCGTTCACGAACGCCACACTCATCGACGAGGAGTTCTGCCGGGACATGCTGCGCGTGGCGAACTTCATCCCCGCCATCAGCGTGGAGGGCTTCGAGGAGGCCACCGACGCGCGCCGAGGCGTTGGCACCTACGCCAAAGTGGGCCGCGCCATGAGACTGCTCAAGAGCCACGGCCTGCCCTTCGGCGTGTCCTGCTGCTACACCAGCGCCAACGCCGACTCCATCGCCTCCGAAGAGTTCTTCGACTGGATGATCGACCAGGGCGTTTTGTTCTGCTGGATATTCACCTACATGCCCGTCGGCGCGGACGCCCCCACGGAGCTGATGGTGCGCGCCGACCAGCGCGAACGCCTCTACCGCTTCGTCCGCGCCATGCGCGAGGAGAAGCCGCTGTTCACGCTCGACTTCCAAAACGACGGCGAGTTCGTGGGCGGCTGCATCGCTGGCGGGCGGCGCTACCTGCACATCAACGCGGCGGGAGACGTGGAGCCGTGCGTGTTCGCCCATTACTCCAACGCGAACATCCGCGAGGTCTCGCTGCTCGACGCGCTGCGCTCGCCCCTCTTCATGGCCTACTACGAAGGCCAGCCGTTCAACGACAACCTGCTGCGCCCCTGCCCTATCCTGGAGAACGAGGGCGTTCTGGCCGACATGGTGGAGGCGACGGGCGCGAAGTCGACCGACCTGCACAAGCAAGAGGATGCACGCGCGTTCTGCGACAAGTGCGCCCCCTCCATCGCCGAATGGGCACCGGTGGCCGAGCGCATCTGGATCGACCCGAACGACCCGCAGCACGAGAAGCGCCAGGATCCCGGCCAAGGCATGGCCGACACCGATAAGCGCAAGCTCGAGCGCATCGGACACGACCGCACGCCCTTGGAGTCCGTTCGGTAAAGAGCGACCCTGCAAGTTCGGCGGTCAGCTGCCGCAACCCTGCAGCCTCTCCGCCTGCCGGACGCGCTCCTTCGTCGCGCGACGCAAAAGGCAGTCCGGATTGAACGAAGGGCGGAGCCGCGACCTCCATCGCAGCCCCGCCCTTCAGCCAGCGCTCGCTCCGTTCAACGATCTCGCGATCTACACGGCAACCGCATCCTGTCCTCCCTCGATGAGGTAGCCGTACTCTTCAACGAACTGCACGCTGTTAGCCACCAGCTCTTCCACCGTGTACGTCTGCTCGAAAACGACTTCCTTGGCATAGTGGTTCTGGTCGACCATCGTGATGCTGATATCCGATTCGGCATCGTTCAGTTCCCACACGAGAAAGACCGGCATGGTTTGACCCGGCTCGATCCTCTCGTAGTTGTACGAGCTCGCCCCCTGCAGATACGAGGTTTTGAGCTCATGGCCCCCCTGCATCGCCATGGAAGACAGGGCCGATCCGAAAGACATCGGCTCGTCCGAATTGTTCGCGAATTCGCACACTAGAATGACTTTCGGCACGTCAGAGTAGCTTTCAGCTCCTACGAGCGCCATTGGCACCTCAAGCGAGTACTTGCTCGACGTGTCCACGCTTCCCGCCACTATCACGTCGCCTTCGCCCTCTTCTTCGCTTTTCTCCGCCTGATCAGCAGAGGAAGACGGCGCATCGCCCGTCTCTTCTTCCTGACCAGAGGGCTGCGTTGCGACCGGGTCAAAGCCCTGCTGTTCGGGTCCCGCAAAAACACCGCTCTGAACGCAAACCAAAACTCCCACCGCCACGACGACCAACGTCGCGCAGCACGCCCCAATCGCCACGATCATTTTCTTGCGACTCGCCTTTGCTTGCACCGGGGGAGTCGGAGACGCAAATTGCCCGACCGCAGGTTGGCCAGGGGGAGGAGGTAAGGGCCCTCCCGCCGGAGGCGCCGGGGGCACGGGCACCTCAGAGGCCGCATCGGACGGCGCGGAGGGTGCGGGCGCCGCCGGAGCCGCAAGAGGCTCGCCCTCAGAGAGTGCCGAGGGAGCAGGCGACGCGGGAGCCTCCTGGACCGCAGGGGGCGCCGCGGGCGCCTCCGAAGCCGCAAGAGGCTCGCCCGCAGGGGCCGCCGGAAACGACTCGAGGGGCGCCGGGGGCGCGGGCGACGAGGGAGCCGCAGACACCGCAGGGGGCGCCGCCGGAGCCGAAGGCTGAGCGACCTCTCCGGAGTCACCGGAGGCTGACGCATCAGATCCCGAGGACGTCCGCTCGCTTGCCGTGGAAGAGCCCGAAACGGAATCGGTTAAGCCGACCTCTCCCTGCTGGGCCGTCGAATCGAGCGGCATCGATTGGCCCGAAACACTCTCTTCCTCGCCGTTCGAGGCGGAAGGCTTCCCTTTTTCGAAATCGTTTCGATCCATGTCGACGCTCCTTACGCCGACGCTTCAGGAGCAGGGGTGGAAGTGCCAACCTCAATGGTCTTGTCCAGGAACACGCGCTGATCGAAGCTTGCCGCGTCGATGAGCTCCATCTCGACCGGAGTCTCAGCATCCACCAGCTCGAAAGCGACCTGCACGGCGAGGCTCGCACCTTGCTTCACATCCGTGTACGTGTTGCTCGACCTTTCGTTGTCGTAGGCGGGATGGTTGTAAGGCAGATACCCCGACTTCAGCTCCACGCCGTTCTGGAAAAGCGCCGGCCGAACCAGCGAGCCGAACGAGGCAGCAGAATCGGAGTTGTTCGTGAACGTCATCTCCAAAACGAGAAGGTTCTTCCCTTCGCCGTCGTCGGTCACCAAAACATCGTCCACCGTCACATCGAACTCGGGCTCCGACTGAACCTTCTCGACGGAGGCCAGATCGATGCTCTGAGAGACAACTTCGACGACGTTGGAGTAGTCGGTCGTCTCGGCCTCAATCTTGAAGTCAACCGTGCCGTCCTGCTGGGAAAGCACGAACACCGCCTGGTTCTTTCCCGAGCCGCCCGGAGCAATGGCGTCCCCTCCGGAAGCAAGCGCGCCGGGCACGTCATCAGACAGGAACCCGGACGAAAGCTGCTGGCCGTTTTGCGAGGCCTTCGCGTACGTGAGCCCAACCATACCGGCAGGCATGCTCATCTCGGAATTGTTCTTCACGTCGAGGTCGACCACCAGCATGGTGCCATCGTAGGTGTCGACGATGAACGTCCTCGTGATGCTCGCCTCGACCATCGGCGTGGTGCTTTTTGCTGGCGAGCAAGCCAAAAGCCCGCAGGCGAGTACGGCAGCAAGGCACGCGAACATCGCCGCCATTTTGATACGCTTCATTCCATCATCCTTCCTATCATGCCCAGATAGGAGCGAAGCACATTCCCCTTCCCCAGGCTTTTCCATAGCGAAAATCGCTTTTGCAGGTATAAATGATATTGAATTGATACTTTATTTTCAATGAGTGCTCATAATTGAGCAGGCGTCGATCGAAGGAGGCTGCCGGATCGAAAGCGACGACGCCCTTCGCAACGGTCTCGCCGCCCTTGCAAGGGACGATGCATTCTCGCAAGAGCACCGCGATTTTGGAGCATCGGCCCCGAGCGGCTTTCCGCCGTGATTCGGCATGGGCGAAACACAGCGCGCCCTGCCGTTTCCCAAACGAGCGCCGACGCGCGCACGACCGCCCTTGAGCGCCGGGCGGGAAACCGCCATCACGAGAAAGGCCACTTCTGCACAAAGTCGGCCCCCTCCGCGCGTCTCCGCATGCAGAACGGGCAACGAGCCGTTTGCATGCGGAGACGCACTCGAGCAGATTGAAGTCGACAAAGAAAAAGGGGCCGACTCCCGCGGGAGTCGGCCCCAGGCACGAAAAGCCGGCGAAGGCAAGCGAAGACGGCCCCGACGCCCCCTCCGCAGCGGAGGGGAGCCTTTCTCGGCCACGTCCTACAGCGTGCGCAGGCTCACCTCTTTGAGCTGGCGGGCCGTCACCGCGCTCGGCGCGCCCGTCATCGGATCGCTCGCCGAGCTCGTCTTCGGGAACGCGATGACATCGCGGATGGACGACCGGCCAGCCAACAACATGACGATGCGGTCGAGGCCGAGCGCAATGCCGCCGTGGGGCGGCGCGCCCAGTTCGAGCGCACGGATGAGGTGGCCGAACTTCTCATCGATCTCCTCATCGGAAAGTCCTAGCCGACGCAGCACGCGACGCTGCAGCTCGGCGCTGTGAATACGAAGGGAGCCGCCTCCCGCCTCGTAACCGTCCATGACCAGATCGTGGGAGTAGCTGCCGCACGCGAGCGGATCGCTCTCGATCTTGTCGAGGTCCTCTTTGCGCACCTGCGTGAAAGGATGGTGCTCGGCGGCGTATTTCTTCTCCTCCTCGTCGTACTTGAACATGGGGAAGTCGACGATCCACAGCAGGCTATGGCCCTCGCGCGGCACGTTCAGCAGCTCGGCCATGCGCAAGCGCAGCGCGGAGAGCACCGCGCTCGCCACCGCGTACGTGTCGGCGGCGAACAGCACGAGGTCGCCCGGCTCCACGTCCATAGCCTGCTTGAGCGCCGCCCACTCATCGTCGGTGAAGAACTTTTTGATGGGGCTCTTTTCCTGCCCGTCGGTGGTGAAGGCCACCCAGGCCATGCCCTTGGCCCCGTTCTCGGCCGCAACGTCCGCCAGCTTCTCCACCTCGCCGCGGCTCCAATCGCCCGCACCCTTCGCGTTGATGGCCTTCACGACGCCGCCGGAAGCCGCCACGCTCGAGAACACCTTGAAACCCGTGTCCTTCACGATGTCGGTGAGATCCACCAGCTCCATGCCGAAACGCGTGTCGGGACGATCGCAGCCGAAGCGTTCCATCGCCTCCGCGTACGACATGCGCGGCAGCGGGAACTCGTGCTCCACCCCTGCCGCCGCCAGCACCTCCGCCATGACGTCCTCGGTCAGGCCCAGGATGTCCTCCTGCTCGACGAAGCTCATCTCCACGTCGAGCTGCGTGAACTCGGGCTGGCGGTCGGCGCGCAGATCTTCGTCGCGGAAGCATCGCGCGATCTGGTAGTATCGCTCGATGCCGCCCACCATGAGCATCTGCTTGAACTGCTGCGGACTTTGCGGCAACGCATAGAACGAGCCCGGGTTCGGACGGCTCGGCACGATGTAGTCGCGCGCGCCCTCAGGCGTAGAGTTCGCGAGGATCGGCGTCTCCACCTCGAGGAAGCCGTGCTCGTTGAGCACCTTGCGCATAGCCTGAGCCACCCTGTGACGCAGGTCCAGGGCCTGGTACATCTCGGGACGGCGAATGTCGAGGTAGCGCCATTTCATGCGCGTTGTCTCGTCCGTCTCGATGCCGTCCTCGATGGCGAATGGCGGGGTCACACTGGTGTTGAGAATCTCCATCGATGCCGCCAGAACCTCGATTTCGCCCGTTGCCATGTTCGGGTTCACAGCCTCTGCGCCGCGTTCGCGAACCGTGCCGGCGACCTTCAGCACGTATTCGCGGCCCAGATGCTCGGCCTTGGCGAAATCCTCGGCGCTCACGCAGTCGGGATCGACGACCACCTGGGCGTAACCCGTACGATCACGCAGATCGACGAATATGAGGCCGCCATGATCGCGGTTGTGCCACGCCCAGCCTGTGAGCACGACCTCGCGCCCCACGTCGGCCTTGCGCAGCTCGCCGCACGCGGCGGTGTGCATGCTGTACTCGTTCATGAAGTCCGTCATCTGTGGTTCCTTGCTCCTCAACGATGTCCTTCCGCAACGTGCGCGCAAGAACGCTGCTCAAACTCATTTATTGTACTGCATATGATCCGACAAGGGGAAACGGGGTTTCCCGCTTCATGCAAACTACGCGCAGAGCAACGGAGGCGAAGGCGGCGAGAAAGACGCGGGACGCAAGAGCACGAGGACGCGAGCAGAGAGCCGACGGAAGGCAGGCGGAAAGCTGGCGGGAAAATGAGCTGAAAGGGCAAGGCGCCTGCGAGAACGGGCGGAAAAGCCGAAAGTTCGGCGAGAAGCGCAAGGAGTCGCCGGGCAAAAACAAGGTCGGGACAGAAAGCGCGACGGAGAGGTCATCCCTCGTCGACGCGCTGAAGCAGCTCTTCACGCGACGAAACTCCCAGCTTGCGGTAGATGCTCTTCACGTGCGTGCGCACGGTGCTCTCAGAGATGACGAGCGTCTTCGCCACATACGCGATGCCGTGGCCGCGACCGAGGTACGCGAGGATCTCCGATTCGCGCGGCGACAAACCACCCTCGCGCGACAGACGCTCGCAACGCTCCTGCAGCACGCCGACACCCTCGACGGGCGCGCACGCATCGTCGACCGGCAAAGCGACCTCGCGACGCCATGCCGCCACAAGCGGAACCCCCACGAGCAACGCGAAGTACGCCGTGCTCAGCACAAGAAGCACCGGGCCGCCTTGCTGGTACGCGAACAGCGGCAGCGAGCCGCACCAAATGCCGGCCAGAGACACAAGGGCGAACGCGGCCACGACGAGTCCGTAGATGAGGGGTGCCGAGAACTCGCGAGCGTGAGCCATGGCGCAAAGACTGGCCAGCGCCAAGATGCCGATGACACCGTAGAACACATACGATACCGAAGCGGCCAGCCACTGCGGTCCCGTGCCCACCGGAAAGCTGTTCAACACGACGAGAGCAAGCGCGAACAGCGGCAGCACCACCTGATAGACAAGGGGCAGCAACGGACAACGCATCTCCGCAAGGCTGAGCGGCAGCACGACGACGGCTGCCACGATGCCGCCAAGCGCTTCGACGTAGATGAGGTCGAACAGCATGAACTTGCGCACGCCCATAAGAAAGCCGAACATGAGCAACCCGACGAGCGGCATGGCCAGAACCGACGCCATGCGCCTGGCGCTCGACAGCAAACCGACCGCACCGTCAACGGACGCAACCAATTCGGAAGCAAGCGGGTCGGACACGAACGCCTCGCCCTCCGCAGCATCACGCACCGTGCGGGAAAGCTCGCCGCGCAGCGCCTTCCAAAGCGGCAGCAGAACGCCCAGCACAAGCAGAAGCGCGAACGCTACGAGCCCCACCTGCATCGACACGGCAGAGAGCAGCAGCTCCGCCAACGAGCCCATGCCGACCAGCACGGCGAGCGAGAAGAGAGCCTGCCGCATGTCGAGCGCTGAAAAGTACGTCCCCCACGCCAAGCACAGCGGCACCACGCCCACCGCCACGGCAAGACCCGCGACGAAGGCGACGACCCCCACCCCAAAACCCGGCACCGCAAGCGCAAGTGCGAACAGCACGAACCCGCCTACGTAGAACGCCGCTGCCGCCGAGACAGCCGGAAACCCCACAAAGACGGCTCCGCCGCTGCGCAGCGACGCCACGGCGACGAACAGCCCCGTCACCACCGCAGACAGCATCATCGCGTTCACGAACCACGGCATGACCTCGCCCGAAGCAGGAAACAGGTCGTTGAACATGACGAGGTTCGGCGAATAGAGCGGCAATGTCGAAAAGAACGCCGCGAACAGCAAGGATTCCAATCTGAACTCCCGTACGACGCGCATCGACCCCTCCTTTCGCTCGCGCGAACCCGTCGTGGCAAGTATAGCCGAAACCCTGCCCTTTGCGCGCCGACCTGCATCCGCCCTCGCGCTCTGATACCCCGAATCAACCACCGTCCGAACCGACACGGCGCAAGGGAACCGCCCGACGCATGGCGAACGCATGCACCTCCAAGCCTGCCGCATCGTCTCATGAACGCAAAAAGGGGAGGGGTTCGCAGCGGCATGAGCCGGCTGCAACGACGCGCGAAGCGCGACAGACGCGCTTCGCCCCCTCCCCGACGGGATCGGCGCGAGCCTTTCCCATCCGCGGCTGCATCGACATACTCTGCCACGCCCCCCCTTGCGCCCGCGCCTCAAGCCAGCAAGGCCGCATCCGCGCGCCCTCGGAAGCAACGAACCGCCGAACTCGCCAATCGCCTTTCATCGCCGCAGATGGAAAGGCTCCCCCAAATCCGCGAGGGCCGAAATGGGCGCATTACCCCATCGCGGCGATTCCGAAGCCGACGCGGCGCGCCTATGATCAAAGCGCCGCCCGCACGAAGACGAGCGGCACGGCGCACTCGCCATCCGCGGCACGCGCGCCCAACGGAACATGGGCGTTCGCGCAAGCACCGCACATCGCATGAGGACGGCGCGCCGAAGCACGCGGAGCCGAATCCGCAGAAGGCAAGGAGCAAGGGAGGAAAACATGAGCACACGATCAGGACTGTCCCGACGCACGTTCCTCGGCCTGGGAGCCACCGCCGCCGTGGCGGCGGGCGCAGGCCTTGCAGGCTGCGCGCCCCAATCGAGCACGAGCGCGAACGCATCGGGCAAAAGCGCCTCGAACGGCACGTCGGAATCGAGCTGGAAGACCCCGCCCGAGGAGATCACCGAGTTCGCCCAGGAGATCGACTGCGACGTCGTGGTGTGCGGCCACGGATTCGCCGGCATCACCGCCTGCCGCGAGCTCGCCGAAGAGGGCTACCGGGTCGTCCTCGTGGAGAAGCAGCCCGAAGAGACGTACGCAGCAGTGGGCAACGAGGCCGGCACGCTCAACGCCTCCATCCTCAAGGAGCGCGGCGTGCCTGAAATCGATCCGGTCGAGTTTTACCAGAACTGGATGCTCATCACGGGCAACTACCCCAACCAAGAGCTGGTCATGAAATACGCGCAGAACTCGGGCGCGAACATGGACTGGTACCTGTCCGAGCTGACCGAAGAGGACTTCGCCACCATGACGACGGCCTTCTTCCCCAAAACCGAGCACCAGCTCGACGAGCTGGGCGGAGTGAAGTTCTGGCCGAGCGTGTGCAGCTTCTACGGAGAGTGCAACCAGACGAAGATCCACGGCTACAACCGCGAGGTGGCGAAAGCGAACGGCGCGGAGTTTCTGTTCGGTACCGAGGCGCTCTACATCGTTATGAGCGACGGCCAGGTGGCGGGGCTTGTGGCCACCAACGCCGACGGCAACATCAAGTTCACCTGCCGGGCCGTGGTCATCGCGTGCGGCGGTTTCGGCGGCAACCCCGAGATGCTCGCTGACCTCATTCCCGACATGGCCGGAGCGCTTGTCGGCGAGGAGCAGCTCACCTCCATGTCGGCCAACGACGGCCGCGGCGTCCAGATGGCCTACTGGGCCGGCGCGCATCTTGAGACGTGCCCCATCCCCGGCATGAACATGAAGGGCCTCTCGGTGCCCGGCAAGATGAACTGCCTGCCCCAGGCCGTATGGATCGACGAGAACGGCAAGCGCTTCTGCAACGAGTTCTACCCTACGTCGGAGCAGCGCGGTCTGTCCACCGTGTACACCGCCCGCAAGACGAAGTTCGCCGTATGCGACGCCAACTTCCCCGAATACCGCCAGTACACCATCCCCCAGCATGCCGGGTTCAACGCCACCGAGGAGAACATCGCCGCATTGCGGGAGTCGCTCGACGTCGCCTACGCCAAATACCAGGGTACCTACGAGGAGCCCGAGCAGGCCGAGGACGAGGGCGGCCCGGGCGGCAGCGGACCCCAGACCACGGTCGAGTTCATCGCCGACGACACGCTCGAAGGCCTGGCCGCGCAGATGGGCCTTGAGGGCGAGGCGGTGGCGAACTTCGTCAAGACCATCGAAGACTACAACGCCTACTGCGAGGCGGGTGCCGACCAGCAGTTCGGACGCGACGCCCGGGTGCTGTTCCCGGTGAAGGAGCCGCCGTTTTTCGCCTGCACGTTCGACCCCGTGCTCGGCGAGACGATGGTCACCTGCGGAGGCATCATCACCGACGGCGAGCAGAACGCGCTCGACGAGAACTTCGAACCCATTCCCGGCCTCTACGTGTCCGGCAACGACTGCGGCCGCCGCTTCGGCTACGATTACATAACCCCTATCCCCGGAGTGAGCCTCGGCATGGCCATCACGCTCGGCCGCGAGTGCGGAAAGTCCGTGGGGGCGTTCCTCGGATAGCGCCACCTTTCCCTTGTCCTCCCTCCCTCGGAAAGCCCGGCGACGCCGGGCTTTCCGAGCGCCCGCCGGACCTGCCTCCTATCGGGCCGAGCGCCTCTGCTAAGCCGAGCGCCCGCCAGATCGAGCCCCCTCCCCCAATGCCCTTTCCCCACAAGATCAGCATAGCGTCGGCTTCACCGGGCATCCCCTCGCTCCAAGCAAAGCAGCCACCGGCCCGAGCGCCCCTATCTGGCTCAGCCGGAAAGGGAAACGGACGTGCCGATCAGAAAGTTTGCGGATAGCGGTCGAGGATCGACACGCGAAAGCAGGCGGGATCCCCAGACTCGAATCCCTTTCGCCCAAGGAGAGGGGCACTGCGAGCGTCACCGCAAGTTCGACCCGAATAGCACAAGGTCGATGAGCTCCTGCTTCGCGTGGATGTTGAGCTTCTCGTAGACGTGCCTGATGTGCGTCCTTGTGGTGTTGTAAGAGATATGCAGCTCATCGGCGATGTACTTCGCGCTTCGCCCCATTGCGATAAGGCCGAGGATCTCCACCTCGCGTCGGGTCAGCCCGTTCTCGAATGCAAGCTTCTGGCAGCATGCAAGGATCTCCGCAGGCACGCCGTCCCCCTGCGAAGCGCCCGAACGCTCTGCGTCGTCCGATTCCGCCACGGCCCTGCATCCGTCGCCCCTCGTGCCTCCGTATCCGTCGCTCCGCGCTTCTCCTCGTCCAGAACCTCCCGCGCGTGCCGCCTTGCCTACCGCCGCGCCCGCAGCCTCCGCCGCCGCGCGTGCCGTCGCGCCGTTCGCAGCATCCGAAGCATCCGTCGCCCCCAGCGTCCCCAGCGCCGCGCCGTTCGCCGTCGGCCCCAGCGTCCGCACCGCGCCCGACGCACGCGTCGCCTCCGCATCCGCGCGCAAAGCCTCTGGGAGCGCCCCCTCCGCATCCCCCACATCCCCCGCGTTCGCCACATCCCCCGCACCCGGCTCCCGCACGGCCCCGCCCTTCTTCGACCGCGCCTTCTCAGCCCGTCCCCCGCCAAGAACATGACGGCACACGCTCGCAAAGTACAGCAACGTCAAGCCGACACCAAGGCACGGCGAAAGCAGGCACCCCCCCCCCGAACGTCGATACGCGCACGACCAGCTGCCCCACGCACATCGCCTCGAACATCACACCCACCGCCAGCCCCTTCACCGCATAGGGCGACGTGCGGATGTCGTACGCGAAGATGGCAACGATGAGCACCCACACGCTCGTCTCCCACAATGCATCGGGCGAGCGGTCTGGTATGCCCGCACCTCCCATGACAAGCCCGATGCAGAACAGAGGCGCAACGCACACGCACAACGTGAGCACCGCCGTCCCCCACGCGCTCAAAGCCGACCCCTCCCGCGCGAAGCGGCCCATCAACCCGCTGCAGAACACCATGGCCAAAACCGCCAGCGCTTCGAACAGCGCCATGTAGTTCAACCCCGAAGAAAGCACGCCGTCCTCGCGCCCCGACAAATACGCCATCACGCTGCACCCCACCGCGAACACCGCCGCCACCACGACGAGCACCCGAAGCGCCTGGGCCCGCTCGCCCACGATGACGGCGCTGCCGTCCTCCCCCCGTCCGGCCTGGACGATGCACGCGAAGGCCGCAAGCGGAAGCGCCAGGAGAAATCCCTGGGCCACAGCGTCCGAAAACGTGCTGACCAATCGGAACAGAAAATAAACGGCAACCGCCACCGCAAGCGACGGGTCGACGAAGAACGAATCGGGGTCGGGGCGCGACGCTCGAATCGTCGATGTCCAGATGACGGTCATCCAGCCGCACGCAAGCCCCAACAGCGCACCCGAAGCCCAGAACAACCCCACCCCTACCACGGGCAACATAGACACAAGCGCAAGCACAGCCCCAACCGCCGCCGCCATGCTGACAGCCGGCACGCCGAACGACGACTCGATGAACAGCCGAGCGCGCAGAAGCGGCTTCGCCACGAGGTGCGCAAGCGTGACCGCGCAAACGACGATCAAGAAGAACGTCGAAAGCTCCGCGAGCGAGCGATCGACGCCGACGTAGTACATGGTGCGGATGACCATATGCGAGGTGAAGAAGTACAGCACCCCTATGCCAACATCGAACACGGTCGGCCTCCCAACGAGCGCAAAGCCGCGCCCCCGCTCGCACATCCCGTTTCGCATGGCGCCTCCCCTGCCCTTTCGCGCGGCCCTCCCGCCACGCGTCCCCGTCAGTATAGTGGAGGCAACACCACCTGGCGAATAACGCATTTCGAGTGATTTTAAGAGCGAATTCCCAACCGGCGGCTTTGCTGAGCGAAAAGCCCCTCGAAGCGAGTGATGCGGCGGCGGCAATTGGCCGCTATGCTCGAAAGGCCCCGAGGAAGGGGACGCCCCACCCTTGCAGGGGCAGGCACAAAAGAACTCGAGGAGGGACCATGAGCATCGAAACACCCATGAACCGCCGCAGCTTCCTCAAGGGAGCGACCGTCGTGGGAGCCGCCGCGGCGGCCACCGGAGCGCTTGGACTGGCGGGGTGCGCCCCGCAGGGCAAAGGCGACGCGGCCAAAGGAGCCGCCACGACCGAGCAGGGAGAATTGATTCTCGACGCCGAAACGTTCCAGAACGCGAAGTGGAACTTCGAGATTCCGCCCGAGCCCGTCGACGAGAGCAAGATCACGAACACCGTCGAATGCGAGATCCTCGTCATCGGCGCGGGCGTGGGCGGGCTCGTCACCGCCGCGTCCGCCGTCGAGGAAGGCGCCGACGTCGTGCTCATCGCCTCGAGCGACGGCCCCGTGTCGCGCGGAGGCTCCAACGCGGCCTTCAACACGCGCCTCACCCACGAGCTGGACCTCGACTTCACCCGCGAGGAGATCGAACCCATCTTCCAGTCCATCTTCGCCGCAAACAGCTTCCGCCTCGACCAGGAGAAGTGGTGGCTTGTGTTCGACGAGTCCGGCACCGCCATGAACTGGCTCATGGACAAGGTGGCGCCCTACGGCATCTCCGCCGTCATCGAGAACAACCAGCGCGACGGCGGCACGAGCTGGTGGGACGGCGGTCCGCTCAAAACGCTCAACGTGTCGCACTCCTTCGTGGCCGAGGGCGCCCAGGCGGCCGGCGCGTCGCAGCAGATCGTCGTCGAGGCCTTGGCCGAGGAGATCACAAAGGGCGGCGGCCGGATCTTCTACAGCACGACAGCCGTGCAGCTCGACCGGGAAGGCGACAACACCGGGCGCGTCACCGGCTGCGTCGCGAAGCACGACAGCGAGTACACCCGCTATAACGCTTCGAAAGGCGTGGTGCTGGCCACAGGCGACTTCTCGCAGGACAAGGACATGGTGGCGAAGTACTGCCCCATGGCGCTGCCGTTCGGCTATGGCGGCGTCTACGACGGCAGCGGCCTCAAGCTGGCGCTGTGGATCGGCGCCGCCTGGCAGAAGTACACGCCGAACGCGCCCATGCTGGCCACGATGGGCGACGAGGTGCTGCCGTGCCGCTGGTGGGCCGAAGGTGCGCTCACGACGTTCCCCGGCCTGCTCGTGAACAAGAAGGGCGTGCGCTACTCCAACGAGAACTGCACGTACGGCTACATGCCCTACCCGCAGCGCGTGCAACCCGACGGATGCGCGTTCCTCATCTGGGACGAGAACTGGGTGCGCGACTCCGCGCCCTGGCAGAGCGACCGCGTGGGCGGCGAGGCGCGCGACACGCAAGAGGTCTACGACGCCATCCAGGCGCTGTTCGACCCCAACACCGACTGGACCACCACCGAAGAGTACGCGGGATTCGACGCCACCATGGCCGAGAACGCCGTCAAGGCCGACACCCTCGAGGAGCTGGCCGACGGGCTGGGGCTTCCCCGCGAGGAGTTCCTCGCCCAGGTGGAGCGGTACAACGGCTACTGCGAGACGGGCCTCGACGACGAGTTCCACAAGGACAAGCGCTTCCTCTTGCCGGTGAAGCAGCCGCCGTTCTACGGCATCAAGAACGAGCCCTACACGCTGTGCATCACCGGCGGCCTCAACACCGACATCCAGATGCACGTATGCGATGCCAACAACGACCCCATCCCCGGGCTGTACGGCGTTGGCACGGTCGTAGGCGACATGTACGGCGACGTGTACGACTACAAAGTGCCGGGCATCAACCTCGGCGGCGCCTGCACCACGTTCGGCTATCTGCTGGGCAAGAACCTGACCGCCGGCACCTGGTAGGCACCCGCAAGCCCATCCCCCCCTGTCGGGCCCGGCGCAGCTCCGGGCCCGATGCGTTAGAACTCGTCGTCCGTGAACACGCAGTTCACGCCGTTGTCCGCGCAGAGGCCCTGCAGCTTCCGATCAATCGTGAACAGGGTGGCGCCCAACCTGCGCGCCAAGACGAAGTACAGCATGTCGTAGACGGGGTGGCCCAGTCGCACCGCCTCGGACAGCGCCTCGACAACAAGCTCCTCATCATCGAAGAACTCCCCCACCAAAGCCGTAGCTGCCGCAGCCGCTGCGTCAGCCTCGCGTCGGTCCACCATGCCGGCACGAACGCTCTTCCATAAAACATTCGCCAACTCGACCTTGAGAAACGCGGGTGCGGCGATGCCCTCCCCTTTAAGCAGCAGCGCCTCCAGAGCCTTCCCCTCCTGCGTGCCGCGCACCATGGCAAACGCCGCATTGCAATCGAGCACGATCATGAGACAGCCCCCTCTTCGCGCACCTTGCCGAATTCGAACGTCGCCTCCATGATGCGGTCGGTGCGCTCCTCGCGCCCTTCCCGGACCATTGCCACTATCTCGTCCGCCGTCGGTTCCGGTCCCTTCCATGTAAGCTTCCGCATCTCTGCGAACAGCTCCTTGCGCCTCTTGGCGCGCTCGGCGCGGGCGGCCTCGGTGTCGAAGTCGAAGTAGCGCGGGCGCGGACAGCGAAGGCGCTCGCCGTCCCAATGGTATCCGGGCTCATCGGCGCGCGCGAGCATCTGCTCCACGGCCACGATGGTCTGCTGGGCGACGCTGCGATGCTGGCTGGCCGCGTATTCCTTCAACCGTTCGTACAGATCGTCGGGGAAATCGCGCACTTGCAGGGCGGGCATGGCATGCTCCTTTCGCTTCATGCATAGTGCATGCATCATACCTTCTTTTCTTTACATGCGCAATACCTGCATTCAGCATGCATACTGTCAACAAGCGTGCGAAAGGAACATCGCGCAACGAAGGCGTGCGCTTCGCGAAGCGGATTCATCCGATTCACCCGACGGACGGAGGAAACCACGCACGTTCGGTCAAAAATCCGAACTTTTTCGCAAATAATGTACCGAATTGGCAAAGGCGGAAGGGAAAATGCCGCTCGCACCATACGAAGACGCCGCATTTGCAGCCAAGCGGGGCTCCAAACACCTTAAAACAGCGCGTATCGCATCGAATCGGTAAAATATCGATAAAAGTTTCCGAGTTCTTTACCGATTCGACCGATGACCGCCTTTACGCAGCGAGACGTTCGAAACGGGCATCGCCCCCTCGGCGGCCGAGTACGACGCGATGCCGACGCCGAACGCGCCGAATGCGCTCGCCCTCCGAACGCCTAGCCTTCGACCGCGGAATCGCCGTCGCCGAAAACGTCCTCGACGCGCACGGCGGCAGCCGCACCGCCCACCGGCTCGCCGCCGAAGCGCGCGAGCAGGGCGAGCATCGCCTCTAGATCGACCGGGCGCTCGGTATGCGTTCGCATGTTGCGCACCTTGACCTGGCCCGCCGCCACCTCGTCGGGCCCCAGCACGGCCACGATGCCCGCCCCCAGCTTGTCAGCCAGCTTGAACTGTCCCTTCAAGCTGCGGTGCTGATGGTCCATCTCGCCGGCCAACCCCGCGTCGCGGCACGCCTGAACAAGCGAGAACGCCGTCCGGCGCACGGAATCGTCCACGCACGCCACGAACACGTCGCAGCGCGCCGCCGGCGCGAACGCATGGCCCGCCGCCTGAAGCGCGAGCACGCAGCGCTCGTATCCGAGCGCCCAACCGAAGCCCGGCGTGGGACGGCCGCCCACCTCCTGGGCCAGCTTGTCGTAGCGCCCGCCGCCGCCGATGGCGTTCTGACTGCCCATGCCCTCGGTCACCTGCACCTCGAACACGGTGCGCGTGTAGTAGTCCAACCCGCGCACGAGCGTGGAGTCCTCCACATAGGCAAGCTCTGCGCCGTCCAGGTACCCCTTCACGGCCTCGTAGTGCTCGCGGCACCCGTCGCACAGGTGGTCGGCGATCTTCGGCGCGCCCTCCATGACGGCGGCGCAACCGGGGTTCTTGCAGTCGAACGCGCGCAACGGGTTGATCTCGGCGCGGCGGCTGCACTCCTCGCACAGCTCGCCCGCATGCGCGGCCATATACGCGCGCACGGCCTCCCGGTATGCCGGACGGCACGCGTCGCAGCCCATCGAGTTCACCAAAAGGCGCATGGTTTCCGCAGGAATGCCGATGGCCGCGAAGAAGCGCATGAGCATGATGATGCCCTCGGCGTCCACGCTGGGGTCTTCCGCTCCCAGGCATTCGATCCCCACCTGGTTGAACTGGCGCTGGCGGCCCTTTTGCGGACGCTCGGCGCGAAACATCGGGCCGGCGTACATGAGCTTGGCGGGCGCGGCGCCCTGCGGGACGAGGTCGTGCTGCACGACGGCGCGCACGACGCCGGCGGTGCCCTCGGGGCGCAGGCTCAGACGGCTTTTCGCCTTCACGGTGCCGCCGTTAAGAAGCGTGGCCAGGTTCTGGCCGGAAATGGCCGTGAACATCTCCTTCGACACGACGTCGGTGGCCTCCCCGATGCCGCGCACGAACAGCTCCGTCTGCTCGAACAGCGGCGTCTCGATGGGCACGTAGCCGTACCGACCGCACACGTTCGCAGCCGTCGCCTTGAAATGCGCCCAGAACGCTGCCTCGTCGGGGAGCAGATCTTTCGTTCCTTCGGGAGCTGTGAGTGCCATGAGCATTCCTTTGTTTTCTCGACGATTCGACGGATTGCCCATATTGTAGCGCACTTCGCCTGCCGAAACGACGGGGCACGCGCAACGCGCCATGAAGAGGCAGCGGCTCAGCGAGCGGCGTGGAAACGAGCCGCCGCGTCCACGAAAGAGGGAGCCCAGTCAGGAGAAGCCAGCGCGTTCACATGCAGGTAGCCGGCGATGACGTTCTTGCGGCAAACGCCGTCGCAGCCGCCGGTTACGCCGCGCCCGCGCTCGTTGCTCAGGGCGAACGTCGAATCCGGATCCAGATCGACCACGGTCGAGTGATGATGCTCGTGGCCGATTAGCACGGTGCCGGCCGAAAGCCATCCCGCCCCCGTGGCCACGCCGCGTGCGTAGCCGTGCGCGCGCTGCGCATCGCACATGACCGAGTCGAAGCCCAGCGCGCCCACCATCGAATGGGTTCGACCTCGATAGGTCAGCGTGCGACCCAAGTACAGCAGGCCGCCGCACTCCGCGAACACCGGCATCCCGCCCTCGATGCGCTCCCGCACGCTCACCCGCATGTCGGCGTTGGCCGCAAGCCGGCACGCAAACTCCTCGGGAAACCCGCCCCCGATGTACAGTCCGTCGAGGTTGCCAGGGAGCATGGCGTCACGCATGCTGTCCACGAAAACGAGCTGGGCGCCCGCACGCTCCAGCGCCTCCAGGTTTTCCGGATAATAGAACGAAAAAGCCTCGTCGCGCATCACGCCGATCGCCGCTCGCGTCACGGCTCGGCATCCATCGAGCGCGATCGGCGCCCCCTGCGCCCCTCCTGTCACAGGGGACGCCGATCGCGCGATGGACAACACCGCATCCATATCCACGCAACGCTCCACATGGGCGGCCATGCCATCGAGCATCCGTTCGCGATCGGCTGCCTCGGCGCTCGTCACCAAACCAAGATGGCGATCAGGCACGCCCATGCAGCCGTCCTTCGACACCGCGCCCACCACCGGCACACCGCACATGCGCTCGATCACCTCGCTCACCAGTGATCGCTGCCGCTCGCCACGAACTTTGTTCAAGATCACTCCGGCGATTCGCACATCCGGATCAAAATCGCGCATACCCATCACCACGGCACCCGCGGTGCGCGTCATGCGCGTCACGTCCAGAACCAAGATGACCGGCGTGCCCGTGGCCTTGGCGATTTCAGCCGACGACGTGCTGCCCTGCGCGTCCAGCCCGTCGTAGAACCCCATTGCAGCCTCGATGACGCACACATCGGCCCCCGCCGAAGCTTCGCGCAGCACATGGCGCAACAGATCGGGGGGCATGAAGAAGCGATCGAGGTTGCGGCCCGTACGCCCGGCCGCCGCCGCATGCCACCCCGGGTCGATGAAGTCAGGGCCCTTCTTGAACGGTTGCACCTCAAGACCGCACCGACGCAAGGCGCGCATCAGGCCAAGAGACACGACCGTCTTGCCACTGCGCCCGCTCGGCGCCGCGATCATCACCCTCGGCAGCACCGTCGCTTCGTTGATACCGCTCATAGCGAATCGAAGACCGCGTCGGCAACCGGCGCGGCCTTCTCCTTCCTACACGCAGCCGGTCGGCTTGAGCAGGCCGGCTATCTTGCAAGCTCCCTTGCCCGGACCGCTCGGGAACAGTTCGTAGATCTCGGCATTGGACTTGCCGGTATCCTTGAGCATCTTGCGCACCATGGGGGCCACGCCGAACTCGGCGTAGTAGTTGCGCAGGTAGTTGATGACCTCCCAATGCTCAGGGGTCAACTCCACCTCCTCGGTCTTGGCCAGGGCCTCGGCAACTTCCTCGTCCCACTGGCTGGCATCCTCCAGAAAACCGTCCTCGTCAAGCGCCAGAACGCGGTCGCCGACTACCAATTCAGCCATGTTGCTCCTCCTTACGTCGTTGTGCCTGTCCATGCAAATTCTATGACCAGTCGACAGGGCCTCCCGCCGATTGATGCCTCCTCTTACGCACGCGCGAAAGTCGTCGTGCGCCTTCCGACGCCCGTGCGCTTTTACGCCGCCGGCACCTCCTCGCGCGCGCCGTCCGCAGCATCCGGGCGAGCTGCGGAGTCCTCCACGGCCGCAGTCTCCGAGGTCGCCGCATCGCCGTTCTCCGCGCGCACCCCCGCAGCCACCTTGCACAACACGGTCAACGCGAGCGCTCCGATGCAGTACACCCCCAAGATGACCAAGAGCTCATTAGGGTTGGGAACGTACTCGACCACCTGCTCAAAAGAGTTGGGCACGAAGCCTCCCAGAACAAGTCCCAGTCCCTTGTCTATCAGGCAGGCGAAAAACACGGCCACAAGCGCAGGTACGAGCGTCTTGTGCGAACGGCGCCACTTCGGAACCAAGAGAAGCAGAATGCCCACCGCCGCCAGCACCACGGCCAGCCACATGAGCGGAACCAGCTGCGCATGCCCGTCCAGCCCGAAGAACAAGTACTCAATAGGCGCTTTGTGCCCGGGCATATTGCTGTAAAACGCAGTGAACACCTCGAGCAGATAGAAGAACACATTGGCGATCATCGCGTAGCATACGGTTTTAGCCAGCGAATCGATAGCTCGCTCGGGCACGTTGAACGCAAGCGACCGGCGCAGCACGAGGCACAGGATGATGAGCAGCGCCGGCCCTGCCGCAAACGCCGAGGACAAGAAGCGCGCAGCCATGATGGCCGTCAGCCAATACTCGCGCCCCGCTAAGCCCGCGAACAGGAACGCCGTGACCGTGTGGATGCCCACGGCAAGCGGGATGGCCACGATGCTGAGCACATGCGTCCACCGCGGCGGCGGAAAGCCCTTCTTCTCTGCGCCGAGCACCGTCCACCCGATCACCAAGTTCACGATAAGGTACGACGAGAGCACGCACATATCCCAAAACAGCATGGAGTTCGGCGTAGGGAACAGAATCACGTTCAGCACGCGCATGGGCTGACCCAGGTCAACCACCACGAACAGCACCGCCGTGAGAACCGCCGCCACCGCCATGAACTCACCGATGACGACGATCTTGCCGTAGGTTTTGAAATGATGCAGGTAGTACGGGATGGCCACCATCACGCCAGAGGCCGCCACGCCCACCAAGAACACGAACTGGGAGATGTACAGGCCCCACGAGACGTCACGGCTCATGCCGGTAAGCGTAAGCCCGTTCATCAGCTGATTCGCATAGGCCGCGACGCCAACGGCAATGCCTGCCAGAAGCAGGCCCACCCACACGTAATAACCTTTGGAGCCGCGCAAGGCTTTCTCAAGCACGCTGCTCTCCTCCCTTGACGATGTAATACACGCTCGGTCCCGTGCCCAAAGACGCACGGCGCCTCACGGCGAACGACTCCTCAAGCGCCCGGCTGACCTCGGAATCAGGATCGTTCAGATCGCCGAACAGGATGGTTCCGTTCGACGCCTCCGCACATAAGGGCATCAAGCCCTTGTCGATGCGATCTGCGCACATCATGCACTTCTCGATCACGCCGCGCGTGCGGACGGGATACTCTGAGTTCACCGTTTCAAGATAGTCGACCGGATCGCTGAAGTTCAGGCTGCGCGCACCGTAGGGGCAGGCGGCCATGCAGAACCGGCAGCCGATGCAGCGATGGTAGTCCATCTCCACGATGCCGTCAGCGCGCTTGAACGTGGCCCTTGTCGGGCACACGCGCACGCACGGCGGCTCTTCGCAGTGGTTGCACATGACTGGCACGGAGGCATCCCTTAAGCTTTCGCCCATGTGCTCGTTTGCGTACTCGGCGAACGTCTCCTCGAACGGCTCCCCCCAGATCCACTTGATCTCCTCTTTGGGATTGTCGATACGGGGCACGTTGTGAGCGCTGTGACACGCTTCGCAAATGGCGTCCAGATCGGCCTTCTCCCTGAACGCCTCCACATCGACGACGAACCCCCAGTGGCGGCCCGCTTCACCGCCGGCCGACTCCTGAGCAGATCCCCCGTACGAACTACAGCCGCCCAAACCCAACCCGGCGGCTCCCAGCACGGCTCCCGCTATCAGAAAATCACGTCTTCTCATGACCGGCACATGGCTCCTCTCCTCGACTGCGCTACGCTCGCCCGCTCACGATTCGGCGGTGTCGTGGCATTCCCAGCAATACGGCTGGACCCCTGCGTAGTCGTGGCAGGAATCGCAGAACTCCTCGCGGTTCGAATGGCATTCCAAGCAGGTGCCATCCAGGCTCTTCTCGTACACCTGGCCCGACGCGCTCTCGTATTCTCGCGATCCGGCACGCACCACGTCGTTGCGCCATTCGTCCAACATCTGCATGTGGTTGTCTCGCATGTAGGCTGCATCGGCCACGCACTCTTTTTGGGAAAGCGCGTTGATGGTTGGCGTGTCGAGGCTCGCCTCGGGCGCCGGCGCAGCATTGGCCAAATTCACGATGAATGGCGACAGGACCACCAGGCAGAACACCGCCGCGAAGGCGATGATCCTCCCTCCCTTATGCATCGGATCCCACTCCTTCCGCGTCAGCGCCTGCAGCCGCCTCAACCCCCGCGTCTCCCGTGGATGCCGGTGCAGGCTTTTTCGGCAGCTCCTCCAAGCGCAGGTCGAGCGTGCGCTCCTTTTCGCCATCCAAGACAAGTGCGTTTCCCACCAGCTCGTGCACGCCCATGACCTTCGTCCCGGGCACCCAGTAGTCCATGAGAGCCGGGAACGAAGCGCGGTCGAGCGCGCAGATGTTCGCGAGCACGTTCACGCCGTACTTGTCACGCACATGGCGCACGGCGTTTGCGCGCGGGAAGCCGCCGCGCATGCGCAGCTCCATGTTCTCGCCTGCGTTCAGGCCCGATCCGCTGCCGCAGCACAGCGTCTTCTCGCGGATGGTCTCCTCGGGCATCTCGTGGAAGTGGTTGCACACCTTGTTGATGATGTAGCGCGGCTCCTCCAAAAGGCCCATGGCGCGCGAGGTGTTGCACGAGTCGTGGTACGTGACCACCAGGTGGTCGTTGCGGCTCGGGTCCACCTTGATCTTGTCGTGGTACAGCAAATCGGCCGTGAACTCGGTGATGTGCACCATCTTCGTGGAGGCCGCGTTCTCGAACCGCGTGCCGGTGATGGGCGACACGGGAACCTCCAGGAAGTCCGCCGGGCCGTTCCACGTGTCCATGTACTGGTTCACCAGGCGCCACATGTGGCCGCACTCGCCGCCCAGTATCCACTTCACGCCCAGGCGCTTCGCCTCGGCGTACATCTTCGCGTTCAGACGCTTAGCCATGTCGTTTGTGGTGAAGAAGCCGAAGTTGCCGCCTTCCGAGGCGTACGTGGACAGCGTATAGTCAAGTCCCAGCTGCTCGAACAGCAGCATGTAACCCATGAAGGTGAAGGTGCCGGGTTCGGCGTACAAGTCGCCCGACGGGACCACGAACAAAATCTCTGCGCCCTTGCGATTGAACGAGGGAGTGATGCGCTTGCCCGTGATATCCTCCAGGTCGTCCATCAGAAACTCGATGTTGCTCATGATGGTCTGGGGCTCCAAACCCACATGGTTGCCCTTCATGTAGCAGTTGGCCACCGGACCGGCAATCCATTCGGTGTTCAGTCCCAGAAGGTTCAGAAGCTCACGCCCCATGATGGTGATCTCGGCCTGATCGATGCCGTACGGGCAGAACACCGAGCAACGGCGGCATTCAGTGCATTGGAAGAAGTAGTAGTACCACTCCTTGATGACGTCCTCGGTGAGATCGCGAGCGCCCACCAGTTCGCCGAACATTTTGCCCGACGTGGTGAAGTAGCGACGGTACACCGAGCGAAGCAGCTCGGCGCGAGCGACCGGCATGTTACGCGGATCGCCTGTGCCCTGATAGAAATGGCACTTGTCGGCGCACGCTCCGCAGCGCACGCACACGTCCATGTACAGCTTGAAAGAGCGGTACTTCTTCATGAGGTCTTCCATGCCGTTCAGGACGATGTCCTTCCAACCCTCCGGCAGATGCCAGTCATCGTCAGTCGGTGACCAATCGTGGCCGTTGGGCAGGCCCACCACCTCTAAGTTCTTCGGCTTGGCGCCGTGGCAGTACATGCCCTCCTTGAATTCGACGGGAGCATGGCGCCAATCCGCACTGGTCGCATCCAGCGAGAAGTCGAGCAGCTCGTCTTGTTTCAGTAGTTTCGCCATGGCCCTCACTCCGCATCCAGCGGCAGTCCGACTTTCACCATCTTGTCCTTGAACTCTTCCTCATACTCGGCGTACGTGTGCACCGGAAGATCGCGGCTCCAGGGATTGACATGGCGCACCGACCGGCTGTTGTTCGCCATGTTGCGCGTAGGCGACAAGACAACGCCGCCAGCGTGCATGAGCTTGCTCCACGGGAAATAAGCCACGAGCGCGCACGCTAGGAACAGATGGACGTAAAAGATGGTTCCCACGCCGTCAACCACCACCGGATGCAGCGTCACGAGCCCCATCGCCATCTCCTTGACCGCCTCAACGTCAACGCGCACAAAATAGCGCATGGCAACGCCGGCCGCCACGACACCCAGCAGCAGAAACAGCGGAAAGAAATCGTTTGGCAGCGACAGCGATCGCACGCGCGGGAGCACCACGCGCCGAACAAACAGAAAAGTGAGAGCGCAGACGATGGTCAAGTCGGTGATGTAGAGCACCGGAAGCCCCACCTGCAAAAGCGAGTCGAAACCCTCAAGCGCAGCCAACGGCGCCGGCACAGGCTCCAAGAAAAAGCGTAGATGCCGCAGCACCACAACCAGCATGGACCAGTGGAACACGAGCGCACCGAACCATAGCCACTTGGCCGATCCCACTCCCAGATTGGCGCCGTGCTTCTCGGTCTTGGTGTTGCGAAACAGCGACCGAAAGAACAGCACCTCCATGAGCATGCGGCCCACCACCCCAGCGGTCGACGCGGGGTTCTCGATTTTGTTCTGCTTGACCCACGGAAGCGATTTCTGCTGGCCGCAGGTGGTGGGAATGCGGAACGGCACAGCCGATCTTCCCCATTTCACCAAACGATACACGAACCCGACCACGAAGCTTGCCAGCGCAACGTACGGAACGACGATGCCGAACAAACCGTACAGCCCCAGAAGCTGAATCCCCGCCCATGCGATCCCCGCAAGCGCGAGCGTTAAAGCCAAGGGGACGGCTATCTTCATCGCCCATCCCCCTTGAGCCGAGCCCGGTCGCGGGCCTGCCTTGAGTTCATGATCCCCTCACCTCTTCGCATCTCGTCTCGTCTCACTTGAAACAGCTTCTCCCGAGATTCAGCGTACCGATCAAATGCCAGCAGCGCGATCTCGTCGACACGCTCGTCGAACGCCGCCCACCCATCCGCATCGCCTTTTGCCCCCACGGCATCTCGGGCAATGCGCTTCAAATCGAAGATCGGACGCAGCGCGCGCGACGGACTGACCTCCTGCACCGCCCTTAAGCGGCACCAATCGTCCAACGACGCAGGCGCCTCCTCGGAAGGCCGACCGGCCATCAACCAGCTCAGTACGTCGTTCGCGCATTCGCCAGCCAGATAGGCTACCGGCTCCGTAAAACGTCCCGTTTGGCAAGATGCGGATGGACAGGACGCCTGCGGCCCGGACGCCAACAGGGGTCGCCATGCTTTGAGGATACCCGCACGCCGAGCGCCGATCTCTTCGTAGATCGTGCTCATGGCGCGGTCTATTCGGGAGGGGCGACTTTGCCCTTCAGGGCGACAAACGTGGTGGTGATGTAGAGGTACTCCACCTTGTCCTCGAAGGCGAGCTCCTTGACAGCCAGGTCGACATCGGATTTCGTCTCGGAAATGGCCTTGGCGATCTCTTTGCTCTTGGCCTTCTCCACGGTGTCGAGATAATCGAGAACCTTCTGCTTGATGACGGGATCTGCAGCGCCTTTTTGCATAACAGCCTCCTCCAAGATGTGATGCGCGCAGGCGCGCCTCGAACGAGGCCGCGTGCCCACCACGCAATAGAACCAGTAAATCACCCTGTTTGCCACCTGTAAAATAAAAAGGTTTCATCAAAGCATCAAGAAACCGGATGACTATGCATTTCGCCTGATGAAAAGCATAATATTGACTCGTTGCAGCACGCGGGGATAGCCATGCGCCGAAACGCGTGCGCTACAATGGCGCAAGCGTTTCGGCGCCGTGAAGGCAATCGAACCGCAGGATGGACGGCTTTCGGTCCGGACGGCGGCCTTGCGAAGCGCCCGGCTCTGCCAGTCGACCGAAAGGAAGAGCACCATGCAAACATACCCTGTGTCGCTTGTGCTCGAAGGGAGCGTCGCCGTGGTGGTGGGCGGCGGCTCCGTGGCAACTCGCAAGGTGGAGGGACTGCTTCCCACGGGCGCAACCGTCGTCGTCGTGTCGCCCGACGTGTCCGCCCAGCTGGCCGCGCACATCCAAGCCGGCCGGTGCGCCTGGCGCGCGCAGGCCTACGAGGCGAGCAACCTGGACGACGCCGACATCGTGTTCGTCGCCACCGATGACGAAGCAGTGAACGCGCAGGTCCACGCCGACGCATGCGCCGCGCACCTGCCGGTGAACGTGGCCGACCGGCCGGAGCTCTGCACGTTCTTCCTCCCCTCGGTGCTGCGCCGGGGCAAGCTCACCATCGCCGTGTCCACCGAGGGCGCGAGCCCGCTCACGGCGCGCCGGCTGCGCAGCGAGTTGGAGGAGCGCATCCCCGCGGGCTTCGAGGCCTACCTCGACCTGCTTGCCGCCTGGCGCCCGCGCGCCATCGCCGCCCTGCCCGACGAGCCCGCGCGCCTCCGCTTCTGGCAGCAGGCCACCGACGGCCGCGTCCAGCGCCTCGTGCAAGCCGCCGACGAAGAGGCCGCCGAGCGCCTGCTGGAAGAGCTGCTGGAAGACGAGCGGGCCGCCTGCGCAACCCTCCTGTAGAGACGGGGCCTTCTGTCGGCTCCAGCTTCTTTGCATCCGCATAGTTCGGCATACGCGCGGGATGTTCGGCATACGCGCGGGATGACCCTATATCGCGCGCCGAAAGACGCGCGACGTGCGGCGGTGCGCATGCATGCTCCGCTCAGCGCGCATGCGCTTTCCGATAAGCCGCTCGGACATCCTGCCCATAGCCTCTCCGCCAACCCTTTGGCGTTCAATGCGAAAAACGGCGAACTCAAAACATGATGAACAGCAAAGAGCGGAACGGAAGGGTTCTGGTTTCGCAAGGATGCGGACCCCGCCCTTCTTGGCGGTCGTACGCGGCTTGACGAGGTTCGATTACCGACGCGAAGATGGCGTGGCGATGGCTCCCTCACGGCTTCGAGGTCGTGATGTGAGCATGTTTGCTGGGCGTTGCCCTGCTTAAGAAAGCGCGACCGTCGGCTCAGCGGCGCAGGGACTCCAGCTGGGGCAGGAACTCCTCCACCAGTGCAGGGTTGGCGGAGGCCAAAAGGTCGGCGGCAGCGATCAGGCTCGGGTGGAACGTGGGCTCGCCGAGAGCGGCCATGATCAGGTACGAGGCAAACCGGCCGTAGCGTTCGGGCGCGCCGGCCACCACGGCTGCGACGATTTCCGGCGCCGACCACGCCACGTTGCCGCTCTCCTCGTTCATCTCCCACAGGCTGCGCCGGATGGTCTCCCGGAAGAACTCGGGCATACGCGCCGACCGCTCGCGCGAGAGCATGCGGAAGCACTCGATGGTGCGCGCGTGATGCGCTGCGTCGGGCGCGCAGGCCAGCCGCTTGAGGAAGCGCTGCACCCGATGCGGGTCCTCGTCGAACAGCGCCAGGATAGCCGTCTCGTCGCCGGCCTCGACAAGCGCCCGCACCCCTCTTTTCGTGATACCCAAAACCGTCACATCCTCTCGAGTCACCCCCCCGAGTTCGGCGCAGGGCGAGCACCTGACCCTCGCTTTCACCGCACCTGCGAGAAAAAACGAGGCGGGAATCCGCAAAACCTCCTACAGGGCGGCATCCAGCTTCTTCCGCGTCTCCTTCTCCAGCTGCTTCCTCGCTTCCGCCGCGCACCAGGTGGTGCCGCCGTGCTCCGCCACATAGGCAAGGCGCGCCTGCCGCTCGGCAGGATCGATCAAGCAGCCCGCCGCCTTCAGCGAGAACAGCACGCGATGAGCGGGGAGGGCCTTGGGGTCGTCGGCAACCTGGAGATACCCGGCCGCTGCCTTTGACTGCTTCCCGTTGACCTCCTTGGCCAGCAACTCTCGCAGGGCAACGTGCTCGGCAATGTGCGCGGCCGCATCCTTCGACAGCGACTCGCCGGGCAGCTCCCTCAAGATCTTGACCTCGGCGGTGAGACCTTTGAGGTCGCGCTCGTCCCACGCGCAGTACGCCAGAAGGCTATGGCAGAGGAACAAGCCCTGGGGGTCGGCATCGTCCTCCAGAACTCGCATGAGCTTGGCCGCCTCGTTCCATTTGCCCTGCCATCGCAGGGCGTAGGCGTAACTGAACAGGCCGCTGCGCGGATCGGCGTTCTTCTTGTCCTTCTCGAGCAGGGCGAGCGTCCGGCGAGCGCACAGGAGCGGGTCGCAGTCGTCGTCGATGAGGCGCGTGAGCCCCTTGTTCACCGTTCCCCTCATGAACACCCCGAAGAAAACCGCGACGATCATGAGCGGCAGAAGAACAAGCGTGCTGATGGCGAACCAGGGAGTGCCCGACATTCCCATGATCATCATGAACAGCGCGAAGGCGGCAGCCCCCGCGATGCGCACCCTGATAGTGTATTTGCGGCGCACCCATTTGCGAGATTCCGCGTCGGCCTCGTCGCCGAGCACCGCCACGATGCGTTCGTAAGCTCTCATCTTGGCCCCTTCTCCCTTGCATCACCCCTGTGGTGAAAAAGCCGCAGGCAACCCCGTTTTCGCGAGGCCGCCTGCGGCTTCAAGCATGAACCTCCAGGGCTAGATCATGCCCCATTTGCGCGTGTACTCGCTGTAGAGCGCGTAGTCGTTCTCGCTGATCCCCGCCTCTTCGAGCCGGGGCAGGATATCCTCGCAGATCATCGTCTCCGTCTCCATCCACACCCCGTCCCTCTTGACGGTGATCTTCCAGTCGTCATGGATGCTGAGCAAAAACTCCATGACGGCCGCGCTGTGCGACATGCACCGATTCGTGTAGGCCGCAAGCTCGCGAATCGCATCTGGAGTCCCCTCGATCTTCTTGACGGACTTCCAAGGCGATTTCCCCCTCCGGCGCCACTCCCCCGCCTCGAAGAACGGGAGGAAGAAGCAGGCGCTTTGAATGCAGGTTTCCTTCACCTTCGATGCGGACATGGTCGCTTACATCCCCACCGACGTCCAGTAGTCGTTCAGCAGGAACACGGAGAGCAAAAAGCCCAGAGCAACGTTGACCACGACGCCGATGGTGAACGCTGCGAACGGCTTCCAGCCGGTGGCGGCGAGATCCCTGAAACGCGTGGTCAGGCCGATGCACAGGAAGCACAGCACGAAGGCCCATCCGCGCAGGTTCTTAACCGGAGAGATAACCGACGAATCGATGGCCGCAACCAGATCGGGCGATCCCACAGCCAAGTTCACCAGCGTGACGATGATGGACGCGATGAAAAAGCCGACGACGAATTTCGGGAAGCGCTCCCAGATGACGCCCGCGCTCGGCTTCTGGCGCGCGCCGTCAGCGGACTTGCCATTCTCCCACATCGTAACGGAGATAACCGCCAAGATGAACGCCCAGATGCCCACGAAGATGTCGCGACCGACAACCTTCATCAGCGTGAAAGTCGTCATGGCGCCGTCGCCGAACTGAGCCGCAGCGGCGATGCCAGCCGCATCGGCGAATTCAGAGGTGCCGATGAGGGCGCCGGAGACGCCGTCGGACAAGCCGAGGGCGCGGCACACGATGGGAAGCAGGAACACCATGATCGTGGCCCAGATAACCACCATCGAAATGGACACGGACACGTGGTCCTTCTTGGCATTCACGGAGCTGCCGATGGCGATAGAGGCGGACACGCCGCAGATGGAGCCACCGGCGCCCAGCGTGGCTGCGAAGGGCTTGTCGATCTTGAACAGCCGCGTTCCCACGAAATAGATGGTCAAAAACGTCGACACGGCCACCACGGTCGCCTGCAGGAGCGCGACGGGACCGGACTGCAGGATGAGCGTGAACGGAAGCGTGGCGCCCATGAGCACGATGCCGGTTTTGACATAGAACTCAGTGCGCATGCCCGCTTCGAACCAGTCCGGGATCTTGAGGAAGTTTCCCAAGATGATGCCTACGATCAAGGCCATGACCGGCGCCTCGAGATTGAGCGTTTTGGCCACCTGCCACTCACCCAGCACCTGCACGACGATAGCCATGAGGTACAGGACCGTAAAGCCTGCAAGAAAATGGCCCACCTTCTTCTTCATGATGGCCATGGCGATGCAGAACACGACGGCCATGATGACGTACAGGACCACCAGTCCCGGAAGGAGCGGAGCGACCATGCCGGGAATCTCGGCCAGATTCTCATAGCTCTTGAAGGACACGGTGATCGCTTTGAGGGAGCCGCCGAATTGCCACAGCAGCAGGCCGACGATCACGGTTCCCAAGCCGATCCATACGGCCCACCAGTCTTCCTTTAGATACAGGCTCTTCAGCCCTCCGCCATTGGTTTTGGTGTTGTTCGTTGAAATGTCGTTTGACATGATCTTATCCCCTTTTTATCTAGGATGGCGGCGATGGCCCCGCCCCGCCGCCATGGGCAGCGGCATCCCGAACGCCAACTAGATGCCGCCGCCCGATCCGTCCGCCGGCCCCGGCGCGGGCCGGCGGCGTCGATTTCCTCAGTACTTGAACGCCGCACCTGTGCGGAACGTCTCGCGCGAGAAGATGTAATCGTCGATATGCTTGTCGGTAAAGGGAATACCCGAAAGGTCGAAGAACCGCTCCCAACCGATGCGCTCGATCCACTCCCCCAGACGCTCGCCTTTGCGAGCGTTCGCGATCCACAGATCGACGATGCCGCGCACCGCTTCGGTGACTTCCGGCCAACGCGGCGGGTTGTTCGGCAGAAACGGAATGACCATGCGCGAGAACGCAGGCGCCGTGCGGGCATTCGACACCTTGCCGCCAATCAGGATGGCCACGCCGTCGTTTTTCGCGTCCATGATGTGCATACCGGGAGACATCGTGTAGCAGTTGCCGCAGTACATGCAGCGTTCCTCAACGACCGTCACGCTCTTGTTCTTCGGATCCGGTCGGATAGCCGCCGTGGGGCAGCATGCCACCAGACTGGGGATCTCGGTGCTTTTGCGAACCGCCTCGTGATCGATGCGCGGCACGGTGCGGTGCACGCCTACAAGCGCGATGTCGCTCACATGGGCCGCTCCGCACATGTTCAGGCAGCACGCCATGGCGATGCGCAGCTTGTTGGGCAGGTCGTCGCGCTTGAAGTACTCGAACAGATCGTCCATGACCGCCTTCGTGATGCCCGAGGCGTCGGTCGCGGGCGTGTGGCAGTGCACCCATCCCTGAGTGTGCACAACGTTGCTGATGGAGGCGCCGGTGCCGCCGACAGGCAGCCCTTGAGCTTCGCACTCCTCGATCAGCGGCTCGACATTCGCCTCGTCGCTCAGCAAGAACTCTATGTTGTTGCGGCTGGTAAAGCGCAGGTAGCCGTCGCAGTACTTGTCGGCCAGCGCGCACACGTCACGAATGAAGTCGACGCTCACCAGGCGCGGAGATCCCGCGCGCACGCTATACAGCGCCCCCGCCGGTCCCACGTGCTTCAGCACGCCGGGGCGCGGTGACTCGTGGTACTCCCACTTGCCGTAGTTCTCTTTGACGATGGGCGGCAGATTAAGACGGTAATCCGGGGGTCCATTGTCGATTTTGGGCATGGAATTCACCTCTCTCAACACATACGGATACGTTTCTGCGCATCGCAGGCCGGTCGGACGCCGAGGTCCGGCAGGCAGTGCGGAATGCGTGCGAGCACAAGTGCGCTAGTTCTCAATCTCGTCTTTCTGCCAGAACACATAGGGGTTCGCGCGCGGCCGGTACACCATCTGCGGCACGGCGGGAATGCCCGTGGCCCGCAAGAACTCGCCCATGCCCTTGCGGTAGATGAGCTCGCCGATGCGCTCACGCGTCTTGGCGTTCTCGTCCCACCAATCCCAAATGCGCTCCATCATCTCCTTGAACTCGGTGTAAGGCGGCTCCAGCTTCATGAACGGAACGATGACCCACGACATGAAGGCCGACTTCACGATGGTCGACTTGGCGCCGATCATGATGGTGGCGCCCTTCTCCTTGCCCTGCTTGATGGCCTTGCCCATCACGTTGATGCAGTGCATGCAGCGGGTGCAGTCTTCGGCCCTCACCGAAAGCTCTCCAGCCTCGGCATCGTAAGTCAGGCACCGGGTGGGGCACATGTCGCACACACGGGCCTGGATGTCCAATCCATCTGCCGCATACTGCTTGACCTCGTCCTGGTCGATGATGATAGAGTCGCGCCAGGTGCCGATGATCGAGCAGTCGGCGCGCGCCTGGGCCGCCACGCAGTCGTTCGCGCAGCCGGACATCTTGAACTTGAACTTGTACGGCCACATGGGACGGTGGATCTCGTCCTGATACTCGTTCGTGAGGTCGAAGCACATGTCAAGCGTGTCATAGCAAGCATGCTCGCAGCGGCCGGGACCCACGCAGCAGCTCGGCGAGCGCAGGTCGGAACCGGAGCCGCCCAAGTCGAACCCGCGGTCGCTGATGTCATCGAAGATGGGCTGAAGCTGCTCGGTCGTCGTCCCTAAAAGGATGATGTCGCCCGTGGAGCCATGCATGTTCGTAAGTCCGCTGCCGCGCTCCTCCCATACGTCGCAGATCTCGCGCAGCATGTCGGAAGTGTAGAACCAGCCGCTCGGCTGAGCCACGCGCACCGTGTGGAACTCGCTCAGATGCGGGTACTCTTCGGGCAGGTCGGTGTAACGGCCGATGACGCCACCGCCGTAACCCTTCACGCCCACAATGCCGCCGTGCTTCCAGTGGCCCACCTTGTCCTCGTAGGACCGCTCGAGAAGCCCCACCAGCTCTTCGGCCATGGGGCTCTTCTCGCCCGCGCGCTTCATCTGGGTGACGAAGCTCGGCCATGGACCCTTCTCCAGCTCGTCGAGCTGAGGGGTCTCTCTCTTCTCTGCCATAATATCCTCCTGTTTTCGGGGGGTTCGGTGGCGTTACAATTCGGTCACGGTGAATGCCCCCGCCGGGCACACCGCGACGCAGGCTTCGCAGCCCATGCAATCGCACGGGTCGCCCGCTACCGACGCCTTTTCCCCGTCGAAACGCAGAATGCCGGCAGGACAACCGTCGGCGCACGAATCGCACCCGGTGCACGCCTCCTCGTCAAAAGAAACCATGTACATTCGAATCACCTCCTTTCGGCGCTTACCTGCATCCGAGCCGCAACGCGCGGCACGGCGTGCGTCACTTGATCTCATCCATGACGCGCTCCACCTGTTCAAGCGTGAACGCGATGTCATGATCGGTATGGGCCGTTGACATGAAAGCCGCCTCGTACTGGCTGGGAGCCAAGTACACCCCCGCTTCCAGCATGGCGCGGTAGTAACGCGCGTACCGCTGGGAGTCGGAAGCGCAGGCGCTTTCGTAATCGGTCACGGGCTCGTCGCTGAAGAACACCGAGAACATGGCGCCGACGCGGTTCACCTGCACGGGAACGCCCGCGCGCCCAGCGATGCCCTCGATACCGGCCGCCAACGTCTCGGTCGCGTCGACCAACCGCTCGAATACGCCGGGCTTCTGCAACAACCTGAGCGTTGCAAGGCCAGCGGCCACTGCCAGCGGATTGCCCGAAAGGGTACCCGCCTGGTACACCGGGCCCTCGGGCGCGAGGCCGCGCATGAGCTCGGCTCGGCCCCCGAAGGCCGCAAGCGGCAGCCCTCCGCCGATAACCTTGCCCAAGCACACCAAGTCGGGCAGCACGCCGTAGTAGCGCACGGCTCCGCCCCTGTCCACGCGGAAACCCGTCATCACCTCGTCGAAGATGAGCACGGCGCCTTCCGAAAGCGTCAGGGCCCGCAGGTCGAGCAGGAAGCCGGGATCGGGCGGGACCACGCCCATATTGCCTGCGACCGGCTCCACGATGACGGCGGCGATCTTCTCGTGATAGCGATCAAACAGATCGGCGACGCTTTGGCTGTCGTTGTAGCGAGCCACAAGCGTTTTCTCGGCCACATCCGCCGGCACGCCGGCCGAGCTCGGCACGCCGTTCGTCAGCGCTCCGCTTCCGGCTTTCACCAGCAGACCGTCCGAATGACCGTGGTAGCACCCTTCGAACTTCACGATGTAGTCGCGACCGGTGGCGGCGCGCGCCAGGCGCAGCGCACTCATGGTGGCCTCGGTGCCGGAGTTCACGAACCGCACCATCTCCACCGCGTCGCACGCCTTGCGCACCTCGAGCGCCAACTCGGTCTCAGCCTCGGTGGGCGCGCCGAACGAACAGCCCGCCTGAGCCGCTCGACACACGGCTTCCACCACCTCAGGATGCGCGTGACCACAGATGAGCGGACCCCACGAACCCACATAGTCCACATAGCGGTTGCCGTCCACGTCCTGCACGTGCGCCCCTTCGCCATGCGCGAGGAACAACGGAGTGCGGCCGACGGCGCGCGCCGCGCGCACCGGCGAGTCCACCCCTCCGGGAATGACCTGGCACGCGCGCCGATAGGCCTGATCGCTCTTGCACGTTTCGAGCATGCGCTCCTCCTAGTCTTCCGAAATCCAGCGGGCGGCGTCCAAGGCGTGGTAGGTGATGATCATGTCCGCTCCTGCACGCTTGAGGCTCAAAAGCGACTCCGTGACCACGCGCCTCTCGTCGATCCAACCCTGCGAGGCAGCAGCCTTCACCATGGCGTACTCCCCGCTCACGTTGTATGCGGCCACCGGCAGCCCGCTGGCGCGCTTGGTGCGGTACAGCACATCGCCGTAGGCGAGCGCCGGCTTCACGATGATCAGGTCTGCACCCTCCTCGACGTCGAGCATCACCTCGCGCAGCGCCTCGTCTCCGTTCGCGGGATCCATCTGATAGGTGAGCCGATCACCGAACTGCGGAGCGGAATCGGCCGCCTCCCGAAAAGGACCGTAGAACGACGATGCGAATTTCGCCGCATAGGACATGATCGCCACGTCCTCGAACCCGCAACCGTCAAGCGCGTCGCGAATCGCCGCCACGCGACCGTCCATCATGTCGGACGGAGCCACCACATCGGCACCGGCCCTGGCATGCGAAACGGCCGTGGCGGCCAAGAGCGCCACCGTCTCGTCATTGAGGACGCGGTCGCCCTCCACCACGCCGCAGTGACCGTGAGTCGTGTACTCGCACAGGCACACATCCGTGATGACCGTCAACTGCGGGCAGCGCCTCTTAATGAAGCCCACGGCCTGCTGCACCACGCCGTTGTCGCACCAAGCTTGCGTGCCTCGATCATCTTTCGACGCGGGCAGACCGAACAGCAGCACAGCCGGTATGCCCAGACCCTCCACCTCGTCGATCACCGATCCCAACTGATCGACCGAATAGTGAAACACGCCGGGCATGGAAACTACAGGTTCCCTCACCTTTTTCCCGCTGCACACGAAGAGCGGGTACACGAGGTCGTCGGGTCGCAGGTTATGCTCCCTCACCATGGCCCTCAAGCTGGCGCTGCTCCTCAGACGACGAGGACGCTTTCGCATCATCATCGCGAACCCCCTTTCCAAAGGGAGCAGATGGCGTCCACCAGCCCCTCAATCGTGTACTCATCGGCTTGCACGGCGGGCTCGAGACCCGCATCGCGCAGGGTTTTCGTGGTCACCGGCCCGATGGAGCACAGCGCCGCGTCCCTCAAAAGCGCCGTGTCGCCGCCTAGGCAGGCCAACAAGTTCGTCACCGTCGATGAACTGGTGAACGTCACGGCGTCCACTCGTCCGGCGCGCAGCTCGGCTGCCAGATCAGGCGCCCCCTCGCCCACCGCAATCGTGCGGTAAGCGGCCACGTCGTCCACGTGCGCACCGGCCGCCTCGAGCATGCGCGGCAGCACGTCGCGGGATTCCTGGGCGCGCGCCACCAGCACGCGCTGACCCGGTCGCACGGACTTCGCAAGCTCCTCGGCCAAACCCTCCCCGCAGTACTCGCGCCCCATGCCCACTCGCGTGATGCCGTGGCGCGCAAGAGCGGCCGCCGTGGCCGGCCCGATGGCCGCCACCTCGGCGTCAGCCAACGCGCGCGCGTCGCGCCCAGCCCCATCGAGCGCCTCGAAAAACGCCTCCACCCCGTTCGCGCTTGTGAAAACGACCCATTGGTACGCCTCCACGCTCCGCGCCGCCCGAGCAAGCGGCTCGGAGGAAGAGGGCGGGGCGATTTCAATGACAGGAAACTCCGTCACCTGCGCACCGCGCGCCTCAAGCGCCCGCGTCAAACGCGACGCCTGACGACGGGCGCGCGTGACCACGACGCGCCTGCCGAACAACGGCTTGCGCTCGATCCACTGAATCCGCGGACGCAACGCCGCCACCTGGCCCACCACCACAACCGCAGGATTCTCCACGCCCGCATCGCGCACCGCATCAGCGATGCCGTCCAACGTGCCCTCGACGGTGCGCTGCTCGGGCCACGTTCCCAAACGCACGACGGCTGCGGGAGTCGCGCCATCCATGCCAGCGCCCATCAGGCCCTCGGCGATCTCGGGCAGGCGCTCCATGCCCATCAGGAACACGAGCGTGCCCCCGAGGCGCGCCGCCTGGTCCCACGGAACAGCCGGCTCCTCCTTGCCGGCACGACCGTGCCCGGTGATCACCGTGAACGACGACGCCGTCCCTCGATGCGTCACGGGGATGCCCGCATAGGCGGGAGCCGCCACAGCCGACGTAACGCCTGGCACCACCTCGTACGGGATACCGGCAGCCCGCAGCTCCTCGGCCTCCTCGCCGCCGCGCCCGAACACGAACGGGTCGCCGCCCTTCACGCGCGCCACCACGTTTCCCTCGCGAGCCAACCGCACGAGCAGGCCGTTGATCTCCTCTTGGGGCATCGCGTGGCTACGCGGGCCCTTGCCCACGTAGATGCGCACAGCATCCGGTCGCGCATGATCGAGCGTGCGCGGCGACACCAAGCGGTCGTACACCACCGCATCAGCGCACGCGATGGCATCGCGTCCCTTGAGCGTGAGCAAACCCGGATCGCCCGGGCCGGCGCCCACCAGGTACACAAGCGGCTTCGAACTCGCATGCGCCATGCTACGCCCCCCGTCCTTCGGGATGCGTCAACAACTCTGCGGCACCGCGTGCCAGCGCCTCTTCCGCAGCCTCTCGCCCTACGACCTCGGGGTCCTCCCCTATATGCGACACCCTCACCATACGCGTCCCATCCAAACTGCACACCATGCCCAAGAACCTGATGGTGCGGCCGACGCACACAGCCAAAGCCCCTATGGGGGTTTGGCAGCCGCCTTCGAGCTCGGCCAGAAACGTGCGCTCGGTACGAGCCGCGCGCTCGGAGTCTCCGTGGTTCACGGCCTGCACGAGCTCGGCAACGTCGGCGCGGTCGGCGGCGACTTCCACGGCTATGACGCCTTGGCCCGCAGCCGGCATGACCGCATCGGGAGCCAAATACTCGGTGATGCGGTCGCGCCATCCAAGGCGCGCCACGCCAGCTGCCGCCAGCACGATGCCGGCCATGCCCTCGTCCTCCTGCAGCTTGCGCCAACGAGTTGCCAGATTGCCGCGAATGCTCACGCACTCCACGTCAGGGCGCATGCGCCGCACCTGGGCGGCACGTCGCAAGCTCGACGTGCCCACGCGCGCGCCTTCGGGCAGCTCCGCCAGCGTGCGGCCCTCTTTGCCCAAGAACGCGTCGCGCGGATCGTGACGCTGGCAGTACGCCCCTATGGCAAAGCCGTCGGGCAACGTGGTAGGCAGATCCTTCAGGCTGTGCACGGCGGCATCCAGGCTTCCATCGCAAAGCCCTTGCTCGATCTCGGCCGTGAACACGCCCTTGCCGTCCACGAGCGGCAAGGGCGTGGACAGATCTCGATCGCCCGCCGTATCCAGAGCGGACAGCTCAACTTCAAGGTCGGGGTGCGCCTCGGCCAGACGGTCCTTCACCCATTGCGCCTGCCACATGGCAAGCTCGCTCGCCCTCGTCCCGATGACCAAGCGCTTCATGATGCACGCTCCTCCGCATCGTCCCGCATGGCCGACGCCGACGAAGACGCCGTTTCGGGCTGCAAACGAAACAGCTCTTGCAGCATCGCAGCATACGCACGGCTCTTCTCGGTGCCAGCCAGCGCGTTCATGCGGGACACTGGATCGTGAACCAGCTGATGGGCGATAGAGGTCGCCAGACATTGCACCGTCTGTTTCTGAGCCGGAGTCAAATCCGACAGTTTGGACATGGCGCGCTTGAGCTTGTCGGCCTTGATGCGATCCGCCTTGCGGTACAGCGCATCGATCGTGGGCGCGTACGCAAGGGAGTTCTGCCAACGGGCGAAATCCGCCACGGCCTCGTCGATGATCTGCGACGCCTTGCGCGCGGCGCGCACCCGCTCCGCTTGGTGACGATCCGCCACGTCGCGCAGCTCGTTGATGTCGTAGCAGCTGACATGAGGGATGCTGCGCACTGCGGGATCGATGTCGCGCGGAAGGGCCATATCAATGCACAGCAAAGGACGCTGCGCGCGCCGCTCCATAACATCCGCAAGCTGATTGCGCTCGACGAGGAACCCTTTCGCCGCCGTGGCCGAGAACACCACGTCGGCAACCTCCAGGCACCGCTCCATCTCGGAAAGGGGGCATGCGTCGAAGCCGTATTGTTCGGCCAGCTGTTGCGCCTTGCCGAGCGAGCGGTTGGACACCATGGCAACCGAAACGCCTTGCGCCACGAGGTACTTCATGGTCAGCTCGCTCATCTCGCCAGCGCCCAAAATCAGCACGCGCTTATCCTTGACGCCGCCCAACTCGCGCACGGCCAGATCGACCGCGATGCGCCCGATGGACGTCGAGTACCGTCCGATGCGCGTCTGCGTGCGCACCTTCTTGCCTACCGAAAGCGCCCGCTGGAACCACACGTTGATGATCTTGTCAGCAGCGCCCGCGCTGCAAGCCGCCTGGTAGGCGCGCGACACCTGGCCTGCTATCTCGCTCTCGCCCATGATGAGCGAATCGAGCCCGCACACCACTTCGAACAGATGGCGCACGGCGCGCTCGTCGTCGTAGGCGTACAGCAGCGAACGCAGCTCCTCGGCCGTCGCGGCGCTTTCACCGTCCAGCAGGCAGTCGCACAGCCGCGCAATGCCCTCGTCCGCGCTCTCGCACACTCCATAGAGCTCCAAGCGGTTGCACGTGCTCAGCACCACAACTCCAGCAAGCCCCGCAGCCGCCTTGAGGTCGCGGGCCCGCTGCGCGTTGCCCGAATGATGGACGCTCAAACGCTCGAGCGCCTCAATGGAGGCACGCTTGATGTTGAGCCCTACGACGATGGTATGCACGATCCCGCCTCCCTCTCTCTTCTCGCCCGCGCGCAACGCGGACGCGCCTCGCTTTCCGACCGCGCCTTAGGCGCGAACCCGACCGTCGCCGCTCGCGCTGTCCCAAACGGGACGCACGGCCCTGCGAAAGCCTACAGAAACTCGAGATAGGGCTTCTCCATGCTGGCCAATCCGTTCACCATGAGCTCCACCAGCCCCCCGTACTGCACGTTGTACGTTTTCGTGACCTTGTAAACCTTCAGAATGTCGCGGATGGTGCCCTTGCAGTTCGAACACGGCGCACATACGTACTTCACCGTGTTTTTGTCCTCGAACTCCTCCGGAAAAGCATTGATGATCTGCGCGAATTTCATGCGTGCGCTCACCTTGTCGCGGAAGTCGCCAAAGTTGTACGAGTTCATGATGGCGAACCCGCTGCCACCACCGCAGCAGTAATTGTCCACACCGTGCGGAGTCATCTCGCGGAATTTCGGCGCAATGGCGCGCAAGATCTCGCGCTGAGGTTCGACGATGCCCATTTGCCGCACGATATTGCACGGATCATGCAGCGTCACCGGAAAGTCGTTTTTCGACGGATCGAACTTCAAGCGGCCCGTGCGCACAAGATCGGCCATCATCGGCAGGAAGCTCTCCACCGGCACTCCGCGCTGCGCGCTGTCGGCCATACGGTCCGCGCCCACCACCGACGCCTTGTGGGCATGACCGCACTCGCCCACCACGATGCGCCGCACGCCCAGCTTTTTCGCGGCTTCGAACTGCCCCATGGCCACGTTCTTGGCCTGCACATCGTCGTACCAAATGCCGTAGTTCACGCTGTCGTAGCCCATCATGTCCGAGCTAAGCGTCCAGTCCACGCCAGCCTCGTCGAGCAAGATGGCGAAAGCAGCGGGGTTCTCCGGCCAAGCAAGGAACTCGCCGGCATTGTGCATGAGCAGCACATCGGCGCCCTTCTTGTCGACGGGGAACTTGATCTTCCTGCCGGTTCGCTCTTCGATGTCCTCCTCGATGAATTCCAGCGTATCGAGCAGCGCCGCCTTGGACAGGCCCGTGGTAGAGCCCACTTTCAGCTGCAGCTGCGTGCCCTTGTCATGCACGGGAGTGGGGGCCAATCCCAGCTCCATGCTGAATATCTTGCGTATCTCGCGCGCCAGCATGCCGTTGTCGAGCCCCATGGGGCACACCTGCGCGCAGCGACGGCACAGGTTGCAGCGATAGGCCAGTTCGCCCAAGCGCGCGATCGTCTCCCAATTCAGATCCACATCGCAGCCCGCGAACGACCCCAAAAGCCTTCCCGATGGCGTGAAATACTTCTTGTACAGCTTGCGCAGCACATCGGCACGGAAGATAGGACGATATGCCTCGTCGCCGTTGGTGGCAAGGTAGATATGGCACGCCTCGCTACACGTGTTGCATTTCGCACAGTACTCCATCGTCAGGCTGAGCGGCTGCATGTACGTGCCGTTAGCATCTTCGAACAGCTTTTCCAATCCTGCGAGAAACTTTCGGCACAGCTCTTCTTCCTCGGCCTTGGTCTCAGGACGCTTCATGGTGTCGATGGCGCACATGCCGTCCACCGAGCAGCAGTTCGTCTCTGCCCATTCCGGCTTGGGGGACTTGAAATCGGGCTCGAGACCGTTTGCGTCATACGGCGCAGGCAGCGTCGCCAAATCGTCCAGTTCGCTCAGCAACCCTTCGCGACGCGAGATGTCGGACGTCTTGAGGTTTTTGTGCTCGAGTGCCATCGGTTATCCTTTCAACGTCTCCGAGGATGGCTGCGCGGGCTTCGAGGCCGACCAGCCGGTCTGCGCGGGCCGAGCCGCGGCCTGCTGGAGCCGACGCTCGACATCGCTGCCGGGCAGGTTGGGATCGTTGTCCCACAGCACTTTGTGAAACGCGAAGAACTTGCCCACGTAGTGGCTCATTTTGGAAAGCGGGATGTACAAGAAGGCGATGCCTAGAAGCACCAGATGAACGACGATGATCGGAGGGAGACCCTCGGCCTGCAACGTGAGCACGCGCTCCGCCACGACGAAAGGCGACGCCTCGAACATCCACACGTACGCGCCCGTCAGAAGCACCGACAGCAACAGCACCAGATTCACGTACTCGAGCGGCGTGGTGTACTTGACGAGCACGCGATCGGTCGTACGGCGCACGAGCAGGATCACCGTGCCGAGCAATCCCAGGGCAAACCCCACGGCACCGACGATCCACGTTCCGGTCACGAAGAAATCAGGATGCCAAAACACGCTGATGAGCAGCAGAATCGACCAACCGAACAGCACGTAGAAGCCCATGTGCATGGCAAACGACCCCACCCACAGCGCACGCTGATTGACGTACAGCTTCTTGATGAACAGCATCTCCTTCAGGATGTCCTTGAACTCGTTCACCTCGTCGAGCTGCCGCGGCTTCGTCCACCACTCGGGCTCCTCCATGTAGGATCCGCCGTAAGCAGCACGGCCCCCGCCTTCGCGAGGCATCGGGTACAGATCCAAGCGCGCATGAATTCGCATGCGGGCGAACTGCGCCGCCTTCCTTAGGGAAAGCGCGAAAAAGCCGATCATGGCAACGATGATGAACACCGACACGATCATGTCGATCGTCATGGCGAATCGCCCCCTCACGTCTGTCCGTCCGAACGTCGCCTTGGCCTGTTCCCCCCGCGGCGACGCAATTCGGCTGTTTCAAAAGTACGCCCCCGTTGCCAACGTGTAAAATTCGGTTTTGCGATCATGGCATAAAAAGAAGCTATGACCTGATGCGCCTTCACCCTCCGACGAGGTCTTTTCGCCTCCTCATGGCAAACCCAACCATGATCGTCGCCAGGCTTTCTTCTTGCCTTGGCGCGGGCCTCCGCCCTGTTCGATCCCCTCATCGCTTGCATGAGGAACCCCGCGATTGAAATTCCGTATGGCGCCCGCAGTCCTTTTTATCGTCAAATGATGGGAACAGCGCGTATATTTCTCTTATCCGGACGCGAATCGTCATCCAGAGTCTGTCGTCTGCTCGCCATAGCGCTAGAGGAGCATGATGAGTTCGTTAGAGGAGTTCCTGGTTTTCAACGACGTCGCCTTCACAGGCAACATCACCCGCACGTCCGAACGGCTGCACATGAGCCAACCGAGCGTCAGCATCCACATCCAGAACCTCGAGAAGGAGTACGGGGTCCGTTTGCTCAACCGCACCAATCGAGGCGTCACGCTCACCGAAAGCGGGGAGGTCTTCTACGGCTACACCAAGGAAGTGGTGCAGCTCATATCCGAAGCCCGCGAGGCTGTGCACAAGATGTCCAGCGGATACCGGGGCATCCACATCGGAGCCACGTTCACCATCGGCGAGTACATCCTTCCGTATCTGATCCAAGAGTACTGCGTCGGCAACCTCGAGCATCGCATCGACGCGCGCATCGCCGACACCGAGACCCTCACGCGCGAGATCATGGACAAACACCTGCACATCGCGCTTATCGAAGGGCCCGTGCCGGAGGAGCCCAATTTCAACGTCAAGACGTTCTGGCGTGACGAGCTGGTGGTCGTGGTGCCGACGAGCCACCCGTGGAGCACGCGCGAGACCGTCAGCTTCAGCGAGCTGGCCACCGAAACGATCATAATGAGGGAGCAGGGATCCGGCACGAGGAAGGTTATGGAAACGGCGCTGTCGCGCAACGGATTCAACCCGCGCGACCTGCATATCCGCTTAGAGCTGGGAAGCACGCAGGCCATCAAGCAAGCGGTGCTGTGCAACATGGGAATCGCCATCATCTCGGTTCTGACCGTGCAGGACGAATGCCGACAGGGCAAGATGGCCGCCTTGCGGGTGCAGGACTGCTCGTTCGCGCGCGATCTCAGCATCCTTACGCACTCCAGAGGCGCCTTCACTCCCGACGAGCTGGCCTTCATGCTCTTGCTGCGCGACCAGCACCGCCTGGGGGAGATACTGCCCGCCCCCTCTGTGCCCTAAGCGAATCGCCCAAGTTCGCAGGGATCCGTCGCAAGGGGAAAGGCCGCAAGAGATCATTGTGAATCCAGAAGGGAGATCCTGATGAAGGTCGGAGTCATCCGCTGCATGCAGACCGAGGACGCATGCCCCGGCGAGGGCTGCTTCCAAGCGATGGACGAGCGCTTCGGCGCGTTCGAGGGCATAGATGAGGACATAGAGATAGTCGGGTTCGTCTCGTGCGGCGGCTGCCCTGGCAAAAAGGCCGCCTTCCGTGCCAAAAACATGGTCAAACGCGGAGCCGACACCATCGTGTTCTCGTCCTGCATCACCAACGGCACGCCTATCGGATATCCCTGCCCCTTCGCCAAGAAGATGCGCACGGTGGTGGAAAAGAACGTGGGCGGCGCCATTCGCATCCTCGACCATACGCATTAGCCCTCGCCGTCAAGCCGAGGTCGGGAGGCTCCGCGAACCCGCCGCCCAGGCTGGCCTCGCCAGCCATCGCCCCGGACGGGTCCAAGCCTCGCCCAAGCCCCAGAAAGGCCCGGGTCCCATCCCGGCCCTTTCCCGTGATGCGCCGGCGCGCAGGGCGCCGCCGGGCCCCTTGCCGGCCAGGCGTGCACGTATCGGCGCATCCCCAAAACCCGCCAAATCCGCGAGGCGACCTTGGGCGGGGACGTCGTCGGCCCATGCGGGCCGTCCGCCGAAACGAACGCCTGCCGTCGCATGCGAACCGTCCGCAGCGGTCTCGATCGCCGCTGGATCTCCCACAATGTCGACCGCCGCTTCGAAAGCCGACAACCGCGCCGCAACCACCGAAGAGCCCCTTGCCTTGTCCGGCGAAGGGCGGTCAAACACTCCGAAACGAGGTTAAGCCGAAACGGCCTCTAAAGAGCGAAGCACGTTCACGAGCGCGTCGTCGGGACGATACCGCAGGCGCAAGCTGAGCAGGCTGCGCGCAACGACGAACACACCGGCGTTCGTCGCAGCGACCGCTCCAGCGCCAAGCGCATCGAGCACCTCCTCGCTAGGAGCGACCGGAATGCCGAGGCGAGCGAGCGCGATGTCCACCTCCTCGCGATCAGGCATCGTCTCGCCCGTCTCCTGGATAAGCTCTTGCAACTCAGCGCTGACCTGCAACACGAAAGCCGGTGACACGGAAAGGGACTTCACATAGCACGCCGCGCCCGCATCCGGCTTGCCCGCCTTCCATAGCACGTAGGCCAGCTGGTAATACAGAAGGGCGATATCACCCGGCTGCACGGCAACGCGCAAGCCTTCCACCAGCATCTCCGCCGCATTCTCCATATCGCCCACCAGCATGTAGGCCCGCCCGAGCCGGCAGAAACCCGCTGCGACCGTGGGGGCCATCTCCACGGCACGCTGACCGAATCGGAGCGCCTCGTCGGCGCGCTCGAACGAGTGCTCGAGCAAGCGCACGATCTCGAGATGGCAGAGGTAGAACGAATCCGGAACAAGGACGACGCGCTTGTCCGCATCGCGAGCGACGCGTGCGATCACAGACGCATACGCCCCATCGAAAGAAGCTTCGCCACGATAGGCGCAAAGGGCGCGATTGTAGAGCACGCGGCTCGCATACAGGTCGAACGAGCGGTAGACCTCGGAAGAGCCGTCCGAGTACCCGTCAAGCGCAACGGCGTCGGCGACAGCGCCGATGAGCGCGTTTGCAGCCCCTTCGGGATCGCGCGGGGCAAGCGTTCGAGCATGTGCGAGCGCCGCCAAGCAGCGATCCTCTCCGAGAAACCTGCCGACCACGGCGTTCTGGTCGCCGACATCCACCTCCCCTTCGGCGAGCGCCGCCATAAGGCGCATGCAGGCGGAGACCGCGCGGGTGTCGGCTTCGGCAACAGCGCGGTCCTGGGCCGTGCGCACGATGCGTATGGCTTCGGTGATGTTCGGCGCCCTCACGATCCGATCCGCCAGGCCCTCGCCCGCGCGTCGCAGCGCGGCATCATAGCTGATGCGCATGTCGCCGCATCGATCAGTCCCCAGCGCTTCCCGAGCAGAATCCGGCAACAGAGCATCCTCCGCCTCAGGAAGGTCGCCGCGCAGCCGGGCCGACGGCAACGTCCGCAGCATGCCGAACGCATCGGCCTCAGGAAGGTCGAAGCAAGCGCCGAGCCTGTGAAACAGGGGCTTCGGATCACCCGCACGAGCCGCTCCGAAACCATCCGAGGCCTCGTACGTCGCGCGGTCAAACGCAACCTGGTAAAGAGCCGGACCATGCGCCCCCTGCGGAAACTCCTCCGCACGCGCGATCCCCTCTGCGCCTTCGGCGTCCTCCGGGCAGGCAATCGCACGCGCGACCACCTCCACCCGTTGCACCGCAGACGAAGCCTCGAACGCAATGCTCGCCAGCATAATGCCGAGATGCTCGGCGTAGCGAAGCGCCTGCGCTTCGCGCGCCCCCGCGTCCGCTTGTTTCCACGACCCCTCCAAGTCGGACCGCGCCGACTCGACCCACGTCCACGCGGGCATGAGCGATGCATCGGGCACCGACGCGTCGAACGCGACGACGCCCGCCGACAGGTCGGCGTCAACAACGGCTTCTAAGCGCACGGGCAGTCGAAGCCGCTCGAGAGCGCCGCCCACAGCGCAGCGAAATCCCCATTCGCCATCGCGCGGTGCGGGCGGCGCATCCACGACCTGATCGAGGGACGGGCGCTGCACGGCCACCGTCTCGACGAGATACGTGTCCCAACGCGCGCAATCGGCATCGGTCGCTGCCGTGGCCGCATCGCCGAACGCCTCGGCCACGAGCAGAAAACGATTGAGCGACGCCTCGAGCGCCCACACCGTGCGCATCTCGATGCCCGCATCTTCATCTTCGACGGCCAGGTAAAACGTGTTCGCATAGCGCGCGGTGCGCACGAGACGCAAAGCTCCGTCTTTCGCGCCGCGCTCGCGCACCTCGCCTAGGCCCGCCTCATCCAGCCACCGCGCCAGACAGCGCACGAGAGCCGGCGGACGATACGCGGGGTCCGTCGCCGCTTCGCGCACCTCGGCCACGATCTTCTCGAACGCAACAAGGGGCTTCTCGGAGCGCAACCAAGAGAATACGCCGGCCAATCCGCGCTCGGGAACGTCTCGTGCGCCAAGTTTGGGGCGATGGACAAACGCAAGATACGCACGAGCCAGGGCATCGACGTACGAAAGCTCCGACGCGCAAGGCCCGAAATCGATCCAAGCATCGAACAGCTGGTAACGGTTGCGAACGCAGCAGTACTGCGCGACCTCTCTCACGCCGTCTTCCGCATGCAGTTCGACGCATCCGAGCTCTCCATCCGACCCCGGCTGGTCCTTCCAGCGCACGAACGCCAAATCGGGCTCGCGAGCCGGAGGGACGGATAAGGCCGTGTTCGTCGAGAACACACGGCCATACGGATCGAGGTAAGCGAGAACCACCACGTCGTTTTTGCCGAGGAACTCGACCACGTACGCACCTCCCGTGGCAGGAGTCGCAATGCCGCCTTCGATCCACCCGTACACCGCATGCTCCGACGAGGAGGCTCCGGGCACCGGCGGCACCGCGCCCGCCAGAACCCTCCTCTTCGCTCCGAAAAACGCGCGCCCCTTCAGATGAAGCACTGCGCTTGCCTCTGGCCGTCGTCGCACGTCGTCGCCTTCCTTTCCGTCCGGCAGCAGCATAACATGACCAAGCGGCGACACAAAGCGGACATGGGCGACACTACGGAATCGCACGCAGACCGCAAGGCGGCGACCGTTCGAAGCGCGGCATGCCATCGCACCGCCACGGAGCCGACGCCCTGCAGAGCCGCCATGCGAGCAACAGCCCGCTTTTTGGTCGCGAAATCCCGTTCTGGCACGCACACCGTCACTTTACCCTCCCTTTTTCCCACATGCGAAACGCGCGGCAAGGAAAACCGCAGGTCGCCGCATTCTCGATAGAGCACGGATGGCCGCATCCGTGCCAGAACGGGAATCCGCGGCCAAAAACGAGGGGATTCCCAACATGGCAGGGCCTCGCGACCCACCGTGCCAGGAATCCCCGCCACTGGAATGAAGCGCAACGTCCGCAGCACCGCTTCCCGATGCCGCCCGATCATCGGCCCACGCGATCAGTGATGATGGTTGCAAGCCTGATCTGCACCCATGATGGGCGCTTGCCCAGACGCGACGAGCTTAGCGGCATCGCCCACAACGGCATGCTCGTTGTCGAAGTACACGGTGATCCCAGCTTGGTTGAAGCCCATGAGCGGACGCATGCCCATACCGGCCGCCACGATGGCATCCACCCCCGCGTCGGCCAGAAGGCCCACCGGCCGCAGGCAACCTCCCTCCTCATGCGGCGGGTTAGCGACCTCGGTCGTGCCCGTGATCTGGCCGTCTGCGATCTCGACCACCGTGAAGCAATCGCAATGTCCGAAATGGCCCGCCCTTTGGGAGTCGAGCCCTGCCGCGCCCATCGTGGGAACGGCCAATTTCATCGTCTCGCCCATTTTCGCCTTCTTTCTCCGGAGCGTTCGCGCCCCGGTGCCTTAGTTGCCACGCCACGCCTTCGCCGCGAGAAACCGTTTGAAAAGCACGGCGACAGCCCCACGTCGGTTTCGCAGTTCCAAGAAACATGCCCGTCTCCAATGGAGACGCAATCCCGAACCACGATTTTCAGCCTACTGTCAAGTGCCGCCGAAGCCCCCGTCCGGATCCGCAGAATCGTCGCCTGCATCGGAAATCCTGGATTCGCGCGGCATGGACGCATCCTGCAACGTTTTCAGGCCGCCCTCCAACAAACCCACCAAAAGCTCGTCCAAACGCTGACGGTCGCGCAGGGCGTCGAGCCATTGCTCGGCAAGCTCCACGCCTTGATGCGTGAGCTCGTACTCGCGTCTGCGCGGACCGGACTCGTCGTCGCACCAACGCGAGACGACCGCGCCCTCCTCCTCGAGGCGGCGAAGGCTCCGGTACAGGCCGCCCACATCCACGTCCACCGCGCCGCCCGTCTTCTCGAGGATGGTCTTGCGCATGTCGTAGCCGTAACCGCCCGCATACAGAAGCGCCGCAAGCGCCGCCGGCTCGACGAGCGCACCGCCCCCTCCGCCGCGCCTGCGGCAGCACGGCCTGCGCACGGCAGGAACCGACGCGGGCAACGCAGGGCCTCCGTCTGGCACGGAGGAGCCGCACGAAGCCGCGAATTCGCTCCCATCGTCCAACGTGGTCCGCACCTCCTTCTCCTCCGGTCGTCCGAACCCGCTTTTCACTTATATGCCGACAACATATATACTCCCGAAACATGTATGTTGTCAACATATACTGCGACGAAACACACCTGTCACAGCGCCGAACGCCGGAAAAGCCGAAACCGCGGCTCCCCATCTTCTCTTCTCGACTGATCGACACTGGCAAGTCGGCGCCTCGCAGCGTCAGCCGCGGCAAGGCGGAGAGAGGCCGCTCTGCGGAGGCGGCAAAGCGGAATAAGGTCGCTAGCCGGTTCGTTGGAATGAGGAAGAACCGCAGATGCGCTCTCACGCAGAGAGGCGCCGCAACCGTCGGAACGGTGCAGGCGCCTCTCATCGAAGCTCTTTTTTCACCTGCGCATTTTCATCTGCGCATGCGGCAACGGGCGATCATCGCGGCCGCCACGACGGCTGCGACGGCCGCTGCGACCAAAAGGACAAGGTGAATTCCGGCATCGCCTGTTTTGGAAAGCCCGCCCTCGACGCTGCTCCCACCCTCGTCCTTTTTGGCATCGTCCTCGACGACGCCGTCCTCGACTGCGCCGCCTTCGACGCCGGTGTCGACCTCAACGCCGTCGCCCCCATCCGCCTCGGAACCGGAGCCGGGCGCCGAGCCGTCTCCCGGCCCGGGCTGCGGGTCAGGTTCGGGCACCGGTCCCACCTCCTGTTCAGGTGCGAAAGACCAGACGCCCCGGAGGACGAAGTCGCTGCCGGGGACGGTGGAGGGAGGCTCGCTCCATCCGACGAACGTCCACGTGCCCGACCCTTTCACGACCACCTCGGTCCGTACGGGTTGCGGCGCGGAGAGCGCCGCGCCCGCCGTGAAGGACTGCGCCGTCGGCAGCACGTCAAGAACCTCCTGAGGCAATTCCTGCCCGTCTTCCGCGGCGAATTCGAACGTGGCCGTAACAACAGCGGCGTCGAGCAGCACAGTCGTCTCGGCGCTCACGTTTCCGGCCGCATCTTGCGCAGTCGCGGAGACGCTTCCGCCAAACGCCACATCGAGGCCCGAAAGATCGATGGCTCCCTCGAAGACGCCCTCGGCCGCACCAGCCGCATCAGCGGCACCGACGACCTGCTCGGCCAACAGCGTGCCGTCAGCAGCGCGCACCGTCCACGACACCGAGCTCACGCCGCTTGATTGCCGCACGTTCGCGGCGGCGGGGTCGCTCGCCTCGAAGAGCACGGACGACCCGTCCTCGCTGAGCACGAGGGCCACTTCGGGGGCAGTGCGATCAATGCGCACCTCGGTCGCAAGCGCTGCACTGCGGGCGCCAGCATGCCGTAGAGCATCGGCGGCCGCAGCGAACGTCAGCGAAGCCTCCGTAACGCCCTCTGCGTCGACGACGACCGAGGCGGCGAACTCCCCGCCCTCTTCGGCGACGAGCGTGTACGGGACCTCGCCATCAGAGAGTTTAGCAGACGGGCTCAGCTTCACCATCCCGCTGTTCGTCCACGCGCCCTGCGCAACAGGATTACCGTCCGCATCGAAGGCCTCAAGCCAATCGCCTTGGGGCACATCCTGCTTCACCGTGAGCGTACCGGTCTGCACGGACACGTCGTAGCACGCGTGCACGTTCTCCGGGATGGCCGTCACCGTATACTCCCCCGGCTCCATCGGCTGCTCGACCTCCACGCCAGTGGCCACGTCGGCGAAAGACAACGTCCAGTTCCCCACCGCGACGTCGTTCCCTACCACGGAGCCTCCCGAAAGGCTGGGAACGAAAACGGATGCGGGATCGTAGGTCTCTCCCGCGTAAATTTCGGCAGAGGGCACCTCGTAGGACAAACTGCGCTTGCCCACCGTTATCGGTACCCGTTTTTCGGACACGCTCGTCTCGGCCGCGGAAGAAAGCGGCCCCGGACGGCTCTCGACGGCGTACAGGCGAACGATGAGCTCGGTGGAACCCGCCGACACCGGCACGATCGATCCGTTCTCGATGCGAGCGACGCCCTCGTCGGCGATCTCGTAGGTGTAACGGTAGATGCCGGCGGAGTCGCTCGCAGGAAGCTCGAACGTCTGCCCTTCGCCGTACGCGAACTCGATGGGGTCGATGTCGAACGCATCGGACGGAATGTCGTCGCTCGCGAATCCGACGGAGCTGGAATTGCAGCGGTTGTCGTAGGCCACCACGCTGTAGACATGATCCGCGCCGTCGTTTGGCGGGTTGACATCCAGCAGCTTGTCGCCGTAGCGATCGTAGTCGATGAGCTGTCCGTCGCGATACAGCTCGTATCCATTGGTTGACGCGCTCAAACCGTCCACGGCGGGCATCGTGGCGGTCACGGGAATCTGGCCATCGGCGTTTTTCTCCCCCACGAACACGATGGGCGCGACCTCCATGCCGTACTCGTCGTACGTTTTGCGACCGACCCCGTCATTGTTCGCGGAGTCGATGGTGAAGTACTGAACCTTGCGCGGAAGAGAGGGGTACTGCGAGCAGAAGTCCTTGACCTCCTGGGAGACGTTCGTCTTGCCCATCGACTCCACGTACTCGGCGAAGTTGTAGCCCGTGCTCATCGTGTGCGCCACGATGATGCGCATGGCTTTGTCGGCGGTAACGTTCGTGACGGCGCTCGCATTCTCGCGCAGGATGCGCATCGACGTGCCGAACGCCCCGTACCTGCCCACCTGCTCGGCCAGCTCTGGCGTGTAAGGGCTGGAATCGAAATCGTAGTCTGAGTAATCCCACTCATCGAAGAAATGCGTGCCCAGCCACCACATCATGGGGTTGTAGAAGCTGTCGCTCACGCCGCTGACGACGGCCTTCCCCTGCGGGTTGCGCGCGTTTTCTTTGTTGAGGGCGTAATGCTTCGTCAGACAGGTGTTCTTGATCTGGGGATGGTAATCCTCCCAATGAATCTGGCCGTCTTGCCGGTACTTCCCGAGAATGCCGTAAAACACGCACTGCACCGAGTACACGTTGTTCGTCTGCTCAGTGATGACGGTGTTTCTGTTGTCCAGCATATGGCCGTACTCGTGCGACATGCCCCAAGCGTACATTATCTGACCTGAGAGGAACTGCGCCGCGGAGCTTTCCGGCATATGAAAGTACCATCCAGACGCGAACATCGTCGACGGCTTTGTCACCGTGCTGGTGAAGCACGTATGCACGCGCATGGCGCTAGGACGATGCACGGGGTTGGGATCGTTCTCGTCAAAGCCGTCGAACCTCCACAGCATCTCCAGGCGCTCTTGGATGGCATCGTTCGATTTCTCGATGTAGGCAATGGCGTCGTCAACGCTGTTGATGGAGGAGTACATGTCCTTTGCAGCTTGAGAACGCAGACTGAACTGGGCATTCCCGTTATCGCCCATCTGGATGGCCGTCATGTTGGACGCACCCTCCGAAACGCGCGTGCTCTCGTACTCGCGGATCTCCTGCACGTAGTCCCAGAATTTTTCGGGATGCTCCGTGTCGTGGATGTAGTACGGATGCCTATGCAGAACGGTGCCGGCGATAGGGTCGTTGCCCTCTACGTTGGCGTCCGACCCCTCGAAGCGCACCCTCACGCCTGTATCCTCCGCGGAATCGTTCGCCACGAACAGCATCCAGCCTTTGTTCTGCCCGGGGTTGATGGTGATCTGGTTGGGGCCGTTTCGCAAGCCCGACTTGACGCGTCGACTGAGGAACTCGCTTTTGTTGCTGGAGGTCTCGCCCACCTGGCGCCACACGAGTTTGAGCTTGTCGGGGGTTTTCGCGCCATCGACGTACAGCGTGAACGTGCCCCCCTCCGGCTTGATGTAATACCCCGTGATATCCAGGTTGTCGAACTGGAAGCTCTGCCCGGTCCTCCCGATATCCGCGACCGGATCCCCCAGCGCCGACACGTCCATCACCGACGCCGCCATCTCGTCGTAATGCTCGGCAAGATGGGCTTTTTGACGCTTGACCCATTCCAGACGTGCAAGCCTGTCCTCCGATTCCTGGGAGTCCACGCCCTCGTAGAACTCGGTGACCTTCCGCTCGATCTCGGCGAAACGACCGTCATCGGCGATCTCGTCCTTGAACGTGAAACCGAGGTTGTCGGCGAAGGGGTTGTCCAGGAGGTCGAAGCACGCCTGCATGTCCTCGCTGGCCACGTACAGCGCATTGTCCCTGCTCTCCAGAGGAACCACCAGCCCGTCGCACAAAAACTTGATGGCGCTGCGGTTCGGTTCGACCGTCGCTCCGTCAATGAACGAGATCACCTTCGCGCCCTTCGGGTACGCCGCGCTTCCCCCGGCGACGAAGATGAGCGGCGAGTCCTTTGTGGCGCCGCCCTCGCCGATGTTCTGCGTGAAATTCACGATGGCGTTCTTGTCGATGACGATCCTGTCGCCGCCCTCGACGCGAGCCGTGCCGCCGATGTTGAGCGTGGCACCGCCGTTGATATGCAGGCCTGCCGCGTTGCCAGAGCTGTTGTTCTTGATGACTCCACCGGTCATCGTGAACGTGCTGCCGCTGACGTTGAGAACGCCGTCCGAATACTTCGTGCTGTTGCCGCGTATCTCGCCGCCAGTCATGACGAACGTGCCGCGGTTGGTTCCCACCGCCTGGCTGTAGGAGACGCTGCCACCGGTCATGACGCCACTTTTGAACTCTATCGTACCGGTTGCCTTGTTCGAGAAGATGGCGTTGCGGCTAGCGTAGCTGCCGGAAATCGTGGCACCGTCGATGACCAGCAAGCCCTCGTTCTCCAGCATGCCCCATTCGTGGCCGGATTCCTTGTTGTTTACCACTTCGACGTTGGAAAGCAAGTGCAGTTCGGAATTCACGCGCGCCACGAGCAGCGGATGGGATGCGTTTCGGTTCTCGCCATCGAGCGTCAGCGTGGCATCTTCGGCGCCTTGCACCTTCAGGACGGTGTTGCCCTTTGTCTCGAAAATGCCGAAGCCCAAGACCCCCTGCCCTTCGGAGCGAACGATAGCGGCAGGCGCGCCCGGATCGGTCTGGAGCGTCACTGTGCCCTTGTTCTCCAAGACGACCATATCGGTCGCGATGCTTCCGGATACCACGACGGCATCCCCGTCTCCCGCCGCATCGAAAGCGGCCTGCAGGGTACTGAACACCTGTTCTTCGCCCGAGGAAGGACGCAGCTTGATGGAGGCTTCGGAATCGACGGACGCCGGCTCAACCGTTTCGGCTTGATCGTTGGACTCGAGGGAGGCTTGCTTATCGGGCGCAGCCGGATCGTTGCCTTGCGCGACGACGAAGGGGAGCGAGCTTGCAGAAGCATCATCGAACGCAGAGGATGCAGTCGGCGCGATCGAGGTGCAGGAGTCGAGCGCAGTCGGCACGTCGAGCTGTTCCTTAGGAGCGGAGTCGGACGTTTCCCCCTGCACGTCGGACACGACCTGCGCGTTGGCGACCGCAAGAGCGGACGGCGTGGCATAGGCCGGAAACGTCAAACCGACCGACAAAGCCACTGCGACGGTGGCGGAGAGAACCTTTTTGCTTTGATGCTTCATGCGCACCCCTCATCCGTGCAAACGAGACATTCACGCGCATGCCCTCTGGCAATGCAATCTTAATAGTATAAGTTTAATACCATATAAAAAGCAAGAGAGGGCTCAACCTGCACGCCGAACGATGGCGGACACGCGGCGTCATGCAGATGCAAACTCGTGAACAGGGAGTATGGTGGGTAGGAAGCGCCGCATTTGGGGCAACTGCCGCACACGACACGGCGAAGCGAGCGCGATCTCGCGATGATGGCATGCGCGTTTTCGCAGACACCTATCAGCGTCGATACGATCCCCCCTTTGCCGCAGGCAGCGCCCCTCCAACCCCCTTCTTACGCGCAGCAGCCTTCCCGATGATTCGGGTAGGCCGCATAAAGGCGCACGAAACAGGGTTTGCAGCCTTGCCGCCACGAGGTCGCCCATGGTCGGGGGGGGGGCGATCAGCTTGTCGGCCGGGGCGCCGGGGCCCTGACGTCGCCGATGCGCCAGCATTCGTCGAGCGCGGCGGTCACCGCACGGCAGATGTCGTCGGCGGCCTCGCCCATATCGAAACCGCAGCGCAGCATCATCTCGACGGACAGGATCTGCGCGAGCGGACCCGCGGCGCCCCACCCCGGGAACTCGCGATCGGCATCTGCGCGTAAAACGCCCCTACGCCAAACGCGTCAAGGGCCCGAGGCCCTTGACGGTTCGCGTCGCGGCAGGAAAGGAAAATGAGACCTGCCGCACGAGCTGACGCCGAAAGACACAACTTACAAAACCGATGCCGCAATCTCTTCGGCGGCCAGCACGCCGGACGTGTGAGCCCATCCCACCGTCTGGCCGAGGGCCCAGTAATAATCGTTGTGCATCGTTCCCACCGTTTCGGTGCCAACGGCATACAGGCCTTCGACTATCGCTCCCGGTTCTATGCCGCGCACTTCCATTTTGGACGTTACGCTCAAATCGCCACAGGTGCCGAACGGCGTGGGCGCCATGCGTACGGCGTAATACGGACCAGGGCCATAAGGGACCAAATACTTTGCGCCTTTGAAAAACACCGGGTCCTCGCCCGCTTCGCACAACTTCCCATACGCCTCGAATTCCTCGGCGAAAGTCCTCGGGTCCCAGCCAACCGCCTCGGCGAGCTCCTCAGGCGAGTCTCCCTTAAACAAGACGCCGGCATCTTCCATCGAAGTCAAATACGCATCGTCCACGGTTCGATCACTTTCCTTCAAACCGTCTACGGCCGCTTGGTCGGCAACGACGAACAGCCACGGCTCGTTGTACGACACCCCGTTCGCGCCGCCATACGTGGGCACCCAGCAAAACGCGTCTTCAGAATGGAAGCGCCGACCAATCTGGTTCACGTGCATACGCGCTTTTGCCGGGTCTTGCATCACGTTGCCAAGCGCCTGCACACCGCCAGGGTACGAAACATAATTCGCATCGATAGGATACAGCGTGTCTACGCAGAGGATTCCCAAATTCCAAGGCTTAGCGGCACCGGCAGCCCATGCCATCTGCGCGCCCTCGCCATTGTTGAGCACAGGATCGCGACCGAGCAAGGGGACCTTTGCGTACTGCTTGATCAAATCCTCGTTGGCGCCGTACCCGCCCGAGGCGATGACCACGGCTTTGCCCATGAAATCCACGGTATCGGCACCGCGCTTGGCGCGCAGGCCGACAACCGCGCCCTGCTCGTTTACGATGAGCTCCGTTCCAGTGCAATTGGAATGGAGCTCCCCGCCCGCCGCGCTCACGGCGTCCATCATCTTGCCGTAGGTTTCCTCGCGATTGCCGCCATCCTTCGGCGGTTGCGAGATGCGGTATGCGCTTCCGGACAGACCGTTCGTGCTCGGAGTTTCCTTCATATCGAACTCGAAGCCGTATCCGATAAGCCAGTCGACCACTCGCCCGCAGTTGCGCAGATAGGCGCTGAGCACCTCGTGGTCGCAGTGGTAATGGACGGCCTCGAGCCATTCTTTGTAAAACGCCGGCACGTCTGCTTCAAGGCCTCGGGAAAGCTGGTACTCGCTGTTGAGCGAGATGTAGCAGTTGCCCGACGCGACCATCCCTGTTCCGCCTATGGCGGAGGTCTTCTCAATGACGAGCACCCTGGCGCCCTCTTCAGCAAGGCGCGTCGCGCACGCGATGCCTCCCGGGCCGCATCCGAGCACAACGACATCGCCTTCGAACGACTCGGTCGGAGCCTCCATGGAGCCGACCTCCTGCACAGGATAGGACTCGCTTCCGTTCGCTTCGCCTGGCCCAGCATCGACTTTCATCGTTTGCGGCGAGCACCCCTCGAGCAAACCGACTGACGCCGCCCCGACTCCAACGGTGCCCAAGGCGGCCCCTTTAAGGAAGCTTCTGCGTGAAAGATTCATGGTATCATCCCCTTCAAACGAGTTCTTTTTTCGCTCGATCCGAATCGGCGTCGCCTTTCAGACGCCCGCTCTCCGAACCTCGCATAGCTCGAGTATGGCGTCTCGCCGAGGATGGCGCACCGTCCCAACCGGTTGGTTTTGCGGAGCCTGCGAAGAAAGAGCCTACCGACCAAAAGGGGTGGTATATGGCTCAAAACGGAATTTCAACAGGCATTTCTAGGATGTTGCTCCTCTTTTCCTGCCAGCTTGCCACCTTGGGACTCCTTCGCCAAACCCCGTCGTATTCGCTTTGGAGGGCAGAGATCGAGGCGTACCCCACGCTGAGCCTTTGGCTCGCTCGCGTCCTTTCCGTAATCGTCCTCGTTGCAGCCATCGCCGTTGTGCGCCGGGGAACGCGCCCGCTCGACCTTCGGAGGATGCTGGGCGCGAGCGGAATCATGCTCATGACGGGAGCGACGGTAACGCTGTATGCATCTTCGAGCCTGCCCGTCTATCTAGCGGGGCAAATCCTCATAGGCAGCTCGCATGCATGGGTGCTCGCTTGCTGGGCAGATCTCCTATCCCGGCTAAAAGCAACGACGCGAAACCACTGCATCGCCCTTTCGGCCCTCATCGCCGTCGTCTTGTTCACTTTGGTGGGGCTTGCCCCATGGCCGTTTCGAGCTCCGATTTTCCTGGCCATAACACTGGGGAGCATCGTTCCTCTCCTCTCGTCGCGATATGCCGCTCCCTCTGAACCGACCTCAGAAAGCTCGCATGCAGTGCGACGGGCTTCCTCCCGGCCCACATCGCTGCGAGAGGCCCTCGCGAACCTGCCTGCTGAGCTCATCATCCTCATGGCTAGCTACGCGATGGTGTTTCGCATACTCGTGTTTTTCGATTTTCCCGTGCACGATGAGCAGCTGCGTTTCGTCTATGCCTCCCTTTTGCGCATCGGCGGGATGGCGCTATTGTTAGCGTACATGGCTCGCACGCGATTCGAGCCCAGCACCAGACAGATCATCTTTCCGTTGCTGTTCCTCACCGTCGTCGGCGTAGCGCTGCTTCCGCTATCGAGCGAGTTCATGTCCTCGATTTCAGTGGCCATCATCGAATCGAGCTGGACGTTCTTCTACACCATAATGTGGTTGGTCTTGTTCGAACTGGGCAAAGGACGCGACAAGGATCCCTTATTCGCGTTCTTGGGCGGATGGACGGTTATGAACACGCTCTTGCTGGCCGCCGCCCCTCTGGCAGCGCTTTTCAAAACCCAAGTAAGCGAAGGAGTGCTGTCGCTCACCGCGCTCGCGCTGGTGATCGTTTACATGCTGTCGGTGGGCATGCTATTGCTTCGCAAAAGGCCGATCCCGTGCGCACGCGAAGAAGAGGCGCTCCGCGCTCCAGGATGGAAAGAAGGACAGGAGGCGTACTTCCGGGCTACAGCCCATCGCTACGGATTGACAAAACGCGAAACCGATGTGTTCGAACTGCTCGTTCAGGGCTACAGCTTGCCCGCTATCGAGGAGAGGTTCGTGCTTTCGCATAGCACGGTCAAAGGACACGCGCGCAATGTTTACCGCAAATTCAAGGTGGACAACAAGCAGGAGCTCATCGAATTGGTCAATCGCTTGCGAACGGAAGAGAGCGTTTTCTAGGACGATCCTCGCCTGCCTGGCGGCGGCCATCGGCCACGGGGCGATCAACGGGTTCGTGAGCGCGGCGGTGCTGTTCTCGGCGACGGGCGGCAATCCGTTCGTGGGCCTCCTGCCCGTGGGCATCATCGGCGGCAGCGCCTTCATCGTCGTGGCGGCCCTCATGCTGTGGGACCTGCATCGCCGCGAGAAGGCGGGCACGCTCGACATGCCGAAGGCCGGCCTGCCCGACGGCATGACGAAGGCCGACCTGGCCCGCGCTCCTAGGGAGCAGCCCAGCGGCTAGCACACGAACGGATGTTTCACGTGAAACATCCGTTCCCGCCCAACGGAAAACGGGTCCCGATCTGCCGCCAGATCGGGACCCGCCCTGTCCGTGCCTGCCGCACCGCCGGACCTTCCGATCCGCCGGGCCGCCTTCTTCTACAGGCGCTCCACCACGAGGTCGCCCATGGCCACGGTGCCGACCAGCTTGTCTGCCGGGGTGTCGGGGCCCTTGATGTCGCCGGTGCGCCAGCCCTCGTCGAGGACGGCGGTCACCGCGCGGCGGACGTCGTCGGCCGCATCCTGCATGTCGAAGCTGTAGCGCAGCATCATCTCGACGGAGAGGATCTGCGCGAGCGGGTTCGCGATGCCCTGCCCCGCAATGTCAGGCGCGCTGCCGTGGCTGGGCTCGTAGAGCGCCGTGCCGTCGCCGAGGCTGGCGCTGGCCAGCATGCCGAGCGAGCCCGTGATCTGGGCCGCCTCGTCGGAGAGGATGTCGCCGAACATGTTCTCGGTCACCACGACGTCGAAGTCGGCCGGGCGGTTGATAAGCTGCATGGCCGTGTTGTCCACGAGCAGGTCCTCGAGCTCCACGTCTGCGTACTCCTCGTCGTGGATGCGGTGCACGATCTCGCGCCACATGCGGCTCGTCTCCAGCACGTTCGCCTTGTCGACGCTCGTCACCTTGTTGCGGCGCTTGCGCGCGGCTTCGAAGGCTTGGCGCGCGATGCGCTCGACCTCGTACTCGCGGTACTCGAGCGTGTCGTAGGCGCGCTGGCCGACAGCGCCGTCCGTGCCGCAACCTTCCTCGTCGTAGAAGCGCTCGCGACGGCCGAAGTACAAACCGCCGGTCAGCTCGCGCACGATCATCATGTCAACGCCGTCCACGATCTCGGGCTTGAGCGTGGACGCATCGGCCAATGCGGAGAAAATCTGCACGGGACGCAGGTTCGTGTACAGGCCGAGCGCCTTGCGGATGCCCAGCAGGCCCTGTTCGGGGCGCGGCTTCGCAGGATCGGTGGTGTCCCACTTCGGGCCGCCGACGGCCGCCAGCAGCACCGCGTCGGAGGCTTCGGCCGCGCGCAGCGTCTCGTCCGGCAGCGCGGTGCCCGTCGCGTCGATGGCGCACCCGCCGATGAGCGCCTCAGTGTAGGAGAGCGTCGTGTCGTACTTCGCGCCCACCGCGTCGAGCACCTTCACGCCTTCGGCGATGATCTCAGGCCCGATGCCGTCTCCGGGAAGCAGGCAGATGGTGTAGGTTGTGGTCATGAGTTCCTCACTTTGCAGGTTCGATAAAGTCGGCGAGGGTTTCTGCGGTAGTCCGGATCGTGGGGAAGGCGAAGGCGGCGCGTACTTCGGTACGCGAGCCTTCGGATTCGCCGCGAGGCGGGCCGCCCCAGAAAGCCGCAGCGTCGAGCCGTTCCGCCGTTCGGCAGAACGGCGGAACAACCTACTTCCCCAGCTTCGCCTTCGTGCGGTTGATGAGGCCGCCGGCTTCGATGATCTCCTTGATGAACGGGGGGAACGGCTGCGCCTGGAAGGTCTGGCCCGTCGTTTCGTCCACGATGACGCCCGCGTCGGCGTCCACGCTCACCACGTCGCCCTGGCTGATGGCGTCCACCGCCTCGGGGCATTCCATGATGGCGAGGCCGGTGTTGATGGAGTTGCGGTAGAAGATGCGTGCGAAGCTCTTGGCGACGACCACGTCGACGCCGGCCGCCTTGATGGCGATGGGCGCGTGCTCGCGCGACGAGCCGCAGCCGAAGTTCTCGTCGGCCACGATGATGTCGCCCGGCTGCACGCGTTCGATGAACGACGTGTCGAGGTCCTCAAGGCAGTGCTTCGCGAGCTCGGCCGGATCGGACGTGGTCAGGTAGCGGGCCGGGATGATGACGTCGGTGTCGATGTCGCGCCCGTAGCGATGCGCGGTTCCTTTGAAGTGCATGGTCGATCCTTTCAACATGTCCCAAATGGGGACAGTCCCCATTTGGGACACTAGTCCAAGTCTTCCGGCAGGCCGATGTGGCCGAGCACGGCGCTCGCCGCGGCGATGGCCGGCGAGGACAGGTAGACCTCGCTCGTGGGGTCGCCCATGCGGCCGACGAAGTTGCGGTTCGTGGTGGCGATGGCGCGCTCGCCCGCGGCGAGGATGCCCATGTAGCCGCCGAGGCACGGGCCGCACGTGGGCGTGGACACGGCGCAGTTCGCGTCGAGGAACACGTCCATGAGGCCCTCCTCCATGCACTGGCGGTACACCTGCTGCGTGGCGGGGATCACGATGCAGCGCACGTCGGGGTGGATCTTCCGCCCGCGCAGCACCTCGGCCGCCTGGCGCATGTCGACGATGCGGCCGTTCGTGCAGGAGCCGATGACGGCCTGGTCGATCTTGATGTCGCGCGCCTCGGCGGCCGGGCGCGTGTTCGACGGCAGGTGCGGGAACGACACGGTGGGCACGATGGAGGCGGCGTCGATCTCGTACACCTTCGCGTACTGGGCATCCGGGTCGGAGTGGTACTCGGTGTAGGGGCGCTCCACGCGGCCGTCCAGGTAGGCGCGCGTCACGTCGTCCACCTCGATGAGGCCGGCTTTGCCGCCCGCCTCGATGGCCATGTTCGAGATGCTCATGCGCTCGTCCATGCCCATGGTGCGGATGGCGCTGCCCGTGAACTCCATCGCGCAGTACAGCGCGCCGTCCACGCCGATCATGCCGATGATGTGCAGGATGACGTCCTTGCCGGTGACGCCGGGGGCCAGCTCGCCCTCGATCTTGAACAGCAGCGACTCGGGCACCTTGAACCACGCCTTGCCGGTGGCGTAGCCCACGCCCGCGTCGGTGGAGCCCACGCCCGTGGCGAACGCGCCGAGCGCGCCGTACGTGCAGGTGTGGCTGTCCGCGCCGATAATGAGGTCGCCCGCGCCGACGACGCCCTGCTCGGGGAGCAGCGCGTGCTCGACGCCCATGCAGCCCACCTCGTAGTAGTGGGTAATGCCCTGCTCGCGCGCGAAGTCGCGCACGATCTTGGCCTGCTCGGCGCTCTTGATGTCCTTGTTGGGGACGTAGTGGTCGGGAACGAGGGCGATCTTCGTAGGATCGAACACGCGCTCGACGCCGATCTTGCGGAACTCTTTGACGGCGATGGGGGCGGTGACGTCGTTGGACAGCACGAGGTCGAGATCGCATTCGATCAGCTGACCCGGCTCCACAACGTCCAGCCCCGCATGGGCGGCGAGAATCTTCTCCGCCATGGTCATGGGACGTGGCATGGGCTGCTCCTTGGTTGCGGTGGGCCGTGCGAACCCGCGCGAGGCGGGCAGACGAAAATCGTCCATCATTGTAGCACTCGCTTTAGCGTGCAAAAGAGAAGAGCCCCGAAGGGCCCTTCGTTGTGAAGCGATTTCCAGATTTCATCGAAGTCGACAAGGACACGACCTGCGACGACCGGCATCCACGCAGTCGCCTCGCATCCACGCATCAGAACCCGATAAGCTGTGGCCTACCACGTTCCGTAATAGCTGCTGTGTCCGCCATAGTCTCCCACGGCGCCAAAAAGCGCGGCAGCGAACAGACTGCCGATCGCGAAACTGTACAACAGCCACAAAATGATCGAAATGGCAAAACCGATGAGGGAGAACTTCACCGCATCTTTTTTCACCTGCGGCAACTTGTCCACATTCACCAACCAGGCTATCACAACGCCGGCAACGCCGATAAACAGGCCCACAACGAGCCATCCGAACTTCATGCCGCCGGTCAGCTGCATAAGCGGCGCAGGCGGATAGAAAGGTTGGGGCTGGGGTTGGGGCGCGTACGCCGGAGGATGCTGCGGCTGAGGTTGGGGCGCGTACGCCGGAGGCTGCTGGGGCTGGGGCTGCGCCGAATGCATCGGCGGTTGTTGGGGTTGCGGTTGCGCGGGCGACACTTGCTGGCCCATCGGCGGCTGCTGCGGCGTCGGCGGCGCGACGGAAGGCTGCTGGCTGCCGGGATCGATGGACTGCGGCGGCTTGGGCACGCCCTGATCGTTGCGCTGCTCTTCGGTCATGGTGCACCTACTTTCATTGTGAGACGATCCGTCGCATCTATCCGAACCGCCCGCGCAGGGCGCTGCGGAAAGATGCGACGTCCGCGGCTACTCCGCGGTTCGCACCCAGTATACGGCGCGAACCGCAGACTTCGGAACAATCGCCATGGAACCGACAGCAAATACACCGCATGACGCAAAGATTGCACGAACAGCGACGAGGCGGAAGCAGACGGCCGCCCTCATCCAACATTGATCTTGCGGCGCGCCTTTCACGCACTGCGAGAAACCGCCCTCCGCCCTTCCAGACGAATCCCAATGCAGCAAGCGGTCAACCCCAGCCACCGCGCATCGTCGCAATTCGGGCGGTCGGCCCTCGGACGAACATCGAGCAGCTTAGACGGCGCTGCAGGAACGCCCTCCGCCGTAATCGCCCGATGCTCGGCGCAGCGCTCGTCGTGGGCGCACGTCGGCAAAACCGCGCCGGCCAGCAGGACCGTGTACACCGATGCGCCACGCAGGATCGACCCCCCCCCGAAAACGGGCACCCTGAGCCATCGTCGAAAGGACGCAACGTTCCGGGAGCGAAAGGCGACTCCGCACCGCGATATGGCGCGCATTCGCAAGGAATAGACCCGATCCAGATCGCCGAGCAAGCAGCGCCCAAGGCCGCATCCCGACCGAAGAACAGCCAAAGCCCCATCGCAAAAAGCAAGGGTCGACCTCGAGACGACGCAAGAAGAAGCGGAATTCCCAATTACGACAACGCCACGCAGAGTGCGTCGAGGAGAGTGATGGCGAAATGCTGCGCGGAACGGCCTTCGCCCGCATCTTCCCATTTGATGCCGGGCAGCTCAACGGCAATGCGCGAGGGCGATGCGGCATCGGCCACGCCGATGGCCGTCTCGAGACGCAGCGACAGCGTACCCTCGTCCTCAAAACTCACGCGAGGAACGTTTTCAACCATCCGCTCCTCGGGCAGGACGATATGGACGAGCAGCATGCTCTCGTCGGGAGCGACCAGCAACGAGTCCGCGCTCATGATCTTGGAGGCAGGATTCGTGGCCAGCGCGAGGTTCGACATGCGCGAAGCGACGCTGCGCGTGAACCCACTCGTACCGAACAGGCACAGCGCGTTGCTTTCGAGCACGTCGGCCGCGCGGGCGAAACCGAGATGATCCGTACCGTGCACGGCCTCCTTGCCTTCCCATGAATGATGAAGGTTGCGAATCGCCTCGTAGGTGTACGCGCCGGCGATGCCGTCCGAAGGCAGCCCGAGATTCAGCTGAAACTTGCGCAGCGCAAGCTCGGTGAACGCGCCGAAGATGCCGTCCACCGCGCCGCACGCGAAACCAAGCGCCCCCAGCGCATGCTGCAGCTCGAACACGTCATGACCATGGAAGTGGGGCATGCGCAAATAGAGCGTGCGGTCGCCCAGGCGAAACGAGGCATCCACCAGCGCCGACCACACTTTGTCGGTGACCTCGTCTGAAGAAGGCAACCCCGAACGCTCGCAGAAGGCACGTACAGCCGCGGCGGTCGCATCGCCGAACACGCCGTCCACGTCGGCCTCGTCGAGCACGCCAACCGTTACAAGCCGCTGCTGCACGTCCTCGACAGCGGGGCCCTTATCATGTCGTTTGATGGTTTCCATATGGGGCATTATATCCTAAAACCACGACGGACGTTCGGAACCATGCGCGCAGCCCCCCCCCAAAGACAGCGAAGGCCCTCCGAATCGAAATCACGCTGACGGCAGGACAAAGCGCCAGCCCCGCGCCACCGCGCATCGGGAAGCAAGGGGGCCTCGAAGCAACAAAGCGCCACGCCGACGGCCAAATCAGCGCAACCGCTTCACGAACCAGTCGGCCATGCTCACGAGCAGATCGCGCGACGCTGACGGGCGCACCATGTCCACCAGGCGGTTCTTCGCTATGCTCGTGAGGTTCTCGGCGTAGTTGCGGGCGTACTCGATGCTGCCCGAGGCCTCCATGATGCCCACGGCCTCGGCAAGCACGGCCTGGTCCTTCTCCTTCGACGACAGGATGTCGATGAGGCGGTCGCGATCGGCGGAGTGCTGCAGCGCGTGCACCACCATGAGCGTGCGCTTGCCCTCGGTGATGTCGTTGCGGAAGTCCTTCTTCGTGGACTCCTCGGAGCCGATGAGGTTCAGCAGGTCGTCTTGGATCTGGAACGCGAGGCCCGTGTCCAAACCGTAGTTGCGCAGCGCCTCGATCTCGGTCTCGGTGCCGCCGCCGATGATGGCGCCGATGGCCAGCGGCACGGCGCCGGAGTAGTGCGCCGTCTTGTGCGTGGCCATGACCAGGTAGTCCTCGGGCAGGATGTCGTAGCGGCCGTCGCGCGCCCAACCGATGTCGAGCGCCTGGCCCTCGATGGTGCGGCGCGTCATCTCTATGAGCTCGTTCACCACGCGCACCTTCGTGGCGTCGTCGAGCAGCGGGTCATTGATAACCGTGCCGTTCACCAGCGACAGCGCGAGGTCGCCCATGTTGATGGCCAGCCCCATGCCCTCGACAAGGTGCAGGCAGGGCTCGCCGCGGCGCAGCTCGGCCTCGTCGGCGATGTCATCGTGGATGAGCGCCGCCGTGTGGAAGTGCTCGATGGCAGCCGCGGCGCTCGTGGCGCGCGCCATGTCGCCGCCTACCGCGCGGCAGGCTGCGAAGCAGATGAGCGGCCGATGGCGCTTGCCGCCGTTTTGGCTGTAGTCGAGCAGCGGATTGTAGAGGTACCGGTCCATATCAGGGTGCGAACCGCGCGGAATATACTCGTTCACCAGGTCGCCCACGCGATCGGCATAATAGGAAAGGTACTCTTCGAAAGACTGGGGAGGCTCCTCCACCGCTGCGATGATCTCGTTGATGGTATTCATGGCGCTTTCTTGGTCGACCCTGACAGTTTTACCGCCCGGTCATGGTATCACAAGAAACCCCACCGCATTCTCCGCCACCCTCAAGCGGCGCATATTTCCGCAATTGCCCCTCGACAAAGCCGGCTCGACCCAAACCGTCGCCAGAGAGCCTCTCTATGAGCTCATCCCTCGAATGCACCCCGAGTTTTCGATACGCGCTTTTCATATGGCTTTGAACAGTGCTTGCCGAAACGAACAGAAGCGACGCAACCTTCTTCACGCTGTACCCGCGAGCGAACAGCGACACAACCTCAACCTCGCGCTCCGTCAGGCTTAATGAGCCTGTGCCGAATCGGGGCGGATGCGCAATCGGCAGCGCCGAACCCCCGTCCCCCTCAGCGAAACCGACAGGAAAGCCCCTCTTCGTTAGCAACGCCCCCAAAACCACGACGACAGAGGCAAGCGAGACGAACGCGGCCAAAAGGATGAGAGCGTCGAGAGCCCCGACAGAGCCGCCGTCGATCCAAATGCCCGAGATGCCGGGAATTGCCACGTAGCTCAAAGCCCACGAAACGACATCGGTCGGAATACCGAATACGGAGAACACCAGAACCGGAGAGACCCCCCTCGCATGAGACAAGCCGCATAGCGCCACCCAGAAAAGCACATCGAACATCGAGCGCACCGCCACGACGGCATTCCCCGAAAAAACGTAGGTTCCCTCCAGAACGCCCCCGAAGACCGCGGCGAAAAACAGGAGGGAGAGCGCCATCCACATTTTGAACGTCATTCGCTCAACCAACTGGGTCGGGCTTGCGCCGCCTTCGCCTGAAGCGCCCCGTCCGACGCCCTTCCGACTTTGCGCGCATCGCACGACGCACGCAAGCATCCCTCCCGACAATACGATCGAAAGCAGCCATCGAAACGTCAACCCTGCGGAGTCGGAGCCAGGCTCGACCGTGTCCACAACGCCCCTCAAAACGCTTCCCGCCATCAGAAACGCGATGAGTAAAACTACGCAGGGCGTTCCCCCTTTGAGAGCAACAAGCCCCTGACCTTCCCAGCGGCAAGCACGGAGAGGGGGCGCGAAGCGCCACGTCACACCAACAACCGCGGGAACCGCCACCGCAACGAGATGAGGGAGTCCGTGCGAGAGCGCCAGCAGGCTCGCTCCGAAGGAGGCGACCATCACCGCGACGCTCTCGAAGGAGAACCGCTCGCAGAAGAACAGAGCCCACGCCAAGCAGCCTACCTCGAAGGCGAAGACCACGAAGGGGAGAGCCGCCCATGCGATCCATGGAGGAAGCAGGCCCTCGGCGGCGGCGAAGCTCAATGCGACGCCCGCCGACCCAAAAACACCTGCAAGCGGCACGAAAAGCTTGCTCTCATGCATGACACGTCCGAGCAACCCACCCAGCGAAACCGCGGCGGCGCACAACACAAGCAGGAGAGCGAGCAGCGCCGGGTAAACCAAGGAGAGCCCCTCGGTCTCGAAAGGATAGAGCAGCCCGAAAAAGGACTGGTAGCGAAAATACACCCAGAAAAACGACATGCCGAGAAAAGGCATCGCGAATTCCTTGGCCATCGGTCTCGGTTCCACGGAGCGCCCCCTTCCCCATCGGAAAATCCTATCACGGAAGCGGAAAGCTCCCGTTCGCAAAATGCCGACTTATCAACATTCCCCTCTTTTATGGGCGACCCGCACATCGGGTCCTCCTTGATTTCCCGGATTTCAGGGGAAGGCGATCCTCGTGTTTCGGCAGACAATCGACCCGAGCTGCGCTAGCACTGGCGCGGCCGCGAAACATCGAAGGAAAGGAGACAAAAATGGATCTGAGCAGACGACGCTTCCTCGCAGGCGCGGCGACGATCGGAAGCGCCGCCGCAATCGGGGGCCTGCTTTCGGGTTGCCAGCCTCAAAAGCAGGCCGATCAAGATCCCGTCAGCGAGAGCGGCCAATATCCAAAAGGCACGACCCACGAAGATTTCCAGAACTCCGTCGTGGAACTTGAGCCCGTGGACGAATTCTCGGAGGAAAAGGATTTCGACATCGTCGTCATCGGCGCGGGAACCGCCGGCGTTCCCGCAGTATGCACCGCGCTCGAGGAAGGCGCCCGCGTCGCCTGCCTTCAAAAGGAATCCGTCGTCATCGCGCACGGAAACGGCTCTTCGGGACCTATTCTCGAGGAAAGCACTGCCTTAGGCGCCCTGCAGTACAAACAAGCTTGGCGCGCCGCCGGAGGGTACCGCATGAATCCCGATCTTCTCGACCTGTACGTGAACCATGCCGGAGAGACCATCATGTGGATGATGCGCAAAGGCGAGTCGGCAGGCCTTCCTCCCCAGGCGTCCAAGGCTCGAACGGACTTCGACGAGGGAAGCTACATCACCGTTGCCAGCAACTACTTCGGGCCGAAGCCCATCAACAACCAAGACATCATGACGAGGCTCGCCGAGGAGGCCGCAGGCGCAGGCGCTGAGTTCTTTTACGAGACGCCTGCCGTCCAGCTCGTCCGGTCGGAGGACGGAAGAGTGAAGGGGGTGGTCGGCAAGACCGGGAACAGCTATGTCAAATTCAATGCCTCCAAAGCGGTGATCGTGGCAGCCGGCGACTACCAAAACAACGAGAGCCTCGTTGCGCGATACTCTCCGGATGTCGTCCGTTTCCAGCGCAAGCAGTCCAACATGACCGCCGACGGCATCCTCATGAGCATGGCAGTAGGGGCACGCATGGTTCCCGTCAACCATGCGAAGACCATGCACGACATGGATGCGGCCCCTTTGGCTTTGACCGGCCTGCCCTTCATGGCGCTCGATGATCATGGAGAGCGCTTCATGAACGAGGATATCCCCATGGAATCCTGGGACCTCTCGCTGCAATGGAACAAAGATGCGGATGACCCTGGCCGCTTCTTCCGCATCTTCGACAACGATTTCGCACGAAAGTACGGAGCGAGCGTCACGACCGAGCAGCTCGAGAACTACATTCCGGGATTCAAGGAGAACCCGGAAGGGGTCTACGAAGGCCTCATCGACACCCACCGGGCGGACACGCTCGAAGAACTGGCCGATGCGCTCGGCATTCCGGCCGAAGCGCTCAAGAAAAGCGTCGCCGCATGGAACGAGTGCTGCGCCCGGGGAGCCGACGATCAGTTCGGGCTCGCTCGCGACAAGCTCAAGCCCATCGACACCCCTCCATATTGGGGGATTCGTCAATGGATACGATGCAGCGCTATCAACGCAGGGGTCGTCGTGGACGGGTGCTGCCGCGTGCTCGACGAGAACGACGAGCCCATACCAGGATTGTACTCGGTCGGCTCGGGAGCCGGCAACGTATGCGGAGGGCTGGAGTGGAACCTGTACCAAGGAGGCCTTTGCTGCGGTTCATACATGACCATGGGGCGCTATGCCGCAATCCATGCCCTGACGGGAGGGCTCGAGCCATCTCAACCCGCAGCATATGATGAAGTGAAAGGCATGTGGAGCGCGTAGCGACGTCGAGCAAGACGGGGCTCGCCATGGCGAGCCCTTAGGCTTTTAGCGTCTGGTAGGGGCGGCGGGACTCGAACCCGCACGACCGGAGTCGGAAGATTTTAAGAGCCGTCAGCTGTTGGAGGCTCGCTTGAAGTCAGGCTTGATGATCTTGAAAATACCAGGTGAAACGATGTTTTTAAGATCATTCCCACCATTGCCCTCCGGGCGTTTTCCGTCGTTTTTCGGAGGTTTGGGACAATTTGGGCCAGTCGGGCGAGCCCTCTTGTTCATGGCGGCCACGGCGCGCTCGACCGACTCCTCCCCCGCCTGCACGTAGAACTCCGACGTGACCACCGGAGTGCTGTGCCCGAGCAGCTGCTGCACGTCGGCGATAGGCAGGCCGTCCTCGCGCACGAGCATGGTGCCGCAGCTGTGGCGCGTGTTCTTCAGCGGCATGTCCACCGGCAGCCCGGCGGCCTTCGTCACCTCCCGCCAATGGCGCGACAGGTGGTCGGGGCGCATGCGCTTGCCGTCGTGCACCACCAACGGACCCGTGCCCTGCGCAAGGGGCCACACGATCTCCCCGGCCCATCGCGGGAGCAGCAGCGTGCGCGCGGAGGTGAACGACTTGGGCGGCTCGAAGTACCCCTCCCCGTCCATGTAGTGGTACGACCGCCAGACGCGGAACCGACCGAGAGCCTCCGGCGTCGAGACCGACCAGTCGATCTCCTCGCGGTCGATGGCGAGGATCTCGGAGCGCCGCAGCCCGACCGCGAAGGCGATGACGACGGCGGCCAGCGCTTCGTCGCCTTCGAACGCGTCGATGTAGTCCCACATCTGGCTCGACTTCACGACGGGCTTCACGGCCTTCTCGGGCATGGGCTCGTCCACGGCGTCCGTGACCACGAACGTCGCGAGCTGCCACTTGACGGCGCGCCGGTAGCCCTGGCGCAGAACCTTGTACACCACCCTGCGCGCGCCTATCGTGGGGATCGTGGACAGCTGCGACTCGACGTAGTACGGCTTCAGGTCCGTGAGGCCTATGCTCCCGAACATGGGGACGATGCTGCGCCGGACCGTCTGCTCGTAGTTGCGGTACGTCTCGCGCGTGATCTTACCCTTGTCGCGAGGGCCGCCGTCGTAGGACCCCCGGCGCACGCGGCTCTTGGCCCAAGGGAGGTAGACGCCGACGAAGTACTCGGCGACGGTCAGGCCCGTGGTCGGGACGAGGCCGCGCTCCACCTTCATGGCCATGGCGCGCAGGTTGGCCTCCGTCTCCGTCCCCTCGAAGGTCTCGTAGGGGCGCAGGCGCTTGCCCGTCACGGGATCGTGGCCGGCCGACACGCGGATCATCCAGCGCCTGCACTTCTCCCGTGGCACGCCGGGCTCGAGCGGCTCGACGCTGTACGGCTTGCGCTTCATGGTACAATGCACCTGCCTTTCCGTTCAGGTTAGGTTGCACCCCCGCCCCGGTCGCCAAACTAGCGCGGGGGTGCGCTATTCACTCTATGTAGTCATCGTAGATAAGTATGGATTCGGGACCTTCTATGATGACCTGTCCCTCCTTTCCTAGAACATCACCACGCTGTCGCCGACGACGCTATTCTACAGGCCGAGCAGCTCTCGCTTCTTCGCATCAAACTCCTCTTGGGTTAGCGCCCCCATATCGAGAAGCTCTTTGAGCTTCTTCACCTTCTCGATTGAGTCATCAGATTGTGCTACAGCACCTGCGTGCTCGACAACGACGCGCTGCGGCTCGACGGGCTTCATCTTTTCCAAAGCATCCACGATCATCTGCAAGCACGACACGGTCTGTTGCGCCTCGCTCAGCGCTTTCCGGTAGTCGTTGCTCGTTTTTTTCACCGTCTTCTTCACGTAGGGGATGAGGATGCATGGCATATCGACGCTGTTGAGGTCTATGCGCAGGATCATGCTGTCGCAGGTCTTCTTAGTCTTCTTCCCTCCGGCGATAGAGCCGGCGACGGCTCCCGCCGCGCCGAAGAAAGCCCCTCCGACAAGCGCCATGCCGACGCCACCGCCGACCACCTGAGAATCGTCTTCAAGGAGTTCGAAGCTGCGGATCTCTTCGAAGCGAAAGATGCGGTCGCTCGGCTTCATGGCGTGCTCGATAGCCACCGACGCACCGAGTGTGTAGACGGCAGCAGTCGCTTTCATGGCCTTCATCATCGCTCCGGACTGCTTGGGGATGTCAGCAGATGCGCGCCTCACCCTGAACAGGCCGTTCGTGCTGTCTATCGAGACGTCTCCCATATCGTTTGTTGCGTGGAAAATCCTTTTGTACTCGTCCTGTTGAGCTTTGTCGGCATCCTTCGCCTGACGGTCCAGCTCCTTACGTTCGGCCTTTGCGATCTGTTCTTGCTTTGCCTCGTCCACTTTTTGCATTGCCATGTCGCCGGCTGCGCTTGCCGCGCTCGCCGCCATCTCCTTAGCCTTGCCGAACAATCCCATTTCAAATCCCTTCTCTTCGCTTCTCCTTGCGTGCCACCCCGTCCTGAGCGAGCTTACTCCATCTCCTTACTCCATCTCCTTACTTGGCTGGAACCACACGACGGTGCCGACGACACGCACCGGTCCGTCGTCCATGCCGAAAACCATGTCCTCGTGCTTCTCGTAGCTGTCAGCGGTGAGCATGAGCGTGCTGCTCCCCCGGTACCATCGCCTCATCACGGCCTGATAGCCCTCAGTCTCCACCACTACGATGGAGCCGTTCTGCGGCTCGCGGTCGGGATCGACCAGTACGTGCGAGCCCTCCGGTATCACGCGGTTCATGCAGCCGCCCTCAACCACGAGGGCGAAGGCGCGCGGATGCCGCGAGCAGATGGACGCGGGTACCTCCACGCGGCGCTCCACCCCCTCCTCGTCGGTCAACGCACCCGCATGGACGCGCCCGAGGGTGAGCAGCGGGACGGTCGCCTCGCCGGAAGAGTAGACGGGCATGGCACCTTTCGGAAGCACGTAACCATGCTCTTTCGCGGCGAGACCAACACTACTGGACAACATGTCATCCTCGGTAAGGCCAAAATAGTCGCAAATTTTTTCAAGCGGTTCACGCCTCATCTGGGCACCATTCCGCCAACGAGTAACCGAAGAAGGAGCCACACCTGCAACACGCGCCAACGCATCCTGATTTATGTCAAATTTCACGAGCAACGCGTCGATGTTTTCCGGTAGGCCCATCTCTTCTCCTTAGTTTGCGTTTTATTCATTTTACACTGTGTTAGTTCTCTTTTCCAAAATAGTTCTTGCGTTATACGGAATTGCAGATTATCATGGGGAATTGAAAGGAGGTGGCAAATGAATATCGACAGCTCCAAATTTGCGGATGCACGAAGAGCATCCGGCCTCACTCTTGAAAATGCCGCATCTATCTGTGGAATTGCTCGTCAGACTTACCAGCTTCGCGAGAAGAAGGCCGGGGACTTCCATCTGTCAGAACTGGCAGCCCTCAATGCTTCGATGAACGAATCCGGAAAGAAGCTGCTGCGAGATGCTATCTACGGCATCTTTTTTTGAGTACAAAATTCTGTTTAACGAAATTGCAAAGGAGGTGAAGCTACCAGATGACCGAGAAGAACGCCGCCGATCTGCGCAGCGCGGCCATCGTCAGCGACCGCGTGAGGAGGATCGCGAACAGGACGTTCGGGTTCGATCCTTTTCAGGTGGTCCCCCTCGAAGCCGACGACGACCCCTCGCGCTACTGCATGTTCGAGGTCTGCGGCATCGAGTACCAAGTCAATGACGGCGAGCTCTCCATCTGGCGGGACGAGAGCCGCCGATAGGAAGCGAAGGAAAGGAGATGAAGTGGCAACGCCGAGGAAGTACCCCACCCTCGCGGAGTTCGAGGAGCTGAAGGAGGCGGTGGGCCGCCTCGAGGCCCGCCTGGGGCCGAAGGCCGAGCGCGCCTCGGTCTGGATAGACGCCGACGAGCTGGCCGATCGGCTGGGGCTGGCCGACGCCTACGGGGTCCCCGTGGCCGTCGGCGACGAGATCAGCCCGATGGACCGCGACGATCCGCGGAAGGTCGTGGAGGCGTCGATCAGAGCGGCCGCGCGGAGCGGCAAGGCGACCATGACCGTCCGCACGGGCAACGGGCAGACGGTCACGGCGGTCGATATGCGCCTGCCGGGCCACGTAGTGACGAAGAAGGCCACGGCATGAGCCGCGGCCCCGAGAAAGAGCGGGCGCGCCTTGCAGGGATCGCCGCCCGCATCCGAGAGAAAGGATACCACAATGGAGGCGCTTGCAGCAGCGTCGGAGCAGGGGGAGGAGCGCGCCGCGCCGCGGGGGCGGCTCACATGCTCTCTCCAAGAGGCCGCGGAGATCGCCGGGCTTTCGTACGAGTACCTTCTTGGGCAGAGCAAGGTGGCCAACCCGCGGGACCGCCTGCCCGGGTTCAAGACCGGGAGGAGCACCTACCGCGTCATAGTCGGCGAGCTGCCCGGATGGCTCCGGCGCAAAGCGGGGCTCGAATGAGGGCGCCGAGGCTCGACCCGAGGACGCTCGTCGAGGGGCTGCTCCTGATCGGCATCTTCGCCGCCGGCTACGCGGCGATGCTCCTCGTCGCCCACGGCATGCAGGCTGGATGGTGGTGACCATGGTCGAGCGAAACCCCGCCATGGCCGCGGCCGAGGCCGCCGTCGCCTGGGCCATGGAGGAGAGCGGGGGCGCGCCCGGAGAGACCAACTACGAGCGGCTGCTCGCCGACGCCCTGCGCGCCGTGCGGGAAAACGACCCCGGAACCCCCGTCGTGCTCGACCTGCCGGGCCTGAGCATGGCCCATTGGGCGTGCCTGTCGCGCATGCTCGTCATGGACCGGCCCGATCTCTCCGAGAGGGTACACCCCCAGTACGTCGAGGCGCTCGACGGCCAGGCCGGCGTCGCATGGCTGCAGCTGCAGTTCCACCGCGTGACGGGACGGCGGCCGGCGGTGCGCAGCTGGCGACACGCGCCCAGGAGGGGGTGCGCCTCCCTGTGACGCGCAAGGGCTCGGCCCAGAGGCCGTGGACGACCGACGACGTCGAGGCACTCAGAAACATGGCCGGAAGGATCACGCGACGCGAGATATGCCGGCAGCTCAAGCGCTCGCGCAAGTCGGTGGAGCACGCCGCAGCCCGCTTGGGCCTGTCGCTTCGATGCTACGTGTCCAAGCTGGTCTGGTGCGACGAGTGCGCCAGCTGGCGCTCCCGCATCGACAAAGACGGCAGGTGCCGCGTGTGCGCGATGCGCGAGAGGCTGGCCGGACGCGAGGCCGCGTGCGCCGAGGCGCTCGCGGCGATGACGCCGGAGCAGCGCGCCGTGTACGACGAAAACGAGGCCAAGAGGGGGACGAGGCGGTTCCCCGCCCGCCCGAAGCCGAGGATCGCCGGGAGCTGCCCCATCAGCCGCTACGAGCGCGAGCGGGCGAAGGCCGCCTACCTGCTCGACATCGAGGAATGGGAGCACCGCCGCCTCAAGCTCCCCTACGACGCCGCCAAGACGAGGCTGCGCCGCATGCGGGAAGTGACGGGGACGAACCCGCGAAAGAGTTTGAAACAATGAAATAAGTGGGGGTTTCGACAGAAACCCCAGATAGGAGAAGAATAGTGGAACTCAGAGAGATACCCGTCGAGGACGTCTACCCCGACGAGAAGAACCCCAGGAAGGACTTCGGCGACATCGCCGCGCTCGCCGAGAGCTGCATGCTCAACGCGATCAGCCCCGGCGAGCCGGTGAACCCGATCGTCGTGGTGGCCGACGGGGGTATCTACCGCATCGTGGACGGCGAGCGCCGGTACAAGGCGATGAAAATGAACAAGCTCAAGCGCTGCCACGCCGTGGTGTGCGAGGACCTGGACGAGGCCAACTCCCTGGTGGCCATGGTGGCGACCGACGACAAGCAGCAGCTCTCGGAGATCGAGCGCAGCCGCGGCGTGCAGCAGATGCTGCTCCTGGGAGTCGACCCGGAGCGCGTCGAGCGGGTCGGCCGCATGCCGAAGGGCAGCGCCGCCAGGCTGCGCCGTGCGCGGGCGGCCGTGGACGACGCGGGCGACGACATGACGCTCGACCGGATGCTCGCCATCGCGGAGTTCGAGGAGGCGGGCGACGCGGAGGCCGTGGAGCGGCTGGCGAGCTGCCGGGAGGCCGAGTGGTCGGCCGTGGCGCGCAGCATCCGCGAGGAGCGCGAGACCGCCGAGAAGACCGAGGCCCTGCGCCGCGCGTGCGCCGAAGCGGGGATCGCGCTCGAAGAGGACGTCCCGGGCTACGAGGACGGCTACGTGTACCGGACGAGCGAGAGCCGCCCGTCGGCGGTGGCGGAGGCGTTCGGAAGGCTCCCCGAGGGCTCGCTCGCGTGGCTCTGCGAGAAGAGCTACGGCGGCCCCGAGGTGCGCTTCTACTGGCCCGTGAACGGAGCGGCGGACCCCGATGCAGAGAGGCGCGCCGAGCTCGCCCACGAGGCCGAGGGGATGATCAAGTCGGGCGCGGAGAGAAGGCTGCGCTGGTTCGCGCGGACGGTCGCCGACGCCGACGCGTGCCCCAACGTGAGGGGCATGCTGCTCGACTCCTTCTTCGACGAGTCCAGGCTCGACAGCGATCCGACCGACAAACTGGAGAGGTTCGTCGAGCGCGCGGGGATCGCGCCCGATATCCCCCGCGCGCTGTCGGGCGCGATGGCGGCGTACCTGTACGAGACAGAGAACGGCGAGCTCCCGCTCTGGTACGCCCGCAACCTGGTCGACGGAGGGAGGCTGCGCGAATGGGAGGTCGGATATGCTGAGCGGTGGTTGCGGTGGCTGAACACGTGCTGCCTCGACGGGTACAAGGCCGACGAGGCCGACGAGGCCCTGGCGGACATGGTCGACGACGCGCTGGCCACCGCACGAGAGGAGGAGGAGTAGCATGGCCGTGAAGATCAGCAGCCTGGAGATCGAGAACGTCAAGCGGGTGAAGGCCGTCGCCATGGAGCCGTCCGAGAGCGGACTCACCGTCATCGGCGGGCGCAACGGGCAGGGCAAGACGAGCGTGCTGGACGCCATCGCGTGGGCGCTCGGCGGCGACCGCAAGCGCCCGACCGACGCGAGGCGCGAGGGCAGCGCGACCGACCCGCATCTCAAGGTGACACTCTCGAACGGCGTTGTCGTGGAGCGCAAGGGCAAGAACTCGTCGCTCAGGGTGACCGACCCCGAGGGGCGCAAGGGCGGCCAGCAGCTGCTCGACTCGTTCGTCGAAGCGCTCGCCCTCGACCTGCCCAAGTTCTTGATGAAGTCGGACAAGGAGAAGGCCGACGACCTGCTGCGCATCATCGGCGTTGGAGAGGAGCTGGCGCGCCTCGAGGAGAAGGAGCGGACGCTCTACAACCAGCGGACCGGCATCGGCCAGATGCGCGACCGGAAGCGGGGCGCCGCCGCGGACATGCCGATGCACCCCGACGCGCCCGCCGAGCCCGTGAGCGCCATGGATCTGATACAGGCGCAGCAGAAGATCCTGGCCCGCAACGGCGAGAACCAGCGCAAGCGCCAGCGGCGCGCCGAGCTCGAGGGAGAGCGGAGCGCGGCCGCGGCCGAGGTAGCGTCGGCCCAGGAGCAGGTGCGCCTCGCCAACGAGCGCCTCGCCGCCGCGGAGAGCAGGCTCGCGGGCATCGCGTCCGAATGCGCGGAGGCGGCGAAGACCGCCGAGCAGCTGGTCGACGAGTCCACCGTCGAGATCGAGGAGCAGCTGGAGCGGATCGAGACGGTGAACGCCAAGGTGCGCGACAACCAGCGCCGCGCCGACGCAACGCGCGAGGCCGAGGAGCTGGCGGCCCAGTACGAGGACATGACCGAGCGGATAGAGGCCGTGCGCGCCGCCAAGCGGGCGCTCCTCGACGGGGCCGACCTGCCCCTGCCGGGGCTTTCCGTGGAGGGCGGCGCGCTCGCCTACGGCGGGCGGCGATGGGACTGCATGAGCGGGTCCGAGCAGCTGCGCGTGGCCACCGCCATCGTGCGCAGGCTCAAGCCGGAGTGCGGCTTCGTCCTGGTGGACAAGCTGGAGCAGATGGACGCGGAGACGATGCGCGGGTTCGGCGAGTGGGCCGAGGCCGAGGGGCTGCAGGTGATCGCCACCCGCGTGTCCACCGGCGGCGAGTGCAGCATCGTGATAGAGGACGGCTACGGGATGGCCGCGGACAGGGCGACGGAGGAGATCGCAGTCTCGAAGAGCCTGGCGGAGTGCGCCGACGGCAACGGCTGCGGCGAGTGCTCGATCCCGCGCAACGGGACGTGCGAGCGCGCGGACGACCCCGAGGAGGCCATCGATCCGGCCGCGAAGTGGGTGATGTAAATGGCCCTCAACATCACGCGCGGCAAGATGGACAAGGCCCAGAGGGTCGTGGTGTACGGCCCCGAGGGAATCGGCAAGACGACGCTCGCCGCGCAGTTCCCCGACCCGCTCTTCATCGACGTGGAAGGATCGACCGGGCATTGCGACGTGGCGCGCGTGGACCCCGCGCCGGCGAGCTGGCAGGCGCTGCTGGAGACGGTGCGCGCCGTCAAGGCGGAGCGCCCCTGCGCCACGCTCGTGCTCGACACCGCCGACTGGGCCGAGCAGCTCTGCATCGCCCACGTGTGCGCCGAGCGGAAGTGGAAGGGCATCGAGGATCCGGGCTACGGGAAGGGCTACACCTACCTCGCCGAGGAGTTCGGAAAGCTGCTCAACCTGCTCTCCGACGTCGCCGCGGCCGGGATGCACGTCGCGGTGTGCGCGCACGCCATGATGCGGAAGTTCGAGCAGCCCGACGAGGCGAGCGCTTACGACCGGTGGGAACTCAAGCTGCAGCGCAAGACCGCGCCGATGGTGAAGGAATGGGCCGACGCGGTGCTGTTCCTGAACTGGAAGACGACCGTCGAGGCCGTCGGGGACGGAAAGGCCAAGGCGCGCAACGCCAGGCGCACCATGTTCTGCCAGCACCACGCGTGCTGGGACGCGAAGAACCGCTGGGGGCTCCCCGACGAGGTCCCGGCCGACTACGGGCAGATCGCTCCGTTCCTCCGGCCAGCCTCCGCGCCGGAGGCGTCCCCCGCCCCGGCGCCTCAAGCCCCCGCGCCCCATGGCGGGACGCCCGACGCGGCCCTGCCCGGCTTCTGGGCGCCGGCCCTGCAGCTCATGGAGGGCATCGGGGCCACGGTAGACGAGGTGCGCGCGGTGAGCGCCGCGAAGGGCCACCATTCCACCGACACACCCGCCAAGAACTACGAGCAGGCCTACGTCGAAGGATGCATCGTGGCGCAGTGGCCGAAGTGGGTCGAGGAGATCCGCAAGCTGCGCAAGGAGCGCGAGCCGGTGCCGTTCGGCGCTCCGGACATGACCAAGATCTAAGAGAGAGGACCGACACATGGCAGACAACACCGAATTGGGCGAGGCCCTGGACTGGGACGACGAGGTGTCCGACGAGGGAGGGTTCACCCTCCTGCCGGCCGGGACGTACCCGTTCGAAGTCGCGAAGGTCGAGAAGGAGTACTTCGAGGGATCGAACAAGATGGCTCCCTGCCCGCGCGCCGCGGTCACCCTCAACGTCCTCACGGACACCGGATGGGTGCCGCTTGTGGACCGGCTCATGCTCAACACCAAGACCGCATGGCGCGTGGCCAGGTTCTTCGAGAGCCTCGGGTTCGAGAAGGAGCCGAACGCCGAGGGCAAGATGGTCATGCGCCCCCACTGGAACGAGATCGTCGGCAGGCAGGGCTGGGCGAAGATCAAGGTGCGGACGTACGCCAAGAAGGACGGCGGCGAGGGCGAGGCCAACGACGTGGACACCTACCTCAGGCCCGCCGAGTGGCCCGAGCGGCCCGAGCCCGCGCAGACGAGCATCCCCGTTCACGAGCAGCCCGCGCCCGCCCAGCCCGCGCACCAGAGCTGGGACATGTGATGGCGCCGGTGGAGCTCAGGCCGTACCAGCAGGAGGCGCGCGAGGCCGTCGAGCGCGAGTGGGGCGAGGGGCGCGCGAAGACGCTCCTCGTCCTGCCCACCGGCACCGGGAAGACCGTCGTGTTCGCGATGGTCGCCAAGGACGCGGTGGACGCCGGCGGACGCGTGCTCGTGCTCGCCCACAGAGGCGAGCTGCTGGAGCAGGCCGCGGACAAGATAGGGGCCGCCACGGGGCTCGGGTGCAGCGTGGAGAAGGCCGAGCGCACGAGCCTCGGCGAATGGTTCCGCGTGACGGTGGGCAGCGTGCAGACGCTGATGCGGGAGAGCCGACTTGCGCGGTTCGGCCACGACCACTACACGCACATCGTCGTGGACGAGGCGCACCACGCGCTCTCCGACAGCTACCGGGCGGTGCTCGACTGGTTCCCGGAGGCGCGCGTGCTCGGCGTGACCGCCACGCCCGACCGCGGCGACCGCAAAAACCTCGGCGCGCTCTTCGACAGCATCGCCTACGAGTACACGCTGCCCCGCGCCATCAAGGAGGGCTACCTCTGCCCCATCAAGGCGCAGACGGTGCCGCTCGAGATCGACCTGTCCGCCGTGAAGGTGCAGTCGGGCGACTACGCGGCCGGCGACCTCGGCACGGCGCTCGACCCGTACCTGGACCGCATCGCCGATGAGATGCTGGCGGCGGGCTGCATGGAGCGCAAGACCGTGTGCTTCCTGCCCCTCGTCAAGACCGCGAAGAAGTTCCGCGGGATCCTCGCCGCCAAGGGCTTCAACGCATACGAGGTCGATGGCGAGAGCTTCGACCGGGCCGAAGTGCTGGCGAAGTTCGACGCGGCGGGAGGCGGGACCGCGCTCTGCAACTCGATGCTGCTCACCGAGGGATGGGACTGCCCGAGCGTGGACTGCGTGGTGGTGCTGCGCCCGACGAAGGTGCGCTCGCTGTACTGCCAGATGGTCGGGCGCGGCACGCGCCTGTCCCCGGAGACGGGCAAGACGGAGCTGCTCCTGCTCGACTTCCTGTGGCACGTCGAGCGCCACGAGCTGTGCCGCCCCGCGCACCTCGTCGCCGAGGGCGAGGAGGTGGCCCGCGCCATGACCGCGCGCTTGGAGGCGGCCGGGCGCCCCGAGGACCTGGAGGAGGTGGAGCGCGAGGCCGCCAAGGACGTGGTGGAGGAGCGCGAGCGGAGGCTGGCCGAGGAGCTGGCGTCCATGCGCAGGCGCAAGCGCCGCCTCGTGGACCCGCTCCAGTACGAGATGAGCATCATGGCCGAGGACCTGTCCGGCTACGTGCCGTCGTTCGGCTGGGAGGCGGCCCCGGCGAGCGAGGCCCAGCGCAGCGCCCTGGAGAGGGCCGGCATCGACCCCGACGGCGTGGAGTGCTCCGGCAAGGCGAGCCTGCTGCTCGACCGCCTGGCCAAGCGCAGGGCCGAGGGGCTGGCCACCCCTCGCCAGATACGGCAGCTCGAGGGCCGGGGCTTCCGGCGCGTGGGCGAATGGACGGCCGGCCAGGCGTCGGCGCTCATCAGCCGCATCGCCGCCAACGGCTGGCGCACGCCCGCCGGCATCCGCCCCGCCGAGTACGACCCCGCCCTGGGGAGGTAGGCCATGGACGGGAGAGGATACGACCTGGCCGAGTGCCTGGCCGCCATCGACCCGGCCTCGCTGAGCTACGAGGAGTGGCTCCATGCGGGCATGGCCCTGCACGCCGAGGGGTACGGCTGCGATGTGTGGGAGGCGTGGAGCCGGCGCGACACGGCGCGCTTCCGCGAGGGCGAGTGCGCGAAGAAGTGGCGCGGCTTCGGCCGGTCGCCGAGCGAGGTCAAGGGCGGCACCCTCGTCCAGATGGCCCGCGACGCGGGATGGTCGCCGGACGGCGCGGACGGGCGCGGCGAGGCGCTGGGCTGGGACGACGACGTGGGCGGCGACGGGACGGGCGGACGCATCGTCGACCCGTCGTGGGTCGAAGCGCGCGAGGTCGTCGAGCCGGCCGGCGAGTGGCGCGGCTGGCAGGAGGCCGTGCGCTACCTCGAGGCGCTGTTCGACGCCGACGAGGTGGTGGGCTACGTGGTGGAGGCCTGGGACAAGGACGGGCGATGGGTGCCGTCCGGCAAGGGGCCGCACGGCCGCACCGCCGGAGAGCTCGTGGCGGCGCTTACAAAATACAAGGACGACCTCGGCGCGTCCATCGGGCAGCCCAACCCCGAGGCGGGCGCGTGGATCCGGTTCAACCCGCTCGACGGCAAGGGCGTGCGCAACGAGAACGTCGCGGAGTACCGCCACGCCCTCGTGGAGAGCGACGACATGCCCGTGGAGCGCCAGCTGGCCATCATCGAGGAGCTGGAGCTGCCCGTGGCGGCCCTCGTGCACAGCGGGAACAAGAGCCTGCACGCCGTCGTCAAGGTGGAGGCGAAGGACTACGACGAGTACCGCAGGCGCGTGGACTACCTCTACCGGACATGCCTCGACAACGGGCTCAAGATCGACACCCAGAACAAGAACCCCAGCCGCCTGTCCCGCATGCCGGGCGTGATGCGCTCCGGCCGCAAGCAGTGGCTCGTGGCCACGGACGTTGGAAAGGCGTCGTGGGACGAATGGCGCGAGTGGATCGACGAGCAGAACGACGACCTGCCCGATCCCGAGAGCCTGGCCGGCGTCTGGGACGACCTGCCGGAGCTGTCCCCGCCGCTCATCGACGGGGTGCTGCGCCAGGGCCACAAGATGATGCTCGGCGGCCCCAGCAAGGCGGGCAAGTCGTTCGCGCTCATCGAGCTGTGCGTGTCGATCGCGGAGGGCGTCCCCTGGCTCGGCTTCGGCTGCGCCCAGGGCCGCGTGCTCTACGTGAACCTGGAGCTGGACCGGGCGAGCTGCCTGCACCGCTTCCGCGACGTGTACGACGCCATGGGCGTGGAGCCGGCGAACCTGGCCAGCATCGACGTGTGGAACCTGCGCGGCAAGGGCAAGCCCATGGACCGGCTGGCCCCCTCGCTCATACGCCGCGCGCTGAAGACACGGCCCATCGCGGTCGTGATCGACCCCATCTACAAGGTCATCACGGGCGACGAGAACTCGGCCGACCAGATGGCGGCGTTCTGCAACCAGTTCGACCGCGTGGCCACCGAGCTGGGGTGCGCCGTCGTGTACTGCCACCACCACAGCAAGGGACTGCAGGGCCAGAAGCGCAGCATGGACCGCGTGAGCGGTTCGGGCGTGTTCGCCCGCGACCCCGACGCCCTCCTGGACATGATCGAGCTGGAGCAGACCGACGCGCTGCGCCGGCAGCAGGAGGACGCCGCCGTGTGCGCCGCGCTCGAGCGCGTCATGGCCGAGCGCGGGCCGGGCGGCTGGCAGGACGTGGTCGGGGAGGACGACCGCGCGAGCGCCGAGCGGTTCCTGGAGGGCGCGCGGGCGCTCCTCGGCCGGGAGGACGAGCGGGCGATGCTCGACGCCGTGCACACGGCGCGCAAGGCGGCCTCCCAGCGCACCGCGTGGCGCATAGAGGGCACGCTGCGCGAGTTCCCTCGCTTCGAGCCGCTGAACCTGTGGTTCGACCACCCGGTGCACCGGACGGACGCCACGGGCGCGCTCGCGGACCTCGAGAGCGACGGGGCGGGCAACGCCTGGGCGGGGAGGCCCGGGCGCAACCGCCAGGCGAAGAGCAAGGCGGAGAAGGCCGCAGAGCGCAGGCAGGCCGTCGAGGAGGCGTTCGGGGCGTGCGACATGGGCGAGGGCGTGACCGTCAAGGAGGTGGCCGATTTCATGGGCGTGAGCGAGAAGACGGCCCGCGCGAGGGCCGCGGAGCACGGCGGGTTCTGGGTCAAGGGCGGCACGATCGGAAGACGGAAGGAAGGAAAATAGCGTGCTCGCTTCCCTGCTCCCTGATCGGGAAAATAGCGATTATTTTCCCTTCCTTCCCGATCGGGAAACCTCCGCTATTTTCCCTTTTCCGGATCGGGAGGAAAAAAGCGGGAATCCCGGCTATTTTCCCGATCCGGGAGTAACGGTACCCCCCTACGGGGGGTAAAGGGTTTCCCTTCCCTCCGGTCAGAGGGGAAAGGAAGGCGGGCTAAAGCTGCGCCCGCCGTCCTCCCTTCCCCTGCCTCTGACAAAGCATGCAATTCTCAAGTCTAACTGATAGACGAAAGGTAGCAATATGAATTTCGGCAGGATCGTGAGAACGGACATCGCGGCGGACGAGAACGGCGTCACCGCCACCATGCGCCCCGAGAAGGGAGGCGATGCATCATGAGCTGGGAAATGGAGGCGACAACCACGTGTCCTTACGAAGACGCGGCCGAGGCGAGGCGCAAGGGGTACACGGCGTGCGGCACGTGCGCGGTGCCCGACTACGCGTGCGGCAAGATCGACGAGCGCGAATGGGCGAAAAGGCACTGCCCGAAAGGCTGCCCGGATCCCGAGCGGTGGAACCTTGGTTGCTGGAACTGCGAGGAGATGCATGACGCCAACAGCGTTGCCTTGCCATGCAGGCGAAAGGAGCCTGGGGCATGAGGACGGCTGCCATGTGGCTGCGCGACGAGCTGCCGTACTACCTCGCCATGGCGCTGATGACCGCAGCGATGATCCTCGCCTGCATCGCATTCCTTGCCTGGGCGCTGCTGTGCCGGCTCGCCAAGCCCGTTGCGGCGGTAGCCTGCGTCGCCATCGTCTGCTGGGCCGCCCTCAAGGCCATGGGGGTGCTGCCATGATCGAGTTCTTCGAGCCGATGGTGCCGCCGACGGCCACGCACAACGACCTGGAGCCGTGCATGCGCCGAGGGAGGCCCTCGATCCGCAAGTCCGACGCGCTGCTCGAGGCGGAGGCGGCATGGCGCGCGCATCTGGCCCGCCACGCCCCTGCAGCGCCCCTCAGGGGCCCGATCTCCGTCGAGATGCGCATCTGCTGGCCGACGGGGGGAACCCATCCCCAAGGGGCGCCCCACGCCGTCAAGCCGGACGCCGACAACGTGGAGAAGACCGTGTTCGACGTCATGGCCTCCCTCGGGTTCTTCGAAAACGACAGCCGGATCGCGCTGCACACGACGGCGAAGCTGTGGAGCGACCCGGCGGGAATCTACGCGAGGATGGAGGAGCTGCCGGGATCGCGCGGGGAGGGGGCGGCGTGCGATGGGGTTTAGACTCGAAGCGGCCAGGCCCGGCGAGACGGAGAGGGTGTGCGAGAGATGCTTGCGGGCCTACTTGCCCGCAAGCAGGACGCAGCGGTTCTGCCCGGATTGCGGCAGGCCGAGGCCTTACACGAGCGAGACCGCGGCGAAAAGAGAATCCAATGGTGCGAAGGAGGCAGAGAGGTTCATGGACGCGAACCTGAAGGGCTTGAACGACGCGCTGTTCCGCCAGCTCGAGCGAATCGAGGGCGCGGGAACGTCCGACGAGCTCGAGACGGAGGTGAGCCGCGCCAACAGCGTGTGCAAGATCGCCGAGACCATCATCGGCAACGGCAAGCTGGTGCTCGAGGCCAGCAGGGCGAGTATGGCCACGGCGGAGTCCGTGCAGGTTCCCAAGATGCTCCTCGGAAGGGGCGACGGAGAGTGAGGACGAGGTACACGCCCGAGCGCGTCGGGTTCCTGAGAGAGCATTCCCCCGGCCATTCAGCGCAAGAGTTGGCCGACATGTTCAATTCGAGGTTCGGCACGACTGCGAGCCGCAAGGCCATCTACATGGCGTGCAGGGCCAACGGAATAGGAGGGCTTGTCAACAAAGGACGCTTTCACAAGGGCATGACCGCGCCGAACAAGGGTAAGACGTGGGACGATCTGTACACGCCCGAGCAGCAGGAGCACATCCGAGCGCACCTATACAAGCCGGGGAACATGTCGGCAAAGGGTATGCGCTACCCCGTCGGTTCCGAGCGCGAGGGCAAGGACGGTTACGTGTACGTGAAGGTGTGCGAGAGTTCGCGCGATGCGATGGCCACGGGTGCGAAGTCCTCGCAGTGCTGGCGCTTGAAGCATCACCTAGCGTGGGAGCGCGAGAACGGCAAGCCCGTCCCCGATGAATCCTTCATCGTGTTCGCGGACGGAGACAAGCGCAACTTCGCGCCGGAAAACCTCGTGTGCGTCAGCCGCGGCGACTACAACCTGCTGAACAACACGAAGATGCCCCGCTACTACGACGCGGAGTCCCTGAAGGCGTGCAGCGCGCTGGCGAAGCTTAAGAGGGCGGCGAAAGGGAGGGCGCGCGACCCGCGCGGGTGACACCTCCCCCATCATGCACCTCGCCGGCCGAGAGGGCCGGCCCCTCCTCGGGCGGCCCGCGGTCCCCCTGCCGCGGGCCGCCTCCCTGTGACGCGTCCCCCATCATTGGCGCCATGCCGAACCCCGAGAACATAGAGCCGCACAAGATCCGAACCGCGAGCGAAGCGCGGGAGAAGGGCCGCGCCGGCGGCCTGCGCTCGGGCGCGCGCCGCCGCGAGCTCGCCAGCCTGCGGAAGGCCGCCCGCGTGGTGCTGTCGATGGACGTGGTGAGCCCCGAGGCGCGGGAGAACCTGGCGACCCTCGGGCTGGATCCGGACGAGCGCACGAACGCCGCGCTCGTCACGGCGCGCATGGTGATGGCCGCCGCCGGCGGCGACGTCAAGGCGTACGAGGCCCTGTCGCGCAACATGGGCGCGCTGGACGATGCGGAGGCCGCCGAGGAGGCGGAGCGGGCCGCAGGGGCAGCCTCCGGGCGCGAGGGGGGCCTGCCCCTCATCGACACCGCGTCCCTCGTCCCCGGATGCTACGCCGACGCGTGGCGCGACATCATGGAGCACGGGCACTCGGAGTACATCGGCGAGAGCGGGCGCGGCTCGCTCAAGTCCACGGTGCTGCTGTCGCTCGCCCCCGTCGTCCTCATGCTCAAAGACCCGCGCCTGTGCGGCGTGGCGTTCCGGCGAGTCGGGAACACCCTGCGCGACTCGATCTTCGCGTCGCTCGTGAGCGCGATCCGCCGCCTGGGCGCGGAGTCCGAGTTCGAGTGGACGAGCTCCCCCATGCGCATCCTGCGCCCCTCCACCGGCCAGACGATCATGTTCCGCGGCCTGGATGACGAGGATAAGGCGAAGTCCCTCACGCTCGACAGCCCTGATCTCTACATCGGTTTCGCCTGCTGGGAGGAGTTCGATCAGATCAAGGGCGAGCGCTCCGTGCGCCGCGTCGAGCAGACCGTCAAGCGCGGCGCCGCCCCGCGCTTCTGGACGTTCCGCGCTTTCAACACCCCCGCCGACCCCGAGCATTGGGCGCACCTCTACGCGCAACGTATGGAGGAATCCGGCGACGCGCTTGTTCTGCGCAGCACGTATCTGGACGTGCCGCCCGAGTTCCTGGGCGAGGAGTTCTTCAAGGATGCCGAACGGCTCAAGTCCGTGAGTGAGGAGGCGTACCGCAACGAGTACCTCGGCGAGCCCGTGGGCCTCACCGGGCGCGTGTTTAATAACGTGGAAGCGGCGGAGGTGGCGCCGGAGGACGTGGCGGCCATGAAATGGGTGCGCCGAGGCATCGACTGGGGCTTCGCGAACGATCCGTTCGTGTGGCTCACGGTCGGCTACGACCGCAAGACCGCGACGCTGTACATAGCCGACGAGGTGTTCTCGACGGGCGTGCTCGACGCCGACAACGTGCGCGCCGTCAAGGAGCGCATGGCCGAGCACGACGAAAGCGGCGCGGTTCTGCGCCTGCCCGACGGCTCGCCTGCGTTCGAGCGCCGCAAGCCGGAGAACGAGTGCCGTGCGGACGCTGCCGCCCCCAAGGACATCGCCACGTGGCGGTCGCTGGGGATCGAGTGCGTGCCCGCCAGCAAGCGCGTGCCCGTGGCCGACGGCATCAGATGGCTCGCCAAGCGCCGCCGCATCGTGATCGACCGCAGGCGCTGCCCGCTCGCCTACCAGGAGTTCGCGCGGTACCGGGCACTGGAGGACGACGAGGGGCGCTTCCTGGGCTTTCCCGACAAGGACAACCATACCATCGACGCCGTGCGCTACGCGGCGTTCGACCTCATATCGGACCCCGACATAGCGTAAGGAGCAGATCATGGTCGTGGCGATAGCAGAACGAAGCGGAGCAATGACGGACTGGCTCGCGTCGCTGGGGTATCCGGCGGCGAGCCTCGCGACCCCGATGGACGCGAAGATCCGCGAGTGGTGGGGCTACGTCAACGCCGAGGCGGAGTTCTACGTGCGCGAGGAGCGCGACCAGAACGGCAAGGTGGTGAAGGTGCCCGTGCGCAGCTGCACGCCCGCGGGCATGGTGTGCGAGGACATGGCCGGCCTCATCTACAACGAGCGCGCGAGCGTGAGCGTGCCCGACGACCCCGGCGCCGACGCATGGCTGCAGCAGTGGCTCGCCCGCATCATGTGGGCGGACCGCGCCCCGCTCGCCGTGGAGCGCATGTGCGAGACGGGCACGGCGGCCTGGGCGCTGCACATCCGCGGCGTGGCCGAGTACGGGCGCAGCGACTCGCTGGATGTCGTTCCCGTGCGCTACGACGCGCGCCAGATAGTGCCGCTGTCGTGGGAAACCGACCGCTGCACCGACTGCGCCTTCGTCGCCGACGTGTGGCTGCGCGGCGAGCGGTGCACGCAGGTGGAGGTGCACCGCCCCCGGGACGACGGCGACTACGAGATCATGTGCGCGTTCTTCGGCGACGACGGGCGCCGCATCGAGCCGCCGGGCTACATCGGGGGAGGTTTCAGCATCAACACGGGGCAGACGACCCCCACGTTCGCGCTCATCCGCCTGGCCAAGGACAACCGCGTTTGGGAATACAGCCCGATGGGCGTGGCGCTGTTCGCCGACGCGATAGGCGCGCTCGAAACGGTGGACCTCGCCTTCGACATGGTGGGCAACGATCTCGTGCTGGGCCGCAAGATGCTCGCCCTGCCCGAGTCGATGATGCAGCGCGACGAGAGCGGCGTTCTGCGCCTGCCGATGCTGGAGGGCCAGCAGTTTTTTCTGAGCTTGCGCGACGGCAACGTGTTCGACGGCAAGCTGGGGGTCTTCGAGTACAACCCCGATCTGCGAGCCGACCAGGACCGCCAGATGCTCGCCACGGCGCTGCAGATGCTCGGCAAGCGCGTGGGCTTCGGAATGAAGTGCTACGCGCTCGACAGCCAGGGCGGCATCACCACCGCTAAGCAGGTGGCCGCCGACAACGCCGAGATGATGCGCACGGTGCGTCGCCACGAGCACTTGGTGCGCCCCGCCATCCAGCAGGTCATGGAGGCGGCGTGCGGCATCTACCGCAACCTGTCCACGCGCTGGGCGTCGCTGCCCGACGTGGCCGGCATGGTCAGCGTGGAGATGGGCGACTCCATCGTGCAGGACGACGACAGCCTGCGCGAGCGCGACCGGGCCGACGTGGCCGCCGGGCTGCTCGAGCCGTGGCGCTACATGGTGCGCTGGCAGGGCTACACCGAGGACGAGGCGAAAGCCGCCCAAGGCTCCGACGCGTCCCTGCCCGACGTGCCGCCGGAGGCCTAGCGCGTGGCGCTCACCGAGGCGGACATCCAGAAGCTGGCGGACTCCATCGTGCACGGCAGCGAGGAGCGCATGGTCGCCGAGCTGTTCTCGCGGCTGTGCGACTCCCTGGCCGACGGCGCGATGGGGCTGGCTGACGAGGCGGCGCTCGAACGGCTGGCCTCGGCCAACGCCGCCATGGCGAACGAGCTCATTGCCGAGTACGCCGGGACCGTGGACGACGAGGTGCGCGGGCTCGTGGAGTCCGTCCTGATCGAATCGTCGGAGGCCGACGAGGCATCCCTGGCCGCCGTATACGGGCAGGATGCGGCGGCCAGGGCGGCGCTCGCCTTCGCAGGCGGGTACTCCGCGCACTTCGCCGAGATAGCCGCCCAGACGGCCTTGGGCGTGGCCGAGGTGATACGCCGCCAGAACCTGGCGATGACGGAGCGTGCCGAGCGGCTGTGGTACGAGGCCGCGGGCGAGGCCGTCGCGGCGTTCAACCAGGGGCTGCTTCCGCGCGAGGAGTGCGTGGCGCGCGCCGTGTCGCGGCTCATGGCCGAGGGCATGGAGACGGTGGACTACGCGAGCGGCGTGCGCAACCAGCTTGACGTGGCGGTGCGCCGCCACGTGGTCACGCAGGCGAGCCAGGCGGGCGGCAGGATGACGCTCGACCGCCTGGAGGCGTACGGCCACGAGCTCGTGGTCACGTCCGCCCACTACGGGGCGCGCCCCAGCCACGCCGAGTGGCAGGGGAAGCCGTGCGCGATCCATGGGGCGGCAGAGGTGGACGGCGTGCGCTACCCCGGCCTGGCCGAGCTCACGGGCTACGGCACCGTGGGCGGCCTCAAGGGCGCGAACTGCCGCCACTCAATCAACCCCTACTATCCCGGCATCACGAAGCTCCCCGCGAGGGAGTGGCCCGAGCACGAGGCGAGGTTCGGCATGAGCTCCGAGCGGTACTACGAGGCCACGCAGCGCCAGCGCGAGCTGGAGCGCCGCGTCCGCAAGACCAAGCGCGAGGTGTCGGGCATGGAACGGGCGGGCATCGGGTTCGAATCGCCCACGTACGTGCAGAAGCGACTCGTGCTCGGCCGCCAGCAGGCCGCGCTGCGCTCGCACTGCGCCGACAAGGGATTCGTGCGCCAGTACGCGAGGGAGCGGGCCTACGGCGTGGGGGCGCAGCCCAGGGCGCTCAGAAGCGCGTCGACGAAGCTGTACGTGAGTCAGATGCACGGTCGCGCGAATACCAAGATCGATCGGTTTGTCCCCTGCCTGCTTGACACCAAAACCGGCGAGCTCGTGGACACCCAGGTCTACAAGCTCACGACAAGAAGCCAGCTAAAAGGGTACAACTCCAAAACAGGCTGGGACATCAACTGGGAGAAGGCGCCGAAAGGGGTCGACGTGTACGGTCTCACGATCAAGGGGCAAAGCGAGCTGCAGGGGCTCATCGCGCTCAGGGAAGACCGGGACGCCCAGGCGGTCTACTTACACTATGCGAAAACCGCGCCCAGAAACGACAAGCATGCGACGGGCAAGCAGGATTACGAAGGGGTCGGAGGGCACCTTTTCGCGCTCGCCGTCGAAATATCCGAAAAGGCCGGGTTTGGCGGCTACCTCTACGGGTTCGCCGAGGACGCCAAACTCGAGCGGCACTACATCGAGAAGTTAGGGGCAACGCACCTGGGGATTCTGCACCCCTACCATTTCGAAATCGACGAACGTGCGGCACGAAGGCTGCTCAAGGAGTATAATTACGAATGGAAATGAAGCCTAAGATGATCGACATACCGAGCGGCCCGCAGGGGGGCCTGGTCTACAACCCGGACCCCTATCGCGTCACGACGTGCCCCTACAGGCTGCGCGACGCGACGGAGTACGCCCGATCCGTCGGCAAGGAGCCGTCCGAGCTGACGAAAGACGAATGGGAGCGCTTCAGGGTCCCCGCCCGATAGCCGCGGGTCGACCGATCGGAAACCGCCCGCCCCTGTCCGTTGAAAACGTGCTACAATAAAGCCAATCGGTGCCCCGCCTACCCGGGCAGCATCGGTTACTTAACGAAGCCGGTTATCCTTGCAGGGGCGACCGGCTTTCTTCATTCTCCCAACACCGTCCGTCATTCATCTTTCCTCGTCAGGTTGACGATTCCGACGACCACCAACAGCAACTCGCATACCGCTATGACTGTCTGCGCGTCCATGAGCCTCTCCTTTCGGATGCCGCCCAGGGACATGACGGAGCACCGCGCCCATTGTAACGCATGGCGGCGCTCGGACGATCGGCGTTCCGCGCCCGACGGCGCCGGGTGACGCGCGCGGGAAGATGTCCCTCGCAAGCGAAGCGAGGAGGAGCCGTGTTCGAGAAGATCGCCACCCCCCCCCCCGGCGACCTGCAGGATAGCCTGCGGCGACGCCGTCAGGGTCCTTAGCAAGCTGCCCTCGGGCGGCATCGACATGCTGCTGACCGACCCGCCGTACTGCTCCGGCGGCCTGACCAGGACGGAGCGAAAGGCGCCGCCCTCGAGGAAGTACCAGCAGGACGGATACGCGAAGTTCGCCGACTTCCCGGGGGATGCCAGAGACGAGCGTAGCTTCCTCAGGTGGTGCGCGCTGTGGATGTCGGAGTGCTGGCGGATACTGCCGCCGGGCTCGTCCGCCGTCGTATTCAGCGACTGGCGCCAGCTCGCGAACACGTGCGACGCGCTACAGATCGCGGGGTTCGTGTTCAGAGGGATAGTCCCGTGGATCAAGACGGCGGCCCGCCCGCAGCCGAACAGCTTCAAGGCGGACTGCGAGTTCGCGGTCTGGGCCACCAAGGGCGAGATCGACCGCAAGCCGACGCCGGGGGCCAAGTACCTGCCAGGGCATTACGAGCACGCGGCGCCTCGCGAGCGGGAGCACATGAACCAGAAGCCCGTGGCCCTCATGCGCGACCTCATGGCCATAGCGCCGGAGGGCGGCGTTGTGCTCGACCCTTTCATGGGCAGCGGTTCCACGGGCGTCGCGTGCGCCGAGACGGGCCGCTCGTTCGTCGGCGTCGAGATGACCGAGCACTACTACAGCGTGGCGCGCGCCCGAATCGCCGAGACGTACGCCCGCGGGTGACGCGCGTCGCATCATGCCAACTATCGCAGGGGCCGAGCGCAGAGGCCCGACCGCACGCGCCGAGCGAAGAGGCGCCACGTCAAGCGGGCGGAGAAGCCCGGAACAAACCCGACGGGAGGACAGGCATGGAAAACGGCGAAGGTCAGAATCAGCAGCAGGAGCTGGCGAAGCCGCAACAGGGCGATGCCCAGCAGCGGGAGCCGAAGGGCGGCCCCGACCTCGGCCAAGCGAACAAGCGCCTCAACGAGGAGAACAAGGCCCTCAAGGCGAGCATCGAGCAGATGCAGGCGCAGATGGGCGAACTCACCAAGAAGTTCGAGGGCGCCAAGACCGCCGAAGACGTAGCGGCCGCGGTGGAGGCGGCCAAGAAGGAGGCCGAGGAGGCCAGCGCCAAGACGAAGGCCGACTACGACGCGCGCATGAAGTCGCTGACCGTGCAGAACGCGCTCATTCAGGCCGGATGCTCCGACACCGTGGCGCTCATGGCCCACATCGACATGGAGAAGGTCGAAGTTGCGAGCGACGGGCACATCAGCGGCATGGACCCGGCGAAGCTCAAGGAATCGTATCCGTACCTGTTCCAGTCCGCCAACACCCAGCAGACGGTCAGCACTGCGGCCGCTCCGGGCGGGGCAGGAAAGAAGATGACCAAAGAGGAGATCGTCGGGGTGAAGGACCCGGCGGAGCGCCGACGTCTCATCGCCGAGAACATGGACCTCTTCCAGTAGAAAGGAGCCAGGAATGGCAGCGGACCCCAACCAGATGAAGGCGGCCGATTTCGCCAAGGTCAGCGAAATCGATTTCGTCACCCAGTTCAACAAGGGCATCAAGGTGCTCCAGGAAATCCTGGGCATCACGCGCAAAGTCGAGAAAGTCCCCGGCCAGGTCATCAAGACCTACAAGGTCACGGGCACGCTGGAGAGCGGCGAGGTGGCCGAAGGCGAGACCATCCCCCTGTCCAAGTACAAGACCGAGGTGGCGGGGCTGTTCGAGCTCACGGTCAAGAAATGGCGCAAGCAGACCACGCTCGAGGCCATCAACGACAAGGGCTACGAGCAAGCTGTGACCGACACCGACGACAGGATGATCAACGACATCCAGGGCGGCATCCGCAAGGACTTCTTCGAGTCCATGGCGACCGGCACCGGCGAGGCGTCCGGCGAGGGCCTGCAGGGCGCCCTCGCCCAGACCTGGGGCCAGCTCAAGGTGTTGTTCGAGGATTACGACGTGGCCGATTCCGACTTCCTGTACATGGTCAACCCGCTCGACATCGCGGGCTACCTGGAGAAGAAGGACGTGACCGTGCAGACCGCGTTCGGCATGACGTACGTCGAGAGCTTCCTCAGCCTCTACAACGTGCTGGTGCACACCGGCGTCCCGCAGGGCACCGTGTACGGCACCGCGAAGGGCAACCTCATCCTGTACTACGCGAACCCTCGCAACGCCGACGTCGCCAAGGCGTTCGACTTCACGACCGACGCCACCGGCTACGTGGGCGTGCACCACGAGACGACCTACGACAACTTGACCACGGACACCGTGGCCATCTGCGGCATGGCGCTGTACGCCGAGCTCATCGACCGCATCGTGAAGGGCACAATCGAGGACCCTCGATAGCCGATCCCGGGGCAGAGGTGACCGCCGGCACGCCCGCCGGCGGCGCCACCGGGATCGGCTCGGTAACGTTCGAGCAGCTGGGCGAAGTGAGCGTGGAGCAGAACGGGCGAACCGTGCGCGTGACCGGCGCCCTGAACGACGTCGAATGGCCCGAGTTCAGCTCCGAGGAGAAGGACCGCACGGGATTCTACGTCCCGCTGACGCTCAAGGGAACGGGCTACGTGGGCAAGACCACTCCGAGCGGCGCATGGAAGGTGAGCGACCTGGCCGACTGCGCCGACGGCTGGATAGTTGCCGTCTCGAACGCTCAGAAGAGCTTCACGTTCCGCACGTTCGCCGACAGGGCGAAGGCCGAGGCGAAGCAGGGCGGCATGGTCTTCACGGTGGATCTGTCGGACGTTTCCTATGAGTAGCGCAGACCCGACACACAAGTGGTACCGAGAAGAGTACATGGGCGGGGCCGACGGCATGGGCGATGACGCCTTCGCGGCGGCCCTGCCCGAGGCCCGCGCCCGCGTGCGCCGCCGCCTGGCCCTGTTCGACTGCGACGCGCTCGACGAGCCCGAGCTGACGGCGTACCGCCGCGCCGTGTGCGCGGCGTGCGAGGCCGCCGATTCCCCCGCCGTCACCAGCTACAGCGCGGGCAAGGCCAGCGAGACGTACGCGGACGCCGCCACCATGGGCGCGGACGCCGCTATAGAGCGCGAGCTGGCGGGCAGCAAGCTCGCCTGTTCGTGGGCGTGAGGAGGCCGGGATGAACCCGAGGATGACGCCGAGCACGCTCACCGCGTGGCGCAGGAAGCAAGAAGGGCGCGCCGTCGCATGGATCCCCATGGGCTCCATGCGCTGCCGCTGGGACGAGTCGCGCGAGACGCGCGCGGGAACGTCCGGCGACACCGCGTCGTGGAGCGCCGAGCTGGTGCTCCCATGCGTGACGGACGAGCCGCCGCTGTTGAGGGGCGACCGCGTTGCCCCGGGGGTGCGGGACGATGCCGAGCCTCCCGCCGACGCGCTGGAAGTCGTCAACTGCTATCCGGTGCACCTGAGCGGGGTGCACCCGCACCACTGGGAGGCGGTTGCGCGATGACCGTGTCCTTGAGAATCGGCAGAATAGACGTGGCCGCCGCCGAGGCCAAGAAGGGGCCCATCGCGACGGCGGCCACGTCCGCGTACGTCATGGCCGCACGCCGCGATAGCGAGCAGTACGTGCCCTACTTGACAGGCGACTTGAGGCGCAGCGCTGAGACCGAGAGCCAGCCCGAGAGGGCGCTGCTCGTATACGGCAGCGCGGCCGTGCCGTACGCAAGGCCGCAGTACTACGGATGCCCGCGCAAGACATGGCCGGGCACGACGACGGAATGGTTCGACGCCGCCAAAGCCGCGCATGGTCCCGAATGGATCAAAGAGGCGCAGGCCGCAGCTAGGGAGGCAGCAGGAAGATGAGCGAGGATCGGACCGTGTACGATCCCGAGGCGGCGGAGATGGTGCTGGACGCCGCCAATGCGATAGCGCAGGCCATGGAGCCGCCGTGCCGCGCGATGTTCGAGGAGCTGACCGCCGAGCCCGGCGAGATGCCCAGGCTCATGCTCAAGCCCACGGCGTCGGACGCGGTGGAGCGCCGCTACATCAGCGGCGAGGCCATCCGCAACTTCCCGTTCAGCGCCACCCTGCGCACGGCATGCGACTCCGAGCAGGACAGCCTGGACGCGCACGCGTGGCTCACGGCCTTCTGCGCCGCCTTCGAGACCGCCGATCTGTCCATGGACGGCTACGCGGTGTTCCGCACGCCCGGCGGTCGGCAGCGCACCGTCCCCACCTGTCTGGGACGCACCGAAAGGTTCGAAGACTGGCAGGTGACGTTCGAGTTGAAATACAAGCAGATCATCCGATGAGAGGAGCGCCGCATGGCGGAGACCGAGGAGCCCATCTGGGGCGACGAGCTTGAAGACTACATCGACACCGGCACCGAGGGCTCAGAGAGGTGGACAAAGGTCACAAACCTGCTCGGCTGGGAGTTCAGCGACGACGACGTGACATACGAGCCCGACTACATCGACGTGAAGGTGTCCCCTACATACGTGGTGGCCAAGAAGGCCTCCATCGAGTACGAGAAGGACGCTTACAAGAACAACGCCCTCGATCAGTGGCTCATGCAGCACGAGGACGAGACGAACATACCAACGAGGGTGTGCCGCGTGCGAACCTGGGAGGATGCGGCGGACGGCGCCGGCAAGGCCGCGAAGATGGCGGTCTTTCTGCTCACGCCGCAGCAGCTGGACAAGAACAGCGCAGGGGAGCCTGTAAAGCTTAAGGGCACTCTCTCGATGAAGGATCAGGCGTGGACAAAGGGGTCATTCAACGCTGGGACGTTCGCCGCCGAAGACGCGAAGATCGAGCAGTGAAGGAGAAAAGAGAGCCATGGGTTTCGAGTGGAGCGATCCGGCGGTACGGATCGAGATATTCGGCGCGTCATACGAAGTCGAGATAGGCGATCCCTACACCATTGGCCGGCTGCAGGAGGCGAGCGCCAAGCTGCAGAAGTTCGACGTCGAGAAGGCCGGGAAGGAGGCCGCGGTCGCCATGTCGAGCGAGCTGCGCGGCGTCGTGCGCGCAGTGATCGGCGATGAGGCCGCCGAAAAGGTGTTCGAGGGCCGCAAGCCCAACCTCGCAATGGAGGCAAGCATGATCGCCTACATCTTCGAGCAGATCGCCGGCGCGAGCGCTCGCGCCGGCGCCGCGATGTCCGACTCCGTATCGCGCATCGCCGCGCTGAGCAAGCCCATCGGCGACGAGGAATAGCCCGTGAGGCCCAACGTGCTCCTGTACGGCACTCCGTCAACCGTGGAGGTCAGCGGGGCGCCCCTGCGCATAAAGACCGACTGGCGCGTGTGGGTGCGCGTGCAGATGCTCATGGACGATCCGGAGGTTCCCGACCGGATGGCGAGCAGCCTGCTCCTCGACGCGGTTTACCCCCGGCGAACGACGCCCGGCGAGGACGTGCCGCCGTACGAGGCCGCGACGAGGAGCCCGGGCGACGCCGTGGACGCGGCGATCTGGTTCGCGCGCATGGGGGTCCCCGAGCGTCCGCAGACCGCCGAGGAGCGGCGCGTGTCCAGGCAGCGCACATGGGACTGGGGATGGGACTCCGCGCCCGTGGTGGCCGATTTCCAGAGGTTCTACGGCATAGATCTGACTGATCCCGGACTGCGCATGCACTGGTGGCGTTTCTGGAGCTTGTTCTGCGGCCTTGGCGAGGACAGCGAGAGCGTGCGCGTCATGGCGGTTCGCGCCGCGGACGGCGGCAAGCTGAAGGGCGAGGAGAAGCGCCGGCTCGCCGAGGCCAAGCAGCGGACCATGCTGCCCGCGCGAACCGAGGAGGAGCGAAGGAGGAACACGGCCATAAGATTCGGAGTGTAGCAACCATGGCTGACGGCAAGGTAGTCATCGAGATAACGGGCGACGAGAGCGAGTACCGCGAGGCGATCGACCGGCTCAAGGGCGAAACGAAAAGAAGCGCGTCGAGCATTACTTCGTCGCTCAAGGGCGTCGGAACCGCCCTCGCGGGAGCCGCGGCGGCCATCGGGTTCGGCCAGCTGGTGGCGGAGGCCGCGGCCGCGACCGATGCCACCCAGAAGTTCAGGCAGACGCTCGACTTCGCGGGGCTGGGCTCCGACCAGATAGAGGCGCTGGCAGCCAGCACGCGGGCCTACGCCGACCAGACCGTCTACGAGCTGGCCGACATCCAGAACGTGACCGCCCAGCTCGCGGCCAACGCCGTCCCGAATTACGACAAGCTCGCCGAGGCCGCCGGCAACCTCAACGCCGCCGCCGGCGGAAACGCCGACACGTTCAAGAGCGTCGGCATGGTGCTCACGCAGACGGCTGGAGCCGGCAAGCTCACCACCGAGAACTGGAACCAGTTGGCCGAGGCCATCCCCGGCGCGAGCGGGATGCTCCAGGACGCCATGGAGAAGAACGGCGCCTACACCGGCAACTTCCGCGAGGCGATGGAGAAGGGCGAGATAACCGCGGAGGAGTTCAACCAGGCCATCATGGACCTGGGCATGACCGACGCGGCGGCCGAGGCGGCGACGTCCACCAAGACGTTCGAGGGCGCCATAGGAAATCTCAAGGCCACCGTGGTCGGCGGGCTCTCCGACATCCTCGCGCAGATGCAGCCCGCGATGACGGGGGCGATAAACGGGCTCAACGGCTTCATCGCCGGCATCCCGGCGGCGCTCAGCCCTCTGGGGGACGCCGTGTCGGCTGCGCTCTCCGGCGGCGGCACCGACGGAGTTGCGCAGGCGGTGTCCGGCCTGATGTCGCAAGGGGTGGGAGCGCTCGTCGGCGCGATCCAGACGGCCGCCGCCCAGCTGCCGGCCATCATGCAGACGGTGCTGCCGATCATCACCACCGCCGTAATGTCGCTGTTGACCACGCTGCTGGGCCAGCTGCCGTCGCTTCTCATGGCGCAGCTGGACCTCGCCATATCGGGAATCTCGTCGTTCGTCTCGACTCTGGCGACGCAGCTTCCGACCATCCTCCCCCAACTCGCTCAGGCGGCCATGTCGGCGGCGAACGATCTCGTTACCCAGCTCATGACCAACCTGCCCACGTACGTGGGGCAGATGGTCCAGGCCGCGCTCGACCTGTTCAACGGCATCGTCCAGGCGATCCCGCAGGTCATCCCCGTGGTGGTCCAGGGGATCGGCGATCTCGTGCGCAACGTGCTGACGAACCTGCCCGCGTTTCTCGGACAGATGATTTCCGCCGCCGTGACGCTGTTCAACGGCATCGTGTCTGCGCTACCTCAAGTGGTTCCGGCGGTGCTCCAGGGCGTAGCCGACCTCCTGCAGCAGATATGGGACGCGATATCGTCGTTTGACCTGCTTCAAGCCGGCAAGGATCTCGTCCAAGGGCTCATCAACGGCATTGCGAGCATGGGCCAGGCGGTGATCGACGCCATCGGCGGCGTCGTGAGCGGCGCGGTGGACTGGGCCAAGAGCCTGCTCGGCATTGCCAGTCCGTCTAAGGTGTTCCGCGAGATAGGCGAGTTCACCATGCAGGGCATGGAGGACGGCATAGAGGACTACGGGAAGCTGGCCGTGCGCGCCATGGACTCGGCCATGGCCGACGTGTCGGCGGCTGCGGCCAAGGGCGCGCCCGACATCGGAGTCCCGTTCGACGTGCCCTTGGCCGCGAGCGGGCGCGCCGCGCTCGGCTTCGGCGGCGCATACGCGTCATACCGCGAGTCGCGCGGCGTCGCCCAGGACGGCGCGGACCTATCCGTCGTGGTCGCCAAGCTCGACGGGCTGGGCCGGAAGATTGACGACGGACTCGGCAGGGTCGGCGACGCGCTCAGGCAGCCCGTGGAAGTGATCTGGAACAAAAGGCAGCTCGGCAGGCTCAACAGGGAGGCGGCGAAGGCGTGAGGACGCTGATACGGTACACGAACGGCAGGGGCGAGAGCATGGCCTTCGGCGGCGGTAGCGAGTCGCTGCACTACCTGGAGCACGGCCTGCGCGACTGGGAGTGGTCGCACTCGACGGGCGCGACGAGCGGTCGCGTGACCAGCTTCGCCGCAGACGGCCCCAAGGAGGTTTCCTTCCCCGTGGGCATCGCGGCGGCCACGCCCGAGGAGGGCATCGAGCTGCGCAACCGCCTGCTGCTGCTCGGCGAGCCGGACATCGACGCCGTGGAGCCCGGCACGCTGGAGGTGCCGGGAGGCTGGAAACTGCGCTGCTGGATAGTCGGCGGCTCTGCAGGCAGCTACTGGATGGACGACCGGTACGCCGAGTTCGAGCTGACGCTGCTGGTCGAGCGCCCCGTGTGGACGTGCGAGACTCTGACGCGGTTCGAACCGGCCGTTCAGACGGGCGGCGGCGTCGATGCTCCCTTCGACTTCCCCTTCGACTTCCAGCCCGAGGCCGGCGCGAGCTCCGTGGACAACGGCGGGATGTTCGCCTGCGACTGGCTGTGGCGCGTGTACGGCCCCGCCACGAGCCCCTACGTGCGCATCGGCGAGAACCTCTACAAGGTGAACGTTGACGTGCCCGACGGGGCGCGCCTCGAAGTCGACACGGCGGAGCACACTGTGCGCATAGTCATGGCCGACGGCACGGTGGAAGACGCATACGCCGAGCGGGAGCGCGGAGGCAGGGGCAGCGGCACGTACCTGTTCGAACGCATCCCCGCCGGCACGAACAGGGTCACGTGGGACGGATCGTTCTTCTTCGATGTGGTTCTGCGCGAGTCGCGGATAGCGGCTCCGTACGAGGGGGGCGAGTAGCGCATGGACGTAACGTACACCGATTCGAGCCTTAGGGACCTAGGCGAGCTAAGAGGCTATCGCTTGGACATCGAGGAGGGCGACGAGCGCAACGACTTCGAGCTGTCCCTGGATGTCGAGGGCGATCTGCGCCTGGAGCCGGGATCGATCATCTACGCCGAAGGCACCGAATGGGGCGGCGTCATCGACGCGATGGAATCCTCCCCCGCCGACGCCCTGGTGCGCTACACGGGCCGAACGTGGACGGGAGTGCTAGCCGACAAAGTGCTGGAACCGGATCCCGGCCAAGCGCACCTGTCGATGTCCGGCGAGGCAAACGCCGTGCTGCTGGCCCTCGTGGAGCGCATGGGCCTGTCCGGACGGTTCACCGCACCCGCATCCGACTCCGGCGTGCAGGTGTCGCACGCGTTCGAGCGGTACTGCACGGGATACGCGGGCATCAGGGCGATGCTGGCCGCCTCGGGCGCCAAGCTGCTCGTACGGTGCTCCGCGGGCGTGGTGGAGCTTTCTGCCGCACCTCTGGCCGACTATTCGGACGGTCCGGACAGTGATCGGGCGGACGTGAGCGTGAGGCGCGTTGCCAGGCCGTACAACCACCTGGTGTCGCTCGGCGGCGGCGAGGGGGCGCAGCGCTCCGTGCGCCACGACTACGCGGACGCCGAGGGCAACGTCAGCCAAATCCAGACACTATTCGGCCTGGCCGAGCGAACGGCGGTCTACGACTACAGCAACGCCAGCGCCGAGGAGCTGGCCGAGAAGGGGCCCGAGAAGCTGAGAGAGCTGCAAGAGGGCAGCTCCTGGGACGCCGACCTTCTGGAGGGCTGGGAGTACGACATAGGAGACGTGGTGCCCGGCATCGACGCGCTCACCGGCGAGGAAGTGCACGCCGCCGTCGGCGGCAAGGTGGCCACCATCACCGACCGCAGCTGCTCGGTCGAGTACAAGGCCGGCGGCACCGCCGCAGAAGCCAGCCTGTCGGGAAGATCGGAGAGCTCCGGCAGCGGGGCGTCCTACACCGCCGGCAGCGGTATCAGCATAGTGGGGCGCACTATAAGCGCCGAGGTGGACGCGGAAGACCTCGAGTCCGTGCGGGAAGCGGCGCGGACCGCCGCCGCCCTCGCAAGCAACGCGTCGGCGGAGGCCGCGGCGAAGGTCTCCGCCGTGAAGGGCGCGGCTCCCATAGCAGTCAGTGTGGACGAGGCCGCGAAGACGGCCACCGTGAATCACCAGGCATCGGGAGTCGCCGCCGGCTCATACGGCCCGGACGCCGACCTCGCGCCAGGCTGGGGCGATACCGCGACGATCCCTCCGCGCATATCGGTCGATTCCTTCGGGCACGTGACAGAAGCCGAGGCACGAACGCTCAAGATGCCGAGCGCGACGGCGACGCGATCGGCGGCGGGGCTCATGAGCGAGGCTGATAAGAAGGCGCTCGACGACATGCCGAGCACGTACGCGCCTAAGTCGCACACGCACACCTACGCGGGAAGCGATACGGCAGGCGGCGCGGCGAAGAGGGCCGAGAAGCTGGAGACTCCGAGGACGATAACGCTCACGGGGGCTGTGACCGGCACCGTCGAGTTCGACGGCAGCGAGAACGTGATCATCCCGACCGAGGCCGACATCGGCGCGGCGGGCTTCCTGACGGCCCACCCCGTGGGGAGCACGTTCGAGTGGCCCGAAGACCCCGGGATGACATACGGGGGAACATGGAGGAGGCAGCCCGGCAACATGGGCCGCCTGATATGGGAAAGGACGAAATGATGGCAAAGACGACAGGGTTTTCGCAACTGACGTGCGACCGCTGCGGCGAGACGATCTACGCGACGGATAACGCGCCCGCCGCGCAGAGCTGGCGCGACGTCCAGCGGTACACCGCCGACGGCACGGCCATATCGCGCCTGTTGTGCCCGGCGTGCAACGCGTCATACCGCGACATGGCGCAGAAGCAGGACGCCGCCTTCGGCGACTTCATGGCCAAGCGGGAGGGGGAGGAGGAGTAGTATGGCCCTCGACATCGTATACGGATACCAGGGCAAGGACCACGTGAAAGCGTCGCAGCTCGGCAGGCTGCTCGCCGGCACCATCGGCGCCGGGCGCTACGTGCTCGACACTCAGGACGGGATGGCGGCCAAGATGCAGACTGCGAACAAGGTGCGCATCGGCACCGGCGATCTGGTAATGGACAACCGCTACGTCACAAATGAAGCGTATCAGGATCTCACGGTGGAAAGCGGCCAGAGTGGATACAACCGCAATGATCTGGTTTGCGTGAAGTACGAGCGTGCGGCCGGCAGCGATCCCGACCACTCGGTGGAGTCAATGGAGCTCGTCGTGATCAAGGGCACTCCCACGACCGGCACGGCATCCGACCCATCGTACACCGCAGGCGACATCTCCGCACAGGATTCCGCAGCCATCATGCCACTGTGGCGCCTGCCAATCAATGGGCTCACCGTCGGCAATCCCGTGCAGCTTTTCAAAAAGCACGTATCTTGCTCCAAGTTCCGGGATTCCGTATCCCGGGTGGATATCGTCGACGGGTGGACGGTCGCCAGGCTGCCCGGCGGCTACGCGGCGCTGCACGCGGCGACGACGCGCTACGTGGCCCTCGACCAGCAGTGGGGCGACTACCACGTCTACGGCATGTGGCCGCGGCTGACGTTCCCCGTGGCCTTCGCCGAGTCCCCGGTCGTGACCGCGTCGTGCGAGGCGTCCGGAGGCTGCTTCGCGATGCCGGAGCACGTCACGGAGGCCACGACGGAGTTCCGCATCGTCAATGTGGCGCGCGACCCGGAGTCCAAGGACGTGACGCTGCACGTGAGCGTTTTCGGGCGACTGGCATAGGGATTCCGTATCCCAGACCCTTTATTCCGGCCCCGGCGCGGCCTCCGTGGCCCTCTCGGAGGCCGCGGAGGGCTACGACTGGCTGGACGTCGAAATCTCGAGTGCCCAGGGCAACCGCAAGGCCGTGAGGCTGCGCCCCGGGGCGACCGCCGACTACGTGTCCCACGGCGTGACCGACGGCACGTGCTGGGTGGCGTTCGGCACGATCACCGCGAGCGGCACGACCGCCCGCGTAACGTCGCAGGTCAACATGCCCATATCGGCCTACGCCTGGGGCGAGGGGGCGGGCAACGTGGACTGCCGCATCGTATCCGTGGTCGGGCTCAAGCCCTCGGGAACGTCACCGACCAGTTGATGCGGTACCTCCCCGTGATAGGGGCCTCGAACATCACGACGAGGTTGTTGTCCTGCATGAGGCTGTACGCTATCCCTTTTGGATTCGCGTCCCAGTCCCCGTTGATGCAGACCGCCGTCGCGTCCCTGTGCACTCCTCCCGCGTCCTTCGCGAGCTTCGCCAGCTCGTCGTACGACAGCACGGCTATCGACGTCGCGCCCGCGGGGTCAACGATCTTGTATCCGTTGACGGTGACGGACGTCCGGGATACGGAATCCTAGGCCGCAGGGTACGCTAAAACGAAAGACCAGTACGTATACGCCGCGCGTGACGAGTAGAGGAGCACCTGGCCGTCCGGCTGGACGCGCACGAGGTTCGATCCGTCGGCGTCGCTCAGGATGGCGAGCGGGGCCGTCAGCTCGACGTCGGGCCTGAAGCCCTCGTCGAGCGTGGTGATGGCTCGGTAGTCGCCCGCTCCCGTGGCCTCGTGTCCCGAGCACCAGCCGTGGACGTGGACGGTGCTCCCGACGCGGCGCTGCCTCACGTCGATCTTGCCATCGACGAAATAGCAGCGCACCCACCCGGTGTCGTCCAGACGCTGGGATACGGAATCCCTTAAGCGAAGCTGAAGAGGTATTTCGTCCATCTGCGTTGAGCGCTCTGCATGATGGTCTTAGTTCTCCTCATGTAGTGGCTGTATGCAACGTCCACGTCCGCGTGGCCAAGCTGCATTGCTATCGTCTCTATGGGTATGCCAGCCTCGACGGCAAGCGTCCCCCACGTGTGCCTGAGGCCTTGCATCGACACCTCAGGCAGCCCCGCTCTGCGAACGAATCGCCTGATCCTCCCTGCCACCTGCGACGGCGTCAGGCCCCCTACGATCCGCCCTGCCGGGCTGCCCGCGCCCCTATGGATCGCCCGAAGCCGGTCGAGCGCCCATCTCGCCAGGTACAGCTCCCGGTCGCCCTTCGGCGTTTTGGTGGCGTACAGCTCGACACCGCCCCTGACCTGCTGCAGCGTCTTGCTTACGACCACCTTGCCGCTACGCCAGTCGATGTCGGCCCATTCGAGAGCGTACGCCTCGCCGGGACGGAGCCCCAGGGCGGACGCCACGATGCAAGTCGCTTCAAGGGGGTGGCCCCACATCCCGCGCAGACGTTTTGCGAGTTGCTTGGCCGAGAGCGTCTCGAAGCGATGGACGGGCTTGCGGGGCAGCTCGATGCCCACAGTAGGGTCGATGACGAGCATGGCCCATCTGCGCACGGCCCACCTGATCACCTGCCGGAGGCACTTGTAGGCCTTCGCCGCCGCGCCCGGGAGGTCGAATGCGTCAACCCACGATTGCACCTCGTCGCGCTCCACCTGTGAGACGGTCAGACCGCCGAACCGGGGTAGCACGTGCAGCCTCAGGCTGCTCTCGTACCCCTCGACGGTGTTCGTCCTTCTGCGTGCGCGCTTGTCAGGCAAGTAGTGGCCCTCCACGATCTCCTCGAGCGTCATGCCCATCGCCTCGGCTGCGTCCATCTCTTCCTCCTGTCTCCGTAAAATCCCAGAGCGTCTCGCCCTGAATCACATGGTAGACGATCTGGGATTTTTCAATCGTGACACGTGGCACACGATTGACGCAATCGTGGAAAGGAGGTGATGCAATGGACGACCGGTGCGACCAGCACTCGGCACACGACCGCGCCATCCGCTCGCACGACAGGCGGCTCGACGCCCACGGAGAGCAGATCGACAAGATCAACGAGACGCTTTCAGCTCTCAAGGAGATCGAGAGGCAAAACCAGCAGCGCATAGACGCCATGGACGAGAGGCTCGTCGCCCTGGAGGCAAGGCCCGCGAGGCGCTGGGAGGACATGGCCGACAGAGCGCTGTGGGCGCTCGTGGCGGCCGCCGTCGGATGGGCGCTCGCTGGCATAGGCGCAGCATGAGATAGGAGAGACAATGAACGAGAATTTACCCAGCTGGCCGATCCCGAGCCGTGTTTACGACGTGCTCAAGTGGGCGGGCCTCATCGCGCTGCCCGCACTCGCCACGCTCTTCGGCACGTGCGCCGGGGCGTGGGGAGCGGACGCGGCGACGGCCCAGGCGGTTGTGACCACGATTAACGCCGTCGGGACGTTTATTGGCGTCGCGATCGGGGCGAGCCAGCTCAAAGCGGGGAAGGGGGGCTCGGATGCTGACGAAGGCTAGGCGATCCCTCGCGGCGCTCTCCGCGCTCCTCGTCGCGCTCTCGCTCGCCTTGCCGCGTGCGCAGGCGATAGCCTACGAGAGCAGCGACAACGTCGTGGCACCGGGCCACGGCTACAACAGCGCGCAGTACCTGGTCGTCCACGAGACGGCCAACCCCGGCGCATCCGCCTGGAACCACGTGCTCTACTGGGGCAGCAACCCAGACTACGCCGTCCACTACGTGATGGAGCTGGACGGCTCCACGGTGTACCGCACCATGTACGACGACCGCCTGGCTTGGCATGTGGGCAACGGCAACTACCAGACGGTGGGCATCGAGCTCGCCCACGCCACCAACCAGGCCGACTTCGACCGGCAGTGGGCCGAGGCGGTGCGCTGGTGCGGCGACTACCTGGCCTCGCGGGGCTGGGGCGTTGACAGGCTGCTCTCCCACGACGAGTGCCGCCGCATCTGGGGAGGCACCGACCACACCGACCCGACGGGCTACTTCGCCAGCTACGGGCGCACGTGGGGGCAGTTCGAGCAGTGCGTGGCCGACTACATGGGCTCCGGGGTCGTCGTGACCCCCGGCACCTCGGGCACGGGCGGCAGCTCCAACGTGTCGGAGGAGGTGCGCTACCGCTCATCTTCCGATCCCTCCGGTGCCTACTGGCTCCCGGAGATGATCGACCGATACGACACGGGCGGCTCTGGGGACACCTACGCCGGGGACGGCCAGCCCATGCGATGGCTCGCCATCGACATGCCGGGATGGTATCAAGTGCGCACCCAGGCCAACGGCTGGCTCGACCCCGTGTCGGGCTACGACACGGACGACCTGATGTACGGCTGCGCCGGGGACGGCTCGCCCATCACGGCGATCCGCTGCTACTACGAGACGCCCGACCCGGCATCGACGGGCTGGCGCGTCGTGGAGTACGCGGCGGCCAACCAGGGGGAGGGCTTCCTGGCCAAGATGCGCGACCTGACGGACACGTCCGGATGGGGCGACGACTACGCCGGAAACGGCGGGGTGATCACGGCCTTCTGGGCCGACCTGGCGGCAGCCTAGAGGCTAGGCGGCCGTGATAATCACTCCGATTTGCCGTGTATTTCGGCCAATTTGGGACAATTCCAAACGATCCGCAAAAATGGGAGAACGCTCGATTCTCGGCGTTCTCCCATTTCAAACGTCTGGTAGGGGCGGCGGGACTCGAACCCGCACGACCGGAGTCGGAAGATTTTAAGTCTCCTGCGTCTGCCAATTCCGCCACGCCCCCGCGCAGCCCGTCGAAACGACGAGGGAAACGATGGATGCTTATCGTATCAAATCGAACCGCCACGCGCAGCGGAAACGGACGGGGCCGCACAAAGACTCTCCACTCCGGAACGGAACCGCTGGCATATGCGACCTCCCTACCGAGCGAAACCCGCCCGCAAGACGTTTGCCCAGAGGAGACGACGAACATCCCGCACAACCGCCTCGAGCCAAGCGAGCCTGCCCCCGTCCTCTCCGCCGCGAAAGACGAAGATGAAGCCGTCGTCACATCCAACCGTAGGCCTTTAGCACATTTTTTGGCGCCCCGGGCCTCGCCGGCCGCCTCCGCGCAATGCCGTTTCGCACCTTCGCGGAAGCCGCGCGCGCGGCCAGAACCACGCCCGGCCTCGATGCGAGCGCCTCGCGCCTCTCAACCCAAGCCGGAGCGAGCCGCATCGAGAACGAGACCGTGCAGGATGTCGGATTCGCTCACGGTGAACGAATCGACGCCCGCCAGATCGAGCACGGTCTGCAAGATCATCATGCCCGCCACGATAACAGGCGCGCGACCCGGATCCAACCCGACGATGCGCTCGCGCTCTGAAAGCGTCACGCCGCGCAGCCGCTCGTCCACAGCATCGAGATCCGATCGCGTGACGAGGGCCCTGTGGACGCGCGTCGTATCGTAGACGCGCATCCGCTCGCGCACGGACACCACGGTAGTGGCCGTGCCAGCCACGGCCACCAGCCGATCAGGGAAAAACCTCGAGGCGCGCAGCTCCTCGAAGAACGGCCTCATCCCCTCCCGCACCCATCGTCGGGCGAGCTCGAGCTCGCGCTCGGCGGGAGGATCGGACGCGAGGAACTTCTCCGTGACGCGGCGGCACCCTATGTCGAAGGAGCGCGCACGTACGGGATCGTCGCCCGCACATCCGGCCACGACCTCTGTTGAACCGCCGCCTATGTCCACGACGATCAGGCGCTCGCCTAAAAAATCGCACGACGCGCCCGCGAACGACAACGCCGCCTCACGCGCGCCGGGAATCACCGCAAGCTTGATGCCGCATTCAGCGAGCAGGCGTTCGAACTCGTGCGCATTGCGCGCATCGCGCGCCGCCGACGTGGCGACGGCCGTCACCCGAACGAGCCGTTCCGACTGCTCGAAGCCGACGAGCACCTCTCGATAGTGGGCGACCGCATCCGCCACGCGGCGCATGGCCTCGGGCTTGAGCACTCCCGAAGCGTCCACGCCCTCGCCAAGGTTCGTGATGGCGTACTCGCGATCAAGCTCGCATAGCCGTCCCAACTCGTCGACGTCGGCGACGAGCATACGGCACGTCACCGTTCCGATATCGATAGCTGCGTAGCGGCCGGGACGGAAGACGCCGTCCGAGGCAGGGTCCTTCGACGCTCCCGGCGCAACCGTCAGTGCGCTCACCGGCACCTCCCCATGCGTTTTTCCTATTCGACGCCAAACAACGGGTCGAGAAGAACCGAATACCACGTTTCGGGCGCCTCGATGCTGTCGGAGACGATATTAGCCTGAAACGTCGACCCCTCTTCGGGAAGATCGAGTCCGCGCACATTCGCCGTTTCCTCGCCCTCCTTCACCCAACCGAACTGTTCATGGGCATACGCCTCGATGCCGGAATCCGTCTGCAGGGCCTCCACGTTGCCTTCGAGCGATTCGTTGCGATCCGCCAGCGCTGCGTATTCGGCCGCCAACCGGTCTCGATCACGCAACGCATGATAATACTGCTGAGCAGAAGGGTACAGGAAGGAGAACGACAGCACGAGGCACCCGACGACGATCACGGAGGTGACAAACGCACGCGACTTGAGCAACGCGAACGAGCCGAACGCAGAACCGCGCTTCGTCGAAGCCTTGCCGGACGCCTCGTTTTGCATGCGAGCCGCCAAACGGTGCTTCGCGCCCATCTTTCCCCTGTAGACGGCAGCTCGCGGCCCGCCCTCAGATGCGGAGGCCGAAGCGTCCTGCGAACCGAACTGCTTTGAGAATTTCCGTTCGGCCCTGGCCTTCGCTCGGGCGCGCTTCGCCTCGGCGAAACGCGAGACCCCGTTGTCACGCCGCTCGCAGTCATCAGCGCGAGCATGGCGAGGGCCGCCAGATAGAGAGGCCGTCGAATCCCCCAACCGCGATCCGACAGGACGCGCGCCGCGGTGCGCTGCCGACGACGAGGGGAAGTCGTCGCCAACATCGATGAAGCCACCCGAACCGCGGCGAGACGAGACGCCGATGGACGCCGAGCGACCAGCGGCAGAGCGTTGCGAAGACGAGCGACGCGACTCGGACGATGCCCGAAATGGCGACTCGAATACGGAAGCGTCGATGCGCTTCGCAGTCGAAGCGCTATGGGAGGGGAAGAGGCCGCGACGGTTCGCGGCAATATCGCGCCGAGCTTCGTCGAACGAAAGAATGTTCGTCTGCCGTGCCACTGAAGTGCGCCCCTTTTGCATCGTGGTTCGTTGATGGTGTGCGTAATGCAGGAGATGGGGCTAGGATACCACACCGCATGCCTCTCCGCCACCGACGAGACGATGCGTCGAAGGAGTGTTGGGCATCCGTCAAAACGCGAGTGATCGCGGAAAACGAAACCCGTCACATAAGGGCTCCTTCGCTACAGATCGAGCTTCTTAATATAAGAACTCCATTTTTCGAACGAGTCGTCGCTGATGGCATGCTCCATGAGGCAAGCCTCCTTCTCCGCCTGCTCCTCGGGGATGCCGAGCGCCTTCGTAAGGAACGTTGCCAGCATGCGATGCCGGTCGAGCACAGACGTGCCGTACTCGTAGCCCTGCTCGGTAAGCGTGATGTCGCCGTAGTACGGTTGCTCGGCCAAACCCTTCTCCTTCAAAGCGGTCATGGCCTTGTTTACCGAAGCCTTCGACACGCCGAGCTTCATCGCAACATCGACCGATCTCACCGACGCTTTCGTCGTTCCCCCGAGCATGACAATGGCCTCGAGGTAGTCTTCGTGCGACATGGACATCTTCTCCATGGAACCTCCTTTTGCTCGCATGCTCATAGTACCACTCATGCTCGCCGAGATAGGGCGGCATAGGGGAAGCGGCAGTCGGGAAGCGGAGAGCAAAAGAGCGAGACTTGAGAGAGGGGTCCGCTTGGCAGAGGGCCGGGCGAGGTGCGGCCAGGCGAGAGGCCTTCGGCACCGAGCCAACGGGGCGCTTCGCCGTCCTCTACGGGTCGGCAGGACGAAAAATCCCCGCCACCCCGGCGAGGGGAGGGGGCGAGCTGCGAATGGGCCATTTGCACAGCTTTCTATGCAGCGCACCGACAGGCACCAGCCTACGGCCGCGTGCCTGCGCCGTCGATACGAGCCATCGTGTCGAAATGTGCGACCGCCTGGCAAGGGCGTCCCGCCAAAAGCGGAAGACGAAGGAGATCGGGCACATCGCAGAAGCGCTCCCGAGGCCTTGCGGAATGCGGAAAAGGCGCATGCGGGCCGCATCCGGCGACACGCGCCTCTGATGAGCGGGAACGGCGACGGAAGGTCGCCGCCCCGCGAAAAGGAGGAGCTCGCGCGCTCCGAGCCCCTCCTTGTGGGCTTCCGCGCTCCCAAGCGCTTCCTCGGGCTCGCCGCCGCTTCGGCGAGCCCCGGCGCCCCCGTGCCTATCGCAGCGCCCCCGCACCCGGAGCGACGCGAGCCCGATCCGCGTTCCCGCAGCGCCTTTGCAACCGCGCGTCGCTCGGACGCGGGCTAAGGCCGAGAAGGCTTTCTTTCCCTTCTCTGAACGAGCGCTCGGCAGCGCGATCAGCGGCAGCGATCCGCCTCGACGGCCCGCTCGAGATCGGCGGCCATGCGCGCAGCGGCCGCACAGCCAGAGCAGCCGGCGCACCCTCCGGCACAGCTGGCTGCACCGGAGCCGTCTTTACGGCAATCGCACAGGCCGTTGCGCCACAGCCGGCGCACCGACAGAAATGCGAGCCCCGCGACGACCAGTCCAACGACTGTAGTTGAAACGAGCATGTCGCATCCTTTCCCGAACGTCGCCCGCATGCTACGCGGTAGCGCCTGCGCTGGCTTTGAGACCCTCGGAAACATCGTCTTTCTTGCCAGCGGGCATCGGGCGGAACAGCTGGAACAGCATGCCAGCCAGCACCGCGAGGGCCACCACCGTCCACAAACCGAAGGGCACCTCCCCCATGAGCAAGCCTCCCAACTGGTAGAGCACGAGCCCGACAGCCCAACCGAACGCCGTCATGTAGCCGATGGCGAACCACGTCCACTTTGCGCTCTCCATCTGACGACGGATGGTGCCGATGGCGGCGAAGCACGGCGCGCACAAAAGGTTGAAGGCGCAGAAAGCCAGGATGGCCGCCGTCGAGCCGCCGAACATGGCGGCGAAGGATGCCCACATGGCGGGATCGGTCTCGCCAAGCTCGCCCACGCTGGAGAGAATGCCCACGGTGGCCACGACGTTCTCCTTCGCCACGAGGCCCGTGACGGACGTGACCGCAGCCTGCCAGTCACCGAAGCCCAGCGGCGCGAATATCCAACCGATCGCATTGCCCAAGCCGGCCATGAGGCTGTACTGCAGCTGCGTCTCCTGATCGAGCAAGCCGAAGCCTTGGCCTGCGTCGCCGAAGTTCATGAGCAGCCAGATGACGATCGTGGACAGGAAAATGACCGTTCCGGCCTTCACCACGTACCCCCTGATGCGCTCCCACGTTGACAGCAGGACGGACTTCGCAGTGGGCAAGTGGTACGAGGGAAGCTCCATAACGAACGGGGATGCCTCGCCTGCGAACATCTTGGTCTTCTTCAGCATGATGCCCGAGATGATAATGGCGAGGACGCCAAGGAAGTAGAACATCGGCGCGACCCACCATGTTTCCTCGGTGTTTCCGCCGGCTATAGCGCCAAACACAAGCGCGATGATGGGCATCTTCGCACCGCAGGGGATCATAGTCGTCGTCATGATGGTCATGCGACGGTCCCGCTCGTTCTCGATGGTCTTGGTGGCCATAACGGCGGGCACGCCGCAACCGGACGCCACCAACATGGGTATGAAGCTTTTGCCGGACAGGCCGAAACGACGGAACACGCGGTCCATGATGAACGCCACGCGCGCCAGATATCCGCAGCCCTCCAAGAACGCGAGCAGCAAGAACAGGATGATCATCTGGGGAATGAAACCGATGACGGCGCCCACGCCGGCCACGATGCCGTCCATGACCAAGCTCTGCATCCAATCGGCAACCTGGGCACCCTCGAGGGCGTCGCCGATGACGGCTCCGAGGCCGGGTATCCACAGGCCGAACTCGGCAGGGTCGGGCTCCTCCTCGGCCAGAACCGCAAGCTCCTCCTCGCTCGCACCGGCCTCCTCGGCAGCAGCCATCTCCTCCTCCCAGGCGCCGACCGCCTCCTCGTAGGCCTCGCCGCCTGTGTACAGAAAGCCATCACCCGAGATGCCGTCGTTGGCCCAGTCGGTGACCACACCGGTTCCCACTGAGATAGCCAGCCAGTACACAAACGCCATGACCACGATGAAGATGGGCAGGCCCAAAACGCGGTTCGTGACCACGCGGTCGATCTTCTGCGTGAGGGAAAGGCCCTTCGCCGACCTCTTCACCGTCTCGGCCACCACGTCGCCGATAGCATCGTAGCGCGCAACGGTGATGATGCTTTCGGCGTCGTCGTCGAGAGCATCCTCCATGGCCTCGCGGGCGGCGTCGATTGCCTTCAGGTCGGCTGCGGGAAGCTTGAGCGAGGCGACGGTGCGCTCCTCGCCCTCCAGCAGCTTGATGGCGTACCAGCGAGCAGCGGAGGCGGGCACGCGCGAGCCGATAAGCTCGGCGACCCGTCCGATGGGGCCCTCCACCTCGTCGACGAAGCGCAAGTCGGGTTCGGGGGCCGTCTTCTTCCTGGCGGCCTCGACGGCCGCTTCGACAAGCTCGTCCGCTCCCTGCCCTTTGAGCGCGGACGTCTCGATCACCGGACAGCCCAAACGCTTCGAAAGCTTCGCCACATCGACCCTGTCACCGTTTTTGCGCACGAGATCCATCATGTTGAGCGCCACGACCACCGGAAGGCCCAGGTCGAGGATCTGCGTCGTCAGATAGAGGTTGCGCTCGAGGTTCGTGGCGTCCACAAGGTTGACCACAACGTCGGGTCCGCCCTCCAAAAGATAGTCGCGCGTCACGATCTCCTCGGGAGAGTACGGCGAGAGCGAGTAGATGCCCGGCAAGTCCGTGACGATCACGTCCTTGTCGCGCACGTAGGCGCCTTCCTTCTTCTCAACGGTCACGCCTGGCCAATTGCCCACGTACTGGTTGGCTCCGGTCAGGTTGTTGAACATCGTGGTCTTGCCGCAATTGGGATTGCCGGCAAGCGCTATGCGAATACCCATGCTCCGCCTTTCCGTCTACATTTGCTCCTTTGAGTTAGCTATTACTAACTCATCGTTGAAAAAGAGGCGCCGAGCGGCGGCGCCCTCTGTCGCTTGCGAACGCTTCGCACGAAGCGCCCGCCCGCATCCCGCTAGTGCACGAGGATGCCCTCGGCCTCGCTTTTGCGCAGCGACAACTCGTAGCCTCGCACAGTGACCTCAATGGGGTCGCCGAGCGGCGCGACCTTACGCACGAACACGTCCGCACCTTTCGTGATGCCCAAATCCATGATGCGCCGCTTGAGCGCCCCATCGCCCTTCAAGCGGCGAACGGTGGCCGTTTCGCCTATGCGCACATCGCGAAGCGTCCGCTCCTGGGATTCCGCCATCCCTGCTCCTTCCTGTTGCTTCCTTCGCTTACCTCGACTGCCCGCCCTGCGCTTCATGCCGCCTCGCGCGCAGATGGCGAGCGCCAGCCCGCTGTTCGCGCCTCACGCTGCAGCGCGCGCCATAATGCGCGATGCGGCGCTTCGGTCAAGCGCCACCCGCGTGCCCTTGACCTCGACGATCAGATTGCCCGCCGCCTCCGACACCACGATAACGCTGGCCCCTTCCACAAAGCCGAGCGCCTCCAGGCGATGGTGCAGCTCTCCTCGGCCGCCCACTTTCACAATGACGGCCTCTTCGCCGCCGTGCAGCAGCGGGAGCGGGTACGTGCCACCCGCGCTTACCACGTCGTCCATAGCGCCTCCCAACGAGTTAGCCTTATGAAACATAACGCATCATAACGTAACTGCGCGCAAAATGGAACCCTTGGCTAACAAACAGAAGCTTTACGCCTTGAGCGTCATGGCGTTCACGGCCACGATGACGGTGGACAGGCTCATGAGCACGGCGCCGACGGCGGGGCTGAGCAGGATGCCCGCGGGCGCGAGCACGCCGGCGGCCAGCGGGATGGCTGCGATGTTGTAGCCGGCGCCCCACCAGAGGTTCTGCTTGATCTTGCGCGTGGTGCTCGTGCCGAGGTCGAGCAGGCGCACGATGTCCTCGGGGTCGCTCTTCACCAGCACGACGTCGGCCGAGTCGATGGCGACGTCGGTGCCGGCGCCGATGGCGGCGCCCACGTCTGCCTTCGCGAGGGCGGGCGCGTCGTTGATGCCGTCGCCCACCATCATCACGGTGTCCCCCGCCGCTCGACGCTCCTGCACGAGGCGCACCTTGTCCTGGGGCACGAGGCCGGCATGGAACTCGTCGATCCCGAGGTCGCGGGCCACGGCGCGCGCGGCCTCCTCGTTGTCGCCCGTGAGCATGACGGGCGCGATGCCGCGCTCCTTGAGCTGCTGCACCGCCTCGCGCGCCGTGGGCTTGACCTCGTCGCCCTGGGCCACCACCCCGGCTGCGGCACCGTCGATCACGAGGAAGCTCACCGTGAGGCCGCGGCCCGCGAGCGACTGGAACAGGTCGCGGTCGTAGGGAATCCCCCGCTCGTCCAGGTGCCGCGCGTTCGCGACGAGCGCGTGCCGGCCGTCCTCGAGCACGCCCTCCACGCCCACGCCGGCCACGGCGCGCTCGTCGCGCACGGGCTCGGGACGCACGCCCCGGTCGCGCGCGGCGGCCACGATGCTCGCGGCCAGCGGATGAGACGACGACTGCTCGAGCCCGGCGAGGATCGCAAGCACCTCGTCGTCGCTGCGCCCCTCCCCCACCGCGCGCACCTCAGCCACGCGGAAGTCGCCCTCGGTGAGGGTGCCGGTCTTGTCCATCATCACCACGTTCACGTGCGGCGCCACCTCGAGCGCCCGCCGGCGGCGCACGAGCAGGCCGTGCCGCGCGCCGATGAACGTGGAGCGCGCCGCCACGAGCGGTATGGCCAGGCCGAGCGCGTGCGGGCACGCGATGACGAACACCGTGACCATGCGCGTGAGCGCGTCGCCCACGCTGCCCGTGACGGCAAGCCACGCGGCGAACGCCGCGACGCCCACGCCCACGGCCGCGTAGAACAGCCAGCGCGCCACCTTGTCCGACAGCACCTCGGCGCGCGACTTCTCCTGCTGCGCCTGCGACACCAGCTTCATGACCTGGGCCAGGTAGCCCGACTCCCCCGTGCCGGTCACGCGCACGTACAGCGTGCCGTCGCCGTTCTGCGATCCGCCGAACACGGAGTCGCCCGCGCCCTTTGCCACGTCGCGCGCCTCGCCGGTGACGAGCGCCTCGTTCACCTGCGACTCGCCGCGCACGACCTCGCCGTCGGCGGGCACCTTCTCCCCCGCCTCCACCACGACGGTCTGCCCCACCTGCACCTCGTCGAGCGGCACGTCGGCGAAAGAGCCGCCCGGCTGTTCCACGTGCGCCTGCGCCGGCAGGAGCTCGGCCATCTCCTTGAGCGCGTCGCCCGCGCCCATCACGGCCCGCATCTCCACCCAGTGGCCCAAAAGCATGATGACGATGAGCGTGGCCAGCTCCCAGAAGAAGTCCATGTGCATGCCGTCCGCGTGCAGGACCGAGCGCTGGACGAACGCGTAGATGCTGTAAACGTAGGCCGTGGTGATGCCGAGCGCCACCAGGGTCATCATGGCGGGCTGTCGGCGCTTGAGCTCGCCCGCCGCTCCGCGCAGAAACGGCATGCCGCCGTAGAGGAACAGCACCGTGGCGAGCGCCGCCACGACCCAGTCCGACCCGGGGAATGTGAGCGTGATGGGGAGCGTAAGCCCCATGGGCGACGACAGCAGCAGGATGGGCACCGTGAGCACGAGGCTCGCGAGGAACCGCCGCTTGAGGTCCGCCCCGTGCGTCGCCATGCCGCCCCCGGAGGCGCCCTTTCCGGGAGAGCCGTCCCGCACGTCCTCGCGTTCTCCGTCGTGCCCGCCCATCCGCCTCGCCTCGCCTTCATCCGGTGCCTTGCCTACCTAATCGGCACCAGCGTAGGACAGGGCAGCAGCACCGCGCGGTACGAGGACGAACCGTTGCGCAGCGGAAACGAGGCGGTCGGACGGGCGAAAGGGGCTCATATGATGATTTAGCCACCATGAATGCATTAAATGTGCAAAATATGGTATAATTTCTGCATAAGATTTGATGTGAGGAGGAATGCCATGGTCATGCCCTTGCCCGCCATCAGACCCATCAGTGACCTGCGAACCGACCTGGCCGGCATCTGCGACGAAGCCCGCGAGACCCAGCAGCCCATTTTCATGACGAAGAACGGGAAGGCGTCCCTCGTGGTCATGGACTGCGTCGCCTACGAGCGGCAGCGCCAACATGACCGCTACGTCATGAAGTTGCGCGAAGCCGAGATCGAGGCCCGCTACCGGCCCGAAACCGTGTCGCAAGCCCAGCTCGACGAGCGCATGGACAAGATGTTCGCGCTGTGGGACGCGTGATGACGACCTTGAAGCCCGTATATCGCCCCCGTGCCAGCTATGATATCGAATCCGTCGTTGCGTACATCGGCCATGTCCTTGATTCGCCTAACGCCGCACGGGCTTGGTACGAACAGATGAAGGGCGCGGTATCTCTCCTATGCCAGAATCCCGACCTTGGCCGGCCTTTCGAGGACGACCGGCTCGCGCTCAAGGACCGCCGCAGCTTCCTCGTGGGCAAGTACCGGTTGTTCTACTCGTACTCCGCAGACACGCTCACCGTGTGGCGCGTCGTGCACACTTCGCAAGACATGGACGACTACGCCCTCGTCGACCTCGTCGATTGAGCGCGCGCCAGCCGCGATTTCTCCCGTCAGGGGAATTGGCGTCATAGTATACTGGCAGCAGATAATCACGCGTTGGGATTTCGAGCAGAAAGCGCAGGACAAGGCTTTGAACCTCTACATCGACACGCGGGGCGCAGGGCCCCGTCCGGTCACGTTCACGGAAGCCGTCGTCGACGGGTTGGCGGCGGGCGGCGGGCTGTACGTGCCCGAGCGCATCCCGGAGCTTACGCTGGAGGACATCGCGGCGCTGGCGCAGCTGCCCTACGCTCAGCGCGCGGCGCGCATCTACCGGGCGTTCGACACCGACCTGCCTGCCGAGACCGTCGAAGCGCTCATGGCCCAGGCCTACGGCGACAACTTCGACGACGAGCGCATCTGCCCCATCACGTCGCTCACAGCCGACACCCACGTGCTGGAACTGTGGCACGGCCCCACGAGCGCGTTCAAGGACATGGCGCTGCAGTGCCTGCCCCGGTTCTTCTCCGCAAGCGCCGCCCAGCTGCGCGAGCAGGGCAAGCTCGACCACGACTTCCTCATCCTCGTGGCCACGTCGGGCGACACCGGCAAAGCCGCGCTCGAGGGCTTCCGCGACGTGGACGGCGTGTCCATCGGCGTTATGTACCCCGACGGGGGCGTAAGCGACATCCAGTTCAAGCAGATGGCCACGCAGCGCGGGCGCAACGTGCAGGTGTGGGGCGTGCGCGGCAACTTCGACGACTGTCAGACCGGCGCGAAGAACGTGTTCGGCGACGAGGCGTTCGCGGAAAAGCTTCTGGCCGAGCACGGTGTGGCGCTGTCGAGCGCGAACTCCATCAACTGGGGGCGTCTCATGCCCCAGATCGTGTACTACGTGTCGGCCTACACGCAGCTGGCAGCCGACGGCAAGCTCTCGCTGGGCGACGAGCTGGACGTATGCGTGCCCACCGGCAACTTCGGCAACATCCTGGCCGCCTACTACGCCAAGCGCATGGGCGTGCCGCTGGGCATGCTGTACTGCGCCAGCAACGAGAACCGCGTGCTCACCGACTTCATCAACACCGGCACCTACGACATCTCCGAGCGCCCCTTCGTGCTGACGCCCTCCCCCTCGATGGACATCCTCGTGTCGTCGAACCTGGAGCGCCAGCTGTTCGAGCTGACGGGACGCGACGCCGAGGCCATCGCCGGCTGGATGTCCGACCTGCACGAGCAGCGCCGCTTCCGCGTGGACGAGGGCACGTTCGCCCGCGTGAGGGAGCAGTTCGCGTCCGATTCCATCGACAACGCCACGTGCCTGGACACCATCAAGCACGTGTTCGACGAGCATGATTACCTGCTGGACCCGCACACGGCCGTGGCCTACCAGACCGCCGAGAACCTCCGGGGCGAGAACCCCGTGCTCATCGTGAGCACGGCCCATTGGGCCAAGTTCGGCGACAACGTGTACCGCGCGCTGCACGGGCTTGAGCCGGGTGCCGCGCTGCCCGCCGACGTGGCCGCTTTGTCCGGCTGCGCGCTGAACGAGCTCATCGCGCAGGAGACGGGCAAGCACGACATCCCCCGCGGCCTAGCCGAGCTCGACGCGCTGCCCATCCGCTTCGACGAGGTGATCGAGGGCGGCACGGACAACATCGAGGCGGCGGTGGAGAGCTTCCTCGCCCATCATCCGAACGCCTAAGACAACACGCCAGTCCGCCGCAAAACGGGAAGGAAACGAACCCATGAGCGAACTCGAGAAGCTGAAACCGACCATCAAGCTCTCCATCATGAACCCGGATGCGGAAAGCGGGTCGCTGTTCGGCCGCGGCATCGCAAGCCTGTGTTTGGGCGTGCGCGAATCCGGCTCGCTCAACGCGGCCGCCAAGGGCATGGGCATGGCCTACAGCAAGGCCTGGCGTATCATCAAGGACACGGAAGCCGCCCTCGGCGTGCAATTGCTCAACCGCGACGGCGCGCACGGCAGCCAACTCACCGAAGCGGGCGATCAGCTTCTTGACGCCTACCTCGCCATCGAAGAGAGGCTGCAGGAGAAAGCCGAGGAGCTTTTCGGTCAGCTGCTGAAATAGCGCGCCCTCAAAGCAAAAAAACGCAAGCAGCCCTCCTCCGTCGACGACGGAGGAGGGCTGCCGCACGAGAGGGCCCGCGCAGACCGCGCGAAACGCCTATCCCCTCCTATGCGCAGACCGGCTGCGAGCCCTCAGCCCCGCGAGGACCCCGATCCCAGCGGCCGCGACTGCAAGAACCCCGAAAGCCGCCCGCACACCAGACAGGGAGTCTCCCGTTTCGGGAAGGACGCGCACGTCGCCTTCCGGATCGACGTGATCGCCTTCGGCATGCCCCAGATCGTCCGTGGGAGCGAAGAAACCTTCGAGCTCCCATGCCGCTGTGTAAACGCTGTCGCCCATCGTCAGATAAACCGTTTCGGCAGTCACCTCGCCGCCTGCGGCATCGCGCCATCCTTTGAAGCGGTATCCTTCGCGGACAGGCACGGGGAGCTCGCCAACGGGCTGACCGTAGGACACCACAAGGCTCTCCGTTGCAAGCTCGCCGCCTGCGGCATCGAACGTGATGAGGTAGTCAGCGGAAACGTTGACCGCAAATCGAGTGTCCCCGAAGCGGACGCTGGTCGTCCCCGGGGCGACCGCGGAGAACGAGACGCAGGACGTGGGCACGACTTTCGCAACATGCGAAGGAGCCGACGAGTCGGCGCTGGGATGAAGCACGCACCACGTGCCGTCACTCATCTGCGAGGCCACGAGATAGGATCCGTCCAGCACCTCGTCAACGCCGCCGAGCCGCACATACCCGGAAATCTCGGAGTCGGCGCCCTCCGCAAGCTCGGCAGCGGTCGCAGCCCGGAAAAGCGAGAACGAGCAGCCTTCCTCGAAACCGGCAGTTCGATCCACGCGATCGAACGTTCCCGCTTTTTCGGCGGTCGCGTCAACCCAGAAGTACAGGTAGCTAGAACCGCCATAAAGGTAGAACGTCCCTTCGGTCGCGCCCGGCGTGAGGGAGAGAGGCGTCTCGTCTGTCGAAGAGGGGCAGCCGACGCTCGCGCCCGGAGCAAGGAAAACCACTTCGCCGCCACGTGCGACCGCAGAGGCCACGTAGCCCCCTCCAACGCGCTTGAAGGAGTACTCGCTCTCAGACAACGGCGCCGTCCCCCCATCGGTCTCCCCCGATGCCCCGACGAGGATCGAGACCGTGGCGATGCGCTCATCGAGCGCGCTCGCATCGGCATTCGAGAGATCCCCCGGAACGGAGAACGAGGCCCTCTCGTTCTCGCCGAGCTTGAGGTCGACCGCCTCCACCCTGCCCGTCACCGTAATAGAGTATCGATGGGATCCTACGATGAGCGAAGTACGCCCGGGGCTCACGCCGTTGACGACGAGATCCATCGTTCCGTTTTGAAACGAAACCTCGTAGGTCGCCACGGATTCATCGAACATGGAATCGTCGACAACAGGAGGCTCGTCGCCTTGAAACTCCATCTGCGCTGTCGCCGTTCCGTCCATGTCGACGGAGATATCCTGCTCATGATAGGCCTTGACGGACACGTCGTAGAGCACATCGCCCGCGCGAACGGAAGTCTCCCCCTCGCCAACACCAGTGAAGGAGAGGATCGTGGACGCCGTCGAGCCGGCAACGACCCGGGCCGCTTGCGATCGCTTGCTCTCCTGCGCCGTCGTGGGATACAGCACGTACCGCTCGCCATCGGCCGCTTCGGCCACTATGAGATAGCGGCCCTCGAGCGAGGAGAGCTCCTTCACGCGCACGTAACCGGGAATTTCCTCGCTCGAGCCTTCCTCCTCTGAAGCCGGGCGGTAGAGCGCAAGCGAGCAGTTCGTCTTCCAAACAAGATTGTCACCGAGGTCGTTCACCCGGTCCATCTGGCATGCGTCCTTGTCGAAGTACACGTAGCTCCCCGAAACACCCCGAAGGTACACCGTATCCTCGAGGAATCCCGGCGACACCTCGATTCCCTCCGGCCCTTCGCCGCTATTGGGATACCCGGCCTCTTTCGCACGCGACGGAGCGAGCCAAAGCGGGGATCCGGCCTCGTCCGTCGCGCTCACGACATAGGCTCCGTCCTCGTTCGCCACGAACGTGTAAAGGGCGCTCGAGAGGGGTCTCAGCTCTCCCGTGAAGCCGGATCCGCTCGCAAGGCGAACCTGCGGCGCACCAGCCTCCCCCCGCTCGAGATCGAGCGTCGCCACGTTCGAGTCGAGCGCGCTGATGTCGGCGCCCGTGTGATCGCCCGTGTAGTCGAAGAGCGTCACGGTCTCGCCGCGCACCAGGTCGACGCTCTCGATAGCAACGTCCACATCCGTCGCATCGCACACCAGGTCGTCCCACGGGAACACCGAGAACTTCTCGGTTCCCGGACTGTCCTCGTACAGCAGCGCCATCGACCCGTCGGAAAGCTCGGCAAGGCACGAGTAGGCGTAATATGCGCCGTCCTCCACCACGTTGAAACGATACTGCCAGGTCGTTGTCCCGTCCTGCTCAACGAGGCCCACGTATATCTTCCCGCTCGCTCGGTCACTCGACCCGGAGGCGGCCATGGACACCACGACGGCGTCTTTCCCGTCAACCTTGCCGGGGCACTTGACGACGGAAAGCTGGTTGTTCTGGGTTTTTGGGACGCCGGTGTTCACCGGCTCGCCCGGCTCCCACGCCCCATCCTGGCTCTTGGTGAAGTCGGTGTAGTACAGCGTCGGGAATCCATCGCGATAGAATTGACGGATCGTGTCGTCGTCGATTTGGACGGTCACCGCCTCGCTTGACCAATGATCGGGGTACGCCGTGGCGTCGTCGGAGCGCTCCCACGTCCTTCCCCCGTCTTCGGACCATATGATTCCCGCCACCTGTTTGCCGTAAGAATACTCGTACACGCTGTAGACGAGGGTGCCGTCCTCGAGCACCGTCCCCGAACCAGGGCCGATGAGCAAGGTCTGCTCGTCGGAGTCCTTCGCATTGATGAGCGTGGGTTCAGACCACGTCTTTCCACCGTCGGATGAGCTGGTGAGATAGAGGTAGTTGGTGGGATAGACCATGAACGGAGAATCCGCGCAGAACAGGTTGGTGTCCGTACCGTCGTCGCCTATGATGTTGAAGAACTCGTCGACCTCATAGCCTTCGACCGCCGATCCTCCATCGACGCTGTAAATGACGAGGTCGGACAAATCGAGATAGTAGGCGTACTCCGCCGAAGCGGCTTGGGAGCTGTAGGAGTCGTTGCCGGGATCGAACTCCACCAAATCCGCGGCCCTCAGCCTCAGATTGCCATTGTCGTCGAAAGCGTCGCCCGCCTGAGGGCTCCATCGGGCAGAATTGAGCGCGATCCCCGCCGGGAAAAGATCCACCACCATGTAGACGGTGTTTCCATCCGTGGCAAGCGCCGGGTCGATAAAGCAGGTGGACAGCGAGTTCCACACATCGCCGTTGTCCCCCAAATAGTTCGCAAACGTGTAGTTCCACGTCGAGCCTTTGTCGGTCGACGAGCTCACGATGGTGTCGAGACCTCCCCCATCGCCGGTGGTGTTCCAACGAGCATCCGTTGCGGCAACGATGGTGCCGTCGTCGAGCGATGCGAGAGCGGGAATACGGAATTCCGAGCTGCCCCCTGTTCCCCGGGCGAACGGCTGGCCCTGGGTCGCTCCGTCAGGCGGCCCCCCGTCGCGAGCGAGCGCCGCAGCCGGAAGGCACAACATCATCGAAGCCACCAATGCCGCGGCGCACACCGCTTTCCTCAAAACGCGCATGGGTCCTCCTCTGCCCTCGATGCCCTATCCCAAACTAGACGCGCGCCATAATATCACATCTGGATCGTCATCCATGCGCCGCCCGCGCGCCCTTCCTACGGCGCGCTTTCAGGACATCGCGCCCCCCTCTTCCCCCTCCCGAAGAGCGATCAGGCCCCCCTTCTCATCGGGCGCGAAGGTACCAGACGGCAAGCTGGGTGCGGTTCTTGAGATCGAGCTTCTGGAGGATGACGCTCATATGATTGCGAACGGTGCCTTCGCTCAGGTAGAGGCGCGCGGCGATCTCGCGATTGTCGAGGCCTTCGGCGACAAGCTCCACGATGGCGCGCTCGCGCTCGGTGAGCGCGACGAGAGCGGACGAGGCGGGCGCGGAGGCGGTAGGCGATGCGGGTTTCGCGCGCACAAGCGCATCCACCCGCTCGATCACTTCCTCGCCCAGCACGCTTTGGCCGGCCATGACCGATCTCAGCGCCGGCGCGATGGTAGCCACCTCCTGCTTGATGAGGTAACCGTGCACGCCAAGCCGCAGGGCGCGCGCGATGTACTCGTCATCGGAAAACGTGGTGAGGAACACGATACGCGCATCGCCGTGCGCAGACAGGATGCGTTCGGCTGCCTCGAGCCCGCCCGCACCTGGCATCTGGATATCCATGAGCAGCACATCGGGCACATGCTCGTCGAACAGCGCCGCGGCCTCCTCCCCGGTGCCGCCAAGGGCGACCACCTCCACATCCTCTTGAGCTTCGAGGATGGTGCGCAGCGACAGGCGCACGATCGGGTCGTCGTCAACGATGATCGTCCTAATCATTGCGTTTTTCCTCCTTCGGCACGATGGCGAACACGCGAAATCCCTTGCCCGCCCGATGCTCGGCGCGCAGCCGACCGCCTAGGGCCGCAACGCGCTCCTCCATCGACTTCAACCCAAGGCCGCCCTCCCCCGTCAACGGCGCAGCCGCCGTCGTGCCCGTCGAAGACGGCCCCGTCGACCGTTCCTCCCCGCTTCCCTTCCCCACCGCCGCGGACGCAGCACCCGCCGAGCCGTTGTCCTGCACGACAAGCTGGTAGAACGCCGGATATTCGATCACCGATACGTCCACACGCGTAGCATCGCTGTGACGCACGACGTTGGAAAGCGCCTCCCGCGCAAGCGCGACGAAGCAGTACGCCACTGGCACCGGCACGTCGCGCGCGTCGAAGGACAGACGCGCACCGGGCAGCCCGCAGGCCTCGACGACGCTTTCGAGGCGGGAGCGCAGATCGAACGCATCGTCGTGCAGGTCGTGGACGCTTTTGCGCACGGTGTCCATGGCCTCATGGAGCGTCGCTCCCACCTGGGCCAGGTCGGCGCGCGCCCGCTCGTCTTCGGCGTGGACGACTTGGAGCGCCTCCACTTGCAGCACCGACCGCGTGAGCAGATGCCCCACGTTGTCGTGGATCTCGCGGGCAATGCGGGCGCGCTCGGCGAGCGTGGCAAGGCGCACCTCGTAATCGTGCGAGGCCATGAGGTCGCGGTTCTTCCGCGCAAGCGACAACGACCGCTCTTGCAGACTGTCGCGAAGCGCGCGAGAGCGGGCACGCTCCCCTTCCGCCCGCCTTTCGCGCCACGCCATGAGGCATGCGGCGACGCAAAGCGCAAGCAGCAGGGCGGCCAGCGGCATGCCGAGCGAGCGAGCCGACGCAGCCAGCGGCACGATCCACGCCGAACGTGCGAGCCGGGAGCGCTCGAAGCCCAGCGCATACGCGACGAGCGGCAGAAACGACGCGAACGAGAACAGCGCGCACGCCGCCGCAAGGTAGGCGCCCGCCGCCGCGATCCGCACGGACGCCGACGACGCCACGTCGAGGCAGCACGTCGCCGCCACAGCCGCCAAAAACGCGACAACATGCGCGTCCGAAGGCGGCGCGAACGGCAAGGACGCCAGGCAAAGCGCCGCGAGGACGATCTGATCGATAGCGCGCTCTCTGTTCATGATGCCAGTATAGCCCTCCGGACGGGCCGACGGCGCGGCGTGCGGGGCGATCATGAGCGGCGGCGTTCGTAACCGTGACAAATGTCATCCCCTCGCCCCAATCTATGACGGCTGGCACTTCCGCGACGATCGCAGATCGGGCACTATGGACGCTGAATCGAGAAACCGCGCATGATCGAGCGCGGCGAAACCGCAAGAGAAAGCGCGCAAGCGACGGGGGTGGCGAAGTTGGAGAAGGCGACGAAGGCGGGGCGGGATGCGGCGGCGGGCGATGCCCGAGCGAAGGCCGCGCCGCAAACGGCAAACGGGCCGCACGCGTCCAAAGCAGCGGGCAGCTCGCGCGAAGGCCGATGCGTCGTGGCCGTCGACGGGCTGGTGAAGCGCTACGGGGAGGTGCTCGCGCTCGACCACTTCAGCCTGCACATAGAGCAAGGAGAGGTGTTCGGGCTTCTCGGGCCGAACGGATCGGGCAAGACCACGGCCATCAACTGCATACTGCAGCTGCTCACGTTCGACAAAGGGACGATCAAGCTGTTCGGCGAGCCCATGCGGCCTTCGCGCTACGACTTGAAGCGGCGCATCGGCGTCGTGCCGCAGAACGTGGCCGTGTTCGAAGAGCTGACGGTGCGCGAGAACATCGACTACTTCTGCGCGCTGTACGTGAGCGACCGTGCGCAGAGGCGCGATCTGGTGGACGAGGCCGTGGCATTCGCAGGTTTGGAAGGCTACGAGCGGTTCCGACCGCGAAAGCTGTCGGGCGGGCTTCTGCGCCGCCTGAACATCGCCTGCGGCATAGCGCACAAGCCCGAGCTCGTGTTCTTCGACGAGCCCACCGTGGCGGTCGACCCCCAGAGCAGAAACGCCATCCTCGAGGGCATCCGTCAAATGAACCGCGCCGGGTCCACCGTGGTGTACACGAGCCACTACATGGAGGAGGTCGAGGAGATATGCACGCGCCTCATGATCATGGATCGGGGACAGGCGCTTGCGACCGGGACGAATGCCGAGCTCAAAGCCATGGTCGATGCCGGGGAGAAGATCCAGGTGGACGTACCGGAGCTCTCCGGCGCGGCGCTTGAGCGTCTCAGAGCGCTGCCGCACGTGAGGCGCGCTCTCTACCGGGACGGCGTGCTCGAGCTGGTCTGCGCGAACGGCACGCACAACCTGGGAGACGTGCTGGCCGTGCTGCAGGCCTTCGGCACCGCGTTCGGACGCGTGTGGGCCGAGCCGCCCACGCTCAACGACGTGTTTCTGGAGATCACCGGAACGGAGCTGCGGGACTAAGAACCCCGCCGCTTCGTCTGAGCGCGCAGCGGGCCGACGCCCGACCCGCTGCGACGCTTCGATTCGCCGCAGTGCGCAGCCGTGCGCTTCGCACGCGAGGGCGGACGCGAAAGCGGCAGCCCGGGGCGCGCGGCAGCCCTCCTCGGCTTTCATCAGCCGGCACGGCCCATGCGATTGGAAGGTGGCAGCATGATCAACGTGTTCAAGGGAACGCTTCTGGCGCTGATGCGGGAGCGATCCGTCTTCATCTGGGTGCTCGCGTTTCCGCTCGTCCTCTCGACGATGTTCGCGTTCATGTTCGCGCACCTCGACGACGCGGCCCAGCTCAAACCCGTCCGCGTGGCCGTCGTGGCCGATGCGCGCTACGAAGACGCGCCAGGGCTCGCCGAGATGATCGACGCGCTGTCGGAGCCGGGGGACGGCCAGCTGCTCGACGTCGCGCGCGTGGAGAGCGAGGATGCGGCCATCGAGCTCATGCGCGCCACCGATGCCGGCTCGTCGGCACCGGACGGCGGGTCGAACGAGGGCGTCGTGGGTTACGTGGCGGTGGATGCCGACGGGGTGCCGGGAGTGCACGTACGCGGCGGCGCGCTGCCCGACTCCGTAGACAGCGCGAACCAGTCCGTTCTCAAGACGGTCGTCGACAACTACCTGAGCAGCCGCGCGCTCATCGAAGACGTGGCGAACGAGGATCCGGCGGCCCTTGCCGACGCGCGTTTCGTCGCCCAGCTGCTGGATGCGCCCGATTCCACGGAGAGGATCGACGTCACGCGCAACCCGCCGAAGGAGACGGTGCGCTACTATTTCGCGCTTTTGGGCATGGCGGCGCTGTTCGGCAGCCAAACGGGCATGATCGCCATCTGCCGCGCGCAGCCGAACCTGAGCGCGCTCGGCGCGCGTCGGGCCTTGGGAGCGACGAGCCGTACGAAGACGCTCGTCGCCACGCTCGGGGCGAGCTGGGCGCTGTCGTTTGCCTGCCTTGCCGTGGCCTACGCCTACATCCGCATTGCGGCTGGCGTGGATTTCGGAGGCCGCGACGGAGCGTGCCTTGTCGCGCTGGCAGCCTCGTCGCTTCTCGCGACGGCACTGGGAACGCTCGTGGGAAGCGCGACGAAGGTCGACGAGGGCATCAAAGGCGGGGTGCTCAGCGGTATCGTGTGCGTATCCTCGCTGTTCGCCGGACTGTACGGGCAGCCCGTCATGGAGCTGGCCGACGATCTGAGCACGGCGTTTCCGGCGCTTGAGCTTGTCAACCCCGCCACGCAGATAGCGCAGACGCTCTACAGCATCATGTACTACGACACCTTCCAGCGCACGTTCGAGCACGTGCTCGTCTTGCTGGCCACGACAGCCGTGCTGCTCGCCGTGTCCTTGGTCCTTGTCAGGAGGCAGCGTTATGCAAGTCTTTAAAGCAGCGGTCGCAATCGTGCTTCGACACCCTCTCTACCTGCTCGTGTACGCCGTCGTGCTCAGCCTCTTGGGCGTGCTCATGGCGAGCAGCCTTTCGTTCGGAGAGGGCGACAGCGCTCCGTTTGCGGAGTACCGGGCGAAATTCTCCGTTATCGACCGCGACGGCAGCGACCTTTCCCGGGGACTGGCGGACTGCCTGGGCGAGCACGGGATCGAGACGCCGCTGGACGATGCCGAGATCGCCCTGCAGGACGCCGTGGCCAAAGGAAGCGTCTCGTACGTCCTCATCGTGCCGGAGGGGTTCGGGCAGACCGTACTCGACGCCGCGCGCGCAGACGGCGACGCACCCGTGCTCGAGACGGTGTACAGCTACTCGTCGCTTGAAGGCAGCCTCCTAGACCAAAAGGCCAATGAGTACGTGGGGCTCGCCCGCGCCTATGCGGCGCTCGTCCCCGACGCATCGTTGGCCGACGTCGCCGCGCATGCTGGCGACGCGACGGGCGCGTCGGCGCCGGTGGACACCGTGCAGCTTGGCAGCGGATCGGGAAGCGCGCAGCGCTTCGTGTTCTATTTCAGCTGGGGCACCTACACACTGTTCGCCTCCATCGTCGTGTGCGTGGGATTGCTCATGGGAACGCTCAACCGCACCGACCTCAGACGGCGCAACCTCGTGTCGCCCCTGCCCACGACCAGATGCAACCTGCAAATCGCAGCTGCGGCGCTTGCGGTGACCGCGGGAGTGTGGCTGTGGACCGTGGTGCTGGGGTTCATCGCGTTCGGCGATGCCGCGGCGCAAATCAGCGCCGCGGGGCTTGCGCTCATGTTGGCGCTGTCGTTCGCCTTCGCCACCGTCCCGCTGTCGGCGGGATACCTGCTCGGGCAGATGGGGGCAAGCGAGACGATCGGCAACGCCGTCGGCAACATCGCGGGCATGGCGGTGTCGTTCTTGGGCGGCGTATGGGTTTCCTTCGACGCGATGGACCCCGCCGTACAGGCGGTCGGGCGCTTCTCGCCCGCCTTCTGGTACACCGACGCGCTGCAGAAGGCGGCCGCGCTCGAGGCTCCCACGCCCGAAACGCTCGCGCCGATCTTCGGCGATATGGGCGTGCTCTTGCTGTTCACGTTCGCCCTCTTCGCCGTCGCGCTCGTGACGAGCCGGTTGCGCGTGCAAGGCGCCGACGCCGGCGGCAATGCGGCTGCGGCAGGCGCTCGAAGGTAGCGCGAGGGGGTCTGCGAGCATGCCGCGACGCGCGGTCCTCGGCCATGCGCCGGCGCGCAAGCACGGCCTGCCGGCGCGCGATGACGTGCGGTCTTCGGTCGAGCATGGACGAGAAGCGCTCCGCTCTCTGCAAAGCCACCGCCGGCAGAGAGCAGGCCGGCGTCGACGAAGGCCGCGCAGCACCGTCGCACGCGGCCCGGCGACGACGTGGAAGCCTTGGCGCAAAGAAGCCGTCTGCGCGCAGTATCGGTGATGCCCAGATCCGAACAGCGCAGGAGCCTTCCTGCGCTGTTCGCAAGGGCGCATGCAGACGGATACGCCACCCAGCAGCTGCGGGAAAAGGAAAGGGCATCGGCGCTTCGCACGCACGAAAACCGCGAAAAAACGCGAGGGGAGCGCGCTTGGAATCTCGGCGTTTGCACAGATACCGCACCATGAATAGACCTTTTCACGAGAGCTCGATCCCGTCGTAGGCGGGCGTGCGCCAAAGCAGGTACGCCTCCGTGTTGCGCACGAGGCGAGCCATGCGCTGCGCGACGCCCTCGGCCGCCGCAGTCGCGTAGGCCCCGGGATCGCACAACGCCGTCCTCACACGGCCGCGCTCCTCGAACCAAGCGGGGGCACCGCGCTCGAAGGAGACGCGCTCGCCGAAGCGCAGCGTGCACCCGCCTGGCAGCACGTCCTCTTCTCGAAGGGGGATCGAAAGGCCCTCGTCGAGGAAGTACGCGCGGTCGTCGCGCAGCAAGCACGAAGCGTCGGCTTGGGCGTAGGCAAGCGTCACCCGGTTGTAGGCGTGCAGATCGAGCGGCTCCGAGACGATGGCACCGTCTTCGAAACGCACCGAGCAGCCGACGTCCGCAAACCACCCTTCCACGCCCGCGCAACCCTCCTTCTCGGCAGCGGCCCATGCCTCCCGCGGCACGGAGAACGCCTCGTCCCGCCCCGCTTCGACCTCGTAGCAGGGCCGAGCCTCTCCATCCACGAAAAAACGGACGGCGACCCCTTTTCGGACAACGTCCGCGAACGCCGCCGCCTCTCCCCGGTAGGGCGTCTCGCGAAAGCGCGCGTACGCCGTGACCACGCACGTGAGGCGCGAGCCCTCGTCGGCTTCGGTCACGCGGTACGCCGCCTCGTCGCCGGGACCTTGCACGAGCTCGCCTCGTGAGCCCGGCCCGCCACGGTACCAGGCGTAGCGATACGTCATACCCGACGTGCCCGGATAGTTGTACGGATAGCACGTGGCATCGGGATCGGTCGGGCTCAGCTCGCCCCCCGCCTCCAGGTCCCCTTCGATTGCGAAAGCCCCCTCGAAGCGCGGTCCGAACACCACTTCCTCGATGCGCATGTGACGGCTGTGAACCGTCCAATCGCCGTAGGGGTTCCACTGGCGGAAGTTCGCTCCGTCGGCCTGGGCGTCACCCTCCAGATCGAGCGCGCACCCACTGCACTCGAACACGAGCATATGGTAACCATCGCCGAAATCGTGCAGGTACAATGACTGGGCGGCTCCCCCGTTCGGCGTCCACAGATGCACGTTGTCGCCATCGAACCAGTCCCCGCCCTGCACATCGAGGTATAGCGCCGAAGCGCCGGCGTGGACGGGCACGAGGCTCGTCCTCCCCTGGGGGCTTTCCGCGACGATCCAGTTCTGGTTCGTCGTATGCGTGTCTCGCCAACCAACGACGTTCGACCCCGCCTCGACGCCGCCTCCGCTCGCATCCATGAGAAGGTGCTCGGCCGAACGCGGCCGCACGGTGATGATCCTCCCCCGCCAGCTCGCGTCGTCGTTGAGCACATGGGCGGGGATGATCTGGGACGCTTCCGCCGTCGTATCGATGCCGTAGGCGCTGTCGGGCGAATCGCACCATGCCCGAACGCCAGCCCACGCTTGCCAATCGCCCGACGCGCGGGCCACCCGCAACGTGTCGGTGACATAAGGGCCGTGGTAGTTCGAGTTGTCGTACGTCGTGTCGTAGAAGCCGCTCTTGGAGGCGAGCCAGCCCGACTCGTCCCGGATGAACGAGTCAACGTGGGTGTCGGGATAGTCGGTGAACCAGGTGGGATTCCACACCCCTCCGTTGGCGTAGTAGGACGTCACCGATATCTCGAGGAACAGCTCGGTCATGCGACCAACCGTCGCGTTGCAGCTCACCGACAACCACACCTTGCCGTCGTCCGAATAACCCCACCCCCCGTCGTAGCCGAAATGATTGCCAGGCGCCGCAACCGACCCTATCGCGCCCCATCCGCCGCCGCCCACGCCGCCCCAAGCGGCCTTCGTGCCGACAAGCCACGACAACCCGGCAGCCGTCCCTGCCGCAAGGAACGCCCGTCGGCTCACCGTCGCGCGGGCTCTCAAACGCCGCGCATCTCCCGAGCCCCTGCCTTCGGCGCATCCGCAGCCGCCTCCGTCCCTCTCCATCTCGACCCTCCTCACGCCATCGTATCGTTCAGAAATCGAAGCAAGCTCACCACCGTTGGCACCACCACGAGCGCCACCGTCGGAGGCAGAAAGCATACGGACAGGACGATGTCGAGCTTCGTCGGCATCTTTCGGATGCGTTCGAGCGCGTTCGCCTGGGCGATCTCGCGAGACAGCGCGGCCTGGCTCGCAAGGCCTTCCGCAATGGACGATCCCTGGCTCACGGCTTGGATCAGCTGCGCGGAAAACGCCGCCACATCTTGGCTGCGGCAACGCTGCGCGAGGTGCTCGAGCGCGCTCTCGCGTCCGTGCCCGAGCAGGTTCACCTCCTGGTCGACCAAGGACAGTTCTTCGGAAAGGGGGCCGTCCACGCTTGCCGCCACCTCCTTGAAGCACTGCTCGAGCGGCGAACCCGCCGCCACGGCGATGCCGAGCAGCTCCATGGCATCGGGCAGGCGCGCTTCGATGGCGCGACGGCGGTTTCTCTCGGCGGCGCAGAGCGCCACACGCGGCCCCAGCCATCCTGCGGCCAAGCCAGCCGCGGCAAACGCAATGCCGGCCGCGCTCGGAAAGAAGCCGCATGCCGCCGCAACGCACGATGCAGCGCATGCGCCGAACGCCGCAGCAAGAACGCGCAGGCAGCGCCACACTTCGGGCTGCAAAGAGACCCCCGCCCGCGCAAGCCGGCTGCGGCATTCGTCCGCATCGGAGCGGGCCGTCGGAGCGAACCTTTCGAGCGTCCCCGACGCGCCCTCCAGCAACCGGGCGAGCGCGTCGCGCCCGGCCGTCCGCACCCGGTCGTTGCCCGCGCGCCCCTCATGCGAAGCGCCTGTCCGCGGCAGCGGCGCGAACGAGCGCACAAGCGCCTCGTACACGGCTACGCCCGACAGCACGGCGAACACCCCCAGCAAGCAAACCGTCATCGCAGAGGCGGCCATGGCCCTTCACCCCCTCCTCCTGCGCCGACCGCACGCTTCGCGGCGCTCGCACGGCGCTTTCCCGGCTCGTCAAGCGAGGTGATAGCGCGACATGACGCAAGCCCTATCACCTCGAGGGCGATCGCGACACCCGCCAAAACCCATCCGAGCGGCTCCTCGGTATAGAACCGAGCGAAGTCGGCGTTTGCCGCGAACATCATGAAGAAGATGCACGGCATGGACAATGCCACAAACCATTTGGCCAGGCGAGTTCCCGCCACCTCCGTCTCAAGCTCCCGTGCGGCTTTGAGCCGCGCGTTCACATGCCCGGCAACCATGTCGAGCACCGGGGCGAGCGAACCGCCGAATTTTCGCTGCATCCTCGTTGCCGCCGCGAGAGCGCGCACATCGTCGCTTCCGGTGCGGCGCGCCATGTCCTCGAGCGCGTCAGGTAGCGAGGTGCCGTAGGTGATGTCGGCGACGACGCGGGCCAGCTCGTCACGCAACGGATCGTCCACGCGTGCGCACGCCACCCGCAGGGCGCGCTCCACCGTCAGCGAGCTTCGCACGCTTGCGGCGAGCTGGGGGAGCATGCGGGCGAACTGCCGGTCGAACAACGCTCGGCGCCTACCCTGCGCACAGCGCGTCCATGCGCCTCGCGCAGCCGCGACGCCGACTGCGGCCAGCACCCCGACAGGCACGCTCCCGCTCGTCACAGTCGCGAAGGAGAATGCAGCCGCAACTCCACCAACAACCGCAAGCGCGCGCACGCACGTCGGCAACCCCTCTCCACCGCGCCCCTTGGAGCGCGCCGCGCGCCGAATGGCGGCTTCTTTGCCAACCTCGTACAGCGCCCTATCGGAAAGCGGTCTTCCCCGCCGTTCGGCGCGCTCCTGGCGAAACAGCGCGTATGCCCATAGCGCAAACGCGCATCCACCCGCGGCCAACGTTGCGGAAACCGCCATCGCCCCCGTCATCGTCGCCACCTCCTTGCCCTAGCTTCCGAAGAACCAGGCGGGATCGAACGGTACTCCCGCCGCCCGCATGCGCTCTTTTACGGCCTGCGGCTGCACTCCGCAAGGCCGCCATGCGCCCACAACCCACCCGTTCGCATCGACGCCCTCAATGTCATAGGCGAACAGCTCCGCCCGCGGTATCACCGTTGACCCTTCCGGCAGCGGATCGACGGACACGACGCTCGTCACCTTGCGCGTTCCGTCTCTCATGCGCTCGACATGCACGACAAGGCCACCTTGCAGCGACTCGGCGATCTGCTGCGCGATCACCTCGCGGCTCAGGTCTCCGTCGGCATAGCCCACCATCGTGCGGAGCCTGCTGAGCGCGTTCGACGGATCGTTGGCATGAATGGTGGTCATCGACCCGGGATGATCGGTCTGCATGGCTTGGAGCATATCGTAGGCCTCGGCCCCTCGACACTCCCCCACGATGATGCGGTCGGGTCGACGGCGCAGCGACAACGCCACGAGTTCGCGCATGCCGACGGCGCCCTCGCCCTCCACGTTGGCCTCGCGCGTCTGCATGCGCTCGACATGGGAAGCTTGAAGGCGCAGCTCGGGAGTGTCCTCGATGGTGATGACCCGCTCTCCCTCCGGTATGAAGCCGGAAAGCGCGCCGAGCAAGGTGGTTTTCCCTGAGCCCGTGCCGCCGGAGATCACGATGGGGCAGCGGGCCTGCACTGCCGCGCATAGGAAATCCGCCATGGCCGCGGGCAGCGCGCCGACGCTCAGCAAGTCCCTCATGCTCAGCATGCCCTCCGAAAACGTGCGCACGTTGAGCGCCGGCCCATCTGGCGCGATGGGGGGCACCACGTATGTCGCGCGCGCCCTGCCCCCAGGCAGCATCGCGCATCCCATGGCATGCGTCTCGTCGCAACGCATGCCAGCCTGCTCAGCGATCTTGTTGATGATGCGGCGCAGGTGCTCGGCATCGTCGAAGACGATGTCGGGCCGACGCTCGATCAGACCAGCCCGCTCCACGTAGACCACGGGCGCGCGAAACGGAAGCTCCGGATCGGCCTCGTCCACACCGCCCCCGTTGACCATGATCTCGGTGACGGACGGATCGTCGAGCAAAGGCTGCAGCGGTCCATAGCGGAGGAAGTCGTCGACGATGCCCTTCGCCAACGGTTCCAGATCGTACGGAGAGAGCGGCACGCCTCGGTCGAACGCAACTTGGCCCACCACGTCGCGAACAAGAGTCTCGACCGCCGAAGGGCCCGCCTGCTGCGATCGCAACCTCAGCGCGACCTCCTCTCTCACGACCGTCTTAAGAGCGCGCTCGACCGACCTATCCACGCTCGCCTCCCTCTCCCACCGCATCGGCGAGCGCCACGAGCGAGAAGCTCACCCTTCCCGCATACTGAGCCTCGCGCACCGCGTCGGCCTCCTCGGGAGACACGGCGATCGTCACCGATCCGCCCGAAACCGCAAGCTCCCCTTGGCCAGATCCTGCCGACACGACGAGTGCGCGTTCGCAGACGGTGGTCAAAACCGATTCGCCAGAAGCAGCGGGCTCGACGGCGATCACGCGCACCGTGTCGAATGCTCTGATCTGGCCGGCAACGCCCGTCTCCGTGTCAACCGACACTGTGACCGCCTCCATGCCGGCCTCGAGCGCAGCGGCCAGGTGGTCGCCTCCCGCAATCCCGGCAATAAGCCCCGGCGCTATCTGCGCACCGGAGGGAATATCGACCGCCGCACGACCCCCGACGACGCCCTCCCGCGCATCAGCGCCGAGGGCTCCTTCCACGCGAAACGACCGCGGCACCTCCACCACCTCGAGCTGATCCAGGGAGACGGTATCGCCTGCGGCGATGTTCGTCGCGGCCACGAGCGTGGGGGCCAGGTCGGCCTTCACCGCGTCAACCTGCGCGTTCGCAGATACGACAGCCCAGGCACCGTATCCGACCGCAGCGACTGCAACCGCAGCCGAAAGCGCCGCCGCAAGGGCAAGGCGCTTTGCGCGACGAACGTCCTGCGGCCCTTTCGCAAAGAGAAGGGGGTCCGGAGGGGCCGACCCTGTCGTCGCCGCGGGCGCTGTCGGCGGCGGGATGGGCGCCCCTTTCGACGTCGGCATCTCCCCCTGCCTCGCAACACGATGGTCGGCACCGCGGGCCGCGCGGGCGGCGAACCCTCCCGGCCGCGGCGACACCCCGTTCGTTCGAGCCTCGATCATGACCGCCCTCCTCTTCTCTCCTTACCCTCCTGCGCGGACAGAACGGCCCGCACCTGCTCCCCCACCTCGGCGGGAAACTCGTCGAGCGAGCGAAGTTCCGTGAAGGCCGCGCTCGTCGCTCCGAGGCCGGCGGCCACGTCGAATCGACCGCACGTCCGTTGCTCGGGACGCCACACGCGACTTTCGGCATAGGGCACCGCCGCCATCACGCGATGAGAGGCAACCGGAATGCCCTCCACGCCGAACCCCCGGGCAAACACCGTAGGCGAGTCCTCACTCACCTGCAGACCCACCACCCATACGCGCTCGGCTTCCGGCACATCCTCCTCGGGCGCCTCGTAGAACCACATGGCAACGCTCCCGGAGCATCCCGCATCGCGCACGGCGCGCACGGCGCGATCGACGAACCGCATCGCCGGATCGTCGTCGTTTTTCGCTTCGAGGGCGAACGAGGCGTCCATGCACGCCGCGCGGGCCGCGTCGAGCGCGTTTTCCTGGCGCGCCTTCGTCGCATAGGCGATCCCCTGGTCCACTGAAAATGCGAGTATCGCGAACAACACGAAAGCCGCAGCCACAGCCAACGGAGCCATGCTCCCGAATTCGCCTGCAGATCCCTGCGGCCATCCGACGCGGCGGAGCACGCCCCTTCCCATGCTCACGGTCCCACCTCCACTTCGATTACCCTCCCTTCGGAGAAGACGCCCAACACGCTCCTCTCGAGAGACCGCCCCGAAAGGCCGGGGACGTCGAGGATGGACGGCAGCTCGTAACGCACATCGTACGAGAGCGCCAGCAGCGATGTCCGCTGCTCTATGGCGCCGCCCGCCGAATCGCTCCCCTCTTGCCGGGTCTCACGCTCCCACCGCACGCGCTCCACATGAAGCGATTCTGGCCTCAGCTGCGACGACGCGCCGACAATCCCTTCTTCCACGAACGCCTCCTTGTCCGTTGCGCGCTCAAAGCCCCCTGCGTCGAACTGTCGGCATGCCCGCGTTATCTCGGAGGAGAGCTGGCTTGCGGCAAGGGCCATGCCGCCCAACTGCATCGTCGCGAACACGACGAGCACAAGCAGCGGAACCGTCACCGCGAACTGCACGATCTCGCTCCCCCTCTCGTTCTCGCTCACCACGCCCCACCTCCTACCGTCTCGTCAATCATCCCTTCGATCACCGTCTCGTACGAGAACCCCGATCCAGCCCCGCCGGAAGCGGCCTCCATGATCGCGCCCACCGGAGTGAGGTATGCCCCCTCCAGCTTAAGGATGACGCGAACGGGGCGGTGCGCTGTTTGCGACGGCCTCTGTACGAACGAGCCCTCCCCCTCATCGAAGAGGCGATGGTCGTAGAACCCTCGCTGAACCTCCCCCACCTGCATGGACGCCTCAAGCGTCAGGCCATCGCCGGACAGCGCCGGGGATTCGCGAAGCGCGGCATTGCGCAACGCTTCAGATGTCGCACCCTCCGCCCCTTCCTCGCAAGCGGTCCGACACGCCGCATACGCCGCATCCTCGAGGGCCATGCCCAGAAACACCGCACGCCCCAAATCAACTGCGGCAAAGAGAAACAAAAGGAGGATCGGCAGCGCCATGAGAAACGAAACGACGCTGCCTCCGTGCTCGGCAGGATCCCGGCTACCCCATCGCCTTCCCTTAGGCCGCACCTGAGGTGACCTTGGAAAACATGTCCGTGATTGCAGTGCCCGCGCTCGTGATCGCCTCTTGGATGCTCCCTTGCAGCGCAAGGAGGGCGGCCCCCAGCCCGACGGCGAACCCCAGCACGATGACCGTCTGCACGATCTCGGAACCGCCCTCCTCCTCGCCACGCACCAAAGATGCCCGCATCGCACACACCATCGCCATGATTTTCGCACCCGCATTCGACATCGCTTTCTCCTTTCCCCAGTCGGCCGAACCGACTGCTTCCGTTTGTCCCGCTCTGCCTCGTTCGACCACTTGCCCCGACTTCATCCCAACGATGCGACCAACAACCACACGGCCAGAAACGGCGCCATGGGGATGCCGTCCTTCGCCGTCAACCTCTTGGCGGCCATGCCAGCCAGAGACACGGCCGCGGCGATCACGTAGCACGCGAGCATCCCAGAAGGAGCCGCGAAGCCGCTCGCTATCGAAAGCGCTGCCATGCAGCGCACGTCCCCGCGCCCGACGCAAGGAGCTTCCCCGTGCCCGATCGTTCGGTTCGCAACCACGCAGCCCACGATGACGAGCGCGGCGAAAGCCGTCCCCGCCGCAAGCCCGGCCATGCCGTCCAGGCGCATCTGGGCCACGACTCCGGCCATGCCAATGGCCGCGCACGCCTCGATGGGTATGATCCGCGCTCTCACATCGCACGCAACCGCAGCTGCCATCGCCACGCCGCATACGGCGAAGGCAACCACCACCGTCGCAGGCAGGTCCGCGACGATGAGCGCCAAGAACCACAACGCGCAGCCGAAGGCGCATATCCCACGGCGCAACGGCGTCGAAGAAAAGGCGCGCCGCTCCCGTAGCGCCGCCTCGTCGCACACGGCGAGCGACACGTCGACGTCGCATCCCGCAGCTGCGAGCGCGGCCGCACGCTCGCGCGACAAAGAACCTTCGCGCGCAGCCGCGAGCGCATCGTCGCGCCAGACGGCGAGCATGCCCTCCTCCCCACCCGCGTCCGCGCACGGCTCGCGCGCGCGATGCCCTCTTTTGAAGGCCGTGTAAGCTTCGCAACTCTCCCACCACCACGACGCCGCCCGCGCGTACGAGCGCCCAAGCAGCCTATCGGCAAGCGGCAGCACGGCGAACCACCCCGCGGCGCCGCCCGCCGCCAGCGCCGCCGCAGCGACCGCGGGCACGACCATCACGATGCCTCCCCGACTGCAACAGGATCGCATCCGACACCGAGAGAACCCCGTGCGTGCGCACCTCGAGAGGACGACCCGCACGCCTCTCCCAGGGAGCGCTTCGTACGCGACGATCCCGCTGCGCCCAAAGCGCCCTCCGAAGCCGATTCGCGCGTCGCACGCGCCGGAGACGACGCATGGCGTTTTGCGGACGGAGGCTTTGGTCCGACCGCTCCCGCCGAACCGGCCATCCGGTTCGCCGCGCCCGCCGAGCCTCCCGGACCAGCGCCGCCCTCCCCTTGCGTCGAAACCGCCTTCTCGGTCGAGCTCCTGTCATCCTTGGCGCGGGTTCGCAAAGCGAAGGAGAGTGCCGCAGAGCCCTTCCCTCCCCCGCTTTCGCCGTCCGGCGCACCCTCGATGACAATCCCATCGGGAAGCTCGAAGCGCACGACCCATCCCGCGCTGCCTTCGCACGCCCCCACCGAAAACCGAGGCTCCCAACCGAAAGCGGAGGGCACCCGAAACGCAAGCGCCTCCGTTTCGGCCAATGACGCTGCGGCCTCCTTGGCAAACGGACAGGGGCCGGATCGCGAGACGTCAATGTCCCGAAGCCGTTCCGTAAGCTCGGCGATCAAGGCGGAAAGCCCGTCCGCTCCCGTATCGCCGGTAGCGGAAGGCGCCGACGACGGCGATGAAAGGACGGGAGGGGAAGCCCGATCCGAAGCGACTGCAAGGGCCGTGGAACCCCGATCCGGATGCGCCGTCGGCGAACCCGTCCGGAAGGCCGCAGCGGAGGCCTGCTTGGAAGGGACAGCAGGTGCGGGAGCAGCCCCGCACCCCGCGAAGCCGCGATCAGAGCCGGATGCCGCAAGCCCCGCCTCATTGGAAGCGCTTATCGACGTCGGCGGGGATGCGGCGCACATCGACGGCGAAGGTCTCGCCGCGGATCCTTCGACGGAGCGCGCCCCCGACAGCGAGCCGTCCGGCACAGCCCACGCAAAGCGCGCTTCGGCATTCGAGGGCCCCTTTTCCCTCGCTTTCTCGGACGACTGGCCAGGCTCCGAAGCACCAAACCGGTGCAGGCAGCCGAAACAAACCTCGGCATCATCGAAAGCGCGCGCATGGCAGACCGGGCAAACCTTCATCGCGACCCCTCCTTCACCGACACCACCCCCATACGATCACCTGGCTCGAACCAAGGCGTCGCGCATGACGAGAAACGCTCTACCACCGCCGCCGCATTCCTGTGACGGAGCCGCCTGAAAGGCCCCACGTTCCGATAGGCCGCCAAAACGCATCCTGCTCCGTCGATGAACGCCACGTCGATGCGGCGCCCCATGCCGACCGTATGGATATCGGCGCACGGGAGCAGAAGCAGGACCCCTTCGTCCGGCCTCGCGAACAAAAGGCCCCGGGCGCGCCTCGCCGCGCTCGTCGCGAGCCTGAGCACCTCCGAACGCTCTCGCACGCCGTCGGAAGACGACGCTTTTGAGGGTCCCGCTTGCCTGCGCTCCCTGCCAGCGGCCCGCTCGCGCCCCGCCTTCATCGCAGCCTCCTTCGGTGCGGCCGCAGATGCCGCAACCCCGTTCGATGTCCTGTTTCTTTCATTATCATCAGCCCTTTCCGTTCGAATTCCCGTCGTAATGCACGACCATCCCCGCATCCTCCCCCACTTGCACGCCCGAGACGAACAGCCACTGGTACGACCCGTCGCGCTTCACGAACGTGCCGCATGCTGGCATGCCGCTGTCCACCTGTGTCCAGCCCTTCCCTTCCAATTCCCGAGCCACCTTCTCGAACATGCCGGCAGCCTCGCCCCGCATCGTGAACCCAACCACGCACGCCGAGGCGTCCACCCGCACGTCCTCGCTATCCTCGAGCGCGAGTACCTCACTCCCGAACCCCTCCGGAAGCAGATCTCCCCCGAACGCGCCCGCATCTCCGCTCGCATCGTTCCATAGCGTCGGATCGAGCGCCATCCTCAGCACATCCGAACCGGCAACCCCTCCCAGCCAGACGGCGCACGATACCGCAAGGGCGGCCAGGCAAAGGGCGAGCACCGCACGCACGATCCGCGTCCGCATAGGAGACGGTCCCGCCCTCATCGGCGCGCTCCGCTTCATGCGAGCACCCCCGGCTTGTAGCGATCCACCACGAAAACCGTTCGATGGGAAAGAGGCGGCAGCGACACGCCGAACACCTCGCGCTTGAGCCCCAAGCCGAACAACGTGGGCGAAAGCTCGAGCGTCCCCTCGAACTCCACATGCCCTCCCTCCGTGCCGCGCACCGCCACGCTCACCCGTTCGAACGGCTCGTCGAACGACTCGGACAGCACCGAGCCCACCTGCGCCCTGCTCTGCTCGATGCCCTGCCCATAGCTGGGAGAGGTCGCATGAACGCGCACCGCATCGCGAAAGGCGTTGTCGAACGCCCCGCATTCCGAGAAGAACAAAAGCGCGTTCACGGCCACCACCGCCACGACGATCAACACGGGGAACGCGGCTGCAAGCTCGACGACCATCTGCCCTTCCTCCCCCTTCGAAGCCGCGCGTAGAGCGTCCCGACCGACTCTCACTCCCATACTCTCGCCCCCGTCACCTGCGCGCACATAGACCGTAAACCATCCGCGATCCGTCCAATCACATCGGTCGTCACGCTCTTCACCGCCTCGGGCAGCGCGAACTCAATGGTCACGGCGGGACCGCCGTCGCCGAACACGCGCACCTCGGCAACCTCGATGCGATCCATCGCCGCGTCGACGCCTTCCGAAAGCCCGCCTTCGACCAAACCCACAATGGACTGGAACACGTTGTTCGATTCGAGGGGGTGCTCCACCGCTCCGCGTTTGAGCGACAGCAGTTGCGCGGCGAACGCGCCGTCGTCGGCCGAAGCCACGTGAGCCGAGTTCACGAGCACCGGCTTCAGCGCATCGAGATTCGCCGGCTCGAGCCCCACGGCGGAGACGACCTCCTGCAACGCGCCCGCCGCCCACGTGCCGAGTCCGCTCTCCCCCGCAAGGGGAAGGCCGTCGAGCGCCGAGGACACGGCTCCGTCGAGCGCCTCCTGCCCCTCGGAGTACGCCTCGAGCACACCCGACCAGCAATCGAGCACGATGCCGAGCGCCCCCACCGCCGCGCCGCCGTCGCCGCGAAGACCGTCGAGCAAAGACGAGACCACCGACGCTCCCTCGCCTGCAGGTTCGGCCACGAGCGTGGCTGCGGACACAGCAGCTCGCGCTCCGAGCGTCCCCGCAGGCTGAACGAACGGCCCCGCCCAAGCCGTCTCCGAAGAGCCCGTGCATGCCGCCAGCACGATCACACCCAGGCCGCCTGGAGGCCGTGCGTCGATGCGCATCCCCGCAACAGATCCAAAGGCCTCGCCCAAGCGGTCGAGCAAACCTCCTGCGCGTTCGCGCACCTCGGCTGAAAGCGGATCGAGCACGGCACGCGCCCGCTCGTAATCCTCGGCTGCTTCGGCCACCTTCTCGTAGTGGTACTCGAAGCCGTTGTCGATCGAGGCGGACGCGGCGGCCACCTTTCCCATGCTGGCCGCCGAGAACCCGCACTCTGGACATACGGCATACGATTCCGCCTCCATCTGCTCGATGGAACCGAACCGCACGACGCTGGAAGCCTCGGGGCATCCCTCCCAAGCGTGCATGATGGGCCCGGCCCCGTTTTCCGTCACCGGATAGGCCTCCTCGGTGTAGAGCCTCGTCTCGCGCATCTCCTCGGTGTTCTTAGGCACGTGCGGAAACAGCGCCTCGAAGGACTCCTCGCTCTCGCGCACGTACCCGCGCCCCACTTCCTGGGCTGCGAACGAATAGAAGCGCTCGCGCAGCTTCGAGCGCGCCCACTCCTCGGTCGAGTCCCCCATCGGCCGCTCCGCAGCGAGGCGGCGCGGATAGTAGGCCTTCGCCCGTTCGAGGGCGACGGAGAACGACCATGCGTCGACGCTGCGGTACAGGGGATTGTCCGCGCCCTCCATGCCCGCAAGCGATTGGGCGCGCTCGTACATGCAGTACGACGGGTTCGCACCGCAATCGCGCTCGAAACCGCGCAGCTTGGCCTCGGACGCTCGCTCGGCCGCCTCTTCGGCCTCCTCGGCCGCTTTCGCGACATCCTCCGCCTTGTCGTCAACCTCGTCTTGGAACGCCTCGGCCGCGGCGCCGGCGCCGACGGATATCTCCTCCCCCTCTCCGGGAGAGAGCACCGCCAGCGCTAGATAGTCCGCCGATCCACTGCCGTTAGCCGCCGCCGTCGACGCCGCGCTCGCCGCCGAGAGAAACGGCAGCGCCCGTTGCAGTCGGTTCAAGCCCGACGCCGCCTTCTCGGCGAACGAGTCGCGAGCGCGCGCAACGCTTCGCCCGGCCGAAAGCAGCGCTTCCGAAGCCGGTGCGGTTGCAGGGGTGCATAGCGCCACCACCCCCAGACCGGTCGCCGCCAAGCTGGTAAGCGACAGCGACAACACCGCCGCATCGCACACCCTCACGACGATCATGAACTCGGCCACCACGTTCTGGGCAGCGAGCGCCGCCGCATCCGCAACGTTTTGCACCTTTGAGGACGCCGCGTTCAACCTGCACACCTGGGCCGTCGAGAACACGAGCGACAACGTGATGAGCAGGGCGAGCACCACGCCCACCGAAGTGAACCCCTCTTCGTCGCGAAACAAATCCCGCTTCATCCCATCCACGCTCCCACCCACTCCGACGGGTCGTCGCCCGCCGACGCCGAATAAACCCATTCCGGTTGCACCTGTTGCTCGGCCTCAACCTCGATGCGGTAGTTGCCGCGCTCGTTCAGAATGCCGAGCAACGCCCCGCCCGCGCCGAGCAGCGGCAGCGGACGCGCCTCGTTTGCAATGAGGACCCGCACCACCTCCGACCCCTCGTCGCCCTCGAAGCTCACTTCCCATGAACAACCGCCTTCATGCACGTGGAAACAGGAAACTGGAGGCACGGCTCCCAAGCGATGACGCACATACGCCTCGCAGCTCTCGGCCATGTCGCCCGCCGCGTCCGTCTTCGTTGCGAGCAGCCGGCACGCCTCCGACGCCGCCGCATGCATGATGAGGCGGTCGTACAGGAGAATGCCCGGCTGCACAAGTAGAAGCAGCCCCACGAGCAGCACGGGTATCAGGAACGCAGCCTCCACTGTGGCCTGCCCGCGCTCCCGCGCCTCTTCTTTCACAACGCCCCCTTCGCTTCCGATCCCATCCCACACCTGCACCGTCAAAACAGGAACACGTCGGCAACCGACCCTGGCGCAGCCAGCTGCACATGGTGCGATGCGGACAACAGCGCATGTTCCACGAACAAACCCCCCTCGAGGCAGCGCCACAGCATTCCGAGGGCTACGAGCATCGCGAGGAACGCAGCTGTCACTACGGCAAATTCCACCGTGCCCTGCCCCTTCGCGTCGTCTAAAGCGCCAAGGACATCAGGAGCACGGACGATGTCGGGAACGCCGTGCGCGTCCCGGCCCGAACGAAAGCTCCCTCCGAGCAAACGGCGCGTCTCGCCCGCGCACGTCACAGGCTGTTGATCCCCTCCGCAATGGCGTCCCACAGCTCCTGCAGCTTCGGCCGGAACACGGTGATCGCGAGGATTGCGATCACCACCAGCACGCCTACCAAGATGGCGTACTCCGTCGTCCCTTGGCCGTCCTCCCGCTTCAGCGACCTCTCCGCACGGCACGTCGCCCGCGCCAACCACATCCGATACGCATCCATGCGCGCCCCTTTCCATCGTCAGAACCCTTCCATTAATTCGAGCAGCACCGGTCCCAGCACCAAGAGCAGCATCGCTGGCAGAATGAGCGCGCCTGTAGGCACCATCATCTTGACCGGAGCCTTCGCCACCCGCTCCTCGACGTGCGCCCGATGCGCAGCGCGCGCCTCCGCAGCCGAAGCCTCGAAGCCTTCCGCGAGCGATGCGCCGAAGCGCAGCGAGCGCACCGCACTCTCCACCACTCGCCCAAGCAGAGGCGAATCGTAGGAAGCGGCCAGAGATCGCAAGGCCTCTTCGCGCGTGGCCAAGCCCGTCGTCCACGCGCGATGCGCGCGAGCGCACTCCGCGGCGAACTCCGTCTCGAAATGCCCGGCATACAACTCGAAGCTGCGATCGAACGACAACCCGCTGCGCAATCCGAGCGCCACCACCTCGAGCATTTCCGACAGGTCGCGCTCCAAACTCGCTGCGCGAGCGCGTTCGCGACGCCGCACGGCCTTGGAAACCGCAGAAGCGCCCCAGATCATGCCAACCAGCGCGCCGACCAAACTCAGTTCGTTCGACAGCGTTGCACCTGCGATAGCACCCGCCGCCGTCGATGCCGCGCCGAGCCGCACGGACGCATCGACGAGCCCGAGGGCCGACAGCTCCTCAGCGCACCCCGCCCTCCTCCCGTGCTCGCCAAGCCATCCCTCCACCCTCGCGATGATCGGCAAACGACGCGCGACGGAGGCGCTCGAAAGGCCGAGCTCGATTCTGCGCGTGGCCTCGATGGCCAGGCGCACAAGACGACCGTCGAGCCCCTTGTCGACACCCTGCCCATCCGCACCCGCCGCCCGACGCAGCGCCTTGCGCCTCGCAGCGCCGAGAGCCCCCGCCCTCCACTGCGCCCCCAGGAACGCTCCCGCGGCGCCCGCCGAAACCGTCGCCATCACCGCGAGCGCGCCCTCCGCCATCGCCATCATCCCACCTCCGCAGCCAGCATGCGCCTCACCGCAAGCACGCCCGCCGCCTGCATGCCCAACGCAAGCGCAAGCAGGGCAAAACCGGCCGCGCTTGAGAAAAACGGCTCGAGGAAGCCTTCGCTCACCAGCGAGAACACCGCGATGAGCACGAACGGCATGACGCTCACGATACGCGCCGACAGCTTCGCTTGGGCCGTTTGCACGCGCAGAGAGCGATTCAGCTCGATCTCCCCTTCCACGGACTCGCGAGCCGCCTCGAGCACCTGGGACAAACTGCCGCCCGCCTCGTGCTGCACGTTCAAGGCCACGGCGACAAACGAAAGCTCCGGCACCGTCGCCCCTTCGCGCAGCGCATCGAGCGCCTCGGACGCGCCCTGCCCCGCCTGCAAACGGTGAGCAGCGCGGCCGAACAAAGCCCCGAGCGGCTCCGGCGCCTCGCCAGCCACTTGCTGGAGCGTCTGAAGCAGCGAGAACCCCGATCGAAAGCACACGCCCATCGAGCGCAGCGCTTCGGGAACGGCGTCGCGCATCGCGTCGCGACGACGCTCTTCAAATTTTTTGAGACGCGCGGTGACGACCGCGCACAAGCACACCGCCGCTGCAACGCCTCCCACCGGAGAAGCCAACGCAAGCCCCGTGACGAGCGCAACCAGAAAAGCCGATGCCAAGAACGCGGAGACGAGCGAGACCTCGGACGCTGGCACGCCACGCTCGCGCGCCTCCCGCACCGCCCCGCGCGCGACCTTCGCGCAACGGGTGGAGCGCATGAGCAGCCTTGCAAGCGGCCTGGTGCAGCTCACGCCATCACGAAGCTTCCGGGCCAGCCAGCCTGCGCGCGCCGTCCCCGAGCCCCGCATTCGCCCCGACGCCCTCCGTGCGCCCTGCAGCGCCGCGGACGCGGCGAGCGCACCGCATCCGAACGCTGCAAGCGCTCCGAGCGCCGTCACGCCGCCGAGCAGCATGCGCGCCTCCATGCGGCCACCTCCTCCTCGTTCGCCACCCGCAGCGCAGGCAATTCGCCGATCCAGAACGGCTCTGCCCTCCATCGGCCCTCCGTCTCCGAACGGTCGCGCCGATACAGCGTCTTCACCTGGCAGACATGCCGTTCCCGGTTGTAGGACAGCTCGGCCACCTCGGAGACGTACCGCGCCCCGTCAAGGGAGCGCGCCGTCTGCACGACGGCGTCGAAGGCGCTTGCAATGCTCGACTCGATCACGTCCACCGGCAGCTCGGCCGCATAGCGCACCATCGTCGTCAGCCGCGACACCACATCGGACGGCGAGTTCGCATGCAACGTGGTCAGAGAGCCGTCATGCCCCGTGTTCATTGCCTGCAGCATGTCGAGGGCCTCCGCGCCCCGGCACTCCCCCACCACGATGCGGTCGGGTCGCATGCGCAGCGCGTTGATGACGAGATCGCGTATGGTCACCTCGCCCGTGCCCTCGGCGCTGCGCGGGCGCGCCTCGAGCCGCACGACGTGAGGATGCTCGAGAAAGCGCAACTCGGCGGAGTCCTCGATCGTCACGATGCGCTCGTCGCGAGGCAGCGCGCACGACAGGGCGTTGAGCAAGGTGGTCTTTCCACTGCCCGTTCCGCCCGACACGGCAATGTTCTTCCGCGCGCGGACCGCCCATGCAAGGCAGCGCCCCACGGTCGAGCCGAACGATCCAGCCCTCATCATGTCTTCGAGCGTCATGACGCGCGAGGCGAACTTGCGAATGGTGAGCACCGGACCATCGAGTGCGAGCGGAGGGATGACCACGTGCACGCGATAGCCCTGCGGCAAGCGCGCGTTCGCCATGGGGGAAGCCTCGTCCACGCGCCGACCGAGGGGGCCGAGCATGCGATCGATGAGCGCCCGCAGCTGCGCCTCGTCGGCAAAACGCGCCTCCGAGCGGAACAGACGGCCCTCCCGCTCGAAAAACACGTCGCACGGACCGTTCACCATGATCTCGGTGACCGAATCGTCGGCGAGCAGCCCTTCGAGAGGGCCGAAACCGAGCACCGCATCCACCAACTCGCACACAAGCCTCCGACGCTCCTCGCGCGGCACCGCCGACCATGAAACGTCTTCGAACGCCTGGCGGCACGCGCTTCTCAGCTCGCTGCGCGCGCGATTCGGATTCGCCGTCACCATGGCGGCGATATCGTCTGCCGACACGAGCGACAAAACCTGGGCTTTCAGCGTCTCGAGACCATTCGAAGGCTCCCGCGAAGGCCCCGCCCCTTCCGCCGCACGCGCCCGGCTCATCAAAGACATGAGACCCCCTTCCCCCGACGATGCGGCCCACCCGGCTTTTTCGACCCACCTGGCCGCCGAATGCGCAGTCCGACCCGCCGACGGGGCTCCGAGACGTCCTGCATTGCGAGTCCGGCGACGTTCGGCAGCATTTCGCGCAAGAGCCGCTCGACGCTCGCGCACAGCGGATTGCGAGAATCCATCAGCTCGAAGGGCGCGCCCGTTCCGAGCAATTCCTCCACATCGCGGCCTCCGTCGGCTAGCTCGAACACGTGTGCGCCGCCGAGCGCGCACGACACGTCGATGGAGGAGAACGCGGCCCCCTTCGCGCACCGGTTCACCGCGTAGGAGAACGGCCCCGTGGCGATGCCGCAGCGGGCGCACAGGTCGAGCGCATGGCGGCACGCTCGCAAAGACGAACCGCGCTGATCGACAAGGAACAGCGCCTTCGAGCTGCGCTCGAGCAGCACCGCATGCTGCTCCGCCCACGCCGCCCCCGTGTTCGCCACGATCACGTCGAAGCGCTCCGACAGCCTGCCGAGCAATTCGGGAGCCTGAAGCGCGATGCTCTCGGCATCCTCGAGACGACGGGGCGCGGCCAGCAGAGCCGGCGTGCGGCCGTCGGAGCGCAGCGCCGCGATTCGAGCGGGCACAGACACCGCGTCGTCGATCGTCATAGGATCCGCCGCTCCGAGCATCTCCGCCACGTCTCCGAACTGCAAGTCGAAATCGAGCAGCAACGTCGAGAGGCCCATCGCATGCGCTGCAAGCCCCAGCAGAACCGACACCGAACTCTTCCCTGCGCCGCCGCTTCCGCTTACCACCGGCAGGAGGAAGGCCGAACCCTCGCGTCGCGGGGCGGACGCCATCGAAACGGACGGCGCAGCGGCCCTCGACGGTGCAGACGCCGAAGCCGCACCCCGCACGCCGGGAGCGCACGCAGCCCCCGTATGCGCCGTCCGAGCGGCATCCGACGCCATCTGGCCCGAAAGCCCGCTCCGAGACGCCTGCGTGACGCGCTGCGGGCCCTCGGCGTGCGGGTGCGCTGGGTTTCCGAGCGAAGCAGCGGCCTCCATGCAGCCTGCGCCCTTGCGCGCATCGACCGCAACGGCGGCGAACCGTCGCTTGCACGCGGCGTAGCGTTCGAGGAACGCCTGGCGCGTGAGCGATGCGTCGATGCCAGCAGCGCTCGCCCTGCTCATGAGCGACCCCGTTCCCTCGAACGACACGAGGCACACGCGTCTGTCCGCCCGATCGCGTTTGAGCGTGGCGGCAAGGTTGATAGGCTCCACGTCGTCGCACGACGCCACCCACACCTCGTCCACCGTCCGATCTCCCCTAAGGAACCTCCGCGCAGCCTCTCCGCTCGAGAACAGCCGCAGCCACCCTTGCGCCGCAAGATTCTCGCCGCCAAGGCCGATGGCCTCGGGATGGCGCAGGCTCGTCGCATCCGCGCACAGCGCTATCGCGGCGCTCATCGGGCGTCCTCCCGCCCTTGCGCGCCTTCCGTTCTCTCGACCGCCTCATTACCGGGGAGCGCGAAGTACAGCTCGGTCCGTTGGGCCGCCGACACCACCTCCTGCACGCGGTCGGGCTCCACGGCCACCGTGACCCACGACACCGAGGCGTCCCGCGCCTCATCGCCCGACGATGCGCTCGTAGCCAGCACGAGGACGTCGCTCGCCAGAAGGTCGGTGGACGTGCCGCCCGTCGCGTACATGTCCACCCTCGCCCCTGCGCGCACCGCCCCGCCAACCGCCTGCACGTCCTTCGCCGGCACGCTTACAGCCGCAAGGCCTTCAGGGGCCTCCACCTGGTTTTCAGCGCCTTGGAATCGCTTCATCGACAGCACTTCGCCAGCCAAGATGGCAGACGACGCCGCCTTGCCGCCCACCTCCTCCACCGAGCGCACGGCTTCCGCGGGAAGCAGGTCGGCCACCCAGAGACGCGTCTCGACGCACGAGGCGTCCACCGGCTCTCCCGCAGCTATATCGCGTTTCGCGACGCACACCTCTACCTGCTCGCCGCCGTAGCGGGCAAGCGCCTCGGAGCGCGCGGCATCGACCTCGGCCCGCACTCCTTGCGTGTAGGCGAGCACGCACACGGCGCACACCGCTCCGCACACAACACCCGCCACCGTCGTTGTCCTCCGCTTCATGACGTCCTTTCGCCGTTTTGGTCCTGATGTCAGTATGACCAGGCCATCCAGCAGATCGATCATGCAGGGCACCATATACCTCCTCTCGAATCCGCCGCAGATCCAATGCGTTTTCCATGCGCATGCCGCACCCCGTCGTTCGCACCTTGCGCATCTGCGACGCACAACGCACGCGAAAACGACGCGCACCGGGCGCCCCTGGCGAGAAAAGGGCCGCACGCGGCTTTCCAGAGGATTCGTTGCACGAAGCAAGGTTCTATGCGAGAATGGGAATCTGCCGCACGGCGGCGTGAAACGGGCGATTGGCGCAGCGGGAGCGCAGGTCCCTTACAAGGACAAGGTCACTGGTTCAAATCCGGTATCGCCCACCATGAAATCGCAGGCCAGGTCGTTCCGCGACCTGGCCTGATTCGTTCCCGCAGCGACCGCGACGAAGCCTTGCGAGCGACGATGCGCCGCACGCCCTGTCGCGACAGCGTGGCCACAACGCCCTCGTCGCCACGCCCTGCATTCAACGGCCGAGGCCGTCGCACTGAAGCGCGGGGCCATCGTCCGAACCATCGTTTGCAGGCCCTCGCCTCGCTTCGCGAAAAAGAGCCCGAGCCCCTCCGCCCTCTCAGCGTCCGCGCGCCCTTGGGCCCTTCGGCGCCCAATCGCGCAGACCGGGAACGGCGCCGCCCGCCACCTCCCACAGGTACAGGCTGGCCACGGTCGCGTACGGAGTGTAGCGGCGGTAGTATTTCGCGAACAGCGCGGGCGTGATGCGCCGATGGTGGTACACCATGCGCAAGCCGCGCTGGATGGCCAGATCGCCCCAGCTTAGGATGTTGGGGCGCTGCATCGAGAACGTCATGAGCATCTCGGCCGTCCACACGCCGATGCCGGGCAGGCTCGACAGAGCGCGGCGCACCTCGTCGTCGGGCAGGTCGCGCAAGCCCTCCAAGTCCACCTCCCCCGACAGCACGCGCTCGGCCGCGCCCTTGATGTAGGCCGCTTTGCGAAACGAGATGCCGACCCGCTGCAGCTCCTCGTCAGAGCAAGCCGCCATCGCCTCGGGAGTCACCTCCCCGAACGCCTCGATCATGCGGTTCCAGATGGTCGCTTGCGCCTTCGTCGAAATCTGCTGCCCAACGATGCAGTTGACGAGAGCGGCGAAAAGATCGGGATGGACCTCGCGCCTCACATGCCCGACCGCCCGAATGACCTCGGCCATCCGAGGATCGCGTTCGCACAGATGGGACGTCTCCTCATCCCCGTACTCGAAATAGCGCGCCTCTTCCGCCATGGGCACCTCCCCGTCTTCGGCATTTCGTCCCCGCGCCCAGTATACGCGAAGGCCCGGCCGAGAAAAGGCCGGGCCTTCGAAGCGCCTCGGAACGGACAAGGGCGAAGACGGGCCATGCGGCCAGCGCCACGCCAACGAGCGCGCTGCCGCCCATGAGGCCCCGCGAGCCGTGCCGCCAACGAGCACGCGCCTTACCGCTCGCGCAGTTCGTGGCAGGTGCCGCATTCGTACACCCCGCGATGATGGCACTGGGCGCAGTATTTCCGGGCATCCTTGGGAAGATCCGTCGAATGGTTGTTATGGCAATCGGTGCACACCAGAGGGTTCGCATCGTGCTTTTCGTTGGAAGGACGAGCATGGGGGTTCACCGTGGTGCCGTTGTCGTCGGTGAGCGCCGTCGACTCCGCCGTTAACACCGCGACCTCCTCCAACGTGCCGTGGCACGACTCGCAGACGGCGGGATCCACCGTGGCCACGGTGGCCTTTTCCGCCGGCTCGTCGCCGAGCCTCACATCGGCGTGCGCGGTGGCAAGCACGTCCTTATCGACATGGCACTGAACGCACGCCACGCCTTCGGCTTTGTGGGCAACGCCCTGCGCGCAGGCGTCGTCAAGCTCGGAGGCGGCCTCCGACTTGTGGCATATCGCGCAATCAGACTCCATCGACCAGTTCGCAGGCTGCCCGTCCAAAGGCGAGGCTTCCGACGCTTCGCCCCCTGCGGGCGGAGCCGGAGCCTCCTTGGGCGCGCAGCCGACAAGCGACCACAGGACGGTCGCGAGCGCAAGGACGGCGCCGAAGACGGCGAGCGCGGCAAGGCGCCGATCGGCGGTGCGTGCTCGAAAGGTCATGCGCTTCTCCTATCTTCTCGTCTTGACAATCGACGGGCGAGCCGCCGGAAAGGGCCCGCCGCGGAAAGGCGGCGGGCCCCGGAAAGCCGGTCGCCCCGGAACCTGAGGGAGGGGAGGAAGGCACCGGGCAACCGCAAGCGAATGGGCGCACTACTTCCCGGCGTCCCACGCCTCGAGCCCGGCGGCATGGCGCGCCGCAATGCGGCCCCACACCTGGTTCTCGGCGTTGTTGCCGCCGGTGATACCGTAGCTGTGGCTTTGGAAGTTCCCGAAGCAGCCGGCCGCGTACAGGCGCGGGATGGGGTTGCGCTGCGTGTCGAGCACCTGGGCGTTCTCGTTCTTCATCGGGCCGCCCAAAGTCGAGCAGGAGCCGGGATAGATGGAGATGGCGTAGTACGGGCCGCCATCGAGCGCAACGAGCGTCTTCTCGGAGCGGTCGAAGCGCGCGTCCTTTCCCGCCTCGCAGAAGCCCTGGTACTCGTCGAACGTGGCGCGCAGCGTGTCCACGTCCATCCAGTGGTCGAACTCCTTGATCTTCTGGCCCAGATCTTCGAGCGTGTCGCCCTTGAGTATCCAGCCGCGCTCGAGCTCGGCCTTGTTGTCCTGGCTCCAGCCGTCCCAATCGCGCAGCTCGTCCGGCAGGTCGGAGGCGAAGTTCCCGCATTCGAAGGAGTCGCCCTGGCTCGTGGACAACTTGCCTGCGTCGAAGCAGCTTTGATCGAAGATGCACCACGACGGGATGCGATCGTAGTCGTCGATGGCGTCGTCGAAGTGCAGCAGCGTGTGCCAGCCGTTGTGCGGCGAACCCATGGAGTTCTCGTTCACATAGCGCTTTCCCAGACGGTTCACGTTGAAGTAGCTGAAACCGGGCATGGAGTACAGAATGGAGAAGTCGTATTCGGGATCGCGCGTCCACATGGAGTACATGGAGATGACCATATCCATGTGCCACAGCTTCGCCCCCACGTCCTCCACCATCTTGATGCCGTCACCCGTGTTGAAACGCCAGCCCTCGAACTTGAAGGGATAGCACTTGAGGTGCTCGTTCTTGAGCTCCTCGTTGAACTCGAAGCCGCCGCAGGTCATGATGACGCCCTTGCGCGCCTTGACCGTTTTCTCCTCAGAGCCGATCATCGTGTACGCGCCGACGATCTCCTTCGTCTCCGGATTCTGAATGAGGCGCTCGTCATGGCAGTCGAACAGCACCTGCACGCCCAGCTCCTCGCGCTTGGCGTCCAGCTCGTGAAACGACAGCATGCCGAAACCGTCGACGGAAGACAGCTTGCAGGACCCCTCGTAGGCGTTGTCGTCCAGGAAGTAGTACTCCGGAATGGCGCCGGCAAGCGCCACCTCCGACACTTCGTAGGTCATGCCGTACTTGTCGGCGTACTCGGTGTTGCGCGCGCACTCGTCAACCCACGCCTCGATCATGGCGTCCGGCGTCTTTCCGTGCGTGAAGGACTTGATGTAGCGTTTGAAGCGCTCCTTCTCGCCCTCTTCGACGATGGTCCATTCGCCGTTGTTGATGCGGCTGTTGCCGCCGCCCTCGACGGGGGCCTTCTCGAGCACGAGAACCTCCTGGCCGCACTCGTCGGCGCCGATGAGCGATGCCCACATGCCCGCGCCGCCGTAGCCGATGACCAAAAGGTCGCATTCGTAGTCCCAACTTGCGGGCATCCAATCGCCCGATGCGGCGCCCGCCCCGTCCGACGCGCAGCCGGCAAGCGCGCTCGCGCCCGCCATGGCCGCCGCGGCGATGCCCGCGCCTTTCAGGAACGAACGACGGGAGACCCCGCCTTCCCTGCTTGTGCCCATGATGCTCCTTCCTCCTCTCAACCCAATGGACGGACGGCCGCCCGCAAACGCCCGTCACTGCCGTTTGCGCAGAAACGTCTCCTCGAAGACGTCCGTCCGCTCGGCGCCAACCCTACCCGCCAAGCGGCCTCCGCGCATCTGACAGGCGGTCTGATTTTGGACGCGGCGTCTGACGTTCAATAGGATTTTCCAGATCGCAGGCGTATCGGATTATCCATCCGATACGCTCATCGTTGAAACTGCGTATGATGCTCCAAGCGGTCGCCTTGCGGAGGGGGATCGCTTTGCACGAACAGCGACCGCGACGCAAGCAACGGGGAGGGATGCTCATGACGCGCTGCGCCAAGACGGCCGACGCGCAGGACGGAGCCGCGACGCCCGCCGGTCCGGCCGAGCGCGACACGCTCACGCTCGATTACCTCATCGCCATCATCGGATTCGGACTGTGCCGCGCCTGGATCGTGTTCTGCCTCGGCATGCCGCCCGTGGCAGGGGCGCGATCATCGCTTTCGTGGATCTACCTTGCGTCGGGCGCTGCAAGCGCACTCGCAGCGTCCCTCGCCGCGCGCACGGAGCGGATCGGAGCCGTGAGATCGGTTTTGATTCGCTTGACACCCGCAACGCTTGTTGTAAGCGGCATCGTCATTGCGGCGGGCTTGTGGGCGGGAAACGCGCCGTCAATTGCATTCGGCCTGGTCGTAGGAGGAACGGGCGCGGGATTTCTACAAGTGCTGTGGGGCGAGCAGTTCGCACGGCGCCACACCTCCTTCGTCACGATGGCCTCGGCCGCAGCCGCCATCGTGACGGCGCTCGTCGCCGGCATGTCCAACGACCACACGAGCTTCATCGGGTTCGCGATCGTCCCTTTGCTCTCGTTTGGACTGCTTGCGCTCGACGAGCGTCGCGCGCGCCCTGCGCTTGCCGAGGACAATGCCGACCTCGGTGGCGGAAGCGACCCTCTCAACTCGGAGCGCAGGCGGGCAGACGCCGGGGAAAGCCCGCGCGGCAAGGCCGCAGGCGTCAGCGCGCCCGGATCGCACGAGGGCGAGCGGAACGGCCCGAGCGGCTTCGGCGTAGGCAAGCTCATGCTCTCCATCATGATGTTCTCGCTCCTGTGCCGCCTCTTCGACGCAACGCCCGTGCGCAACGACCCCTTCGCCTTCCTTGGCGGAAGCGCCATCTTCGCGCTCGTCGCGGCGGGCACGGCGTTCCTCGTCATCGTGGCAAGGTTCCGCGTCCGTTTCGACGCCGCCCTCACCTACCGGCTGTCGCTGCCCATCATGGTGGCGGGATTCGTGGCCATCGCGCTGTTCTTCGACACGCATGCAGCCTTGTCCATCCTGCTCATCAACGTGGGATACGAGCTGTTCGACATCCTCACCTGGGTGTTGTTCGCCGATGCGTCCCGCCGCCGCGACGAGAGCGCGCTGCGCGTCTTCGGCTTGGGCGTGACCTTCATGTTCGCGGGCATGGCCTTGGGCACGATAGCGGGAGACGCGCTCGACGCGATGGTGGCCAGCGGCGATGTGCAGATCACCGTCGTGGCCATGATGGCGACGCTCAGCCTGGTGGTGACCGCGTTCATCGTGCTCCCCGAGGGCGTGGTCTCGCAGCTGTCCGAAACGATGAGAACGAGCCGCAGGGGGCGAAGCGCCGACGAGAGCGAAGAGCAAGCCCCCCCCCCCGAACGCTGGCGGTGGCCGCCTCGAACAGCACTGCGCGGCTGTCGCACGCGATTTCGGGCTGACGCCGCGCGAAAGCGAGGTGATCGTGCTTTTGGCCTACGGACGCACGCTGTCCATCATCGCGCGCGACCTGCAAATCGCGAAGGGCACGGCGCGCACGCACATCGAAAACATCTACCGGAAGCTCGACGTGCACAAGCAGCAGGAGCTGATCGATCTGGTGGAAACGTACGAATAGGGGCTCGGGCGCCCGGCTAGCGCCGATGACCGGATCACTCCATGCCCATGGCAGCCTTTCGCGGTCATGATCGCCCCGACGGCGGCGTCACCGAAGGACGGCTCGCACAACCGTCGGCCGCCGCGCAAGCGCGGGCCCCTCCCCCGTATGAGCATTACGGCGCGGGGAGAGGCGGTGGTAGCGCCGAGACGAACGCCGAGCGGGAAGGACGCCCTGGCAAACCCGCGGTCACCCGCAGCGGCGAAACCGACCTCGACATGCGGTGCCCCCCCCCCGCCAGATCGAGGGGGACGTCTGCGCTTTCGCCGCCAGCGGGCAGAACGGCTGCCTGACCCCGCCCCATAACGCCCGACGACATCACCCTCCGAAGGGTGCGTCAGCAGATGCTCCTGCCGCGTCTCCCTTCGTCGCGGCGGCGCGCTCTGCGCGGGCCCGCTCGATCTCCTCGAGCGCCTCTTTCGCCGATCGCGGCCGCGGCGTCTCGAAGGACACGGCCCGTGCAAGCGCCTCCTCGTCGGCGCCCTCGATGCGAACGCTTTCGATCACATCCCCCACGCCAAGCGCGTCCAGCACGTCGAACCCTTCCACGACCTGCCCGAACACGGTGAACTTGTCATCGAGCTGGGGTTGCTCGGCCAAGGAGAAGTAGAACTGGCAGCTGCCGGAGTTCGGCGCGGATTTATGGGCCAGGCACAGGCTTCCCCGCAGATGCCGATTGCGCGGATTCGCCTTCCACTCGTCAACGATGACGTAGCGCGCGTCGCCGGTTCCCGGGCGGATGCCGCGAACGGCGCCGCGGGCGGCCGCCTCCACCTGGGCAGGCCCGAGGGCTCGCGTTGTCGGGCACCCTCCCACCACGACAGACCCCGGCTTGCAGGCGTGGAACTTGAGGCCGTCGTAGAATTCCCGTGCGGCCAGTTCGATGAAGTTGCCCGCGGTCGCCGGCGCGTCTTTCCCGGCCAGCCGCACGCGGATCGTCCCCCGCGACGTCCGGATGACGGCGACTTCGTGTCCGTTCGGCACGTAGCGCGGCGTGTACAACGGCAAAACGATTCGACCCATCGCTCCTCCTCGGTTCGCTTCGGCCATCCATCATAGCGGGCTTGGCTGCAAGCGCATCCGATCGAGCGTCGTATTTTCGCGTCACTCGGGCGAAACGGGCCGCGCGAGGCGTCCGATCAGGCCTCGCGCAGGTGCGCGCAATGATCGCGCGCACCTGCGCTCGAAGGTCCCCACGGCCCGGCGGCCCTTAGTCGAGAAGCGCTTCCCCGAGAACCGAGTCGTAGCGCACCGAGGTGCCGTCGGCGTAGGCCACATTCCAGATGCGGTAATCAAGGCTCTCGGGAACGTCCTCGTCCACGAGCGCGCACGCTTCGGCGTTCGGATCGGCGACAACGAAAGAGGGGCGAGCATCTTTCGAAGCGGCCGACTCCCATCCCGCGCGCCGCACTCCGGCGTCGCGACCCTCGCGAGCGATGTCGACGGGATCAGCGCCACGCCGCAGCGCTTCCTCGGCTTCGGCAAGCGCCGCATCGATCTCCGAACGCGTAGGCTCGTCGCCTTCGACCTCGTCGACATTCCAGGCGCTTGGGCCGTCCGATGCGATCGACGAGCCTTCGTCCACGACCCCGCTGCCCGCGCCCGTCACACCCTCGACAGCGTCCTCAGCATCGCGCACCGGCGACGACCCCCGCTCCTCTCGCCCGGAATAGCGCGGAAATCCAGGCGAATCGGACGCGGGCGACACGGAATCCCGTTCGGCATTCGCACGCTGAGCCGCGATGCTCGCGCACGCGGGGATGCGGATGGCCGCGACGGCGTCCGCGCCGAACGCGCCCGCAGCCAGAAGGACGCGGGCGCGGGCGACGAACCCCGCCGCCTCTTCGGGAATGACCGAACCCTTCATGCGAACGGCGATGACCGGCCCTGTCCCGAACTTCACCTCTGCCCACGTGAACGGCACCGGCCGAGTGCCGTTGGCGCGCCGCGCGTCGTTCTCTCGCGCCACGAGCGCGCTCGTCTCGGCGAACTCCTCGTCAAGCCAGGACGCAAGCGCATCACGCCACAGAGCGTCGTCCTCGGCCGTCACCGCGTCGTCCCCCACATCGAACCGCAGAACGTTCGCCCGCTGCGAGCCTTTAGCCGCCTGCACCACTTCGGTAGGGGCTACGGCTCCGAAGCGGCGCGCCAGCTGGCCGCCTCCTTCGCGATAGCTCTCCTCGTCGAGGACGATGTTCAAGCGTACGGAGGGATGGATGGAGGCGGACATGGTGATTCCTTTCAACGCGGCCGAACGCCGAGCTCGCCCGAACGGGTCGCGACGCCTCGGCGGAATGTTCCGTTCCGCGCCATTGTCGGCCCTCGCCGCCGCGCCTCCCTTCGCCTCGCGCGCTCGTTGCGCAACCGTTGAGACGCCGCAGCGAGGCAGACAGGAGAGGGCGCGGCGAACGAGCGCCTCCTTTGCACCTGCCAAGGAAAGATCACTTCCCGGCCAGCTTCTTTCCCACCATGCGCCCGAACGTCGCGCAACGGCCGGCATTGATGCCAGCTGCGAGGTTCGGATACGTGCCGGCATAGAAGTTTCCCTGGTCGTTGCCCACAACGTACACGCCCTCAATGGGCACGCCGTCCTCGCCAAAGGGCTGCAGCTCGTCGTTCACCCGGATGCCGTCGAGGGTGCACAGCGTGAGCCCGCACGATTTCACGCTCGCGTAGAAAGGCGGCGTGCGCAGCTCGCTCAGACGAAACGCCTCCTTCCCGAAATCGGGATCCTCCCGCGCGTCGAAGTTCTCGTTCTGCCGTTCACAGGTAGCGAGAAACGCTCTTTTCGCGTCGGCGTCGAAGCCCAGCTTGTCCGCCAGCTCTTCCAAAGTGTCGGCTTTCACGAGGTAGCCGGCCTCGACGAACTGCTCCATCTCCGGTGCGATCCACTCGTCCAGCTGACCAGGAAAGGCATCATGGTCGGATCCGCCCTCGGGCTGCATGTAGATGGTGGAGCAGCCCACGGTGTGGAAGCGCGGAACGTCGCTTTTCCAGTTGCCATCCCACACCTGATGCCAGTAGCGCTCGCTTGCAGGACGTTGTGCTATCGCGTTCATCACGAAATCGTAGGGCGCGCTCTCGTTATGGAAGCGTTCGCCATGCGCGTCCACGCGCAGGAAGGGCTGCGAGGCGAAGAAATGGTAACCGTAGTCGTCGCTTCCCACCTCGTAGGGGTGTCCGTGTTCCTGCTCGGCGGTGAGCAGGCAGCGGTTGAACGTGAGCGAGGTGGGCACCTCGTCCATCTGCGCGCCCAGCCACATGAGCGCCCTGATGCCGTCGCCCGTGCAAGTGGGGAACGCGTCGAACGTGCCCAGGCAGCTGTAGCGCACCGGCTGCAGCACGGAGTACATGCCCTGGTTGTACGCATAGCCGCCCGTGGCGACCACCACGCCTTTGGAGGCGTTGATGCGGATCATGCCCTCCTTGGCCTCAGCGTAGGCCCCCATCACGCGACCATCCTCCATGATCAGCTTCTTCATGGGGCAGTTGAAGCGCACCTCGCAGCCGTCGAACGACGCGATGTACCTGTCGATCACCTTCGCCACATCCTGCTCGCGGCTGGGGTACTCGCCGTTCGTGCCGTGGCCGGTCGGCCAATCCTTGTAGAACGTCCCCTCGGGCATGTTCCACTCCAACTGCACCTCAATGCCGTTCTCGGCCATAAGGTCCGTGTACCAGTCCAGCGCTTCGCCAGAGTTCAACGCCCAAGCACGCACCAAACGAGCGTTGATCTGGCCGAGCGCGTAGCGATCCATGTCGTTGACGATCTCCGCGGGCTCGATGGCCGCCCTCTCGCCCTGCTCCTTTTGCAGGCGGGAGTTCACCGCACCAAGAGCCGAGGAGCGCACCGAGTTGCCAGCGGCGGATTTCTCGATGAGCAGCGTTTTCGCACCGCTTTCAGCTGCCGACGCTGCCGCGAAGTAGCCCGAGGTTCCCGCGCCCACGACCAGCACCTCGCACTCCACCGTCTCAACGCAATCGTCATCGCTGATCTGCGGGGCCTCGCCCAGCCAGCCGGCCGTCCGCGACGCGCCGCCGTCCGCCGCGCCGATGGCCGCATCGGCTTCGGATGCGGCGTCCTTGGTCTGGGGCGCGCATCCCGCAAGCGCCCCCGCGGCCGCGAGCGCGCCCACCGCCGCCGTTCCCGTCAGAAACGAACGCCTACTGAGGTTCGCGGTTTTCTCTTTCGTCATGAGCTCCCTCTTTCGTCGATGGCCTCCTCTGTGTCCTAGGCGCTCCCGAGTATGCCCGCCTCCGACGGGGAGAACATCGCCTGAAAGCGGGGCGCGCGTTTTTTCACCTACAATAGGTGAGGGCAGAACGGATGCGGGATACCTATCATGAAAGGCGGAATCGTTCTTGGGGGAAGGCGGCCTGCAAGCCGTCGGAGGAGGCTCGATGGGATCGCCGAAAACCACGATGGGAACGCGCTTGCAAACGGCGCTCACCTCGCTTGACGACACGCTGAAAGCACGCTTCTTGGGCATCGGGTTCGTCTGGGCGTGGATTTACTGCTCGTTCGAGACCTCGGCGCTCTATCCCGAGCGCCAGGGCATTGGCATCAACGCCGACCCTTCGTGGCTCGCTTCGGCCGCGGCGGTCACGGCCGCGCTTCTCATCACAGGCGTCGCGTGGCGAAACCGCAATCTCGCGCGCATGCGCTGGGCACACCTCGCCGCACCCGCATTCGTCGCGATCGGCACCGTGCTCTCGGCGATCGCAACCCTCGCCGAGCCTCCGCTTGCCGCCCTGCAATGCGCGAGCGGCATGCTGAGCGGGATCGGGTCGGGCTGGCTGTGCATCCTGTGGACGGGCGCGCTCTCGCGGCTCGACATCGAGCAGATCGAGGTGATCGTGCCCGCCGCCTCGTTCGTCACGCTGCTGTGCACGCTCGCATTCCCCCACATCGAAGGAATCCCGGGCGTGATCGCCGTCGCGTCGCTCCCCGTCGCCTCAGGAGCCCTCCTCTTGCTGTCGTTTCGGCAGACAGAACGGAGAAAGCGCACGCCGTCGGCGGCGGAACGGGCAGCGGGAGGCATCGATTTCGGCTGCCTGACCGTCGTCGTGCGCGCCTCGGCAGTGCTGTGCGCGGCATACTTCGCCATCGGCTGCCTCGGCGCTATGGGGAACGCGGAAGATCCACTGCAAGCACAGTGGGGCTTCGACGTGCCCACCTTCATCGGATCCGCGTCGGGCATAGCGATGGCGCTTTGCTTCATCCTGTTCACGGTGCGCATCGATTTCGCCTCTCTGTTTCGCTGGCTTACGCCCCTCATGGTGTTGGCGCTCGCGCTCTTTTCGTGGAGGGAAGCAGCGCCCAGCTTCGTGTCCAACGCCATCGTATCGGTCGCCGACACGTCAATGCAGGTCATCACCTACTTGTACGTGATCAGCCTCGCAAAGCGCCGACGCCTGCCCGTTTCGCTCGGCGTCGGCATCACGCAAGGGGCGGTTCAATTGGGAGTGCTGGCGGGCAACCTCTCAGGCGACGGGGCGAGCGAATTGGTGGCGACGGACGGCCTCAGCGTGTTTTCGTTGGCCCTCGCACTCATCTGCCTGCTCTCGTTCGCCATGCTGCTCGTCCCCCAACGAAACCTGCGCCCTTTAAGCGCGGCCAAAACGGCGTCAACGCGCCCTGAAACGTCGCGCATCGATCTTTTATGCAGTCAGCTGTCGCAAGAGAATGGGCTTTCGGCTCGCGAGACCGAGATCCTCGGCTACCTGGCGAGGGGCCGTTCGCAACCCTACATCCGCGAGGAGCTCATGCTGTCGAAAAACACGGTGGCCACGCACGTGAAGCACCTTTACCAAAAGCTCAACGTCCACTCTCGCCAAGAGCTGCTCGACTTGTTCGAAGAGCGGTGAGCGGCCCGCACAGTCTCCGCGCGGGCCGCTCACCGCCTCTGCAACGCGCCTGTCGCGGAGGCCGGAAAGGGCAACGAAACGGCTCATGCCCCGAGAATCTCCTTGGCCACATGCACGCCCGAGCCCAAGGCAAGGCCCACCGACGCGCCCGGGTTCGTATAATACGGCGCGCAGTAAGCGCTACCTTGGTCGACGCCGGCCACATACAGACCGGGAATGGGATTGTTGTCTGCGTCCATTGCGCGCAGATGGCTGTCCACCTTCGCGCCGCCGTTCGTGCCCCACGCGCTCGGCACGTACTCGAACGCGTAGAACGGCGCGATCTTCACCGGCTTGAGAAAAGCCGCGTCCTTGCCGAAGTCGCTGTCGACACCCGCTGCGCAGAAACCGTTGTAGCGCTCTACCGTGGCCTCGAGCCCGTCGAGCGAGAACGCCTCCGCCAGCCCGGCCACCGTATCGGCCTTGCACGCCCACCCTTCGTCGATGGCTTGCTGCAAATGCGCTTCAGCGTTCTCGGGCGTCGTCTTGTAATAGTCGGCCTCAGGTCCCGACACCCAGCTCTCGGGCTCGCCGAGGTACGCGAAGATGCCGTCGCCCTTCACGGCCTCGTAGTAGTCGGAATCCATGATCACGTACGCTTTGCCCGCACGCACGAGCGCTTCGCCGCCGATGGCCAGCGGGAACTGCGCGATGCGCCCCTCGTCGATGAAGCGCTCGCCCGCTGTGTCGGTATACAAGCCGCCGAACAACCAGTAGCCGTAGTGCTCGTTCACGTTGTGCCAATCCTCCGTGAACGGGCTGCCCTGCGTGGCCGCCGCCACGGCGCCGCACTCGTTTCCCAAGATGGCGAAGTTGCGGTCGAGCGCGCCGCCCGCGTCGAGCACCATATTGATGCCCGTGCCGTCGGACAGCGAGTTGCCCAGCGAGAACACCGGCGTGTTGAACACCTGCATCTGCATGTCCTCGCCACCGAGGAAGCCGCCCGTGCATACGATGACGTTCGGAGCAAGCACGTCCACGCCCTTGTCGGTTTGCAGCCCGCACACCACGCCGTCCTCCATGATGACCTTTTCGCCTCCGGTGCTGTACAAAAACTCGCCTCCAGCCGCTTCGATGGCCTCGACGAGCGGCGCCACGCGCTCCTCGCCCTCGCTCTCCAGGTAATGGCGCGCGCGGAAACCGTTGCCGTACACGTCGGGCCATAACGACATGGGCATGCCGAGATCGATCATCGAGTTGAGGGCATCACTCGTTCCTGCCAAGCAGGAACGCAGCAGCGCGCCGTTCACGCTCGCACGCGAGAAATCGTACATGTAGCCAAACAGCGTATCGAGGGTGACGGTCACGCCCTCCTGCTCCTGAAGCTTCGTCTCGCACGCGGCAGGACCGCCGCACATGCTGAAGTTCGACATGGCCGCCGACGGGGCCTTCTCCACGACGACCACGCTCCTGCCAGCCTCGCTCAGCTTGAGTGCGGCCATGAGACCCGCAGCGCCGGCACCGACCACCACGACGTCGCATTCCTTCTTCTGTGAGCCTTCCTTGCGCGGAATGCCATTTGATGCTTGCCGCCCGGCGGTTTCGGCCGCATCGGCCGACGTCGCAGGCGCATCGGCCTGTTGGGGCGCGCATCCCGCAAGCCCCGCCCCCGCCGCGAGCGCTCCCATGGCGCTCAATCCCAGAAACGAACGGCGATCCATCGATGTGCCCATGCTGCTCTCCTCCTTGATGAACTTCCTTGAAACGACGACTGCATTGTAGGCTCGGGTCCGTCGCAGGCGCATCGCCGCAAAGGGAGGCGATAGGCTTCCTTCTGGGGAAACGGCGGTAAAATCACCGCAACGAGGTGATGGACGCACCCTGGAATTCCGATATCTTCGTTCACACGCGGAGAGGAGCATGGTGGTCAGAACGGCATCGAAGCTTCGCGGCATAGACCGCATTGCAGCGCTCATGGAGCCCTCGTTCCCTATGCGCATGCTTGGATTCGGGCTGATCTACGCATGGAGCACATGCCTGTGGGACATTCCCCTGTTCTCATCGTTCAACGACGGCCAGCCGCTGCAAACGGACACGGTCTGGGCGCTTTCGGCAGCCATCACTCCCCTGGCCTGCGTCGCTGCAAGCCTGGTCGGCCGGACGCGCGAGCTTTCGACGTTCCCTTCGCTGTACGTGGCAGGACCCGTGCTGACCGCAGTAGGCACCGTATTCGCCGTGGCGCACCCGTTCCTAACCGGCTTAGCGCAGGATGCAGCCTACCTCCTCGCAGGCATGGGAACGGGCATCGGCCCGGTCATCCTCATCATCTTGTGGACGTGCCTCTTCGCGCGCACGGAGACGGGCGTCGTCGAGACCGTTGTGCCCGCCTCGTTCGCCGCCACGCTGGCATGCGCGCTCGTGGTGCCCGCCTTCCGCGGCGTTGCCGCAGCGGCTATCGTGGCCGTGCTGCCGCTCGCATCCGGCGCGCTGTTGCTTTTGTCGAAGCGCGCACTCGACCTGGGCGTCATACCGCCCGCGAACGCCGAGGAGACTCGGGAGGCGGGCACCGTGCGCCGCCTGAACATCGTGCGCATGTTCCTAGTGATCTTCGCTGTGTACGGCATGGGATGCATGTTGCCTGCCATATCGCTCGCCGGCAATTCGGCGCGCACGGAAACTGCGGCGACGATCCTCGGCATGCTGTTCGCCTTGGCCATCGCCGCCGGCATCGTGCTCTTCTCACGCCGCATCAACCTCGAGGCCCTGTTCCGTTGGATATCGGCTCCCTTCGTGTTCGCCGTCATAGCCACCGCATTCGGCACGCTTCTGGCCGCAGTGGCCTCGCGCGTGCTGATGAACGCGGTGTTCACCGGCATCGAGATCATCATGGTGCTCTATTTCGTGCGCCTCTCCCAGAGGACCGGACGCACGTCCACCTGGTACGTGGGCATCGGCGAATGCGCCGCGTACGGGGGCGTGTTCGCTGGCTACATGGCTCAACCGGCCGTAAGCGGGCTCATCGGCGGCAGCCCGGCGAACGCCGCCCTCGTCTGCCTCGCGCTCGTGGGAGCCTTCACCGTGGTGTCGCTGCTCGTGCCAAGACGCGACGTGGTGTGGATGGACGCGGCCGAGGCGATGGCGAAAACGGCGGAGGGCTGCGCTGCTGCGAACCGGATCCAAGCCCGAGACGACGCCGACGCGGACGACGTGATCGCCGAGCGCCGCCTCGCCGTCGCGCGACGCTTCGGCCTTTCGAACCGAGAGACGGAGGTGTTCCTCATGCTGGCCCAAGGTCGCAGCCGCCCCTATATCCGCGACGCGCTCGTGCTATCGAAGAACACCGTGGCCACGCACATCCGCCACATTTACGAGAAGATGGGCATCCACTCGCAGCAAGAGCTGATCGACCTGGCGCAGGATTCGGAGCGGAGCGTGTCGAGCTGATCAAGGCACGCCATCCTCCTGACCTTGGGTTACTCTCAAACTTGAAATGAAAGGGAGCCCCCTGCGGGGGCGGCTCGTCGTTTGCAAGGGGTTGGGGGAACGAACCGCGCCCGCAGGGGGCTCCGAATGTCCCAAATGGGGACTGTCCCCATTTGGGACACCCATTTGGGACACTCCGACGCTAGTAGAACATGAAGACCGAGAGGCCCAGGTTGTAGAAGACGATCCGGAGGCAGACCGCGCCGACGAGGGCGGCCGCGACGGCGATTGCGCCCCAGAGCTTCCAGTTGGACGTGCGCTTGCCCATGAAGGCGGCGGCCAGCGGCACGAGGGCGCCGACGGCCACGGCCCCGCCCCAGAGGAGCGGCGCCTGGGCCGAGGCGGCGGCCCCGGCGTCGGCCATCGCCTTGGTCGGGTGCGTGGGGTCGAAGTAGAAGCCGACCTCGGCGAAGGAGCCGCCGCTCGCCTGGAGGAAGGCGGCGAAGGCGATGGCGGTGACGGCGGCCAGAGCCGAGCCGACGAGGGCCGGGAGCGCCACCGGCTTGACGTCGTCGCCCTTGAGCGACATGACGACGGCCATGGTGGCCGAGCCCAGGACGCAGGCGTTGCCGAGGACGTACAGGATCCAGAGCACGCTGTCCCAAGCCGGACGCGCGGCCATGGTGTAGCTGTGCGCCATGACGGCCACGAGCACGACGCACACCGCGATGGACACGCCCGCGAGCCACTTCGGCACGCTGGCTCCGTCGGGGGACTTCCGCATCATCACCAGGTAGACGACCGCCACGACGGCCAGCACCACGATGGCGATGAGCTCCTGCGTGATCCCGGAGGTCAGATGCCCGAAGCCGTTGAAGATCCTCTCCCAGTGCTCAAGATGGAAGAACACCGCGATCCCGCCGACGGCCAGCAGCACGGCCGACGCCACCCAGGCAGCCATCTGCGACTTCTTCCCCGCTCCGACCAGCGCCATCAAGCTCTGGCTCGCAAAGAGCCCCGCGCTCCACGCCACGAGCGTGGTGAACGCGATCAAAGGCCACTGCAGCTCCATGCTACTCCCCTCCCTTCCACTCGCGGTTGCGCAGGATGAACGAGAACTCAGGCCCGTTGCCCACGTCGGGCAGGCGGTGCAGGTCGGTGGCCTCGTCGAAGTCCTGCGCCAGCTCGCCGAGCGTCACGCGGTTACCCGTGTACAGGTTGTCGTAGGAGCGGTCCACGTCGTATCCCACGGCGGGCGCCTCGAACGACTCGATGCCCTTCTCCTTATCGCCGAAGAAGCGCGCGCGGCCGCCGCACTGGATGACGCATTGCGGAAGACCGCCCTGCCCCACGATCTGCTCGCAGAGCGTGCACTTCTCGACGACCCGCTCCTCCTCGTTCAGATACCGCACGTTGTAGGGGCAGGCCATCGCGCAGAACTGGCAGCCTATGCACTTCGACTTGTCGATCTGCACGGTTCCGTCCTCCAGCTTGTGCGAGGCGCCTGTCGGGCACACCTTCACGCACTCGGGGTCGGCGCAATGCTGGCAACCCACGGGAAGGTAGTACATCTCGACGTCGCGCGACGAGGTAGCGCCTTCCTTCAGGGAAGGCCCGATGCGCAGCACCTTGTTCCAGTAGCTGCCGATGGGCACGTTGTTCACAGCCTTGCACGCCACCATGCAGGCCAGGCAGCCGACGCACCGGTTGAGGTCGGTGATGATCGCATATTGCGTCATGTCCTACGCCTCCTCTCGAATCTCGTAGTTGGGCAGCCATTCCTTCAGGCGCGGGTCGGACGCATCGTAGATGATCTCGGTGCCGTCTTCGGGCGCGCAGGGGACGACCTTGCCGTCCGGGCAGTTCTCGGGCGTGGCCTTGTAAATCTTCACCGGCACGCCGCGCATGTGCGACGATCCGATGTGCTTGTCCTGCCCGTGAGGATCCCAGATGCAGTCGATGCACGAGAGCGTGAAGCCATGCGTGGGAGCGGGCAGCTCGGGGAACCACCAGGCATGCTCGGCGTTCGCCCAGCCTTTCGCGATGCCGTAGTACAGATCCACCACTTGGCGCACCTTCCCCCACTCGGTCTCGATCCAGGCCCAGTCGCCCTGCTCGAGACCCAACTCCGCGGCATCCTCCGGGTTCAACTCCAGGCGTGGCGCCGGCCACAGCTCGCGGCACCACGGCAGCTGTCGGTGCTCGGAGTGGAAGTACACGGGAATGCGGCGTCCCGTGGTGAGGATGATGGGGTACTCGCTCGTGTCGACGTCGCCCTTGGGGCCAGATGCCGGCTCATCGTAGTGGGGCAGCATCTCGTGGATAAGGTCGTACTTGCCCGGTTCGAACTCGTTGGCACGATCGACGGCGTACGCTTCGAACAGCATCGGCCAGAACTCTGCCAGCGCCGTGGGCGTGGGGAAGCCGAAGTTGTTCACCGGCTCGCCCGTCTCGTTGTCGCAGTTGAACAGCTTGCCCGTGCACGCGTCTTTGCCCATGCGCATCCAACCCGTTTCGAAGCGGCGATACGTGCCCCATCGATCAGGCTCGATCTCCTTGGCATTGATCCAGCCGTTCTCTTGATAGTAGTCGGAGAACTCCTGCCAAGACCCCCACGCCACCTTGGAGTTGGCGACGCTGTTGACGGCGAACCACTCGTCCATGCGCTCGTCGCAATGCTCCGGCGCCGGCTTCGTCGCATCGATCAGCGAGTTCCACGTGGCGTTCGGACCGCCGACGGCATCGAAGATCAGGCGGCTGATATCGTGGTCGAACTTCGTATCGCTTGGAGGCTCGATGCAGCGCACCGTCGCCCCGATGCCGCCGGACGCCCCCTGCGACACGCGGATGTTGTTGATCTCCAGCCAATGCTGGCACGGCAGCAGGATGTCGGCCATCTCGGTACCGGGATGGTGGAACATGTTGATGTCCACCCAGAAGTCCAGCTTAGACAGGCCCTCCCAGGCCAGCGTGGCGTTGGACATGTTCATGAACGAGCCGGACTCGTTGATGCCGCCCTTGAGAGGATACGGATCTCCGTTGATGCACGCCTCCCAGATCATCGTCGCATCCGCCCACTCGTTGTAGTATGCCGTGAGCGGAAACTTCTCCGCGCCTATCATGTTGGACAGCGTGTCGATCTTGTCGGGCAGGTTCGTCGGGTCGGGCGTCACCCCCTCCATGGGGATGGTGCCCAAGGCGACGAGCTGGGCCTTCACCTCCTGAGGCATATTGGAGCCGGGAACCGACGTGGCCTGCTCGTCAAGGGGGGAGCGCGTGAGGCCGCGATTGCCGGCGGGGCCGTCGAAGTTGCCGGTCATGTACATGAGATGGATGACCGCGCGAACCGTCTGCGTGCAATTGCCAATTTGGTCGGGCGCGAGGTTCAGATGAATGCCCCCGTTGCCGTAGGTCTGCCCTTCGGGGCGCGTTGCCCACGCAAGGCACGCCTCTTCGACGAGCGCCGGATCGAGCCCGGTGATCTCCTGGCACCACTCCAACGTGCAATCGGCCACCGACTCCTCAAGATAGGCCCACACCGGCTTAGCCGTATGGACGCTGCCGTCGAGCAACGTCACCTCGTGCGACTCGCGCATGTCCAGATCGATGCCCGCATCGACCAGCTCGCCGTACGAGAGGGGCGGCAGGTAGCCCTCTTGGGATGTGCCTTCGTACACCACCTCCATCTGGTCGCGCGTCGGCGCCACATGGTTGCAGCCTTCCCACTGGGTGGTGTCGGTGTTCCAGAACACCAGCCCGCCGGCTCCGCCGTTGGCCAGCTTGTTCCAAGCGTAGAACTTGCGAGGACTGCCGCCCTCAACCACGTCCGACTCCTTGAGCAGGCGCGTTTTCAGCTTCGTTCCCGCTATGTCCGCCGGCGGGGCGGGAGAGCCCGCCGTCGAGCCCGCCATAGGAGACGACAGCTCGAAGTAGCGCCCGCCCGTAGGCTCCATGTCCTCCACCACGAGAAAGCTCGCGTTGGTCCAACGCTTCACGAACTCCCAGTCCACCAAGTCGTGCTCGATGATGATACGCTGCCAGGCAAGCGCCAGCGCGCCGTCGGAGCCGGGGCGCAGGTTCAGCCAATAGTCGGCCTCCTTGCCAGAACCCGATAGGCGCGGGTCGATGCAGATGTGCACATCGGCTTCGGTCATCTTGTCCACGAGGTTGCGGCAGCTGTCGTCGTAGTTGGAGTTCTCGGGTGCAGTGCCCCACTGCACGTACACGCGCGGCCCGTCGCGCAGCGCCATCCACGGCGCGCCGTCCACCGAGCTGATCCAGCCCATCAGGCGGCGCGGGCCTTTGCAGATCTCCGAGGCCAGATGCGCATTCGGCGTGTCGAACAGCCATTTGTAGAAGCAGTACGGCGCGTACACCCACTGACGGGACGTGCCGCACATGTTGAAGATGGCCTGCCCGCCGTAGCGCTCCATGATCTCGTTGAACTTCTCTCCTATGATCTGCATGGCCTCGTCCCAGCTGATGCGCGTCCAACCCGGATCCTCTCCTTTGGGGTTCGTGCGCTTCATGGGATGGTAGATCCGATCGGGATGGTAGGCCGCCTGGATGGACGACTGCGACTTCCCGCAGCAGTTGCCGCTCGACTGGAACGACGACTGGTCGCCTTCCACCTTCACGGCGCGCCCGTCCTGAACGGTCACCCACACGCCGCATTCCATCTTGCCGCAGCCGCGACAGCACGTGCGCACGCGTTTGACATCGCCGCCTTTGGCGGACGCGGTCGCGTCCTCGGCGAGTGCCGCATGCGGGGCGGCGGTCGCACAGGCGATGGCCGCGCCGGTCACGGCGGAGAGCTTCGCGAACGTTCGGCGCGTCAGGTTGAGCTTGCCCATTCCTCCTCCTTCTTCCGTCGTTCGGAGAGGGCGGCCTCCTGCCGCCTTCCGGATGGCCCTCAGTCTGGCCCGTCGACGGGCGAAGCGCATCATGCGTTTCTGCGAAAACTTTCGCAAAAAGGCGCGCGCGGCATCATGCGTTTCCCATGATTTTGAGAAAATGCCTGATAAATGACGGTTGCAGCCATAAGGATCGATGAACTGCCGGAGCATGCCAACGCATAACGCAGAGTATAATTAGGGCCTCGGGGGCGAGATCTTGAGGGGGGGGTTCTCATGGAGCAGCCATCGTCGATCGCTATCGCACGGGATCGCCTGCGGCAGACGCAACCGCGCAGCTTGCTGAACCTGCGCATGCTGGGGTTCGCGATGGCGCGCGCGTGGGTGTACCTCATGTTCCTGGGAACCGCCGCCAGCTCGATGACCTGGAACGGCCAGACCGTGCCGGGCATCGCCTACCTCGGCTCCACCGTCATGCTGTGCGCGACCCTGCTGGCGAGCGCCGTGTTGCACGAGCGGTTCGCCGCGCTCATCGGCAAGCCGTCGTTTCGCGCGCTCGGGCCTGTGCTCGTCGCGTCCGGCACGCTGGCGCTGGCCTCCGCGACGCTGCCGGGAGCTCCCGAAGTCGCGCTCTGCCTGGCGGGCGCGCTGCTCACGGGCGGAGGGTCGGGCATCATCGATCTCGGTTACGGCGAGCTCTACCGCAACGTCGACCCGCGATGCACCTCGTTCGAAGCGCCGCTCGCCTTCTTTATCGCAGCCGCGCTGTTTCCCCTCGTGCTGGGGCTGCCCTCCGTGCTGGCGTGCATCGTGTGCGCTCTTTTGCCTGCGGTGTCGGGGTGGATATTGTTCGTGAAGATGAAGGCCTGGTCGCCCTCGCGCGAGCCTGCTGTGAAGCCGTTCGAGATACACCTGGGCTCGTTCGCGTGGAAGATCGGCGTCTGCGCATGCCTCATCGGCTTGGCCGACGGCGTGGTGCGCGCGGTGTTCATGACCTCCATCGGCGCATCGGCCGAAAGCTTCTACCGCTTCCCGCTTCTCTGGTCGAGCCTGCTTACCATGGCCATCATCTACGGGTGCGTGCTGTTCTCGCGCGAGACGGGGCTGCGACCGGTGTACCGCTCGGTGATGCTGGTGATGGCCGTGTTCTTCATGCTGCTGCCCGTGTTCACCGGCTATTCCGAGATCGAGAGCACCATCGCGCTCACGGGCTACGGCACGTTCAACGTGCTCATCTGGATCCTGCTCGCGGACATCTCGTTCACTTATCGGCTGTCGTCGCACATGGTGTTCGGCATCGGCTGGGGCATGGTGACGCTCGGCGTGCTGCTGGGCTCGGCCGCCGGGCAGGCCGTATGCGCGCTCGCGCCGTTCCAGCCGCAGACGCTCAGCCTGATCGCGCTTCTGGCGACGCTGGCCATCCTCATCTCGTACATGTTCGTGTTCAGCGAGAGCGACCTCATCGCGCTGGCGAAGGGCGACGAGGAAAAGGCGGACGCTGCCGAGCCGAAGCGCCAGCGGTTCCAGGACCGCTGCAAGGAAGTGGCCGACGAATACGGACTGTCGCCGAAAGAGACCGAGATCATGGTCCTGTTCGCGAAGGGCCGCTCGAGCACCCGCATCCAAGAGGAGCTCTACCTGTCGCGAGGCACCGTGACCACCCACCTGCGCCACATCTACCAGAAGATGGACGTCCATAGCAAACAGGAGTTTCTCGATGTGATTGAGGGCCGACAGGGGTAGCGGAACTCCGAGGCGGCCCTCGCCGCCACACGACCGAAAGGCTCCGACCACCGTCGGAACGGGCCAGCCGAAGGCGGAGGGCAGATGCAAGCCGACGACGCTTTGACACGGAGCCGCGCCTCTCCTTGATTGCGAAGAGCCGCGTCTTCAAGCCCGCCGCCCCATTGCCTCGCGCAGGTGTTCCGCTTTACCGCCATTGGCGGCAAAATGCCGGCGGTAAAAGATCGGGGCTGCCCATGCCCTACGAACCGCCCTTCGAAATAACGCCCGACATTTCAACCGTCGCGCTCGAAATCGCCGAGATGGCGGGAGGCCTCTCCCCCGCCTCCGATCTTGCCGCCTCGCCCACCCTGCATCGTCGGCTGCGCATACAGACAATCCATTTTTCGCTTGCCGTCGAGCAAAACACGCTCACCGAGGAGCAGGTGACCGCCGTTCTCGAGGGGAAGCGGGTTCTCGGCCCGCCCGACGACATCAGGGAGGTCGAGAACTCCAAGCGAGCCTACGACCTCATGAGCGAGCTGGACCCCTTCAGCCTCGACGACCTCCATCGAGCCCACGGAACGATGATGGAAGGGCTTGCGAAAGACGCAGGCAGGTTCCGCTCAAAGAACGCAGGCGTGCACGACGAACGAGGCGTCCTCGTCCACGCGGGCACGCCGGCCACCTACGCTCCCGAAGCCATGTCCGATCTACTTGCATGGCTCAGAGGCACCGAGGCGCTGCCTTTGATCGCCTCCTGCGTGTTCCACTACGAGTTTGAGTTCGCACACCCTTTCTCCAACGGAAACGGCAGAACGGGCCGGCTCTAGCGCACCCTGCTTCTCGCCCGATGGCGACCTATGCCGGCATGGCTTCCCGTGAAAGCATGATTCGGCAACAGAGCGGTTATTACGCCGCCCTGAACGCATCCAATGCAGACGGGGCCTCCACCCGCTTCATCGCATTCATGCTGAGGGCCATCCGCGATGCCATGGAGCCCTACTGCGCGTCCGTAAACCCATCCCGTCGGCTCACCTCGCCGTGATGGATGCGTTCGAGGGGGATCCTCGCGCCACCGTGAACGACGTGGCCGAGCGGATCGGTTCGTCGAAGCGCACCGTCGAGCGAGCGATAGCGTCCCTGAAGGACGAAGGGCGTATGCGGCGAATCGGAAGCCCGCGCGCAGGACGCTGGGAGATGGAGCTGACGCAGCGGAGAAAACGCGAACGACCGCGATTCGATTCTCCCTTGTGGGACGCCTCTTGCGCACGCACGCCACGCAATCCCCATCGGGAACATCTCGAGACAACATTCTAAACCGAAAGACGCATGCGACCATGCGCAGCGGGAACTCGTCGGACACCGAAGCGTTAATTACCTAGTGGGCAACTGCGCGCTCCTGGTGAGCAAATTTGCTCGCTAGGATGACCATGCGCGAAAGACGAGCTCGCCCTCCTCATGGTCCACGACGCCTCCCTTATGACAGCGACGCACGGTGCGTTACCGTGACTTCCTGCTCACCGATCCCGGGCGCATAGCGCCGTTGTTCCAGCATCCGGACGCTTCGGGGCCCTTTTCGAGGGCGATCCGTCGTTTGCAAGGGGGTTTGGGGAGGCGAATCGCGCTCGAAGAGGGCCCCGAAGTCTTGCGCGCCTACGGAAGAAGGGATCCACAAGCGCGGTCGAAGGGAATCGCTAGTAGAACATGAACACGCTTAGACCCAGCTCGTAGAAGACCACGCGCAGGCACACCGCGCCGACAAGGGCGCAGGCCACGGCGAGGGCGCCCCACGCCTTCCAGCTGCCGGACCTCCCGCCCACGAGGGCGGCGGCGAGCGGCAGGGCCCCGCCGACGGCCACCGCGCCTCCCCACAGCAGCGGCGCCTGGGCGGCCACGAGGGCGGCCGCGGCAGCCATGCCGGCGGTGGGACGAGTGGGGTCGAAGTAGTAGCCCACCTCGGCGAAAGAGCCGCCGCTCGCCTGCAGGAAGGCGGCGAAGGCGACGGCGGTCGCGGCGGCAATCGCGGCACCGATCAGGGCCGGGAGGGCGACCGGCTTCACGTTGTCGCCCTTGAGCTCCATGATCACGGCCATCGTGCAGGGCCCGAGCGCGCACGAGTTCCCCAGCGCGTAGAGGATCCACAGCGCCGAGTCCCACGCGGGGCGCGCGGCCATGGTGTAGCTGTGCGCCATCACGGCCACGAGCGCCGCGCACATCGCGACCGCGACCCAGCACAGCCACCTCGGGACGCTCGCGCCGTCATCGGACTTGCGCATCGCGACCAGGTAGGCGACGGCCACCGCCGCCAGCGCCACGACCGCGATCAGCTCCTGGGTGATGCCGCTCGTCAGGTGCCCGAACCCGTTGAAGATCCTCTCCCAGTGCTCAAGATGGAAGAACACCGCGACGCCGCCGGCGGCCAGCAGGGCTGCCGAGGCGACCCACGCCGGCGTCTGCGACCCCTTCGCGTGCCCGCCGGCCGCCAGCAGCGCCTGCGTCCCGAAGAGCCCTGCCGACCACGCCACGAGCGTGGTGAAGACGATCAAAGGCCACTGCAGCTCCATGCTACTCCCCTCCCTTCCACGTCATGTCGCGCAGGATGTACGCGAACGACGGGTTGTTACCCACGTTGGGCAGAACAACCACCTGATCGTCGGCGAACTCTTGAACAGCTTGCAACATGGGCACCCGAGCATCGTGAACCTGCTCGTATGTCGCCTCGTAGTCCAGCACACGTCCAGGAGCCACGAACGAATCGTAGCCCGCGTCCAGATCGCCGAAGAACCGCGCCCGCGCGCCGCACTGGGCCACGCACTGCGGGAGCTCGCCCTGGGCGACCTTCTGCTCGCAGAGGGTGCACTTCTCCACCACGCCCTCCTCCTCGTTGAGGTAGCGCACGTTGTAGGGGCAGGCCATCGCGCAGAACTGGCAGCCGATGCACTTGGACTTGTCGATCTGCACAGTGCCATCCTCGAGCTTGCGCGAGGCGCCCGTGGGGCACACCCTCACGCACTCGGGGTCGGCGCAGTGCTGGCAGCCCACGGGAAGGAAGTACATCTCGACGTCGGGCAAAACCGCGCCCTCGTAGCGAGGATTCGGTCCAATGCGCAGCACTTTGTTCCAAAAACTCCCAACAGGAACGCTGTTGGCTGATTTGCAGGCAACCGAACACGCCAAGCATCCCACGCATTTGTTAAGATCGGTTATGATCGCATATTGGGTCATGCTTCACTCCCTCCCCTCGTAGACGGGAAGCCACTCTTTCAGACGCGGATCGGATGCATCGCTGATAACCGGAGTCCCATCCGCATCGCACGGCACCGGGTTGCCGAACGGGGAATTTTCGGGCGTGGCCTTGTACACCTTCACCGGATACGCACGCAGCTGCGAGGAACCCGTAAAGGGATCCTGGGCCATGCGGTCAACGCACACGTTGATGTTCACCAGCTCCCAACCGTGGGTGGGAGACACCTTGCTCTCTGGAAACCACCATGCATGTTCGGCGTTTATCACGCCCCTCTTGATGCCGTAATACAGATCGGCCACCTCGCGCACTTTGCCATCCTTGGACTCGATCCACACCCAGTCGCCCTGCTCGACGCCCAACTCCCGCGCATCGTCGGGATTGATCTCCACGCGCGGCGCGGGCCAAAGCTCTCGGCACCACGGCAGCTGCCGGTGTTCGGTGTGGAAGTACACAGGATTGCGTCGGCCGGTGGTCATGTTGAAGGGATACTCCTCCATGAGATCCGGTGTGCTCACCGGCGAAAGCGGAGGCTCTTTGTATTCGGGGAAGCATATTTCGGATGGTGTGTAGCCCTGTAGCTTCTCGGGCAAATGCCCCATTTCAGGGCTCAGATACGTCTCCATGATGGTCGACCATATCTCCATCTTCATGCACGGTGTCGGCATGCCGGGCATGCCGTCGCCTTTCACGTACTGCATGCCGTCGACCTGTCGAAGGTACCCTGTCTCGTACCGATGATACGTACCCCATACGTCAGGATAATCGTCTTTCGCACGAAACCAACCGTGCTCAGCGAACTTGGAAAGGTACTCCTCGGCCGTCATGCCCGTCCCTTTGACGCAGAAATCCATGTATCGGCTGACCGGCCCCCATGCATCCCCCGTCTTGGGATCGTAAAGCGGCACGCCCGCCTCCTTGTACCAAAGCTGAGCAATCTCGACTTCGAACAAGCATTCGCCCGGAGGCTCAATGCAATTGACGTTCGCCCCGTATGCCCCGTGCGCACCTTGTGAGATGCGCGCGAAGCCGGGTATCTCCATCCAATGTTGCGCGGGCAGCTTGATGTCAGCCAACTCCGAGGTGGGATGGTGCCACAGATCGATATCGACAAAGAAATCCATCTGCTTGAGAGCATCCCATGCATACGTGGCATTCGATTGGTTGAGGAAGTCGCCCGCACAGCAAATGCATCCCTTTATGGGATACGGATCGCCTTCATTGGCGGCCTGCCAAATGCAGCGCGCATCATCACGCCCGGTCCAACGGACAAGCGGAAAATCTTGCGCCGAAGCCTTGTTCGCATTCTTTTCGAACACTTCCTTGAACGGCGCGGGCTCTTTGGGCGCAGAATAGGGCACGGCCACCCCGCCTGCATCCACCGGCACGCGCGTCATGCCCCGATTACCGGCCGGAGAGTCGTAAGCGCCGACCATGGCAGACAGTATGCCGAGCGCGCGGAAGTTCTGCAGCGAGTTGCCGCATTGCTCGGGCGCCAATTGGTAGTGCAAGCCACCGTTTGCGAAACGAGGATCAAACCGCTGTCCCGCCCACGCCTCGACAGCCTTCTCGATAAGGGCTGGATCGACGTCGCATATCTCTCCCGTACGTTCGGGCGTGTACTTGGACACCACGTCGTCCCAATACTTTTGCCATACGCTCTTCACCTTCACCGTGCGCCCGTCCTTGAGCGTGACCTCTCCCTCGTACCACAGCTCGGGCTCTATCTCGTTCTCGAATCGAGTGGGATCGGGAATGCGTCCAGACACGTCGCCCTCGGAAGGATTGCGCATATCGCCAGAAGGGCGCACGTAGTCCGTGAACGTCGTGGGGATGTGATGGCCGCTTTCGCCTTCCCACAGCCCGACCTCCTCGTCGGCATCGAAGTACGTCAACCGTTCATTCAGGCTGTCCCACACCATGAAGCGGCTCACGCTGCCGCCTTCGACCAGATCGCACTCGCGCAGAAGGCGCGTCTTCACGTTCAGTCCGTTGCCTTTAGTGAACTTGCCTGTGAAGAACGGCTCGTCGTCAAGATCCAGGTCTTCGCAATATAGGAAGGGTCCGTTGCTCCACCGCGTGCAGAACGTATGGTCCTCCCAACCGTTCTTCATCACAAGATGCGTCCAGCCCAACGCCATGGCGCCATCGGTACCGGGACGCAACGCCAGATGTATATCGGCCTCTTTGCCTTCGTTGTTCATGCGCGGATCTACTAGGATGTACGTCTCGGCACGGGCGATAGTCTCGGTAATGGTGCGGCAACTGTCATCGTAGTTCGAGATGGATGGGCCGGTGCCCCACTGCACGTACACCTTCGGGAAACCCACCGTCTCGTGAAAGAAGATGCCGTTCTCGATGGTGAGGCTGCCCGCATCTCGTCGGATTCCCTTGCAGATCTGCGCCGCCCCATGACCGTTGACCGACCCGTACAACCTGCCAAGACGCGAAGCGCCCATGCCCCAGAAACGCGACGTGCCCGTCATGGTCATGATCCCTTCGCCGCCGAACTTATCCTTCACTTCTGTGAATTTCTCATGACAGGCCCTGATAGCCTCGTCCCAACTAATGCGCACCCACCCCGGATCTTCGCCTTTGGGATTCGTGCGCCTCAACGGGTAATGCAGGCGATCAGGATGGTAAGCCGCCTGGATGGACGCTTGAGCCTTCGAGCAGCAGTTGCCGTTCGACTGATAGGCTGATTCATCGCCTTCCACCTTGACGGCACGACCATCTTGAACGGTCACCCATACGCCGCACTCCATCTTGCCGCATCCGCGGCATGCGGTACGCACGCGCTTGACTTCTGCCGTCGACCCAGCGGCTTCCGTTTCGGCAAGCGCCTTCTCGGCCGACGTGACCGCACCGGACACCGCCGCGCATCCGGCGACCACGGCAGCTAATTTGAGAAAGCTGCGCCTCGTGGTGCTGAGCAACTTTCGCATTCCCGCTCCTCTCTCGTCATCCTCTTCGAACCCGCCTCGCCTTGTCGGCAGGCGCTTTCACGGTATGCGATGCGAGCATGGGTCGCATCGCACGGCAAGTCGAAATTGAGGGAGAGATCGCGCACGATGCCTCTCATACTCGAGTATGATTTTCCCGCTCCGTCAGGAAAATCACAGGGCAAACCACGCCAAGCCCCGACAATTCGGGTATCCTGATGCTGTGGATTCCCGTACAGGGGGGTGCGATGCAGGAGACGGGATCGAGAGCGCTCGTTGCGAAGATCGTCGACGCCACGCCAGGAACGCATATCGCCATCATCGGGCTTTCTCTTTCGCTCTACGCAAGCGAGAGCACGCGCATGTCGTCGTTTCAGGACGCACAACCGGGAAGCCTCGCCTCCGCCTTTCCTGGTATTGTCGCGATAGCGATCCTCATCGCTTTTCTGCTCGTCTATCATGCGAAACCGACTTTCAGACTCCATCGCCACATGACCGTAGGATTCGTGATCGCCGGAGCTCTTGCCGGATCGGCGCTGCTCGCCACAAGCGTAACGACCGTTCCCCCGCCGGACGAACTCGTATTCCTTTCGCGATGCGTCCGGCGCACATGCGAACTGCTGCTCATGCTTTGCTGGGCAGAGGTGCTGCTCCCTTTAGGAGCGCGCCCTCTCGCCGTCGTGCTCGCGCTATCCCTGCTCGCCCTGAGCGGCGTGAACGCCCTTTCCGCACTGCTTAAAGAAGGAGGGGCATACACCATGCTCGCGCTCGTCCCGTTTCTTTCCGTCGCTTGCCTGTACTGGTTCAAAGATCGCCTCCAGATGATCGATCATTACCAGCCGGACAGAGGTATCGAAGCCTGCGGTCCATCCGGAATCGACCAATCCCTCATGACCGACTCGCCATCCCGCGCAAGCACCGCGCTGATCTTCCTCCTGCCGCTCGCCTGCTATTCGTTCGTGTTCGGCAACGTCCACTTCTCATGGGTGCCCAACCAAGATCGAGCGATCACATCGCTGAGCATCCAACTGGCGGCCGCATTTGGAACGATGCTCTCAAGCTTGTTGATCTTGGCCCTCGTCACACACTTCTGGGGTCGTCGCAAGCTGGAATTGTACAACCCGCTCTTGCTGCCTTTGCTCGTATTGACGCTATACCTCACCGACCTGCTAGGCGGCTCCCTCTCGTTCCTGTACGTGGCGCCACTCAACATCGTGCAGAAGCTGGCCTTGTTCCTCATGTGGATCGTGCCGTTCTTGATACCGCATAAGCGATCGCCTCTTATCGCATGGGGTATCGCGCTCATCTTGTACCAGACAGGGAAAGTCCTTTCCACTGCTCTGTCCGGCACATCAAACGCTCAGCTGTACACACTGGCCGCCATAGGCTTCATCACGGTGCTTATAGCGGGAAATATCGTGGGAATTATCCTCGATCACAGTCGTCAGAAATACGCGCCAAACGGCTCGACCCATTCAGACCCCCATGAAATGGCACAAAAAACGACCAGAAAAGGAATCGCGTCGCAAGTGTGCGGCGATATCGCAAAAGAGTATCGATTGACCAGGCGAGAAGAGGAGATACTCGTACTTCTTTCGGAGGGAATGACGGCAGCGGCCATTGCTGAAGCGCTTGTGGTGAGCACGTCAACGGCGAAAAGCCACATGCGCAACATATACGCCAAACTGGACGTGCACACTCAAAGCGAGCTTCTGCTGCTCATCCATCATTACGAAAGCTGACGCCGGAGAAGGGCGAAGGCAGCCAGCAAAACCTTTTGACAGGCCCTGCGCCCCACTCCGCGCGTCGCATCAACCCCATCGCGCAAAGCCATGCACGAGACACTTGGCTATGCCATCTATTTATGCACCCGCAACCGCTCGACCAGCTAGATAGCCGCATGTGATGCAACGGCCCACCGACAAGCCCATGGTGGACAGAGAGTAATCGTAACGACCGTAAAACGGACCGGAGCAGTTGCCAGCGGCGTACAGGCCCTTGATCGGCTCGCCCTCCTCGTTCAGGCATTGGCCGTCGGCATTCACCAAAAGCCCGCCCAAGATAGCCGACACGGCATACTCACGCGGCATGGCATAAAACGGCGGCGTGTCAACCGGCCTGAGGTATTTCGATGCTTTGCCGAAGTCCAGATCCTCGCCTTTCGCGCACAGCTCGTTGTAGCGCCGCACCGAGGCAACCGTCGCTTCAACAGGAAGGCCGACGGTCTGCGCCAATTCCTCGATGGAATCGGCGGCAAGCAACGTCCCGTCTTCGACGAACGCCGCGATTTTCTCAGGCGTGCCATTCGCCACCGTGGGAACGGTGGGATCGCTTCCCCACCCGTACACCTGATCGGCATAGTTGGCATCGAACAACGTGACCATGCGGTGCTCGGGCTGATCTCGCAATATGGTATTGCGGTCCCCATACGGCACGTCCTCGTACATGAAGCGTTCCCCGTTCAAGTTCAAGGCAAGGAACGGCTCCTCGCGAAAGCAACCTTTGCCGCCGTGGATCATCTTGCTCGGGCTGCCAGGTTCCATAACCGCTCCGGCCATAAGGCCCATCAGATGCCCGTCACCCGTCTTGTTTATCTGCTTGCGGCCGAAGTCCTGCGCATCGGGAACATAGCGCTCGACCATGGCCTCGTTGTTCTGATAGTCCCCCGTCGCCAAGACGACGCCCTTCGAAGCCAGGAACTTCTTGTACTCGCCATCGTCGGTTCTCCCCACCACTCCGACAATCGAACCGCCTTCCGTGACCAATTGCACGGCTGGTGTTTCGTAGAAGAACTCCACGCCGTCATTTGCAGCCTGCTCAGCGAGCGCCGTCGTGGGAGCCTGCATGCTGTCGGAGAACAGCAATCCTTGCACATAGCAGTTGCCGTCAGCGTACACGTGGTCTTTGGAATCGCTTTCCTCGCACGCATCGAACCCTGCAGCGGCAAGCTTGCTCTCGTACCATTCAAGCGCCTCCTGCGATCTTTCGACATAGGCTCGAAGCAAATCGATCCGGGGACGATGGGCGTTCAACTCGTGGAGCTCATGCAGATAAGCGGTCATGCCCGCCTCGGTGCTTCGATCTTTCACCACCCGTGCAGCCAGCATGCCCTGCGCAACCGGGGAAGCCTCTTTCTGCAGCACGGCCACGCTCGCGCCCGCTTCGTGGGCGGCAAGTGCCGCTGGCAGCCCAGCCGTCCCGGCCCCTACCACGACCACGTCGAAACTCAGCTCCTCGACGAAATCCACAATCGGCTCCCCTTCCACTGCGGATGCCTCGAGTTCGGTAGCGCTTACTTTTCCGCCAGCCCACACGGCAACATCGGACGTCGCGCCGCCCGACCCCTCTGCCGACCCACCCTCTTGCAGCATCGACGGAGCGCAGCCTGTCAAAGAACCCGTCGCCAGTGCAGCAGCAGCCGCTCCCCCAAACGCGAGAAATCCGCGTCGACTCATCGAGACGCAACGATTCATCTTCGATCTCCTTTCCGAGCGGCGCTCGCCGCCCATTCGCTTTTCGGCCGGACGACGGAGCAGACAGCCCATCCGTCCCGGCGCGGTTGACGGCTCCATAGTGGAGCGCTTCAGCCCGTCTGACCAGAAGAGAGGCCGGACGATCCTCCGCCTCCGAGGGATGATATTTGTCATCCCTGATCAAAATGCCTGTTCAATGAGTCGCTTCAATGACAGGGGGAGCTTTTCCCACCGAAAGGTTCCGCACGGGTTGCTATAATCGACCAAGGGGACGGATTGCCGCAGGGAGGGCTTCATGAAGGCACGCGCAGAGGAAAGGAAGACTGCGACTCTGGGAAGCGGGGTCGTTCCCATACGATTCCTCGGAGCGGGCGCCTACCTCGCATGGCTCTTCACTATCCACTACTCCACAGGATTCTTCGAAACCGCCGACCGCGCCATCGACTCCCTCATCCTCTCGAACCTCGCGAACCTTATCGGACTGGTGGGTGCGGCATTGTTCGCACGGCGCATCGCACCCATATCCGCAAAACGGCCCTACGTAGCAGGTGCGGGGATCGCTTCGTGCTTGGGCACCGTCCTAGCCTCGCTCGCCCCGCTCGACGGACATGCCGAGCCGACGCTCTTCGTCGTCGGAAACGTTCTTGTCGGCATTGGAACGGCATTGCTCATCCTCTTGTGGAGCGAGCTGTACTCGAGCCTCCCTCGCAAAGAGACGAGCATTTTTTATTCGGGATCGTTCATCGCCGCCGCACTGCTTTTCTACCTTGTTTCGGCGCTGAGCCCGCTCGCCCAGACGACGGTTGTGCCGATCCTCCCCCTGGCCTCCATGATTATGCTCTTCTTCAGCTCAAAGCTGCTGCCAAACCAAGCAGAGGAGGTGAGGGAGAGCGCTGATTCCCACTGGACCTTTCCCTGGCGCCCTTCCATCCTGCTGGCCGTATACGCCTTCGTGTCGACGCTCGCCCGATCGATGAGTTTTGAGGCGAACGATGTCGGCATGATGGGCATGCTGCTTATCGCGCTCGCGGTGCTCGCCTCCAACGTGCTTTTGTTTGACCGGTTCGACGCGCGCATGCTTTACAAACTCACGCCACCGCTGATCGTGGGAGGTTTTTTGCTCATATCCTTCTATGATGGGTTCGATGGTTTAGGAAACGCCCTTATCAACGCGGGTTTCTCTGGGTTCGTCATCCTCACGCTCATCGTCCTCAGCACCATATCCTACACGTACGGCGTGACGGCCATCTGGCTGTTCGGGCTCACACGGGCATGCCGCGTCCTGGCCAGCACGATTGCAGCCTGCGGGCACGCATGGCTCTCGTCTTCTGGATTGGCAAACGATGCGATTCTGGGATCCGCCGCCATCGTATTGGTGGTAACCTGCGCCATGTTGTTCCTTTCGGACAAAGATTTCACCAGCACATGGGGCATCAATCCCTTACCCCAGAAACGAACCGATGCGGTAGGCGAGTTCTACACCACCCTACAAGGAAAATGCTCGATCATATCCCATGAGCACGGACTGACTCAGCGAGAGGAAGAGGTGCTCGCCCTGCTCGCACAGGACAAGAGCATAGCCGAAATCGAAACGCAGCTTGTCATCTCAAACGGCACCGTTAAAAGCCACATACGGCACATCTACGCCAAACTCGGCGTCCATGCGCGCAAAGAGGTCGTGGATATGGTGCGCAACCTGTAAAATCGCCCGATGCACCCCGTATGGTGCCCGATACGCGCCCGTCGATTGTTCAGTGATCAATTTTGTACCACTATTGAGCACAATTGGTCACTAAGAAGGCGCGCACGGAAGAGCATCGCGCTCTGGCCAGGAGCTATCGTATCGCAGGATACTCGGTCAACTGGACGGCGCCGGAAACACTACGACCGTCGCGCACTACCTCGATCTGCTCAACGGTGCAGGACTGCTCTGCGGCCTGCAGAAATACGATCCCAAACTCATCCGAGAAAAGGCAAGCTGCTCACGCCTCATGGTGTACGACACGGCCCTCATAACCGCATCGTACGGAAGATACCGGGAGTTCCCGCTTGCCGACCCAGAACGGAGGGGCCACCTCGTCGAGAGTGCTGCGAGAGCGTACCTCCCCACACGCTCAAGGCAAAATCGCTTCGACGTGCGCTGGTGACGACAGGGCTCCTGCGAGGTGGGCTTCGTGCTGACGCAAAGAGATGCCGTTACCGCGGTCGAAGTCAAGAGCGGTCGCGTGAAATCGCCCAAAGGCATAACCGCTTTCATAAAAGTCTCTCATGCGCAAAGCTTGGTCGTAGGTTCAAGCGCATGTCCTCTAAACCGATTTCTTGCGGGAGAGGTTCCTCTGTTCTGACCAGCCCCCTTTGCTACTCCGGAAGTGCTCCGTCCGTTTGCGAAAAAACTCGAAAACTCGCAAGATACCTTGAACGCCAAGCTTTTGAAAGGGCTTCGCGTGCGCAAACCCCGCCCCGAGACAAACGGAAGATGTCGCCGCGCAACCAAGGGATCTCCTACCCCTCCCTCCGACACGAACCCCATCTCCCCCTGCCTCTCGAGAACGATAATGAATTTTGAAACCAGCTGACACGCAGCGCCAACAACGGGAACTTCGCCCGAGAAGCAAGGCTCGAAGATTCGTCCCGATCCGTTTTCAGTCCCGTCCGGAGTGCCCCCGCGCGGATGCGGCTCGCCCGTTTGCAAGGGGGTTCGGGGAGGGGAGCCGCGCCCGCGCGGGGCGCTTCAGATGGGGAGGACCACGCGCGGCGGGGCCCCGCGGCGAAGGGAGAAAGGGGCGGCGGGAGGCCAAGGCGGCCCCGGAGGCGGAAGGCGAGGCGCCCCGGCGCGAAGCCGGCCCTCCCCGCCCCGCGGCGCCGCCGACAAGGGCCGGGCCTAGTAGAACATGAAGACGCTCAGACCCAGCTCGTAGAAGACCACGCGCAGGCAGACCGCGCCGGCGAGGGCGGCGATGGCGGCGATTGCGCCCCAGAGCTT
>NZ_NFJP01000020.1 GCF_002159915.1 Gordonibacter sp. An230
ACGCGCGGAAGGAGGGGGAGGGCAGCCGGAGGACGGGCAGGTCAAGGGGAGTGCGCAACCGCGCATGCGAAGGGCCCCTGAGCGGGGCCCTTCGCGCGTTCGATCTGAGACGCCGCGACAGGTTGGCCGGCATCGTTTTCGTCGGGCTACTCGGCGCCGACCTTCTCGATCTGGGCGATGACGGGATCGAGCGCGCCGGCCACGTCGTAGTCCTCCACCTTGCCCGCGTCGCACAGCCGTGCGAAGGCGGGGTCGATGGGCAGCGTGGCGTAGGCGGGGATGTTGTAGCGCTCGGCCACGGCCGCGCCCTGCGGCTCGCCGAAGATGTGGTGCTCCTTGCCGCAATCGTCGCACTTGAAGTAGGCCATGTTCTCCACGAGGCCCAAAAGCGCGACATCCATGTCGTGCGCGAGGTTCACGGCCTTGCCCACGATCATGGCCACGAGCTCTTGCGGCGCCGACACGGTGACGATGCCGTCCACCGGCAGCGACTGGAACACGGTGAGCAGCACGTCGGAGGTTCCCGGAGGCATGTCGACGAACAGGTAGTCGATCTCGCCCCAGCTGACCTCGCTGTAGAACTGCTTGATGGCGTTGGACACCACCGGGCCGCGCCAAGCGACGGGCACGTCGTCCTTCGGAAGCATCAGGTTCGTGGACACCACCTTGATGCCGCTTTGCGCCTGGGCGGGCAGGATGCCGTCGGCATCGGCCGTGAGCGGATTCGTGATGCCGAACGTCTTGGGTATGGACGGGCCGGTGACGTCGGCGTCGAGGATGCCCACCCGCTTGCCGCGCTTGCGCATCTCGCTGGCCAGCAGGCTGGTCACGAGGGATTTGCCCACGCCGCCCTTGCCCGACACCACGCCGATGACGTGGCGGATGTTCGAGCGGGCGTTCGCGGCGATGGTCGCCGGGCCCTGCGCTGTGCGCTCGCCGCAGCCGGACACGCCGCAGCTGCCGCACTCATGCGTGCATTCTTCTGTCATGGCTCCTTCTTTCACGTCGTCAACGCCCGCCCGCGGGGCGGGCGCGCCTCTCGTTGTACCGCGATCATAGCACAAGGTTTATACTACGTTGGACTGAAACGTTGGACCGAATCGGGCTCGCGCGGCGCGGCGCGGAGGCGAAGGAGCGGGGCATGCTGTTTGCTGACATCGATCTTCTCGACGAGAACCTGGATTTCCGGGCGCACCAATGGGTGGGCGTGCGCGACGGGCGCATCGCCTACGTGGGCGGCGCCGCGCCGGAAGGGGGGGAGGCCGCGGCGTACGACGAGGTGTACGACGGGCGCGGCAAACTGCTCATGCCCGCCTTCTACAATGCGCACGCGCATGCGCCCATGACGCTGCTGCGCGGCTATGCGGAGGATCTTCCCTTGCAGGCATGGCTCAACGACCTGGTGTTTCCTTTCGAGGCCAAGATCACGCCCGAGGACTGCTACTGGGGCACGCTGCTCGCGTGCATCGAGATGGCGCGCTACGGATGCGTGGGCTTCTCGGACATGTACTACCATATGGAGGAGGGCGCGCGGGCGGCCATCGACGCGGGCGTCAAGATGAACCTCTCCGATTCGCTTCTGGCGTTTGGCGGCGAGGGGTTGGACGAGCTGCCGGTGAAAGGCAGCCTCGATCGGCTGACGCGCGATCTGCAGGGCGCGGCCGACGGAAGGATCGTGGTGGACTGCAACGTCCATGCCGAGTACACGTCGAACCCGCGGGCCGTGGCCGATCTGGCGGCGTACGCGAAGGAGCGGGGTCTGCGCGTGCAGGTGCACGTGTCCGAGACGCGGCTCGAGCACGAGGAGTGCAAGGAGCGCCACGGCGGCCTCACGCCCGTGCGCTACTTCGAGAGCCTGGGGCTGTTCGACTGCCCGACGACGGCGGCGCACTGCGTGTGGGTGGACGATGAGGACATCGAGGTGCTGGCCCGTCGCGGCGTGTTCGTGGCGGCGAACCCCGCGTCCAACATGAAGCTGGGCAGCGGATTTGCGCCCGTCTCGAAGATGCTCGAGCGCGGGGTGCGCGTGTGTCTGGGCACCGACGGCATGGCCTCGAACAACAACCACGACATGATGCAGGACCTCTACCTGCTGGCGCTTTCGGCGAAGGGGGCCGCATGCGATCCGACCGCGATCTCGCCGAAGCAGGCGCTCGCCGCCGCCACGCGCACGGGCGCGCTGTCGCAGGGCCGCGAGGACTGCGGGTACGTGGGCGTGGGCGCGTGTGCGGATCTCTGCGTGCTCGACGTGGCGGGGCCGTCGTGGACGCCGATGACGAACCCGCTCGTGAACGTGGTGTACGCCGGCCATGGGGCGGACGTGTGCCTCACCATGTGTGACGGGCGCGTGGTGTATCGCGACGGGCAGTGGCCGCTTGTGGACGCGGAGCGCGCGAAAGCCGAGGTGGCCGCCCGCACGCGGCGCATCGTTGGCGAGCTGTGACGATGCGAGGGCGCGGAGCCGCGCGGCCGCGGCGCGCGGGTGGCGAGGGGCGGCAGGGGGCGTCCTTTTGCCGCGCTCTTGCCGCGTCTTCAAGGCGCGGGGCCGTCTTGTTGACTGTATGAAGCAGGTTGACAGGACGGCCTTTCGATTTTAAGGTGCTCACCCTTATGAGCGAAGTTGTTCGGGCATATCGTCGCACTCGCGTTTTGGACGCGTTCGCCTTCGTCGAAAGCGAACGCGAACGCGCCGTGGACAACGCGTCGCTCGCTCTTTCGTCGATGCGCGTATAAGATGCGCCGCCCGATCTTGGGCGATCTTCCTTTCTATCATAACGGCATGCAAGGAGTCTCGCGGGGCGCCCGGCGACTTCGCACGTCTCGTGCGTCGTTGGGTGCGCCGGAGGGTTCGACGAAAGGCGATGACAGTATTGTGGGTGTGAATGCGCAGGTGAGCGCTTCGAAAGCGACTCGCCATGAGATCATTATCGTGGGCGTGGTGGTGGCCGGCGCCTTTTTGGCCTTGCTCAACCAGACGGTCATGTCGCCGGCTCTGCCGGGTCTTATGCAGACCTTCGGCGTGGGAGCGGGCGACGCCCAGTGGGTGACCAGTATATACATGCTGGTCAACGGCATCATGGTTCCGATATCGGGTTATCTTATCGACAAGTTCTCGACGCGCAAGCTGTTCTTCGCGTCGTTGTCGGTGTTCGTGGCGGGCACGGTGCTGTGCGCTGTGGCGCCGAGTTTCGGCGTCCTTTTGGCGGGGCGCGTGCTGCAGGCCGCCGGTGCGGGCGTGCAGCTGCCGCTCGTGGCCGTGGTGCCCATGCTCGTGTTTCCACCGGAGAAGCGCGGGACTGCCATGGGCATGGCGGGCATCGTGATGTCGGCCGGTCCGGCTGTGGGGCCTGTGGCGGGCGGGGCCATCATCGATGCGTTCGGTTGGCGACTTATGTTCTGGGCTATCGTCCCCTTGGCGCTGATCATCGCTGTGGCCAGCTGGTTTTTGCTCGACAACGTGGGCGAGCTCAAGGATCCTCGCCTCGACCTGCCTTCTGTTCTTCTGTCCACGGTCGCGTTCGGAGGCATGCTGTACGGTTTTTCGAGTGCGTCGAGTTTGGGGTGGGGCAGCCCGCTCGTCGTGGCCCCCATCGCGGTGGGCGCGGTTGCCCTCGTGGCGTTCGTTCGGCGCCAGCGCAGGCTTTCGGAGCCTTTGCTGCGCATCGGCACCCTGAAGACGCCCGTGTTCCGCTCGGCGGCCATCCTGGTCACGCTCATCAACGCGGCCGCCGCCGTGACGAACGTGACGCTTCCCATCTACCTGCAGACCTCGCTGGGAGCGAGCGCGTTCGAGACCGGCATGGTCATGCTGCCGGCTGCCGCGGTGGGCATCTTCATCAGTCCCGTTTCGGGCATCGTGTTCGATCGGTTCGGCCCGCGCGGCATCGGCATCGCGGGCCTCGCGCTGTTCACGGGCGCTTTGGCCGCACTCTCTCAGGTGAACGTCGGCACATCCGTTCTCGTCGTGACGGTTTTGTGCGCGTTGCAGGCGTCTGGCCAGGCGCTGGCGAACATGCCTCTCAACACATGGGGTGTGAACGCGCTTCCGAACGATATGATCGCGCACGGCAACGCCGTGGCCAACACAGGACGGCAGGTGGCCGGAGCCATCTCGACGGCGCTTATCGTGACGGTGATGACGGGCGTGACCGCGTCGAATGCTGCGGCAGGGGTGCAGGCGTCCACGGCGCAGGGCGTAGGGGTTGCCTACGGCGTGTGCGCGGCGATATCCGCTGTGGCGCTTGTGCTGTGCGTGGCGAAGGTGCGCGCGGCGAAACGGCATGCGCCAGAGGGGCGTCCCTGCGGTTGCGAGATGGAATGCGGCACGATCGAGAAGGAGGCGTGAGCCATGGCGGGGAACGAGGAGCGTTCGAAGGGGACTTTCGCGACAGGCGATGCGACGGTGGGCGAGATCATGGAGGAGGCGTACTCGTGTCGCTTCGACGCAAACCTCGGCGAGGTGACGCGTCTGCTCGTCGAGCGCGGCGTGAGCAGCCTTCCGGTTGTCGATGGCGAGCGGCGCGTGGTGGGCTTCATCAGCGATGGCGACATCATGCGCGCCATCGCCGCTCACAAAACGCGCTCCGTCTTCAACGGCGGGGAGGCCACCATGCTGTACTTCGACGACGAGCCGCTCGACCGCAAGGCGCGCGAGCTCAAGCATCGAAACGTGATGGAGCTCGCGACCCGCAAAGTGGTGTGCGCGACGCCCGAGCAACCGATCGGCAGGGTTGCGGGATTGCTTTCCAAGAAGAAGTTCAAGAAGCTGCCGGTCATCGACGGGGACGGTCGACTGATAGGCGTGGTGCGCCGGACGAGCATCATGCGCCATGTGTTCGCGCTGCTGTTCGGAGAATGAGCTAGTCGGAAGAGGCGGGCTTCGGCGGGTGCCGCGTGGATGCGCCCGCCGCCCTCTCCCTCTTCCCGGTCTTTGAACGCCGGCGATGGGGACCTGCACCGAAAGTGCAGCTGGAAACGAGCGGCGCGAACGCTTATCCTTGATCGGAGATAGAATGCGCGGCGTCCGACGGCGCGGGTCGTCGGGCCGTGCGCCGTCGGGCGAGTTGCGCGGCGGTCGAAAGGGAGAAAGGGAAGGGAGCGGCATGCTGCGGATCTCGGATGCGCGCGTGGACGGCTTCGTGGCCGAGGATGTGCCCTATGTCGATCTGACGTGCGCGGTGCTCGGCATCGGCGAAGAGCCGGGGGAGATGGAGTACTACACGCGCGAGGACTGCGTGCTGGCCGGCGCGCAGGTGGCGCGCCGAGTCGCGGAAAGGCTGGGGTGCGAGGTGGCGTCGTGCGCGCGCGACGGCGAGCGCGTCGCGGCCGGCGAGACGTTCATGGTCGTGAGGGGCCGCGCGCTCGATCTGCACGCGGCATGGAAGGTGTGCCTGAACCTGTTCGACCACCTTTCGGCGGTGGCCACCAAGACGCGCGCGATGGTGGACGCGGCGCACGAGGCGAACCCGCGCTGCGAGGTGCTGACCACGCGCAAGAGCATGCCGGGTGCGAAAGATCTGCTCACAAGCGCGGTGATGGCGGGTGGCGCGTTCCCGCACCGGCTGGGGCTGTCCGAGACGGTGCTCGTGTTCGACCATCACCTGACGTTCTTCGGCGGGTTCGAGGCGTTCGTGGAGCAGCTGTCCGCCATCAAGGGACGCTGCATCGAGAAGAAGCTGTTCGTGGAGGCCGACGCCGAGCGGGCGCGCGTGCTGGCGCGCGCGGGCGTGGACGGCATCCAGTTCGACAAGGTGCCGGTGGACGAGCTTGCCGCGCTGGTGAAGGAGCTGCGGGAGATCGATCCGCGTTTGACGCTCATCGCGGCGGGCGGCATCAACCCGCAGAACGCGGGCGCGTACGCCGCCTGCGGTGTGGACGGGCTGGCGACGACGGCGCCCTTCGCCGCCAAGCCGCTCGACATGAGCGTGCGCATGCGCCGCGCGTGAGGATGCGGGGCCGCTTTGGGCACGGCGTTCGGGGCGCTGCCGATTGGGCGACGTCCTGTGCGCAGATGCTTGCCGCTCGCTGCGCGCGGAGAAGGCCGGTTCGTGGCGGGTTTTGACGGAAAACCATGGTCGTCTCGCGGCCGCTTTGCCGGATGGGGATCATACCGCATCTCTGAACAGGGGAAATGTGGAGGCTCGGGAAGCGCCGATGCTGAAAGAGCCGCGATTCGCCGTCTTCTAAGGCGGTTTTCCGTCAAAACCCGCCAAAACAACGAGGCTGTGATGTCGGGGCGGCTGCGGCGTTCGGCATCTGCAGACGCGACGCTTCGGCAGACGCGTGCTCGTGAGGGGGCGTGACGGGGGGACGGGGATAATGTCACATTCCCTTAAGTCTTTGAGCATCGTTGCTTCTCCAAGAATGCGACATTATCCCCGTCCCCCTGTCACCCCTGTCACGCCCCCTGTCACGGGCCCGTCGCACGGCCCGCAGGCTTCCCGCGCGGCTTTTCCGGATCGGGTGTAACCTTTTCGTCGTCGGGCGCGTCTAATGGGCAACCGATCTTGAAAGGGGCGCGTGCGTGGACGATCTGATACAGCGAGCTCGAAAGGGCGACGGAGAGGCGTTCGCCGCGTTGTTCGAGCGCAGCAAGCAGCCGCTGTGGCGTGCTGCGATGGCGGTGCTCGGCAACGTGGACGACGCGTCCGACGCGCTGCAGGAGACGGCGGTCAAGGCGTGGCGCGCCATGCCGCGCTTCGGCGGCCGCAGCGCCGTGGGCACGTGGCTCATGCGCATCCTGCTGCGGACGTGCTACGACTTCCGGCGGACGCGCAAGCGCGAGACGCCGTGCGCGATGGGCGCCTTCGACATCGACGCGGAGGGCGCGGACGTGTCGTGGGAGCCGTCGGTCGATCAGGCGCTGACGGGCGGCGCCCAAGCGCGCTATTCCGACCGGGACGAAGTGATCGATGTGCGCGACGCCTTCGGGCGCCTTTCGGCCGACGACCGGCTCGCGCTCGTGCTGTTCTACGTGAACGATTTCCCCGTGCGCCAGATATCCCAGATCATGAACGTGTCGGAGGGCGCGGTGCGCACCCGCCTGTCGCGGGCGCGCGATCGGTTCAAGGCTGCTTACAGGGACGGATCGAGCAAGGAAGCCGAGGTGGCGCGATGACTTGGAAGAACTTCGACGACGAGGACGAGCTGCGGCGGGCGGTGGCCGCCGCGCTGGATGCGGGTCCGCTGCCGCGCGAGGCGCAGGCCAAGCTCGACGACGTGTACGCGTCGCTGGGGTCCATCCCCCAGGATCGTCCGGCATCGGCGCGCTCGGAGGCCTCGGGGGCTTTGGAGGCCTCGAGGCGGCAGGGGCCGGGGGAATGCCGCTCGAACGCCCGTGCGGCCCGCGGCGCGTCGGCGGGCGGCCGCGCCGTGCGCCGCGGCGTTTTGGTGGCTGCGGTGGCTGCGACCGTCGCGCTGCTGGGCGGGGCCGCGTTCGCGGCGACTGCGCTTCTGCAGATGCAGCCGGGAGACGCGCCGTTTTTCGCCGGCGGCAAGAACCTGTCGGTGTACGACAGCCTGCAAGAGGGCGTGTCCAGCCTGAACGCCGAAGTGGGAGAGGCCGTCGAGGTTGAAGGGGTGCGGGTGACGCTCGATTCCGTGTCGTGCGACCGCAGCATCGTCAACCTGTTCTTCACGCTGGAGAAGGAGGGCGGCTTCGACTTGGCCGAGCTGGCGGTCTACGAAGGCTCGCAGGAGAGCGAGTGGGCGCGCTTGGAGCGCCTTGCCCCGCGCTTCTCCTTCGAGCTGACAAGCGACGGCGAATCCCTTGGAAGCGGCTCCGTCTTCCTGTTGGACGCGTACCAGGAGGACGGCAAGGTGAGGGTCATGCAGCGCATCGTGCCGGAGGCGACGCTGCCCGACCAGGTGCATATCGCGTTGGAGGGGCCGGCGAACTGGGGGTCCTCCGAACCTTCCGAAGGGGACGCCGAGCCCTTCGCGTTCGACGTGGGCCTCGACCTGAGCACGGTGGCGCAGCCGCGCGAGCTGGGCGCGCAGGATCTCGCGTTTGCCACGAGCGAGGGGGAGAAGACCATGGGGATCCAGCGCTTCACGGCCTCCGAGCTGGGGTGCGTCATGGTGGTGCGCAACGACGAAGAGGAGGCCGTCGAGGAGAGCGGCCGTCCCGTCTACCACGTGGCCGAGGGTTCCATCACGCCGCCCATGCTCAAGATCACCGATGATCGGGGCAACGTGCTGACTCCGGTGGGCGCGGGCGACGGAACGGGGGTCGATCCGGCCGGCGCGTACGTGGTGGAGTTGGCGGGCCTGTCGCCCGATGCGACCAGCGTTACGTTCACGCCGATGCTGCGCGCGGCCGACGGGGAACTGGCGACGAACGAGGAGCGTGCGGCGGCGAGCGAGTTAAACGAGCGCACGGTGGACGTCTCGCAGATCGGCGCGAAGCTGGAGACGAGCGAGTACGGCGGCTACGAGCTGACAGGCTGGGAGGTGGCCGACGGCACGGTGAGCATATCGCTCAAGCCCTACGGGTGGCAGACGCCGTCCGGCCTCGCGGGAGGCATGCGGCCCGTGCAGCAGCCGACGCCGCTGTACGAGGAATGGTACGACGAGGAAACCGGAGAGACGTACTGGGGCTACCATACGTCCGCCGAGTATCGGAAATGCGATTACCGAACCGGCGAGCTGTTGGTGATCCGGTCCTACTACGCCGCCGGCGACGAGGAGCTGCGCGGGTTGACAGAGTACGAGTACCGCGCGTCGTTCGGCGAGTACCGCGAAGAGACGGGCGCGGCGCAGACCCTGTCGTTCTAGCGGCGATGCGCGAGAGGCGGGCCTTTGGCGAAGGGGCCCGCCTCGTTTGGGCCGGGGCAGGGGCGTGGCAGGGGGACGGGGATAATGTCGCATTCTCTTAAGTCTTTGGGCGTCGCTGATTTTCCAAGAATGTGACATTACCCCCCACCTCTGTCATGGAAGGGCCGTGGCGGGGCACGAAGGTCCCTGCTACGGAAGATCCGCCTCGTTCGCGCGCGTTCGGCGCTGGTTCGCTCCTACTTGCCGAGCATTTTCTTCACGCCGTTTGCGGCGATGACGGCGCCGCCGCCGATGGCGAGCAAGCCGGGGCCGGGCAGGATGAGCATCGGCACGCCTACGAGCATGATCGCGCCGCCGATGACCGTCTGCGCTGCGCCGCCGATGCGGCTGGGCCTCTTCGCAGAGGCGGGGCCTTTGCCGATGACGGTGGCGTAGGCGGCGCTTTCCGGGGCGGCCGCGCTGCGTTCGTCCCGCCTTCCGTACGAGGGCGGCTGGAATCCGCCTTTCGCCGCGCCAGCCGCGCCGTCGCGCGCGCTGGACACGGGGTCGATGTCGATGATGGGCTCGTGCGTGCTCATAGGCTCTCCCCAGTCCCTTCCGGCTTTCGCCGTCTCTTTGCGTCTTCGCTCCTTCGCCTCGGTGCCGATTATAGGGTCGCCGGCGATGCGAGCGAGCCGCCGACGGTGCGGTCGGCCCATTCGTCACCGTTCGGTAACGCGCTGTCCGCGTCTTCTCCAAAGATGCGCCGTCGCGCGGCCTCGTCTGGGCGCGTGGGGTGTCGGAGGTGGGGCGAGGTGCTGCGGGGTTCGGCGGGCGCAGCGGCTGTCGCGCGGGACGGTCGCCGCCGGGGGCGGCGCGCCGGCGGTCGTCGGGGCGGCGAGTCGGCGGTTGTCGGGGCGGCGATTCGGTCGCTGCCGGCTGTCGCGCGGGGTGGTCGCTGTCAGGATGGCGGGCTTGGTCGGCGCGGGCGCGGCCGCTGCGCGGGACGGTTGCTACCGGAGTGGCGCGCTGGGAGTGAAACGGTAAGGAAATGACAGAAAAATGGCGATATTGTACCGAATGTGGCCGAGAGAGAGGCTTCGGCGGCCCTTGCCAGGGCACTACGGTAAAACCTGACGGGTTTTTCGGCCAAATATTATCGTTTCGGACCCTTTCGAGCCTCAGACCGGCCTTGGCAGGGGTGTTTCGGTAAAATATCGGTGAAAAAGTCGAGATCTCTTACCGCGAGGGGTTGCACCCGCCGCCGGTCTCCGCGGCGGGGGCGCGCGGGGGCGGGGGCGCGACGAACGCGAGAGCGGAGGGCGCGGGGCGTCGGAGGAGTGTCGCGATTCAGCCCGTCCTTCCCGGCCAATTCCCCGTTCTCGAGCGCGCGGCGTGCCGGATGCGATACACTGTGAGTCGCAAGGTTTCTGTTCGCGTGAGAGTGTGTTGATGTAAGGCTCGACTGTGGTTCGCGCCTTGACGAAAACGGCAACGGCGTGGGCCACTCAACAGGAAAGTTGGTGGTCAACATGGCAGCTCCTGCTACCGAACACGTACGGAACATCGTGCTGGTGGGCCAAGACGGCGCCGGCAAGACATCGCTCGCCGAGGCGATGCTGCACGTCTCGGGCCGCACGCCCCGCATGGGCACGACCCACGACGGGAAATCCTACCTTGACTACGACGAGGAGGAGATCCGGCGCAAGTTCACGATCGGCACGTCCATCGCTCCCGTCCCTTACAAAGACTACAAGATCAACCTGCTCGACACGTCGGGCCATCCCGACTTCGTCGGCGACACGCTGGCGTGCATGCAGGCGGCCGAGATGGCGCTGTTTGTGGTTGACGCTGTGGCGGGCCCGCAGGTCATGACCACGAAGCTCTGGCGTGAGGCCGAGGATATGCGCCTGTCGCGCGCCGTGTTCATCAACCACATCGACCGCGAGAACGCCGACTTCGACACGGCCATGGCGCTTCTGCACGCGCGCTTCGGCTCGCGCCTGGGCCCCGTGACCATCCCCATCGGCGTGGACGCGGACTTCAAAGGCGTCATCGACGTCATCCGGATGAAGGCGCGCTACTTCGACCAGGACGGAACCACCGACGAGCGCGTGGAGGACATTCCGTCCGAGTACGCCGACGCGGCGAGCGCGGCGCGCGACAAGCTGTGCGATCTCGTGGCCGAAGCCGATGACGAGCTGATGATGAAGTACCTCGACGGCGAGGAGCAGCTGACGCAGGAGGAGTTGGAGCGGCTGCTCGACCAGGCCATCGCGCAGGAGCTGTTCATTCCCGTGTTCGTGGGTTCCACGATCATCGAGCAGGGCGTCAAGGGCCTTATGGAGGACATCTGCACCTACTTCCCGCATCCGCGCCATCACGGGCGCTTCCGTCTGGCCAACGGGGAGGAGACGTTCGTGGACGAAGAGGGCGAGCCCGCCGCATTCGTGTTCAAGACGGTGTCCGACCCGTTTGTGGGACGCCTGAGCTTCCTCAAAGTCATCTCGGGCGTGCTCGAGCCGGGCATGGAGCTGATCAACGCGCGCACGCGCAAGAAGGACCGCCTCGGGCACCTCTACGTGATGATGGGCAAGGAGACGACCGACGTGAAGAGCGCGAAGGCCGGCGACATCATCGTGGTGCCCAAGCTCTCCGACACCCGTGCCGGCGACACGCTGTCGAAGTCCGGCGACGTGGCCATCGACCCCTTGCCGCTGCCTGTTCCCCAATACCCGGTGGCCATCGAGGCCGTCAACAAGAAGGACGAGGACAAGCTGGGGACGTTCTTGGCGCGCGCGATCGAGAACGACCCGACCCTGCGCGTGAGCCGCAGCGAGGAGACGCATCAGACGGTGGTCACCGCCATGGGCGAGGCTCAGGTGGAGACGCTTCTTGCGCGCCTCAAGGAGCAGACGGGCGTGGAGGCGCGCCTTGTGCCTGTGCGCGTTCCGTACCGCGAGACGATCTGCAAGGTGGCCGAGGCCCAGGGTCGTCACAAGAAGCAGACGGGCGGCGCGGGCCAGTTCGGCGATTGCTGGCTGCGCCTCGAGCCCAACCGGGGGGAGGGCTACGAGTTCATCGACGAGATCGTGGGCGGAAAGATCCCACGCGGCTTTCTGCCGGCCATCGACAAGGGCGTGCAGGACGCCATGGCCGAGGGCTTTTTGGCGGGCTATCCCATGGTGGATATCAAGGTGGCCGTGTACGACGGGTCGTACCACGCCGTCGACTCCAACGAGATGGCGTTCAAGACGGCCGCGCGCATCGGCTTCCGCGCCGCGTGCGAGAAGGCCAACCCCATCCTGCTCGAGCCGATGGCGAACCTCGATGTGACGGTGGGCGAGGAGTACGCCGGCGCGGTGATGGGCGACATCTCGACGCGTCGCGGCCGTATCGTGGGCACCGACTCCAACGACGCGGGCGAGACGGTCATCATGGTGCGCGTGCCCTATGCCGAGGTGGTGTCGTATACGAAGGATCTGCGCGCCATCACGCGCGGGTCGGGCTCCTACACGATCGAGCTGGAGGGCTACGAGCCGGCACCGGCCGACGTGACCAAGAAGCTCGTCGAGGCGTACCAGGCCGCACGCGCCGCGGGCAACTGACGGGCCTTTGGACGGCCTGTCTGCGGGCGATTGACGCTCGCGGGCGGTTGGCCGGCTGAGGCTTGCAGACGATTCGCGGGCTTGCGCGGTTGGATGGCGGGTTCATGGCGACCGGTTGGCGGGCCCGCGGCAGCTGGCCGATGGATCCGCGGCAGCTGGCCGACAGGCTTGCGGCAGCTGGTTGACGTGCTTGCGGCAGATGGCCGACGAACCTGCGGCATCCGGTCGTCGGAATGCGGGCGCCGTCCGAAAGGGCGGCGCCTTTTCGCTTTCCCGTCTTTTCACCCCCTCACCTCCTATGCGCGCTTTGGGCAGCGCTTTGCTCGTGCGAGGCGTGCGGCGCATGCCGTTGTCGCGAGGGACAGGGCGGCGAGCAGGGCGGCCGCGAGGGGCGCGCGGGTGGAGTCGCCGGTTTCGGCGATGGGTTCGGGGACGGGGACAGGCTCGTCGACGAGGGCGAGGGACGCGCGCACGACGGGGACGTCCTGGCCCTCGTAGGCGAGATCGACCGGGTGCGCCTCGGCATCGACGAGGTATCCTTCGGGAGCCTTCGTCTCCACGACCTCGTAGGAGCCAAGGGGCAAAGGCGCGCTGCATGCGAAGCCCTCTTCATCGGTGACGAGCGTGGCGGCCACCTCTCCGGCGACAAGCGCCGTCGTGCCGTCGGGCGCGACGATGTCTTGCGCGGCGCGCACCTCATAGGCGGCGTTGGGGACGGGCCCTTTGCCAACGGCGTCGGTTTTGCCGATCTCGATGACGCCCGCCGCCTTGCGGTTGGGAGCGTCGAGGGCGACGGAGACGCTTCGGGTCTCGGGGTCGCCGTAGGCGAGGCGAACGGATGCGGGCTCGCTGGCGCGCACGTAGCCGTCGGGCGCGCGCGTCTCGACGATCTCGTAGGCGCCCAGATGAAGGCCCTCGGCCACCGCCGTTCCGTCGTCGTCCGATTCCAGCAGCGCCACCGTCTCGCCCGCCTGGGCGCGCACGGTTCCGTCAGCTGTTACGATGTCCTGGGCGGCGCGTACCTCCCAAACGATGCCCGGCTGGGCGATGGGCGTGCCCGTGTCGGCATCGACCTTGCGCACCTCGATGCGCCCCGTTTGAGGGAGGTCTTCCACGACCACTTCGACGATGCCTTCCTCGTCTCGGTCGGCCAGAGAGAACGCTGCGGGCTCGTCGTTCAGCACGTAGCCGGGAGGCGGACAGGTTTCCTGCACGTAGTACGTGCCGCCGCCGTTGAGCTTGTCGGGCAGCGTGCAGACGCCCTCTTCGTCGGTGGCGAACTCGCTGACGATGGGGCCTCCCGCGCCCACCTGGAAGGCGAGGGGCTGCTTGCGCTCGTCGAGGATGCGGAAGGTCATGCGCCCGTTCACGCGCCGCCCTGTCTCGGCGTCCTTCTTGACGATGCGCACGACGGTGCCCGTCTCGTCCTCCACCGTGAAGGCGTACGTGCGCCCGTCTTCGGCCACGGTGGCGCGGAACTCCGCGACCGGCTCGTAGCCTGCGGGCGTCGTGGAGGGGTCCTCCCGCACGAGGTAGGTGCCGAAGGGCAGGGCTCCGGCTTGGCCGTCTTCGCGCAGGTCCGCTGTCGTGGCGAAGCCGTCCTCGTTTGTGACGATGCGGGCGACGCTCTGTCCGGATTCGGGGTCGAGGATGTCGAAGGCCACGCCGGCGAGCGGGCGCTTGACGCTCTGGTCGCCCATGGTGCCCTCGCCGTCGCCCACTTTGAGCACGGCGATGTCACCGCGGACGACGCGCTCGGGCACGGAGGCCTCGTGGAGCAGCGGGGCGAGCGGGCCCGTTCCCTCGGCCGTCACGGGCAGGGCGATGGCGGCGGGGTCGGCCAGAAGGTAGCCTTCGGGTGCCTTCGTCTCGCGTACCACGACGGTGCCGAGCGGAAGCCCCGCGCCCGCCGAGTTCGCCGGCAGCGACGCGGAGTCGAGGTGCGCCCTTCCGTCCTCGTCCGTGACGACGGTGGCCGAGAGTGTGGGGGAGAGCCCCGACGCGGCGGCCTCTTCGGGCGTGCTGAACGAGCCCGCGTAATGTTCGACGGAGAACACGGCTCCGGCCAGCGTCGCATCTCCCTGCGCGGTCGCCTGCCCGGTTTCGGCGTCTTTCTTGGCTGCGATGACGTCCACGGGCCTCAGCTGGGGCTCGTCGGTTGTGTCTACCCGCACGGCCACGTTTTGACGGCAGTCCTCCACGGTGAGGCGCACGGGGTAAACCTGCTCGTCGAGGGCGTAGCCGGCGGGCGGCTCGATCTCCTTGACCCAGTACTCGCCTGGCCAAAGCGCCGCCTCGCCGGTTCCGCGTCCGTCCTCTCCGGTGACGATGCGCTGCACCTCGCGCTCACATGCGGCGTCGGCGTACACGCCGTACACGGCCCCGGACAGCGAGTAGCAGGGGTTGCCGCTTGTGACGTGGGGCATCGAGGACGACTTGGCCACCTCGATACCGCCGAGAAGCGGGGCCTCCTGGCTGAAGGCCCGCGTTGTCTGGCCGCCCCTGACGGTGACGGTCTGCGGTCCTTCGTCTAGGCCGTAGCCGTGGGAGGGGTCCGTCTCGCGCAGCGTGTACGTTCCGATGGGGACGTCCGCGGCTTCGGCATGCCCGTCGGAGTCGGTTGCGAGCACGGCCTGAACCGCGCCGTCGCCGTCCACGAGCTCGTAGCGCGCGCCCGCGAGCGTGGCTTCGGGGACGGCCTCGGCGTATCCGTCGGCGCCCTGCTTGACCACCTCCAAGCTGCCGTGCAGGTAGATGACGAAGTCTCCGACATCCTGCGGGCCGAAGGGGGAGGAGTGGTTGGGGTACATCGCGGCGCCCGAGCAGTCGATGACGATCTGGTAGCCTCCGTCGCTCGTGCGCGTGCCTGTGAAGGGGTAGTGCCCCGGTACGGGCGTGCCGTACAGGGGGCCCGAGATGCAGTAGCCTGTCGTCTCGATGCCGTACTGGGGGAAGCTCACGGCGAACACGTTGCCGCCTTGCGCGCCGTCGACCTCGGGGTTCGTGCACTCGACGTAGCAGGTTCCGCTGATGGTGTCTGGAATCGCGAGCGCGGGCGGCGGGGCGCAGAAGGGCAGGAGGGCCGCGCACGCCATCGCCGCGGCACATAAGAACGCGAGCGGCGTTGCGCGCCGCCCGAGCGGCGGTTTCGCCCTCGCGCTCGCTTGCATCTGCTTTCGCGGCGCTGTCTTCAAGGTGTGGCGTCGTTCCATGGCTGTCCCCTCTCCCTGTGCCTGCGGCCTTTGCGGCTTCGCAGTCCCAGCATAGCGCGCCCATCTAACGCGGGCATGGCGTGCGTCCAGCGGAAAGGCGCTTCGATCCGACGCGGTTTTGGCGCTGGGCGCGCGCATCGCCGCCGTGCGGCTTCCGCGCATCCGTTGCGCATCCCTCGCGGATCCGACGCATGTCCAATGCGAGGGACGTGAAGGGGTACGGCTCGGGGGAGTGGGGGCGTACCCTGCGAAAGACGGGGGGCGCGAGGGGCGCGGCTCGGAGGGGGCGGGGCGCGTCGCGTAGGAAACGAGAGGGACGCGTTGGGCGCGGATCGGGGGCATGCCGCGCAAGGGATGAGGGGTGCCGCTGGGCGCGGATCGGAGGCGCGCGAGGCGCAAGGGACGAGGGACACACGGGTTGTTGCTCGGAGGGCGCGCGGGGCGCATCCCGAAGGGACGAAAGGGAACGGGGCGCGCTCCGCAGGGAGCGAAGGGGCGCACCGCGCAAGGGACGAGGGCGTGAGGGGGCATCGCATGGGGGCGAGGAGCGCGGGGTGCGAGGGGTTCGGTTCGGGGGCGGACGCGCTACGCAAAGGATGAGGGCACGCGGGGCGCGCTGCGCAGGGGGTGAAGGGGCGCGAGGCGCGAGGGGCGAGGGCGCGGGGTATCCAGCAGGGAACGAGGGCGTACGGGGCGCGCCGCGCAGAGGACGAGGGTGCGCGTGGCGCGCTGCGTAGGAGACGAGGGCGCGAGGGGTGCGAGGCGGAATGCATGCGGTGCGCGCCCCTCGCCTTCGCCTCCCCCGGCCTCGCCTTCGCCTCCCCCGGCCTCGCCTTCGCCCCTAGTTGTCGCGCGCGAGGCGCTTGTAGAGCAGGGCGAGGACTGCGGCGCCGACGGCGATCCAGGCGAGCGTCACGGCGAGGGGCTGGAGGGCGTCGGTGGTGAAGAGCGCGCCGTCGGCGGCGAGGACCAAAAGCTCCAGCACGCCGCCGGTGGGGCAGTAGGGGGTCACCTTCGCCAACGTCTCGTTCAGAGGGGCGAACAGCGGCAGGAACGCCACGAGCACGAGGGGGATGCTGTACACGCCGGCCGTCATCTGGTCGCGCGCGGCCAGGCCCAAGACGAGCGACAGCATCACGATGGGCAGCCCGGACAGGATGCCGAGCAGCAGGTACGGCGCCAGCAGGTCTATCGGCGCGCGCAGCACGGCGAAGCACGCCGCCTGCGCTATGACGATGGCCGCCAGCGACACGACGGCGCGCGAGGCGATCACCTGCGCGGCGCTCACGTTCGCCAGCATGAGCGTGCGCAGCGTGTGCTTCTCCTTCTCTTCGGCGATGGTGTAGAGCGCCGCCGTGCAGCCGGCCACGCCCACGGTCATGAAGAGCCCCATCGCCAGGAACTGGAGATACGCGGCGTCGGCTGCCTCGCCGGATGCGTCGCCCATCGTCTGGCTGTACAGCGCGATGAACCCGACGGGCAACAGGCAGCCCAAAAGCACGGTGGGGTTCTTCACGAGGTCCTTCAGATCCTTGCCCAGCAGGGCGCCGGTCTTTCTCAGCGCAGCTTCCATGCTAGAACTCCCTTCCGGCCATCTCGAGGAACACTTCCTCGAGGTTCGGCTCCACGGAATGAACGGACAGGCACTCTCCCGAGGCCAGCGCCTCGGCCACGAGCGGCGCGCCGACGGCGTCCTTGGTGGTGCGCACGACGCGGCCGCTGGCGAGGCGCATCACCACCTCGTTGCGGGCATGGCGCAGCTTGAGCGCTTGCGGGGCGTCGTCGGCTATGAGCCGGCCCTCGTTCAGGATGCCGATGCGGTCGCAGAGGTCCTCGGCCTCGGCCATGTCGTGCGTGGTGAGGAACACCGTGGCGCCCGCGTCCTTCAGCTCGCGCAGCATCTTGTGCACCTCGGCGCGGGCGGCGGGGTCGAGGCCGCTCGTGGGCTCGTCGAGGAATAGCAGCTCGGGGCCGTGCACGAGGGCGGCGAGGAGCGCGGCGCGCTGGCGCATGCCCTTCGAGCAGTTCTTCACAAGCGTCTTGCGGCTTTCGGCAAGCCCCATGCGCTCGAGCAGCGTGGGGATGTTGTTGCCGGTCACGCCGCGGATCTTCGCGTAGAAGCGCAGGTTGTCCTCGATGCTCATGCGCTCGTAGAGGGCGCTTGTGTCCGACAGGATGCCGATGCGCTCGTAGTCGGCGTTCGTGGCGTGCTCGATGGGGCGGCCGAACAGATGGATGCGGCCGGAGTCCTTCGCAAGCTGGCGCGTGAGCAGCTTGATGGTGGTGGTCTTGCCCGCGCCCGACGGGCCGAGGAAACCGAAGCACTCCCCGCGCGTCACGGAGAAGGAGAGGTGGTCGAGGACGCGCTTGCCTTTGAAGCTGAGGCACACGTCCTCGGTGGAGAGCAGGGTGTTCATGAGGGCCTCCTAGCGGGCGGCCGCGGGGGCGGGGTTGGCGGTGCGGACGGAGCCGCGCGGGGCCGCGGACGCGCACGCGGACGGCGTCGCGGCCTTCGCCGGCGCGGTGTGCCCGGCCGCTACGTCTTCGCGCTCGGATGCGGCGGCGTGCCCGGACGCGGGCGCAGCGGAGGCGTTGCGGGTGGCGAGGGCGACAAGCGATGCCTCGAGTTCCTCCGAGCGCCGCTCCAGCGCCTCCACGCGCTTGAGCGCGCGCTCGTGGCGCATGTGCAGCGCCATGCTCACCACGCAGATGAGGCCGAGCCCCAGCACCAGCATGGATAGTTGGCTTGCGGTTATCATGACGGTTCCCTTTCTCTTCGCGCGGCGCATCCGCCGCGGACCTGACGCAGCGCATCATCGCGCCCGTCTCGGCACCGCGCAAGGGAAACCCGACATCAGGAGCTGCTTCGCGACGAGAGGAGCAGGGGAGGCGACGAGAGGAGCAAGGGGCGCGTGCGGGAGGGGCGAGCGTGCGGTTCCTGCGGATGCGCGCCTGCTCCTGTGGCGGCCGTCCCGAGGATGCGCGGATGCCATCCTCGAGGCGGCCGCCGCGCCCCCGCTACTCCCCGAACCCGTCCCCTTCCCGGCTCTCCTTCCGCAGCATCCACGTCAGAAAGAAGGTGGCGGCAGCGGTCCACAGGGCGGTCGTGAGAAGGGCGGTCAGCAGCGCGGGCAAGGGGTCGCCGCCGATGATGAGCGCGCGCACGAAGGGAAACGCGCCGCCGTTGGGAAGGTACGGCGCGAGGGGCGCGGTGGCCTCGGTGCCGGAGAGGAAAAACGGCAGCATGCCGACGATGAAGAGGGGGACGGACAGCGACATCGTGGACATCTGCGTGCGGGCGCGCAGCCCCAGGGCGGCGCCGGCGAGGATGAGCGGCAGCTGGCTTGCGATGCAGGCGAGCGCGATGGGAAGCGCGACGGCCGGATCGGGAAGCAGCAGAAGGCAGCAGGCCGCGCACGACACGGCGAACGCGGCGAAGCTTGACGCGAGGCGCGCGGCGACGGTCTGCCCCCGCGTCACGCCGCAGCGCAGCAGCGTGCCGAGCGCTCCTTTCTCCTGCTCCTCGGCCATCGCGTACATGACGAACATCGAAGACGCCATCAGGGCCTCGAACATGACGGCGTAGAGCATCGCGGTCGCGACGAGCGCCAAGGCGTCGGGGGAGAGCCCGGACTGCTCGGCCCAGACGAGGCGGAAGAACAGCGAGCACAGCACGGGGATGGCGGCGCTCAGCGTCATCGCGGGGTTGCGCGCAAGGTCGGCGAGGTACTTGCGGGTGAGGATGGCCACGGCGCGCAGGGACCGCCGCGCGCTCGGGGCCGTCATCGCGGGCCTCCTTCCGTCCGGGCCGCCCGCCTTGTCGGACGGGCTTCGCCGGCTCGGCCCCCTCGGCCTCCCCGAGCCTCCCGACTCCGGTCGTCTCGGGCCGTTCGGGCCTTGGGGTCCTCCTCGCCGGTCGGGGATGCGGCGCGCGTCCGATCCGGGCGGCTTGTCGGAGCGGACGCGCCTTCGGGGGCCGCTTGCGCCGCCGCCGTCCCCTCGGCGCCGCCGCACGCCGCGGAATCGGCCTGCCCGTCCTGCGCCGTGCGGGCCGTGTGAGCCTCGCGGGCCTCACTGGTCGCGTGCGCCGCGCGGGCTTCGCGCGTGAGGCCCAGCCGTTCGTGCAGCTCCTGCGCGCGTCCCTTGGACAGCGGGATGGAGGTGCGGTTCGCGTCGTTCAGCGTGAGGTTGAAGCTGTTGCGCGTGTAGCGCTCCACCTTCGCCACCCGCTGCGCGTTCACGATGTAGGAGCGGTGGCAGCGGAAGAAGCCGAAGCGCGAAAGCTCGTCGTCCAGCTCGTCCATCGTGAGCGGGGTGGGGTAGAGCGAGCCGCGCACCGACACGTGGTTCTGCTTGTTGGCGCTTTCGATGAAGTCGATCTCGCGCGGGTCGAACAGCAGCGTGGCCGCGTCGGCCTTCGCGGGGATCTTGCACACGCGCACCTCGTCGAACGCCCCGTCGGGAGGTGCGGTGGAATCGTCCTCGTCGTGCGCCACCTCGATGAAGCGCCCATCCTCGCACCACAGGGCGATGCCCGGCATGAGCAGCGCCTCGCGCAGGGGCTGCAGCGTGGTGATGAAGCGGCAGCCGCGCTCCTCGGCCTCGGACATCCATGCGAGCGCGCTCGCGCGCCCTTCGGCGTCGAGGTCGGACAGCGGGCGCTCGATCAGGCAGACCTCCGGCTGGAACAGACTCGCGCGCGCCAGCCGCACGAGCGCGGCTTGGGAGGCGGGAAGGTCGCGCAGCTTGGCGCGGGCGATGCCGCGCAGGCCGAAGTGGGCGACGGCGTCCTCGTGGTGCACGGCGCCACCGGCCAGCTGGCTGAAGAAGCGCAGGTGGGAGGTCACCGTGTCGCGCGGGCAGCCCGCGTCGGCCTCCAGCGCGAACGCGCAGCGGCGCGTGGCGAAGCGTCGGCGCACGGCACGCGCCAACTCGATCGACGTCTCGCGGCCGCATTCGATGTGCGCGCTCTCGCCAAGGTCGGCGAGCAGCTTGTCTGCGGAAGCGTACTCGGTCACGGAGCCTCCCCGCTCACTCCGCGCGGTTGGCCGGGACGATCTCGAGCCAGCAGCCGTCGGGATCCTCGATGAAGTAGATGCCCATGCGCTCGTTCACGAAGCACACGCAGCCCATCTCCTCGTGCAGGGCGCGCGCGGCATCCATGTCATCCACCTCGAAGGCCAGGTGCGTGTCGCGCCCGCCGTTGACGTAGGGCTCTGTGCGGCCGCGGTTCCAAGTGAGTTCGATTTGGAAATCGGTTTCGCCGTTGCCGATGAACACGTTTTCCCACGAGCCGTCCTCCGGCCCCATGCGGCGCTGCACGGTCAGGCCGAGCGCGCGCTCGTAGAACGCGAGCGACGCATCGAGGTCGAGGACATGGATGCAGCGGTGGACCATCTTCGCTTTCATGGCGGTTCCTTTCTTTGCGTTGTGCGGTTGCGCCGCCGTGTCGGATTCGGGCGCGGGGCGCGAAGCGCGTCTAAGGATCGCGGCTGCGGACTGCGTATCTCATGTGGCCTTGCGCGCCGAGTCCGCCGCGCTCCCCGGCGCGGTTCATCCGCTGGAAGTATACCCGAGATCACCGCCGCATGACGGTTCTTCTACGGAAACCTTCGGGCGGAAAGGGAAGGGGGCATGATGGGGAGGATGCCGCTTGGCGCGATGCACGGGCAGGGCGGCTGCGGTACGCGGCTGGAGGTAGAGCGGCAGTCGCAGGCGCTGGGTTGGCGGCGCGCGGGCGGCGGGTGCCCGGAGGTCGAGCGGCGCGCGGGCGGTGCCGAGCCGCGCGGGTTGTGCGTATTTGCCGGACGGCGCTTGCGCGTTTTCCGGCAGGTGCTATACTTCCGAACATTAAAACTGACTAGTCAGTCAAAAAAAATGGACTGGCAAACGGAAGGGGATCATGATGAACATGCAAGAGGCGCTCCCGTCTGTCGCCGCCCTTGCGCGCGGCGAAGCCATTGCGTCTGCCAGCGCCGAAGCGGCTGCCGTCGCGATGGCGGGGAGGCCGTGCGCGCGTCCTGCCGCACCCGCAGCCTCCGCGGCGGGCGGGGCCTTTGCCGCTTCCGCCCCCGTCGCCTTCGCGAGCGGGTCTTCGCTTGTGGCGCGATCCGGCGACGCCGCCTCCGCAACGGGCGAGCCGTACTTCCGTGCGCGCGGGCTGGGGCTCAAAACGTACGCGGGGTACGTGTACCGCGATGTGGACGTCGATGCGCGCGCGGGCGAGCTTTTCGCCGTACGCGGCCGCAACGGCAGCGGCAAGACGGCGCTTCTGCTCACGCTGGCCGGGCGCATGAGGCCCACGGAGGGCACGCTGTCCGCGGGCGGCCTCGAGCTTCCGCGCCAGCGCGCGAAGGTCGCGCGGCATGTGGGCCTGGGCCTGTTCAGGGGCTTGAACGACCTGCAGGACAGCCTGACGGTCGCCTATGCGGCCAGCGCCGAGTTCGAGCTGCACGGCCGCCGTCCCCGCCGCGACGCGGTGCTCGCCTACCTGCGCGAATGGGGTTTGGACGATGCGGCGAACGTGCGCGTGAAGGACCTCACGTCGCAGAAGCTGGCCACGCTGGGCATCGCGCTCGCGTTTGCGGGCGAGCCGGACGCGGTGGTGGTGGACGACGTGGAGGATCAGCTGACCATGGCCCAGTCGGCCTCCCTCGTCAAGCTTCTGCGCGAGGCGGCGCGCTCGCGCAGGGCCGCCGTGGTCGTGGGCGTTGTGGAGCGCGATCTGGCCGCCATGGCCGACGCGTGCGTGTATCTGGCGAAGGAGGGCGAGTGAGCATGGCGTTCAAGGGACTTCGGTTCGCGGGCCTCGAATGGAAGAACATCACGGCGTCGAAGGTGATGTGGGTGGTCATCGCGGCCATCGCCATCATGCCGCTTCTGTACGGCGCGCTGTATCTGGCGGCGTTCCAAGACCCGTACGCACGGCTTGACGAGGTGCCCGTGGCCGTGGTGAACGAGGACGCGGGCGCGACGGTGGCCGCCGAGAACCGCAACCTCGGCGACGACGTGGTGGACGAGCTGCGCGGCACCGACGACGGCTTGCAGTGGCACTTCGTGTCGGCTGACGAGGCGCAGCGGGGCCTTGAGGACGGCACGTACTTCATGACCTGCACCATCCCGTCGGACTTCTCCGCGAGCGTGGCATCGGCGGATAGCGACGCGCCTCGCAGGGCGCAGCTCAAGATCGAGTACAACCAAAGCGAGAACATGCTGGCCTCCCAGATCGGCGAGACGGTGTGGAAGGAGGTGCGCCAGCGCGTGAGCGACACGGTGGCCGAGGAGTACTGGCAGACGGTGCTCTCCCGCGTGGCCGATTCGGGCAAGGACATCCAGACGGCCGCCGACGGCGCGGGCGATTTGGAGGACGGCCTTATGACGGCGAAGGACGGCAGCGCCGCCATCACGTCGAACCTCGGCACGCTCAAGGACGGCGCGCTTTCGCTCGACGCCGGCCTGGGCAGCCTCGCCTCTGGCGCGTCGTCCCTCGACAACGGCCTGGGCACGCTCGTCGGCGGCGCCTTCTCGCTGAAAGGCGGCACGCAGTCGCTGGTGACGGGCGCGGGCCAGCTCAGCGATGGAGCGAGCGAGGTCGCGGACGGCGCCGGCAGCGTGTCGAGCGGGGCGTCGGCGCTTCGCTTCGACGGCACCAGCAAGGTGGCTGCCGGTGCCGGCCAGCTGGCGGAGGCGGCCAGCGCGCTGCCCGACGAAGCGCAGGTGAAAGCAGTTGAAGCGGGATCGGCCCAGATCTCCGGAGGTATTGAGCGGCTGCAGGGCGCGGCTGGCGAGCTCGCCGACGGCGTGGAGCGGCTCAAGGGCGGATTGGATGCGGCTTCCGGCGGCGCGGGCGCCCTCGAAGCGGGCGCGCGCGACGTTCAGGCGGGGGCGGCCTCCCTGAAGGCGGGAATCGGCGCATCGGGGCAGACGGCGGCCGACCAGACGTTGTACGGTTTATTGAACGATGCGCAGGCGGCTCTTGCGAGCGGCGACGCAAAGACGGCCATGGGGCTCGTCAGCGCTGCCCAGGAAGCTGCGGGGAGCTTATCGGCCGGGGCTGCGCAGCTCGAGGCGGGCGGCGGGAACCTGATGTCCGGCGCGCAGCAGCTGCGGGCGGGCATCGGCGCTGCGGATGATGCGTCGGCCGACACGCTTTACGGCGGCGCGAATCTTCTCGCCAACGGCATCGGCGCTTCGAGCGACGCGTCGGCAGACACGCTCTACGGCGGCCTCAACAGCCTTTCAGCCGGTTACGAAAGCCTGTCTTCACAGCTGCTTCCGCTCGTTCGGCAATCGCCTGCGCTGCGTGTCGCCGTGCAGCAGCTCGACGCAGGCGCCAGCGAGGTGGATGCGCGCATGTCCACGCTCGCTGCCGGCGCCTCCCAGGTGGCGTCCGGCGCAACCCAGGTGGCCGATGGCGCGTCTTCGGCGGTGTCGGGAGCGGCTCAGCTCGATGATGGGGCAGGCCAGCTCGTCGATGGCGCGCGGTCGGCCGAAGACGGCGCGAGCCAGCTGAGCGCCGGCGCTCAGAGCGCCAAGGACGGATCCGCGCAGATTGCCGATGGCGCGAGCCGTCTTCAAGATGGCAGCGCCGATCTCGGCGAAGGCCTCGATAGCGCAGTGGAGGGCGCCGGCCAGCTGGCCGGGGCGCTCGAGGACGGCGCGAAGACCGCCGCCGATCAGACGACGAACATCGACGGCAAGTCCGCCATGATGAGCGACCCCGTCCAGCTGGTGAACGAGTACTACACGACGGTGAAGAACTACGGCACCGGCTTCGCCCCGTATTTCATGGCGCTGGGGCTTTGGGTGGGCGGCCTCGTTGCAGGGTTCGTGTTCAAGCCGCTCAACAGCCGCCTTGTCCTCGCCGGTGCGAACCCTGCGACGGCGGCGTTCGCGAACTACCTGCCGATGGCGGCGTTCGCCCTCATCCAGGCGACGCTGCTCATGCTCGTGCTGCAGTTCGGCTTGCAGCTGCAGATCGACAACGTGCCTGCGTTCTACGCGATGGGCTACCTCGTGGCGCTCGTGTTCGCCGCCATCATGCAGTTCCTCATGGCGGCGTTCGGGTTCCCCGGCAGGTTCCTCGCGATCATCCTGCTCATGCTCCAGCTCACGGCGTGCGCCGGGACGTTCCCCATCCAGACGACGCCGGAGTTCTTCCAGGCCGTCAACCCGTACATGCCCATGACCTATGTGGTGTCCGGCATGCGACAGATCATGACGGGGCTCGACTACGTGCAGGTGGGCCTCGACTGCGCGGTGCTGGCCGCCATCGGCGTGGCGTGCTTCGCGCTCACGTGCTTCGTGGCGTGGCGCAAGCGCACGGTGCGCATGGAGGACTTGCATCCGGTTCTGCAATTGGGGTAGTCTCCGACCTGCTACACTGAGTATCGATGGACGAACGGCCCGGCGGCGGACGCCGGGCTGCGGGGGTGATGCGGCGATGGGAACGAAGCGCACCGAGAAAGCGTGCGCGACGCGCAGGCAGCTGCTCGACGCCGCCTTGGCGGTGATCGGCGAGAAGGGCTATTCGGCGGCCACGGTGGACGAGATCGTGGAGGCGGCCGGCGTGTCGAAGGGCGTGGCGTACTACCACTTCAAGAGCAAGGCCGCCATGGCCGAGAGCATCTTGGAGGACGGCATCGGGCGCATCGTGTCCGGCTTCGAGCGCATCGCGGCCGAGGCGCCCACCGCCGCAGACGCGCTCACGGGCATGATCGAGCTGTTCGCGTCGACCATCTTCGAGAACAAGGCGTTCGGGAGGTTCTTCGTGTCGGAGCTGTGGCGCGAGGGGCGCGTGTGGTCGGAGGCGATGCGCGGCTACGAGCGTCGGTTGCTCGACGTGCTCGAGGGGCAGATAGCGCGCGGGCAGCGCGAGGGTTTCGCGCGTCCCGAGATCGATCCGGCCTTCGAGGCTGTTGCGCTGGTTGGCATGGTGCTGACAGGGGCCCTGTACCATCTTGGCGACGAAGGGCCGTTGACGCGCGAGCCGCTCGGGCAGCGCGAGGGGGCGTCTGGCGAGGCCGGGCCGGGCGGCATGCAGCGAGGGCGGGCGCCGGGTGGCAAGGAGGAGTTCATCGAGCGCATCGTCGATTTCGTGCGCCACGCCAACGCGCGTCCGGGCACGCTCGGGTAAGGCCCCTGCGCTCGTTGTCCTCGGGAGAAGGTGGATGCGGGCGCTGCTCTTGAAAAAGAAGAGGAGGGGCCGCCGTCCGTCTGCGGTCGGGTGGGGAAGGCGTTTTGACGCGCCGGCTGATGGCGTTTGGGAAGAGCGGGTGACGCTTCGCGCGCTGCGGAAGGCGCGCGAGGGCACCCGCGCCGTTTCGCGCTCCTCAGCTGGCTTCGCGCTGTTGGAAGCGTCGTAAAACGGTGCGCGGCTCGCCCGCGCAGAGGCGCGCGACGGTGCGCGCAGGGAGATCGCCCGGCCGCAGCTTTGCACGGAGGCATCCTGCGCGACATGCGCGTTTTCGGCGTCTTCGCTGCCGAACTGGGATGGCGTGCCCTGGCTGAAGGTTTGCGCGGATGGCGACCTGGGTTCGCCGAACGGCGCAGCCCGCCTCGGTCCGGAACTCCGTCCGTGCCGATTCCGATGAGGCGGTGGAGTGGGGATCTTTTGGCACGGATCGCGTTTCGTGCATAGGTTTTCGCCCGTTCGGGCGTGGGGTTTTGAGCGTTTGTCGAGAAATCGCCTGGTCGAGTCTTCCAGACGTGAGTCAAAACGCTCTCGATCTATGCATGAGATGCGATCTGCGCCGCTTAGGGCGAACCCGAGCGTCGGTCTTGCCTGCGGCGCTCCTTTTCAGATGGGCGGAGGGTCTTTCGCCTCGCAGTGCGGAAGGGGCGCTAGACGGAGGCGATGCGCTGTTGCGGCGCAGGAAGGGGAAGATGCGAATGCGGCCTCGCTAGCGCCTATCGGCCACGCCGATGATGTCGCGCAGCTGCTTGCGACTGTTGATGCCCATCTTCTCGTAGATGTGCCGCGTGTGCGCCTTGAACGTCCCTTCGGCGATGAACAGCTCGCGCTCGATGGCGGGCCCGGTCTTGCCACGGGCGATGAGCCGCAGGATCTCATCCTCGCGCGGGCTGAGCCGATAGCGCTTCGCGATCTCGTCGCAACGCGCTTCCAGCCGCTCCTCCTCGGCGCTGCGCTCGATGAGGCCGCCCGATTCCAGCAGCGACACGCCCCATTTCGAGGTGAGCTCGCGTTCCGAGTACAGGATGAAGGTGGCAACCAGCACGAGAGCCGCCACGAGGCCGGTGACGGCGGTTTCGTGGACGCCGTTCGGAAGCAGCTGCGCAAGCGCGTTCGCCGCATCGTTTCCCCAGATGATGAACAGCTGCTCAACGCTCTTGACGCTCGCGAGCGCGACGATGGCGATGCCGAGCCGCTTCGAGATGTCGTAGAGCAGAAGCGACACGAGCACGGTCATGAGCGAGTAGCTCATGGAGATGAAGTAGCTGGACACGCTCGCGCCGAACAGCGATTCGGCGGGGATCAGCAGAAACCCGCACACCATGAGCAAAAGCGGCGAGCGGTACAGCGCGCCGATGCCCACGCGTTGGGACAGCAGCAGCACGAACGCGAACAGGGCCGCCATGGTGAGGGCGGTGGACACCGAGGAGTGCATGCCCGCGCCCGCGGCCAGCTGCTGCTGGCGCAGGCCGTACGCGAACGAGTAGACCGCGAACAGGGCGAACAGCTTCCATGGATACGAGAAGCGCGGGTACGTGGGCTTCTGCCGCTCGGATGCGGGCAGCGCGCGGTTCGCGTACGCCACGCTGGCGACGGCCGCGACGGGCAGCACGATTAGCGCGATGCCGCCGCGCAGCTCGTCGAGCCCCTCGCAGAAGAACACGATGACAACGGCCATGAACGTGGAGGCTGCGGTGTACAGCACGATGCGGATGAGGCTGAGCGCGCCGATGGTCTCGGCCCAGAGGAGCAAAAACACGCTGAACCCGACGCCGCCAGCCACCCCGCCTGCGACGAGCAGCGCGTTCGCGCCTACGGGGGCGACCTGCGCGACCACGAGGCAGATCGACGCGCCCAGCATGCCCAGCAGCGCCGCGGGCTTCGTCCAGCTTCTGCCGCAGAACGGCACCACGCGGCGGGCCGCGAGCGCGATCGCGAGTGCGAGCAGGCAGTACGCGTAGTCGAACACCACGTGCGGGTCGAAGGGCGCCGCGACGGCCTGGATGGGCGCGGCGAACGTCAGCGTCATCCACGCCCGCGCGCATCCGAGCGCGAAGAGGTAGGGGGCGATGGTGTCGAGATAGGCCAGCTTCGAAGGCCCGTCGGATCGCTTGAGGGTTTCCATGCCGCCATTATAACAAGCGGATCCTCCGGGTGCGGGCACGCGTGCGCCTGCCCGGGCCGTTCTCTTTCTCAAGCTGGACGCGGTGGCGGGTTCGGGACGGCGTGCGGGCAGGGGAGGGCCGCCGCCTTGGAGGGAGGGGGTCAAGGCGGCGGCGCGGGTGGGCGCGGGCTTCGGTTTACCGTTTTGCGACGTGCGCTCCCGCGACGTAGCCCGACGTGATGGCCCGTCCGATGGAGAGGCCCTCGATGTCCATGGGGTAGTCGACGCCGCCGAAGAACTGGCCGGATGCGTTGCCCACGGCGAACAGACCGTCGATGGGCTGGAACTGCTCGTTCAGGCACTGATGGTCGGCGTTCACCACGAGGCCGCCAAGGATGGCGGGCAGCTTGTTCGAGCCGCGGGGGACGGCGTAGTAGGGACCGCCTTCGATGGGGACGAGGTACTTCGCCGCCTTGCCGAAGTCCTCGTCGCGGCCTGCGGCGCACAGCTCGTTGTACCGGGTGACGGATTCGACGATGCGCTGCTTGTCCGGCTGCACCGCGGTCCAGCCGTTGTCCTGCGCATAGGCGATCATGGCGTCGGCCAGCTCCTCGAGGGTGTCCGCCTGGATCCATTTCTCGGGGTCGACCTTGTTGTCGCCGTTGTACTGCGAGATGTCGTAGGGCGCTTCCGCCTTCCACTTTTCGAAGTGGTCCTCCCATGTGCTGGGCACGATGCTGAAGAACTTGGCGGCGGTGGAGTCCTGGAACCCGGTTTCGGCCAGATAGGGGCGTGCGAAGTTGTTCATGTAGCCCATGCGGCAGCAGCTTTCGTCCATGAAGCGGTCGCCGTGGACGTCGAGGAACAGAAACGGCATCTCGAGGCGCACGGCGGCGGGCTCGCCGTGGATCATCTTCGTATGCGTCGGAGGGGTCATGATCGCTCCCGCCCACATGCCGGCGCACAGCGCGCTTCCGTCGCGGAACGTGGTGAACAGCGAGAAGCCCTTCGTGTCCGGCGCGTAGTAGTCGAGCATGTCCTGGTTGCTGGAGTAGTCGCCGCAAGCGAGGATGACGCCTTTCGACGCTTTGAACAAAACGTGCTCGTCCTGGTCGTTTGCGCAGATGGCTCCTGTGACGCGACCGTCTTCCACCTGCAGCTGCACGCAGGGCGTGTTGTAGAAGAACTCGGCGCCGGCAGCGGCGAGGCGCTCGGCGATGACGAGCGCGGCTGCGTTGTGGTTGCCCTCCACGTGGAAGTACGTGTTCGCGCGGAGGTGGATGTCGTAGCCGTTGTACGACAGCGTCGCTTCGTGCGGCTTGGACTCCACGCCGCCCTGGGCGGCCTCGTCGGCCCACCACGCGAGGGCTTCTTGGGAGTTGTGCGCCCACACGTTCACGAGGTCGCGGTTCGAGCGGTAGTCGCTCTTCCAGTTGATGAAGCTCACGCAGGCCTGCACGGCGGCTTCGTCGGTTTTGGTGAGGTCGATGGACGCCGCCATGTTGCCGGTGGTCTGCGCCGTATTGATGTTCTGGACGCATGCGACGTGCGCGCCGGCTTCGAGCGCCGTGTGGACGGCTGACAGGCCCGACTCGCCCGCGCCCACCACGACGACGTCGAACTCGTGCGTGGCGGCGAACTCGGTGACGGGCTCGGGCGCTTGCAGGAAGCTCGGGCCGGCTTGGGATTGCGCGGTTTTGGCTTTCGCAGGCGAGGATTGCTGCGGCGAGCATCCGCCGAGCGCGCCTGCTCCGAACGCTCCGAGTGCGGCCATGCCTCCAAGCTTGAGCGCGTCGCGCCGCGTGATGTTCGCGAGGTTCTCCATGGTTTCCCCTTCCGATCGGATGGCGTTTCCCTGGGCGAACCTGCGCTGCGCGGCCGCCCTTTCGATGGACGCCACTATGCCTGTGCACGCCGCAATGCGCATCGACCGTGCGCCGAGAAAGGGTTTAAACCTGTAAACCTTCTTATAAACCATGCTTCCGACCTGCCCTTCCGCTGGGTCCATGCGCGGTTGTCGCCGTCGGAGAGGATGCGCTTGCGGGGGAGGGGGCGGGGCTTCGCGTCGTGAGCGGACCGATCCCGATTGCCCGGAGCGGGCGCCGAGGCCTTCTGCCCGCATGGCCCTCGACCCTCGAGCTCGTCGAGCCTGCAGATGGCGAAAGCGTGACGAGGGAGGCGGGGGTGCCGCATGGCGACGGTGCGGTGCAGAGGGGCCGATTCGCAGCGCCGATCGCGCTTTGCGTGGAGGCGGCCGGTATTGCATCGAAGGCGGTTCGCGGAAAAGCGCGCTCGTTTCCGCTGGGCGATCGCGCCCGACGCGCGGTCTCGGCCTTGGATGGCGGGTCGGAAGGATTCCAAGCGACGCTCTGCGGTGCGGCATGCTGCAGGTCTCGGAAGCGGTGGATTCCGTTTGCCGGGTCCGCATCCTGCAGGAAACCTCGGCCCCTCGGCCGAATCGCTCGCAGGCGCCCTTTCCGCCTCCGGCATCACCGGCAGGCTTTGCCGCGGGGGGGGGGTCGTGCGCTTTGCGCAGGGCGATTCGGGTTCGGCGTGCGCAAGACGCGATCCGCTTTGCGCGAGGGGGTTCGGTGCGATTCGGGTTGCTTGGCGCTTCCTCGGAGGTGCGGTCGGGCCGTTTCGGAGCCCTCCTGTCGACGGCTGGTTTCCGTCGGGTCCGGCGGCGTCCCGGGTTTCCCGCGGATCCCTCTCGTTTGATGCGCGCGGCATTTGCCGCGGAGCGCCTCCTTGGGAGGGCCGGTTGAAAGCGGCTTTCCTCGCAGTTGCGTCGGCTGCGGGACATTCCCGCGCCGCACGGTCCCCGAGCGCCCCTTCGCGCTCGCAGGCCTTGCTCGGAAAGCGGGCCGGAAGCTCTACCACCTTGGACCTGGCGCGTCTGCGCATTCGGACGAAAATGCGTTTATCGAGGGGATGGGCGCATGCGGCCCGCATGCGCCGGCTTGAGCGTGAGCGGTGCGCTACAATAGGCGAACCTGAACGGCAAAGGAGCTTTCCATGTGCGGAATCGTCGGATACACCGGGAACAGGCCTGCGAAGGGCATCCTCATCGAGGGGCTGGCGCGCCTCGAGTACCGCGGCTACGACTCGGCGGGCATCGCCGTCGAGCAGGACGGCGCGCTTGAGGTGGTGCATTGCAAGGGCAAGGTGAGCGGGCTTGCGCGCCTCGTCGAGCCGCTCGGTCTTTCGGGCACGTGCGGCATCGGCCACACGCGCTGGGCCACGCATGGCCGTCCGAGCGAGGCGAACGCGCACCCCCACACCTCCTGCGACGGGCATGTGGCCGTCGTGCACAACGGCATCATCGAGAACTTCGCCGAGCTGCGCGAGGAGCTGGAAGGGCGCGGGCACACGTTCACGAGCCAGACCGACACCGAGGTCATCGCGCATCTTGTGGAGGAGGGCCTTGTCGAGAGCCGCGACCTTCTCGAGGCGGTGCGCGAGGCCACCGAGCGCTTGATCGGCGCCTACGCCGTCGCAGTCGTGAGCGACCGGGAGCCTGGAACCATCGTGGCGGCGCGCAAGGACTCGCCGCTCGTGGTGGGCCTCGCCAAGGACGGCGCCTACGTGGCCAGCGACATCATAGCCGTGATCGATGGCACGCGCGACGTGGCGGTGCTGGCCGACGGCGAGATGGCGAAGCTCACGCCGGACGCCGCGACGTTCTACAATGCGCGCGGGGAGGCGTTCGAGCCCGAGGTGACGCACGTGGATTGGGATCTCGACGTGGCCGAGAAGGGCGGTTATCCCGACTTCATGCTCAAGGAGATCCACGAGCAGCCGCGCGTCATCCGCGACACACTGGCCGGACGCCTCGTGAACGGGGCGCTGTCCATCGACGAGCTGGACCTCACGCTCGAGGAGCTCAACCTCATCGACCGCGTGTACGTCATCGCGTGCGGCACGAGCTACCATGCGGGCCTCATCGCGAAGAACCTCGTCGAGGGCTGGGCGCGCATCCCCTGCGAGGTGGAGGTGGCCAGCGAGTTCCGCTACCGCAACCCCATCATCACGCCCACGACGCTCGTGGTGGCGGTGTCGCAGTCGGGCGAGACGGCCGACACGCTGGCCGCCATCCGCGACGCGCGCGTGAAGGGCGCGCGCGTGTTCGGCATCACGAACGTGGTGGGCAGCCCCGTGGCGCGCGAGAGCGACGGCGTCATCTACACGAAGGCCAACAAGGAGATCGCCGTGGCGTCCACCAAGTCGTTCTTGGGCCAGGTGGTGTCGCTCACGTTGCTGGCCATGCTGCTCGCCCAGGTGAAGGGCAAGCTCAAGACGAATCAGGTGCGCTTCTTGTTCCATGAGCTGGCTGACACGGCCGAGCAGGTGGAGCGCATCCTGACCGAGTGCGAGCCGGCGGTGGAGGAAGCCGCGCGGGCGTGCGCGAAAGCGAAAAGCGCGCTCTTCGTCGGACGCGGCATGGGGGCTGCCATCGCGTGCGAGGGCGCTCTCAAGCTCAAGGAGATCAGCTATCTGCACGCCGAGGCCTACCCTGCCGGCGAGATGAAGCACGGTCCCATCGCGCTTGTCGACGAGGGCTTCCCCGTCATCGCGGTGGCCACGAAAAGCCCCGTCTACGACAAGGTGGTGTCGAACATCCAGGAGGCGAAGGCCCGCGGCGCGATGGTGGTGGCCGTGGCCACCGAGGGCGACGGGGAGATCGGCCGGCACGCAGACCACGTCGTCTTCATCCCGAAGGTGCGCGATGCGTTCTCCGCCATCACGGCCAGCGTGCCGTTGCAGCTGTTCGCGCGCGCCATCGCCCTTAAGCGCGGCTGCGATGTGGACCAGCCGCGCAACCTGGCGAAGAGCGTGACGGTGGAGTAGCCGCGCAGACGGGGCGGCGGCGGGCCGGCTCGGGGCTTTCGACCGGCGCGGTGCGGATGGACTTTGCGGTCGACCGGTATGTCCATCCTTCGCGGGGGAGGGGGGCAGACGCCCTTCTCCGGCTTCGTCGAATGGTGCGCACCCGCTTTGACGTGCTGTTCGGGGTTGGGTCGCCGCCGGTTCGGCGCGCATCGCGCGCTCCTCAGGGAGCTTTGGCGAGTTCTGCGCATCGTGGCATGCGCGCCTTTTGGGGCGCGGCGGCCTTCTGCTGGCCGGGGTCCGAGCCTGCGGACGCTCTGTCTGCGAGCCGGTCGCTATGGCGGGCCTTTGGCTTCCGGAGCCGAGCCGCGTTGCAGATGGGCGGGGGCGCGGGGCGAGACCGGCACGCTCGTCTCGTGCGCGAAGGCGGATTGGCGACGTGCGAGTTGTTCGACCAACGATTTCGATGATGTGGAGAGAAGGCATGAACGGAAACGACGCCGTGGACGGCCAGGTGGGATTGGGCGTGGACATCGTGGAGATCGCGCGGATGCGGCGCATCCTGGAGCGCACGCCGCGCTTTCGCGAGCGCGTGTTCTCGGCCGATGAGCGCGCCTATTGCGACGCGACCGCCAATCCCGAGACGCACTACGCCACGCGATTCGCCGCGAAGGAGGCCGTGGTGAAGGCGCTCGGCACGGGGTTCTCGCGCGGCATCGGCGTGCGCGACATCGAGGTGCGCCGCAACGCGAAGGGCCGTCCGGTTGCGGTGCTGCACGGGCGCGCGAAGGAGGTGGCGCGCGAGCTGGGCGTGCGCGAGCTGCCCATCTCGCTGTCGTTCACGCACGCCGAGGCGGTGGCCTGCGCGATGGCCATCACCGAGGACAGCGTGCGCGCCGCCGAGAAGCGCGTCGACCCTATGGAGGAGCTGTCGAAACGGTTCAAGGAGGCGCGCGCCCTGCTCGACGAGATGGATGCGAACGACCAGGGAGGCGCCGGGCGGCCTGAAGTGGGCGTGGGCGCGTAAGCGGCCGAGCTCGCGGATGCGGCTGTCGTCCGCAAGCTCGCGCGATGCGCGACCTCGGTCGGTGCCGCAATGTTCCGCGCTCTTGCCGATGCCGCTTGTGCGTGCGATGCGCGATGGGACGAAAGGGCCCGCTTGCGTGCGTTTCGCTGACACGGTTTGCGCGCGATGCGCGATAGGTTCGCGCCCTCGACTCCTTCAAGCTCTCGATGTCGCTCGCATGCGCGCGCAATGTGCGATAGGGGCTTTGCTCCGATTCGCCGACGATACTCTCGACGCGGCTCGCATGCGCGTGCGATACGCGCTAGAATGCGGGCAAGGTTCTCGTTCGATCTGCCCGATCCGATGATAGACGAGGGGTGTCCATGAGCGCGAGGATGAACGTCAGTGAGTGCCGTGCGGTCGATCTTGCCGCTCTCGTTCCGCTGCCGGCGGCCGACGCGAACAAGTACACGCGGGGCACGCTCGTCGCCGTCGTCGGCAGCGAGCGCTACCCGGGCGCGGCGTGCCTTTCGGCAGCAGCGAGTCAGCGGGCGGGCGCAGGCTATACCGAGGTCGTCACCCATCCGGCGGCCGTCGAGCTTGTGCGCATGTGGCGGCCGTCCCTTGTGGTTCGCCCGCGCAGCGCGTTGCCCGAGGTCTTGGAGTCGGCGGGCAGGGGCAAGCCGTTCGCCTTTCTCGTGGGCTGCGGGTTCGATGCGAGCGACGAGGAGTCGGAGCCGCTTGTGCATGCGGTGCTCGAACGATTCCGAGGTCCAGTGGTCGTGGACGGCAGCGGGCTCGACGCGCTCGTCTCCGATGGGGGTCGTGGTCTGCTGAGGCGGCGTTTCGAGGAGGGGGATCCCACCGTTGTCACGCCCCATTCCGGCGAAGCTGCGCGCTTGGCGCGTCCGCTCGGTCTGCCCGCAGATGACCCTTGCTCCCTCGCTCGTTCCCTCGCGCTCGCCTTGGGCGTCGTCGCCTTGGTGAAGGGGCCGGTCACGTACGCGTCAGACGGCGACAAGATCGTCCGCATGGCCCATGGCACATCCGCCCTTGCGAAAGCGGGCACGGGAGATGTGCTCGCGGGCATGGTGGGTGCGCTTTTGGCGCAAGGCGCAGGTGCGCTCGATGCCGCCGTGCTGGGTGCCGAGCTGCACGCGCGTGCGGGTCGCGTTGCCGCTGCTCGCCTGACCGACGTGGCCGTCATCGCCGAGGACGTGGTCGAAGCCGTTCCCTTAGCGATAGCCGAGCTGCTGCGCGAGGCGCATGAGGATGGCGCGGAGCGCTCGAGGCGCTGACTGCCCCCTTGCATGTTCGCGTAGCCGGATGCGCTCGGGGCTCTGCGTTCGTGGCCGATCTCGCGCTTGCGGGCTCGTCGCCTCTCGTATGCGGTGAGGGATCGCGCAAACGCGTTCGGCATGTCATCGACGTCTTCAAAAGCGAACCTTGCGGAAGGTGCTTGCAACGCCGGGGTCCTGTTGTTGGGCGCATCCGCAACGAAGGTGGAGTCGGCGTGCCGGCTTGGGGTTTCATGCGAAACGCAACGGCCCTGTGCCGGGACGATTTTCGGATTCCTCGCCGCAGCGCCCCTCCGTATCATGCCCTAGGCACGAGAACGCCTCGAGGTTTCCTCGATGGGCGCGTTCGCGCGGTTCTGCTGCGTCCTCCGTTCGCCTGACCGCCTCGAGGCCCCTCGATGGGCGCGTTCGCGCGGGGTGCGGCTCTCGAGGCGAGGGCAAGTGCTGCCGCTGCGAAGATCGACGGGCGGACGCTTGCGCGGTGCGGCTGCATGCCGCTCGCATGGGCTGCGACCATGCGGCGACCTGCTTTTCGCTCGTCTTCCTCGCCGTTTACGCGAGGGGCGTTCCGGCCGGGCCGCGCCACGTGCGCGCAAGCCGCACCCGCCTGACCGACGTGCGGCGAGGCCAAGCGTTACAGTGCGGAAACGTTGTGCGTTCCGCCTTCAGAGGCGAGCCGTGCGGAGCTACCATGATCGAAACGATCCACGCGAAGCACGGGCGGTCATCTGAAGGAGCGATCGACATGGATATGGTGAAAAAACACGACGCGGGCCTCATCGTTGCGGGCGTGCTGCTCGTTCTCTGCGCGCTCCTGTTCCTTCTGGCACCGGGAATAGCGCTCGTCACGCTCACGGCCATCGCTGGCGCGGCGTTCCTCGTGTCCGGCATCTTCGACATCGTCTCCTATGTGCGCTTCCGCACGGCGATGAGGCTGTCGGGTTGGGCCGTGGCCTACGCGGTGCTCGACATCGTCGTCGGCCTCATGCTCCTCATCCATCCGTTCGCGTTCGCGGCGGTCATTCCGTGGATGGTGGGCTTTTTCTTCGCGCTGTTCGGCGTGGTGGAGATCGCAGGCTCGTTGCGCATCCGCAAAGCGGGCGTGCCGATGTGGGGCTGGATGCTGTTCTCGGGTATCGTGAGCGTGCTGTGCGGCCTCGCGTTCTTCGTCGTGCCGACCACGCTCAGCATTTTTCTCGCGGTATTCGTCCTCATGCGCGGCGCGTCCCTGATCATGTATGGTTGGAACGCTGGCAAGGTCATGATGCTGTAGCGCCCATATGCGGTGCGATCACCAAAGGCGATGCCGTCTTCCGTATGCGTTTCGCTTTCGTGGCCATCGAGGCTGCCCGACTGCGGCCTCGGCGACATGGGGCGTGTGGTGAAACCATGGGCTGACCGCTTGACGCAACGCGGTGCATGGTAGAATCGCGATCAAAACAGGCGAGGGCTCCGAAGCGTTTCGGGACCCTCTTCAAGACGGTTCCGAGGAAGACGACGGTGAGGAACATGGCCGACGAACAGCAGACGCTTTTGGGAGAGCGGGCGCTCGCCGAGGCGACGAGCGATCCGGCGGCGCGCATCGAGGCGCTGCGCCGCGAGATCGAGCACCACACCTACCTGTACTATGCCCAGGACGCGCCCGAGATATCCGACGGCGCGTTCGACTCGCTCATGCGCGAGCTGCGCGAGCTGGAGGCTGCCCACCCTGAGCTCGTGGACCCGTCGAGTCCCACGCAGCGCGTCGGCGGCTACGTGGGCGAGCAGTTCGCCCCCGTGCGGCATGCGCGGCGCATGTACTCGCTCGACAACGCCATGGACCTGGACGAGCTGGACGCGTGGATCGAGCGCGTGGCGGAGGCGTTCGGCCGCATGGTGCCCGTGGTGTGCGAGCTCAAGATCGACGGCTCGTCCATCGCCTTGACCTACGAGGACGGGCGCCTCGTGCGCGCGGCGACGCGCGGCGACGGCACCACCGGCGAGGACGTCACCGCCAACATGCGCACGGTGAAGGACGTGCCGCTGCGCCTGCGCGATGCGGCGCTGGGCAGCCTGCGCGATGCGGCCGCGCCCGTGGAGCTGCGCGGCGAGGTGTACATGCCGAAGAGCAGCTTCGATGCGCTCAACGCGGCCGCCGAGGCGAACGGGAAGGCTGCGTTCGCGAACCCGCGCAACGCCGCGGCGGGGAGCCTCCGCCAGAAGGACCCCGCCATCACGGCGAACCGCGACCTCTCCACCTTTATATACGCGGTGGCCGACGAGCGCGCGCTGGCCGTCGAGGGCCAGTGGGAGCTGCTGGCGTGGCTGCGCGAGGCGGGCTTCCACGTGAACCCCGACGTGGAGCTGTGCGAGACGCGGGAGGCGGTGCACGCGTTCTGCGAGCGCGCCATCGAGCGCCGCGAGGATCTGCCCTACGAGATCGACGGCGTGGTGGTGAAGGTGAACTCGTTCGCGCAGCAGGAGTCGATGGGCTACACGGCCCGCGCGCCGCGCTGGGCCGTCGCCTTCAAGTTCCCGCCCGAGGAGAAGACCACGCTCTTGCGCGACATCACCGTGCAGGTGGGGCGCACGGGCAAGCTCACGCCCGTGGCCGAGATGGAGCCGGTCGTGGTGGCCGGTTCCACCGTGGCGCGCGCGACGCTGCACAACGAGGACGAGGTGCAGCGCAAGGACGTGCGCGTGGGCGACACCGTCATCGTGCGCAAGGCCGGCGACGTCATCCCCGAGGTGCTGGGGCCGGTGCTGGCGCTGCGTCCGGCCGACGCCGTTCGCTGGGAGATGCCGCGCACGTGCCCGTCGTGCGGCTCGCCCGTCATACGTGAGGAGGGCGAGGTGGACTTCCGCTGCATCTCCATCGACTGCCCGGCGCAGGCGCTTGAGCGTCTTCTGCACTGGGCCAGCCGCGGCGCCATGGACATCGACGGCATGGGCGAGGAGATCGTGTCACGCCTCGTGGAGAGCGGGCGCCTCTCCGACGTGGCCGACTACTACACGCTCGACGAGGTGGAGCTCGCGCTTCTGGACATGGGCCGCGTGAACAAGGACGGCGAGCCCATCCGTCTGGGGCAGACCATGGCGAAGAAGCTCGTGGCCGCCATCGATGCGAGCCGCGCGCGCCCGTTCGCCCGCGCGCTCTTCGGCTTGGGGATGCGTCACGTGGGCAAGACCATCGCCGAGCTGCTGGCGGCGGCATACCCGTCCATCGAGGCGCTCATGGAGGCGTCGGAAGAGGACCTTGCCGCCATCGACGGGGTGGGCCCGAAGATCGCGCGCAGCGTGTACCTGTTCCTGCGCACCCCCGACAACGCGGCCGTCATCGACCGCTTGCAAAAGCGCGGCGTGGCGATGGCCGACGAGGTGGCCGACCCCGGCGAGCAGCTTCCTCAGACGCTCGCGGGGCTGACGTTCGTGTTGACCGGCTCACTTGTGGAAAGCGGCATGACCCGCGACGAGGCGGGCGCGGCGCTCAAGGCGCGCGGCGCGAAGGTGAGCGGCAGCGTGTCGAAGAAGACGAGCTACGTCGTAGCCGGCGAGGCCGCCGGCTCCAAGTACGACAAGGCCGTGTCGCTCGGCGTGCCGGTGCTCGACGAGGCCGCGCTGCTGCACATCCTGGAAACCGGCGAGGTGGCTGTGGCTTCCGATGCTTCAACGGGGGAGTAGCGCCCGCCGTTCGGATTCTGAGGACGCAGCGTCTCGGGTCGGAAACGACGGCAGGGGCCGTCCGTCTGCCTTGGCCTGAGGACCGTCCGTGCGCGGAGGCTTCGTGCTGGGGGCTCGAGTGCTGAGCGCGAAGGGTTCTGCGACCGGCCGCGGAGGGGCTTCGCGCTCAGCTCCGCACGACGTTTCGACCAGGGTCTCCGTTTCAGGATGGCGGCGCCTGCCTGCGCGTGCTTTGGCGCCAATCCGGCGCGTGCGTCCGCCCAATGTGGTACGAATCGCATCTTGTGCATGGGTTTTCGCTCTGCAGAGCCTGGTTGCGAGGTTTAAGGGCGCATGCGAGGAAATCCGATCTGGGGAAACGTTGCCGAGGTGGCGACGAGGCCCTTTGGCGCCTATGCACAAAGCGCAATTTCTGCCATCTCAGTCGCTTTCCGGTGTCGGGAAGGGGCGGAAGCGGCGGGCGGAGCGTCTCGTGCGGCCGCGGGCTCCCGTCATCGGCTCTTGGTCGACATACCGGTCCGAATCGGCTTGTCGGCTCCCGTTCCTGATCGGGATGGCGTGCGGGAAGGCCTCGCGCGTCCGCCGAGCGCGCCTCGTCGCCTCTCCTGCGCCGCCGAGCTTGCGCGATCGGCGGACATCCTTCGTTGCCGGAAGCGTTTGGGCAAGGCCTCGGGATCGATCAACTCCTGGCCGCGGCGCCCTTCCGGCGACTTCGCTCTCCCCGAAAGGCATCGCTGCGAGGGCGGCAGCTTGGATGTTCGGCTGTTGCGAGCGACGGCCTTATGCTGTTCGACGGCTTCCGTGCGATCGCTCGCGTCCGTGCGCCCTTCGGCGGCAGGCGTCCTTTGCGACCGCTCACGTACGATGCGAGGCGCGCTTGCCCGAGAATGCTGCGAGATTCAAATTCGTAACATCGAAGCATCCCTTGTTCTGCTATAGTGTGTTACGTAATGATGATTCGTAACACTTCGGGAACGCCGAGCCGGGACGGACGATGGGTTCGTTCGCATCGGAACGGGGCGGCCGCGCGCGGATCGGCGAAGGAGCCGGAGACGACGGTCGGCGCGGCGGGCAGGAGGATTCGCGTGGAGACACTTACGAGACGACAGTTCGCGAAGCTGGCTGGCGCGGGGGCGGCGACGCTCTCGCTTGGAGGCCTGATGTGCGGCTGTGAGAACGGCGATTCCGACGGCGTGGGGGCGATAGGCGCTGACGAGTCGTGGCCTTCCCAGGTCGTCGTGTCCATGACTCCCGGTTCTGAGCCACCGGCAGGCTTCGATCCGCTCGTGTCGTGGGGCTGCGGCGAGCACGTGCACGAACCTCTCATACAATCGACGCTCATCGTCACCGATGCCGATCTCAACTTCAAAAACGACCTCGCTACGTCTTACGAGTGCTCGGAAGACGGCATGGTTTGGACGTTCAAGATCCGAGACGATGCGAGGTTCACCGACGGGCAGCGGCTCACGGCACGCGACGTGGCTTTCACCATAAACGGCATCGTTGACGCGGAGGCGTCCGAATGCGATCTGTCTATGGTGAAGGAGGCTGTCGCCATTGACGATACGACGGTCAAGATCCGCATGAACAAGCCGTTCAACGCTCTTTTGTACACGCTGGCCGTCGTGGGAATCGTGCCCGAGCACGCCTACGACGAATCTTATGGGGCCAATCCCATCGGATCGGGCCGCTATCTGCTCGAGCAATGGGACAAAGGACAGCAGGCCATTCTCGTGGCTAACCCCGACTACTACGGCGAGATACCGAAGATGGAGCGCGTCGTGGTGGTGTTCATGGAGGAGGACGCCTCGCTGGCCGCAGCGCAGTCCGGCCAGGTTGACGTCGCCTACACGGCGGCGACGTACGCTGCAAACCAGCCGATGGGCTACGACTTGCTCGTCTGCTCGTCGGTGGACTCGCGCGGCATCTCCCTTCCGTGCGTTCCCGCGGGCGGCTCCAAAAGCGACCAGGGCGGCGAGTACGCCGTCGGCAACGATGTCACCTGCGATCTTGCTGTTCGTCGAGCTATCAACTACGGCGTGGACCGCGAGAGGATGATCGAGAACGTGCTGAACGGCTACGGCACCGTCGCCTATAGCGTGGGGGACGGCATGCCGTGGTCCTCGCCCGACATGCGGTGCGAGACGGACGTCGAGAAGGCAAAGCGGCTGCTCGACGATGCTGGCTGGACGGTCGGTGCGGACGGCGTCCGCGAGAGGGAGGGCGTGCGCGCCTCTCTTTCGCTGTACTATCCGGCGGGCGACTCCGTGCGCCAGGCCATCGCTGCCGAATTCGCCGATCAGATGGAGGGGCTCGGCATCGAGGTGAGCATCAAGGGAGCGAGCTGGGACGACCTCTATCCGCACCAATTCACCGATCCGGTGGTGTGGGGATGGGGGACCAACGCCCCGGTTGAGACGTACAACTTGCTTTACTCGGAAGGCTCGGCCAACTACGCCTGCTATGCGAACGCGACGGTGGACGGTTACCTTGACGAGGCGCTGGGCAAGCCGAATGTGGAGGACTCCTTCGACCTGTGGAAAAAGGCCCAATGGGACGGAACGACAGGCGCGGCTCCGCAGGGGGAGGCGCCCTGGGTGTGGTTCGCCAACGTCGACCACCTGTACTTCGCAAAGGAGAACCTCAAGGTCGCCGAGCAGAAGCCGCATCCCCATGGTCACGGTTGGTCCCTCGTCAACAACGTCGACCAATGGAGCTGGGCGTGATGCTCCTCCTTGCCGGTGGCGTCTGGAGCCGTTTGGCGGTGCGAGGGGTCGGGCCGCAGGCTCGTCCGGCAGCTGCGAAACGACGTGCGCCGACTTGCCTATGCGCTCTTCCCGTCGGCGTCTGCGGTCGCGCGGGGGCGCGGTGATCTTTTATGGCCCGTCTCGTCTTTCGCAACATGGTCAAGTTCGTCCTGCTCATGCTGGCGGTGAGCCTGGTGACGTTCGTGCTGGTGAGCGTGTCGCCTATCGATCCGGTGCAGGCGAACGTGGGTCAGGCGGCCTATGTCAACATGAGCGAGGCGAAGCGTGCCCAGCTGGCCGACTACTGGGGCGCGGACGCGCCTCTGCTCGAGCGTTACGCCAACTGGCTCGCGGCGGCCGTGCAGGGCGACCTCGGCACCTCGCTGCGTTACAACGCGCCGGTGGCCGACGTTATCGCGTCGCGCGCGCTCAACTCGCTTACGCTCATGGCGACAGCTTGGGTGGTGAGCGGGGTTTTGGGCTTTGCGCTCGGAATCCTTGCTGGTGCGAACAGGGGGCGATTGGCTGATCGCCTTGTGAAAGGCTACTGCTTTCTTCTGGCCTCGGTGCCCACGTTCTGGCTGGGGCTTGTGTTCCTGGTCGTGTTCTCGGTGCAGTTGGGGTGGTTCCCGCTTGGGTTCTCGGTGCCCATCGGCGTGGCAGCGTCCGACGTGACGTTGGCCGACGCGCTGCGCCATCTCGTGCTGCCGGCGCTCACTTTGTCGGTGACGGGGGTGGCCAACATCGCGCTGCATACGCGCGAGAAGACCGTCGATGTGCTGGAAAGCGATTACGTGCGCTTCGCCCGCGCGCGCGGCTTGTCCATGTGGGGTGTCCTGCGTCACCATGGGCTGCGCAACCTTGTGATGCCGGCCATCACGTTGCAGTTCGCTTCCATCTCCGAGATATTCGGGGGGTCGGTGCTCGTGGAGCAGGTGTTCTCGTATCCCGGCCTCGGACAGGCGGCCGTAACGGCGGGTCTTGGAGGCGACGTGGCGTTGCTCGCGGGCATCGCCGTGCTGTCGGCGGCGTTGGTGTTCGGAGGAAACCTCGTGGCGAACGTGCTGTACGGTGTGGTGGATCCGCGTATCCGCCGAAGCGAGGGGGGCGAGGCGCGTGCGTGAGAGGCTGTGCGCGCGAATGCGTCGCGCGGATCTGCCCGACGAAGCCTGCGGTGGCGGGTCGTCCTTTGCCCGCGCAGGCGGTGGTGCGCCGCGCGTCGCATCGGCCGGGCGCGCCGAGGCCGGGGTCGCCGGTGCGGTTGGACTCGCGGCTTCGCCGCTCAATTCGCGCGCGGACGTGCTGCACCTTTCGCGCACGTCGCGGGTGGGCAACCGCAGGGTCGCGCTGGCGGCTCTGGTGTTTGCCGTCGCGGCGCTCTCGGTCATCGTGGCGGTGGGGGCGCTTTCGGTCGACGCGGCCGGTGCTACGGATTTCTCGCAGAAGAACCTCGCTCCAAGCTGGGAGCATCCTTTCGGCACCGATTGGATGGGGCGCGACATGCTGCTGCGCACGTTGGCGGGGCTGTCCACGAGCGTGCTGGTGGGGTTGCTGGCGGCCGGAGTGTCGGCGGTGCTCGCGCTTGTCTTGGGCGTTGTGGCCGCGCTCGGGGGGAAGAGGGTGGATGCGGCGGTCACCTGGCTCATCGATCTCGTGATGGGGGTGCCGCACATCGTGCTGCTCATCCTCATCTCGTTCGCGTTGGGCAAGGGTTTCTGGGGCGTGGTCGTCGGTGTTGCGGTGACGCACTGGCCAAGCCTCGCGCGCGTCGTGCGAGCCGAAGTGCTGCAGCTCAAGGAGTCGACGTTCGTGGCCGTTGCCCGCAAGCTTGGCCAAGGGCCTGCGAGCATCGCTGCGCGCCACATGCTGCCCTATGTGCTGCCGCAGTTCGTCGTGGGGCTCATCCTGCTGTTCCCGCACGCCATTCTGCATGAGGCGGCCGTGACGTTCCTCGGCTTCGGCCTGCCGCCCGAGCAGCCGGCCATCGGCGTGATCCTCAGCGAATCGATGGGGTACCTCTCGGCCGGCATGTGGTGGCTCGCGGTGTTCCCAGGGCTTGCGCTGATGGCCACGGTGCTGTTGTTCGATGCGGCGGGATCGAGCCTGCGCAGGCTCATCGATCCGCACAGCGCGCAAGAGTAGGGGGCTGCGCATGGCAGAGCAAGAGCATGGACGTGCCCACGAGGCGACGCGCCACCAAAACGCACAAGTCCACCATCATCACCGACATGCACCCGTTTCGCGTCACGAGCACGGACACCACCTTTTGCAGGTGGAGGACTTGAGCGTGTCGTTTCGCATGTACGAGGAGGGCGCGCCTTTCTTCAAGGCTCGTCAGCGAGAGGTCGAGATGATCGAGGCTTTGAGCATCTCGGTGCATGCGGGAGAGATCGTGGCCGTGGTGGGCGCGTCGGGTTCGGGCAAGACGCTTCTGGCCGACACGATCCTCGGACTCTTCGAGCCGAACGCAACGGTGCGCGGACGCGTGTGGTTCGACGGCGAGCCCATGGATGCGGCCGCCCTCCAACGTGTTCGGGGGCACGGCATCTCGCTTGTGCCCCAGAGCGTGAACCATCTCGACCCGCTCATGAAGGTGGGACGGCAGGTGGAGGGCTTTGCGCACCCGGACGAGCCTCGCAGGGCGCGCCGCCGCCGTCGCGAGCGGCTCTTTGCGCGCTACGGTCTCGCCGAGCACGTGGCGCGGCGGTATCCCCATGAGCTGTCGGGCGGGATGGCGCGCCGTGTGCTCCTGTGCTGCGCGCTCATGGACGACCCGCGCGTGATCGTGGCCGACGAGCCCACGCCGGGACTCGATTTGGATCTGGCCGTACGCGCGCTCGATGATTTCCGCTCATTCGCGGACGAGGGCAACGGCGTGCTGCTCATCACGCACGACATCGAGCTCGCCCTGCGCGTTGCCGACCGCGTGGCGGTGTTCAAGGACGGGACGGTGGTGGAGGAGACGGCGGTCGCGAGCTTCGCGTCGCCGGATCTGCTGGAGCATCCGTTCTCGCGTGCTTTGTGGCACGCGCTGCCGGAGCATGGGTTTCTACCGGGAAGTCCGCTCGATGCGGATGGCGCCGTCCAGTTGCCCGGACGCTCCTCGCTTCACTGCGGAGCTCGCTTAGTGGACGATGTCTCTCGTGTCGAGCTTCAGGGCGGGAACGGCGCAGGCGCGACCTGCCCGAATGCGAGCGAACCTTCTCAGGGGGTAGGACGACGAGAGGTTCGCGACCGCAACGCGGATGAAGGGGCCGGCAAGGGAGGTTCTCGTGCTTGAGGCGCGTGACGTTTCGTTCGGGTATCCGGGGACGAAGAGGCTGCTGTACGAGGGGTTCGACCTCTTGATCGGGGCGGAGGAGCGGGTGGCGCTCGGCGCGCCGTCGGGGTTCGGGAAGACGACGCTGTGTCGCATCCTCGCCGGTTACGAGCGGCCGCTGGCAGGGGAGGTGCTGGTGGACGGCGCGCCGCTGCCGAAGCGCGGGGCGTGCCCGGTGCAGTTGATACTGCAGCATCCCGAGGCGGCGGTCGACCCGCGCATGCGCATGGAGAAGACGCTGGCCGAGGCGGGCGAGGTGTCCGAGCGGCTTCTTGACGAACTGGGGATCCGCCGTGCATGGCTGCGCCGGTTCCCGCACGAGCTCTCGGGTGGCGAGCTGCAGCGCTTCTGCATCGCCCGGGCGCTCGCGGCCAATCCGCGCTACCTCGTGGCAGACGAGATGTCCACGATGCTCGACGCCGTCACCCAGGCGCAGATCTGGCGTTTCCTCGTGGCCGAGACCGAGCGGTGCGGCATCGGCCTCGTGTTCGTGTCGCATTCCCCTGCGCTCACCGAGCGCATCGCCACGCGCGTGGTGGATTTGGCTGGCGTGTCTTGAGGGTCTTCAAGGGCGAAACGGGCGCGTTCGACTGTCGCCCGCCGCTTTTTCTCCGGGGCCGGGGACGCGGCGGGCATCGTGATTCGACTCGGCTCTCGCCATGGTAGAAAGTCAAGCTGAAGGCGAGCGGCGCATGAGCGCATCCGGGCTGCATGATTGCCCGCTTCATGCGATGCCCTCCTGGTCGGGGAGGGGGGGCTGCCATTGCGGGGCGCTCGATGCGAACCGGCGGGAGGGCATCCTTCGGTTCGAAGCGATGGGATGCTCGCGCACTTGCCCCTTCCCCAACAGGGCGCACGAATCCAACGCCAACCTCTTCGGGCTTGCGGTGAGGGAATGCGACCAGCGCCAGGAACGTTTGAATCTTCGGCTGTCGACGACTCCGTCGGCGGCTTATCCTCTGTGGTCGATGGCGAGCGGCATGGCGACAGGCGCCGTCCTCTGCCTCCGATATCTGCAATTGACTATATTCTCAAAATGGAATAATATGATTTGCATGCCCGCGGGATGCGAAGCGTTCGCCGAGCAAGCCCGCCGGGTGCCGTCGAAAGCCGTCGGGAAGGGGATCCCATGAAAAAGAGCATTCGCATCGCGCTCGCTGCCGCATGCGCGCTTGCCGTGGCGGGCGTGCTCGCGTTGGCCGGCTGCTCGTCGAGCCCGCAGGCCGAAGAGCCGCAGCAGCAGCCCGAGCAGCAACCAGCCGTCGAGGCACATGACGCCGTTGAGCTGCAGGTGTTCGCCGCGAACTCGCTGTCCAAGGCCATGGAGGAGGTGCAGGCCGCCTACATCGCCGACGGGCACGACAACGTGACGTTCGCCGACACGCAGTACAAGTCCTCTGGCGAGCTGAACGAGATGCTCGGTGCGGGCTCCCAAGCCGATCTCCTGATCAGCGCGTCGAAGGACTCGATGGACGCAGCTGAGGAGGAGGGCTACGTCGATCCCGCCACGCGCGTCGATATGTTCGTGAATGACTTGGTCATTGTGTCGAAAGAGGATTCTGGCCTCAAGGACGTGACGCTGCAGGATGTCGCCGACGGGAAGTATACTTTCTGCGTGGGAGACGAGTCTGTCCCAGCTGGCAACTACGCATGCCAGGCGCTCTCCACCGTGGGCGTGTACGTGCCCGCTGCTGACGAGGCCGGCAAGTCGGGCAAGGAGGTTTCCGGCAAAGGCGGCGAGTTCGCCGAGGGGTACGTGCCGGTGCTCGACAGCTCGGTGGGCAATGTCTGCAAGCACGCTCAGTCCGGTGACGTGGACGTGGCGTTCGTGTACACTTCCGACGTGTACCGTTTCGGCGGCGTCGAGGTGGTGGGCACCGTGCCGGCCGACACGCACAAGAACATCGTCTACCCCGGCGCGCTCACGACGAGCTGCGAAAACCCCGAGGAAGCGCAAAAGTTCCTCGATTGGTGCCTGACGAGCGAGAAGGCTCAGAAGATCTGGCAGAACTGGGGTTTCGAGCTGGCTTAAGGCGGTATGCGGTTACCGTGCGGGAAACGGAAGGCGGCGATGATCTGGAGGACGGGCGGGCGCTCGTCCTCCTTTCTCGGCAGGGGACGGAGGATAGATGACGCGCACGAGAAAGTTCATCGCAGGCTGCTGCGCCGCCGTGGCATGCGCGCTTGCGTTGGCGCTGCCGGCGGTCGCGCTCGCCGACGAGGCTCCGGGCGACGTCGATGCGCCGCGCGCGCAGGCTGCCGAGGCGTCGTCTGCGGTCGACGTCGAGGTCTCCAAGGACGGCGACGTGGCGATTGTCGAAGGCTCTCCGTTCGCGATCGACGAGTTCTCGCGTGCCCAGAAAGGCACGAACCGCGAGGTGGGCGGATCATACCGTGGCTACTCATACCTGGTGGGACAGGAGACGGGCGCGTTCGTGCAGGTGGTGGCCGCCGACGACTACGCGGTTGCCTACGTTCCGGCCGAGGCCGCCCAGCGCCTGGGCCTCGACCCTGCCGACGTCTCCGACCAGGACGTCCTCAAGGCGGTGCTCACGGCCCTCGACGCGCGCCAGGCGGCGGGCTCCCAGCCGCTCTCCGACATCGTCGATTGGCGCTTCACGAGCGAGACCTCCTACGAGGTTGACGGTGTGCGCTACGAGTTCGATCAAGAGATCGACGGAAACGTCTACCTGTTCGTGATCGGCGTGGACGGCTCGGACCTCACGCAGGCTGACGCCCCCTTCAAGCCTTCGTTCGCCGACTTCGGCCGGCTGGAGGCCTCCGACGACGTGCGCATCGTCGCCGAACCCACCGGCCTCGAGGCGGCGGGCGAGTTCTTTCGCACGCTGGATTGGAGTCCTTTGTGGGTGACGCTCAAGACCACGGGCACGGCCATCGTGTTCATCTTCGTGCTGGGGCTCCTGGCGGCGTACTTCTGCCTGAACGTCTCGCAGCGGGCGAGGAACATAGCGGACTCGCTCTTCACCATCCCTATGGTTCTGCCGCCTACGGTGTGCGGCTTCGTGCTCCTGTGGCTGTGCGGGCGCAACACTGCGTTCGGGCAGTTCTTCATCGACATCGGGTTTCCGCTCATCTTCAGCTGGCCGGCCACGGTGGTCGCCGCCGTGGTGGTGGCGTTTCCCCTCATGTACCGCAGCGCGCTCGGTGCGTTCGAGAGCCTCGACCCCAACATGCTGGATGCGGCGCGCACGCTGGGCTGGAGCGACGCGAAGATCTTTCTGCGTCTTATGTTGCCGCTGTCGTGGAGCTCCATCGCCGCAGGCACGGTGCTCGCGTTCGCCCGTGCGCTCGGCGAGTTCGGTGCGACGCTGTTTCTGGCCGGCAACTACCTGGGCGTCACGCGCACCATCCCCATCGCCATCTACTTCGAGTGGATGGGCGGCAACGACGAGGTGGCGTGGTTCTGGACGGCCGTCATCCTGATGTTCAGCTTCGTGGTGATCCTGCTCATCAACCTGTGGAGCAGTCGCACGACGAAGTATCGCAAGAAGGTTGGAGGCTAGGGTCGCGCTGGATCGGGCGTCCTCAAGGATGCCGGCGCCTTAGAGGAGCGCTCTTTCCTGACAACGACGAGGACGGTGACTCATGAGCTTGGAAGTGGACATCGAGAAGCGGTTCGCGGATTTCGCGCTGGACGTGTCGTTTGCGGCCGAAGACGAAACGCTCGGGTTTCTGGGCGCGTCGGGCTGCGGCAAGAGCCTCACCTTGCGCTGCATCGCCGGCATCGAGACGCCCGACGCGGGCCGCATCGTCGTGAACGGAAAGGTGTTCTTCGACCGCGCGGCAGGCTCGAGGCCGAAGGTGAATCTCAAGCCCCAGGAGCGCAAGACGGCGCTTCTGTTCCAGAACTACATGCTGTTCCCGAACCTCACCGTGGCCGACAACGTAGGGGCGGGAATCGGCCGCGACGTGCCGAAGGGCGAGCGCGATGAGCGCGTGTCGGCCGAGCTCAAGCGCTTTGGCCTGGAGGGGTTCGGCGCGCGCTATCCGGCGCAGCTTTCCGGCGGACAGCAGCAGCGCGTCGCGCTCGCGCGCATGCTGGCGGCTCGGCCGGGCATCCTCATGCTCGACGAGCCGCTCTCCGCGCTCGACGCGCATCTGAAAAGCGTGCTCGAGCAGAACCTCGTCAGCTTGTTCGATGCCCATCGAGGCACGGTGCTCTACGTGAGTCACGATATCGACGAGGCGCTGCGGTTCTGCGATCGCATAGCCGTGGTGGAGGCCGGGCGCATCGTGGAGGCGGGCACCGGCGACGACCTCGTGAACCGCCCGCAGTCGACGGCTGGCATAAAGCTGTCGGGTTGCAAGAACGCCACGCCGGCCGAGCGCGTGGGAGAGCGGCGCGTGCGCTTGCCGAAATGGGGCATCGAGGTGCGGACGCGAGAAGAGGTTCCCCCAGACGTGAAGACGCTCGGGGTGCGGGCGTTCAACATCGAGCGCGCCGGCGGCCCCGGAGAGAACCGCTACCGCGTGCGCGTGGACCGCGTGAGCGACTCGCGTTTCGAGCGCACGGCGCTCCTGGGCTTTCTCGATCGTGCCGCCGACGCCGTTCCGGCGGTCGAGCGTACCGACGACGAGATGAAGTACCTGCATCAGCACCTGTTCTGGCGTGTTGATAAGCTGGCCGTGCCGCCCGAGGATCTGCCGCGCGAAGGCGAGGAGCTGTGGATACGCATCCCTTCGGACAAGCTCTATCTCGTGTCGCGTTGAGGTTCCCGTCCGAAAAAGGGGGACCTTGGCAGAACGTCTCCGCGCCTCAAGGTTGCGGCGTGGAGAGCCTCATGAGGGTGTCCGCTTTCGCCGCGACTTCGGAGGGGGTCATGTCTGGCCGGTCGTTCAGCCAATGGCGAACGATGCCGATCCATCCCGACGTCACGTAGTGGAAGAGGAATTCGACGTCCTCGTGCGATAGGGAGGGGTTGGCGCGCTCCCACTCCTCATGGTAGGCGTCAAACAGATACGCGATCATGCGGTCGATGAAGTTTCCCTCGCCTCGGTTCTCGAAGGTCGTGCGGACGAGGGTGCGATGCTCGTCGATGAAGCCGATGATCATCGGCGAGATGTCGAACACGTTGGCCGGAAGTTCGCGCAAGCGCATTTCAAGACCGTACATTAGGTCATCTTCCATGGCCCTGAGCAGAGCGAACGGGTCGGAATAATATTTGTAGAACGTCTTGCGCGAAACGCCTGCGGCTTCGCAGATGTCTTTCACGGTGATGTCGGAGACGGGCTTCGATTCCAGCTCGTCGATGAAAGACTGGAATAGGCATTGCTTGGTGTAGCGCTGTCGCGAATCCTTCGGTTCTCGGTACATAGTGCCGTCTTCCTCTCTTCGTACGGGCCGAATCGCCCGTACTGGCTTTCCCGTGCGCGCCTATCTTCTCACAAGAGCGGCCCGATTCTCCTTTTATCTACATTTGTCTCCGAAAATTCTTGCTATTTTATAGACATATGTTACTATAGATACATAAGACTATAAAGTAGGAAGGCGAATCAGGAAGGGCGGAGAGGAAACGGCGGCGACCTTCCGAAGAGAAAGGCGGGGTCATGCGTACGATCACGGTGTTCACCATTCCGGCTACGGGGCATGTCAATGCGATGCTGGCTGTGGTCGAGAGGCTTACGGTGCGCGGGGACAGGGTGATAGCCTATTCGGGGGAGCGTTACAAGGGGGTTTTGGAGTCCGTGGGGGCTGAGTTCAGGGCCTATCCTTTTTCAGAGGGCGAGGTCGACCTGAAAGACGGTTCCAACGTGCTTCGATTCTACGAGCGGGTGCTGAACTGCACGCTCGTCATGCTGGACGATCTGATCTGCGCGGCGCGTGCCGACGCCCCCCGCTTGATCGTGCACGACAGCGCCGCGCATTGGGGTTCTCGCGTGGCGGAGCTCCTCGGAGTCCCCGCCGTGTCGTTCTGCTCGTTCGTGTCGGTGAGCAGGATTGCGAGCGTGTCGGGAGTGGCGTACGCGCGGAGGTTTTGGAGGAGCTCTCTCGAGGGCGCGCCGTGCCTGTCCTCGGCGCGGCGCGCGAGCAAAGAGCTTGCGCGCCGATATGGATTCGAAGGGTTTAGCCTCGTCGATGTGCTGCTCAACCCCCATTCGCTGCGCGTGTTCTCGTTCTCGCGCGTCATGCAGCCTGGGGGCATGGGATTTCGAAGCCCTTGCTTTTTCCTGGGACCCTCAAGTGCTTTGCGCCCATCAGGAGGAAAGGGTTGCGTTCCGCCGCTGCCCGAAGGGCCGAGGGCCTACGTGTCGCTCGGCACGGTCTTCAACGGCGACCCCGAGCTTCTGCGTCTCATGATGGAAGGGGTGGCCGATGCGGGCTATACTGGCGCCTACGTGAGCGATGGGGCGGGGGCGCTCGGTTGCGAAGGGGACGTGCTCATGGCGGGTTGCCGTTTCGCTGTTCGACGCTCTTTCGATCAGCTTGAAGCGCTTCGCAACGTCGACGTGTTCCTGACTGCCGGAGGGATCAACAGCCTGTCCGAGAGCATAAGGGCCGGCGTCCCGTGTCTGATGTTCCCCCGTCAGGGAGAGCAGATGCTCTCATGCCGTCGCGCCGAGAAACTGGGCTTCGGCATCGTCGCACGGCCTGATCGGCCCCTCGCTTTGCAGGTCGAGCAAGCACGCGTCCTCAGGTCGACGTGGAACGAGGGCATGGCCGCCCAGGTGGGCGAGGTGCGTCTCGAGCGGCTGATGTCCCGGTTGGACGCTTGCATGGGCGCGGCGGTCGCAGCCCAGCAGGGCAGGAGGATCGCATGAGGACCGCTCTCGTCACCGGCGCCACCGGGTTTTTGGGGGGATACGTGGTAAGGGAGCTGCTCCCTTCGTATCGCGTGCGCGCGCTTGGCCGCGACGAGGCGCGCGGCGCAAGCCTTAAGGCCGAGGGGGCGAGGTTCTGCCGTGGCGACCTGCGCGACAAAGGGTCGTGCCGCCCGTTCTTCGAGGGCGTCGACGCCGTCGTCCATGCGGGGGCGCTCTCCTCGGCATGGGGCCGATGGGAGGACTTCCGCTCGGTCAACGTGGAGGGCACGCGCGCCGTTGCGGAGCTCTGCGTGGAGCACGGGGTGCGAAGGCTCGTGTTCGTGTCGTCGCCGAGCATCTACGCGCAGCGCCGAGACCGGCTTGGCGTGCGGGAAGACGAGTTCGATCCCGAGAACCGCCTCAACGGGTACATACGGTCCAAGATCATGGCCGAAAAGCTTTTGGAGGGCTTTGCCGAGCGCGGGCTCGAAGTGGTCGTCATGCGGCCGAGGGGGCTCATCGGGGCCGGCGACACCAGCATCGCGCCGCGCCTGTTGCGAGCTTGGAGGGAGGGCGGCATACCCCTGTTCGACGGAGGAAGGGCGATCGTCGATCTGACTTGCGTTGAAAACGTGGCGCGTGCGTGCAGGTTGTGCATGGAGGCCCCGGAAGCCCCGGGGCGGGCGTTCAACATCACGAACGGGGAGCCCATGGAATTCCGCGAAGCGGCCTCGATGCTGCTCGACGAGCTGGGCCTCGAGCACCGGTTCCGTCGTTTGCCGCGCGTTCCGATGTACGTGCTGGCGGGCGCACTGGAACTTGTCTGCCGGGCGGTCGGGTCGCAGGCCGAGCCGCTGCTGACGCGTTACGTGATTTGCACGCTCGGCTACAGCCAGACGCTCGACATAGAGGCGTCTCGCCGCATCTTGGGGTACGAGCCTTACGTGACGCTCGCGGAGGGGGTGAGGCGCTATGCCGAGCACCGGGCCCTGTGCGATGCGCGGCGCTGACGGGGGCTGCTGCGCGTCGGATGGCCGCGCGCGCGTCGAGCGGCTCGTGCTTCTGCGATGCGGCAGCTGCTCCAATCGGACATCCCGGATGTTCAAAGGGCGCTCGAGGGACGAGGGCGTGCGGGAGTTCCCCGCTCTGGCCGCGTATTTCGAGCACAGCAAGCTCGGAGGGTTTTTGTTCGACGCGGGGTACTCGCAAGCGGTGCGCGAGAACGGCGTCGTCTCGGCGGTGTACGGGCTTTTGAATCCCGTGACGATGCGCCCAAAGGATTCGATCCCTCTGAGGCTTTTGCGGTTCGGGATCGACCCCGCGCAGGTGAAGGGGATCGTGCTGTCCCACGCCCATCCCGACCACATGGGCGGGGCGAGCTTCTTTCCGGACGCCTCGATCATCCTCTCTTCCGAGGCGGCCGCCGCCATCGAGCGCCCGTCCGTTCGCGATCTGGTGTTCGCCAACATGGCTCGCGCGCTTCCCCGGTCCAGAAGGGCGCTCGGCCCGCCCGTTGGGCACGAGCTGCTGTCCCGCTACTTCGGCGCGGTGTTCGACGTGTTCGGCGACGGCGCGGCGTTCGCGGTCTCCTTGGAGGGGCATGCGGTTGGCCAGATCGGCCTCTATCTGCCCTGCCAGCGCGTGCTGCTCGCGGCGGATGCGGCGTGGGGTGCCGAGTTCCTCGACCTTGCAGGGGAGATGAAGCTTCTGCCCCGGCTCGTTCAACGCGATTTCGACGCATATTGCGCCACGGCCCGAAGCCTCGCCCGGATGAAGGCCGACCACCCGGAGATAGACATCGTGTTTTCCCACGACCTGTTCAAGGAGGGACCGTATGCTGAAGACGGCCAGCGTGATGCTGTACTATCTGAAATATCGGCGACGACGCGATAAGGGGAACCGCGCCGCGTTCGACCGGTGGCAGCGCAGACAGGTTCGACGATGCGTCCGGAGAGCGGCGAGGAGCATTCCTTACTATCGCGGCATGGGGAAGCTTCCTGTCGACGAGCTCCCCACGATGGACAAGAGCCGCTTCATGGACTCGTTCTCTTCGCTGAACCGCGTCGGCGTTGCTGAAAAGGAAGCGATCGGGTTCGCCCTGGAGGGCGAGCGCGCGCGGTCGTTCTCGGACAAGCTGGGGCGGGTGAGCGTCGGCCTGAGCTCCGGCACGTCGGGTCGGCGCGGCGCGTTTCTCGTGAGCGATCGGGAGCGTTTCATGTGGGCGGGGTTCGTGCTGGCCCGTCTCGTGCCGGGCGAGCTGCTCAAAGGGCATCGCGTCGCGTTCTTCATGCGAGCAAACAGCAATCTGTACCAGGCCGTCGCGTCGAAGCGCTTGCGGTTCGAGTTCTTCGACATACTGAAGCCGCTCGACGCGCACGTCGAGCGGTTGAACGAGCTCGATCCGACCATACTGGTCGGGCAGCCGTCCGTGCTGCTGGAGCTGGCCCGCATGCGCGCGAGCGGGCAGGTGGGCATCGACCCCGGCCGATTGGTGTCGATAGCCGAAGTGCTCGAGCCGCAAGACGAAAAGCGGATACTCGAAGCGTTCGACGTGCCGTTCGTGCACCAAGTCTACCAGTGCACCGAAGGGTGCCTCGCCGTGACGTGCGACCATGGATCTTTGCATATGAACGAGGACGTGGTGAGCGTCGAGCGGTCGTATCTCGACGACCGCAGGTTCTCTCCGATCATAACCGACTTCACGCGGAGGACGCAGCCCATCATCCGCTATCGCCTCGACGACGTGCTTGTGGAGAACGCCGAGCCCTGCCCATGCGGTTCCTGCTTTTTGCGCCTGGAGCGCATTGAGGGAAGGCTGGACGACGCGCTGCGCTTCCCTGCGGTCGGCGGAGGCGAGATCCAGGTGTTTCCGGACATCGTTCGCCGATGCGTGCTGATGGCGGGGGAGGTGTCCGAGTACCGGGTGGTCCAGGTTCCCGACGGCGGGCTCACGGTGCACGCATCGGTTGGAGAGGACGTGCGACGATCCATACGAAGCGAGTTCGAGAGGTTGGCGGACGCCCAGGGGTTCGAGATGCCCTCCCTCGAGTTCGCGGACTACAAGCCGCATGGGGGAGGAAAGATGAGGCGGGTCGAGCGGAGGAGGGCCGACGACTCGCTGTCGGGAGAAGGCTCGCCGACCTCGGTGGTAAACGGGAGCGATAGGAGGACGATATGAACGAGTCGAAAGGCATGAGGATCGCGGGGAGCGGATACGCCCTGCCCGTCCGCAAGGTGACGTTCGGAGACCAGGTGCGCTATCGTCTGGCGCATCCCGGAGGCTATCTCGCCCTTGTCGAGGAGGCGGTCGAGTGCGCATTGGAATCCGCCGGAGCGACGATCGGGGACGTCGACTGCATCGTGGCGGGCATGGCCACGCCGTTGAAGGCGATCCCGTGCAATGCCGCGCTGGTCCACGAACGGGTCGGCGCGGTCGAGGGAACCCCGGCCTTCGACGTCAATTCCAGCTGCACGAGCTTCGTCACGGCGCTCGACATGGCATCGTGCCTCATCGCGTGCGGCCGGTACAGCCGCATCCTCATCGTGTCGGGCGACATCGCCTCCGCGGCGCTGAATCCGGAGGAACGCGAGAGCTACGAGCTGTTCTCCGACGTGTGCACGGCGTTTGTCGTGGAGCCCTCCTCCGACGGCGCGGGCGTCGAGTACTCCAGGCAGGCCACGTGGTCGGAGGGGATCAGCTGCACCGAGATACCGCGCGGAGGGTCGTTGTCGAGCGCGCATGCGATCACCGACGAGAACCGCAGCGAATACTATTTCACCATGGACGGACTGCGAACGGCGCGCCTTGCGACGAAAAAGCTCATCCCGTTCGTGGGCGAATGCCTTTCCGATTGCGGCGTGTCCAGAGACGACGTGCCGTTCATCGTTCCCCATCAGGCGAGCCGCATGCTCGGCGCCATCATGAAGAGGCTCGGCGTGGCGTCCGGCGGCTACATAGACGTGGTCCGGGAGTACGGCAACATGGTGTCCGGGTCCATTCCCTTCGCCTTGTGCTTGGCCATGGAGAGCGGTCGCGTTCTTCCGGGCCAGCGCGTGATGCTGTTGGGGACCGCAGCGGGGCTCACCGCGAACTTCATGTTGCTCCGACTCTGATCTCGCGTGCTTTGCCCGTTTGAGCCTGCCGAGCGGAGGGGCCCTTGACCGGCGCGGAACGAACCCGAGCTGCGCGGAGGGCGCGTCGTCATGCGAGGCGTCCTCCGCGAGGGGGTTCGCGCCGATGCCGGTCGGCCGGTTTGCAAGCAGGCTCGATGCCGCTGCCGACTCAAGTCGGCTTCCTCGCCGCTCGGCCTTCTTCTGGCGCTGTTCGCGCGCGGGAAGGGACATCCCTCACAGGCGCGGTCTGCGCGCCGGCTTTGCGGGCGCGATGCCCCGGGTGTTGGCGACGAGCGCTGCCAGAGCGGTGACGACGAGGGAGCCCAGTGCGATCGCGGCCAGCGCGGCGGATCTCCGGTCGCACGGGTCGCCGAGGGGTGCGAGAGGCTCGCTTGCGGCCGTTCCGCCGTCCGCGCCGTCGGGCGCGTTTCCTCCTCCTTCCCCGTCCTCGGCGGGATGATCCGGGTCGGGGCTCGGTTCGGGTCCGGGTTCCGGGCCGGGATCGGGCTGCATGTAGCTGTTGTGGAACACCACGCGGTTTTGGAGGGCGTCCTCCCCGGCGGGGTACTCCACGACGACGGCCATCCGGTGCCCGCCGTCGGCGCCCTCTTCTTGCACGACGTGCACCGTGATGGTCTGCACGCGCGCATCGTATGTCATCCCGTCCAGCGTGGCCGTGGAGCCGTCCTCGCTGTAGCGCGCTCCCTCGGGGATCGTTTGCCGCACCTCGTAGTAAAACGTCTGTCCCGCCAGATCGTCGTCATGCTCGATCTCGGCTGACCCGAACGTGAACAGCCCGCCCGCATTGCCCGCTTCGGAGAGCTTGGGCCGCGGCGCGCTCTCGGCGTTGTCGCCTACGGCTTTGATGCTAAACGTGAACAGGTCGTTTTCCAGAGGCCGTGTGCCGCTCTTGTCGGTGTATTCGACCGCGCCGTCGAAGGAGGCGAACGCGGAGTTCGAGTAGGTGTTGCCGAAGCGCGCGGTCAGGCCGCATCCGCTGGCGTCTTCGGCGGGTTCGCCCGCGTCGTCGGTGACGGCGGCGAGCGTGGGCGAGGCGACGAGATGGCCCTGTCCGTCCGAGGTCACGTCCACGGTGAGCGTGTAGAGCGCGCTCGAGTAGTCGAGGCCGCTCGCCGCGTTGCCGCCCGCATCCGCGGCCTGCTCGAACAGGCTGTACTCGTAGGTGCCCGGCTCGGTGAACGCGATGTCGCCGAACGTTTTCTCCACGGCGCTGCCCGCGGTGACGGCGTTTTGCGCAGCCGCGTCGAAGGCGCCGATGGAGATCGTGCTGGACGGCGGCAGCGGCGCACCTGACGCGAGGGGCTTTCCGTCTGCGTCCACGGCGTTTGCGGCGCGTAGCGCGAACGTGAACGAGTCGCCCTCTTGCCAATCGCGTCCGGCGAGCACCTTTTGCACGGTGAGTCCGGACACCACAGCGGCTTCGTCGTCGTAGCTGTTTCGGAACGTCGGCTCCTCGCTAATCGCGAACGTGAGCGCGCCCGTGCCGTCCGTGTCGGCGCCCATCACGTCCACGCGGTGCCGGACGGTGTCGTAGGTTACGCCGCCTGCGGAAAAACCGGTGTCGGCCGTGGCGTTTCCGGGAATGCTCTCGCTCACGAGGAACGAGCGTCGCACCTCGTCTCCCAGCGGCACGCTCGCGTCGATGCTTGGGAAGGAGACCGTGCCGTCCGCATCGTTGCGGGCGACGATCTCCCGACCGACGGGGGCCTCGGTGTCGGGGTCGATCTCCTGCGCGGTGAACGCGAACGCGCCGGCTTCGAGCTCTGTTCCCGTGATGCTCTTGTGGGCGACGAGCGAGAAGGCGCCCGACGACGTGCGGTATTGGTTCACGAACGCAATGCCGGGCACGGGCTGGCCGTCCACTCGGAACGAGATTGACGAGACGGACAGCTGCCCGCGCGCATCCTGCGCGACGGTGACGGTCGCCTCGTAAGCGCGCTCGTCGTAGGCGACGCCCGGCAGCGGCTCGGTTCCGTCGGGCGCGTGCTCCCGCACCACGTAGGTGTAAGTGCCCGGCTCGCTCGCTTGCAGGCCGCGCAGCGTGAAGCCGGTGGCGACGCCCGCGCTCGCGGCACGGTTCACGGTCGTGACGGGATTTCCGTTCGCATCGAGGACGGGCGTGGTCCCGTCGGCTTCGTACAGCTGGAACGCGAACTCGCCGGCCGCTTCGTTGCGGCCGCGCAGCACTTCCGTGCCCGCAAACTCGATGGCGGCGGGCACGTACTCCTTGCGGTTGGTGAAGGATGCGACAGCGGTTTCGTTGGCCGTTACGGTCCCTTCCGCGCCGACGGCTTCCGTTGAGTAGCCTTCGGCAGCAAGGCTCTGCTCGCTTACCGTGTAGGCGGTCTGCGCAGGCAGGTCCTCGATGGTGAGCGTGGCGGGGGCGGGCAGCTCAACGCGCGCGAGGCCGTTCGCGAACACGACGGTCTGCGGGGAGGCGGTGCCGTCCGGGCCTTCGAGTGCGGCCTCGAACGCGCCTGCGAGGGGCGTGCCCTGCCCGTCGCGCGCGTCGATGGCGAACGCGAACGTGCGGCCTGCCGCAGCTTCGTCCTCGGCGGCGTTGCCGGCTGGTTGCTTCGTGATCGCAAGGTTGCCGAACGCGTCCTTAACGTTCGCAAAATACACGCCCACGGCGGCCTCTGAGGCGAGCGCGCCCTCGTGCACGTATCCCTCCTGCAAACTGCCGCTTTGGTCGCTGCCGGAATAGATGGTGTAGCCGTCCGCGATAAGGTCTTCCGCACCGATCTCGGTCACGGTGAAGGCTGAGTCGGAATCCAGCCCTTCGATGAGCAGGCCCTCGTTGTGGCGGAGCGTCACCTCTGCGGTTCCTGCGGTGCCGGATGCTGCGCCTGGGCCGTCGGCAGCGCCCGCCGTCTCATCGTCCGCATCCGGCGCTCCGCCCATGGTCGACGTGCGGGCGAATGTGACGCGTTCGGATACGGTGGAGCCGTCGGGGAGGTAGCGCACGGCATCGAATGCGCGTTCCGTCTCCTCGGGTGCGCTGTGCGCGAACAGGTCCTCCACATCGACGGCGAAGGAGTAAGAGGCCTGCTTGTCGCCTGCATTGCCGCCCACCAGCTTCGCGATGCCCAGCGCCCCTGGCTGTTTCACGTTGGTAAAGCGTGCCAAGGCCGGTTCAGGGCCGATCACGCCTTCGGCGTTCTCCCTCTTCACGATATAGTGGTCGGAGGCGTAGTCGGCCTCTTCGATGACGTAGCGGGTGCCTTGCAGTAGCTTGTCCGCGATGAGCGTCTGGCCGCCTTTCAACCCCACGGTGAAGCGGCCCTGCGGATCGAGCGGGGTCTGGCCGGGAACAACGGTGCCGTCTGCATCGGTTACCGTGTAGTCTACCGTGCCAGAGAGCGGTTCTCCCGTGCCGTCTTCGAGCGTCACGGTGAAGTCGAACGTTTTACCGGCGTCGGCCTGCGTGCCCGACACCTGTTTGGAGAGGTTCAAAGTGCCGTAGAGCCAGCGCGCGTTCGTGAACGTGAGCGTGTCCGCTTGCTCGGCCTCCTCGATGCGGCCGGATCCGTCGCTCTCTTCCGCCGCGCCGCCGTCCGTCGCTTTCCGCACGGTCGTCTCGTATCCGTCTGCGTCGGTTTCCCACGCGACGTAAGCGGTGCCCACCGGCAGCCCGCTCACGGTGATGGACTGGTCGGATGCGAGGAACATCGGCGCACCGCCCTCCAACACAAGGTCTCCGTTCTCGTCGGCCATGGCAATGCCGTCGTACGTGCCCTCTGCGCTTCCGCCCAAGGACTGCGTGTAGGGGAACTCGCCTGAGACGGGCGCGCCCTCGGCGTCCGCGAGGCGCACCGCGAAGGCGAAGGTGCGCGAGGGGTCGGCGCCGTTGCCCTCCACGCGTTTCGACAGCGTGAGCGCGCCCGCCTGCTTCGTGTTGGTGAACGCCGTCTCGGTGCGCTGGTCGGCGGTGATCGTGCCGCCCGCTATGTCGCCTGCGCGCGCTCCGTCGTCGGTTGCTCCGTCCGATAGCGCTTCGTCTTCTCCATCCGCCTCCGTCCTCACGACGAACGACGGCTTGAACCCGTGCGCTGCCGCATCCTGCTCCTCCACGGAGAACCGGGTGCCCTCGGGCAGGTCGGTAAGCGTGAGGGACTGCCCGTCGGCCAAGCTTAACTGAACGGCTCCATGCTCGTCGAGCGAGAGGATTCCGCTTTCCGCGCCGCCTTCGCCCTTTGCGGCCACCGTGCCTGAAAGCGGCGAGCCCGCCTTGTCGGCCAGCGTGATGCGGAAGGTGAACTCCTGCGCGCGGTCGGCTGCGGTGATCTGCGAGGATGCTCCGCCCGCCGCTAAGGTCTTCGATACGGTCAGCGATCCGGCTTTCTGCGCGGGCGAAAGCGTCAGCACTCCGTTGTTGCCGAGGCGAGCCGAGAGCAGCGTTCGGTCGGCCGCTTGGTACTCGGAGACGGAGATGGTTTTCACGTAGGGTGCGGTGGCCGTGGCGTTGGGATGCTTCGCGTAATCGGCCAGCACGGTCGATGCGCTGAACTTCGGCGTTCCCGCCAGCACGAAGTAGTTCCCCTGCGCATCGGCGTGGAAATGACGGGCGATCTCGTCGCCCGAGAACGCCACCTCGTAGGGGTCGAACGCGCGAACGGCCGTGGCGGGCGCGCCTGCGGCGCTGGACAGACCGCTTGCCGTGTAGTACGTGTCGAGGAAGTAATAGGTTTCACCTGTTTGCGGCGACGATGTCAGCGGCTCGAGCTGGCTTTCGGCGGGGTGTCCGTCGGAGGGGGCGACCTCCCCGGGTTTGAGCTGGAACAGAGGAGCGTCTTTCGTGAACGTGTAATAGGAGTTCGCGGCGTTCGCGAGCGAGTTCATAGTCGATTCGGCCACGATGCCCTCTGCGCCGCCCTTTTGGAACGCGCCCGCGTACAACAGGAAGTTTCCAAAGGCGTCGGTGGGCGCGTCGTCGCCTAAAACGGCGTGTAGCTCGTCGACGCTCACTTCCTCGCCCGCGGCCAGTCGGTCAGCGAGCTTGGCTACGTCGCCGCGCGGACCCACCTCGTACACGAGCCGCAGGGGGTAGGTGTCGAGGGCGTCTCCTTCGAGCGTCATCTCGGCCGTGCCGTCGGTTCGCTCGGTCACGTACGCCTCGCGTGCGGGGATGCTGTCGGGAGGGATGCTGAGCAGCACGCGCTGGCCGCCGTCGTCGAGATCCGTCTCCACCATGACCATGAAGTCGTACAAGGGAACGTCGGAGCCGGTGTATTGGTTCTCAAGGTTTCCGATGTAGAAGTAAGTTTGGCACACGGCGGTGGCTCCGGCCGCTCGGGCGGCCTCGATTCGCTGCCGTGTGGCCGCATCCACGCTTTGCTCCGTCTGCCACCTCCCGGTTTTCGCAGCGGCCACCTCCGCGTTTCCCGCGAAGCGATAGGGATTGCCCTCGCCTGCCACCAACTGGTGGTCGGCATTCACATAGTAGGCGGCGAAGTTCGAATAACCGTCCGAGGCCGACCATGCCACCTGCCCTTCTCCGAGCGCTTCGGAAAGCAGGTAATACGCTGACCACCAATCGATGCCGTAGCGTAGCTGCAGGAAGCGGAGCACGAGCGAGAGCTGGTCGGCCGCCTCGAGATCCCATGGATCGGCGAACGCGCTCGCTATTGCCTGAGCGGCCTTCGATCCGTCGAGCAGCCGTCCGGCGAACTGGATGCCTCTCACGCGCTTCACGTTCATGAACGCGCCCAGGTCGTCCTCCATGTTGAATCGGTCGGCAGGGTCGTCGGGCGCAGCGGCGTTCTCGTTGACGGGGGAGTGGTACTCAATGCGGAGGATGGCGTCCACCGCGGCATCGAACGCGCCGTCGAGCGCAGCGGCATCGAGGGCCGAAAACGAGCGGTCCGCCGCTGTGAACTGAAAATCGTCCCGCACGCTCACAAGCCCCCGCACGGGGGCGGGGAAGTCCACGTTCAGCATGCGCAAGCCGCCCAGTCCCGCGCCGTACAGCGGCAGGGTGACGTTCGGCTCCCCCTGTTCGGCGGCTTCTGCGTACAACGCGCGGGCTTCCTCGATGTTCTCCCTCAGGTTCACGGTGGTCCCGCCCGCGGTGTCCTCAACTGTCATCGACTTCTGCACGGAGGCCGGTTGCAGCACGTAGTCGCTGATTCCCGATGTGCGGAAGCCGACGGTGTAGAGGCTCAGATCTTGGCCGGAGGACCGGTAGGCGTCGTTCACGCGCGCGGCTTCGCTTTGCATGGTGAGCAGCTGGGCCAGCGCGACGTCCGATCCAAATCCCACGACGTGGTCGTCGCTGGGAAACGCGCCCAAAAAGCCGTTCGCTTCGGGCTCGTCGCCGGTGAAAGCGGGCGGGTTCGCGATGTCGGCGTTCGCTGCGGGCGCGGCGCCGACGCCCATGAGAACGAGGTCGGGCGCACGGGGGGTGCCGTTGGCGGACTGCGCGGCCTCGACGAGCAGGTTCCCCGCTTCGTGCAGCGCTAGCTGGGGGTAGGAGTAGCTGGCGAAGCGTCCCTCGGCGGTTTCGACGCCGGGCGTTTCGGGGGAGGCGGCGATAACGAGGCCGTTGCCGCCGTCGGGAAGGTTGCGGGCGAACTTCACGTAGCGGCCTTCGGCGTCGGGTGCGTATGAGTCGAGCGGCAGCATCACCGTGGTGTGCAGGTTGTACCCTATCACAGCCACGCGGTTTTTGCCGTTTACGGACTCTTCCTCCATGAGGCGGCCGATGGCGCCGTTCAGCGCGTCGGCGAGGTGCTCCGCATGCGTCTTGCCGTCGTAGGCGAGGGAGTCCAACGTCGAGTTCAGGGACACGACGAACACGGTGTCGTGCGGGTTCTCCTGCTCGGGACGCACGGTTGACGCTGACGACATGGCGGAAAGGCTCACGAGGAAGTCTTGGTCGGGATGTTCGAGCTCGCCGGCCGCGATGCCCGCCGCCTCGGCGTCGGCCGCGCTGGCATACACCGACTTGTCCACCCAGAGACGGCCGGCCTCCTCCGTGGAGTAAACGAGCTCTCCCGCGGCATCTTGCAGGTCGAAGACGTCCATCCAGCTGTTGGCGGTGGAGGGGTCCGTCACTTTCGTGATCGGCTGGGACGTGCGCGCGCCGTCGTTTGCGTTTCGCTCTTCGTTGGCGGGTCCGGCCAGTGCGCTGATGGGGAAAAGCGTGGCCGCCAGCAGGCAGGCGCAGGCGATGCGCAGGGTCTTCGGGAGGGATGTTCTCATGATGCCTCGATTCCGTGCCCCTTCGGAAGGGGCGTTCGTTGGCGAGAGGGTTTTGGCCAGTGTAACAGCCGATTCCGCTTCGCCTCCGTTTCGGAACCGTCCCGACACCTCCTGTTTGCCGAGAGCAGGCACCGAGGCCCGGGCCCGGTATCGGAGGGTGTCGTCGGTAGGCTCTTCGTGGGGCTTCGCCGGTTTGTTCCAACCGGCGCCGGATCACTGGTGCGCAGACGGGGGATTTGCTTTATTATATTCTCAAACGAGAAGGGAGCGTTCCCATGAAGGACATCCATGGCCGCACCATCGACTACCTGCGAATATCGTTGACGGATCGCTGCAACTTCCGCTGCATCTACTGTATGCCGGAAGAGGGCGTTCGCCAGCTTTCACATGACGATATCCTGCGCATCGAGGAGATAGCGCGCGTCGTGCGCGTCGCGGCGGGCCTCGGCGTCAGGAGCGTGCGCCTCACCGGAGGCGAGCCGCTCGTGCGCAAGGGCGTCGTGGATCTCGTGCGCGAGATCGCGCGCACGCCCGGCATCGAGAACGTGTCGATGACCACGAACGGGGTGCTGCTGCCGAAGATGGCCGAAGATCTCAAGGAGGCGGGCCTGTCGCGCGTGAACATCTCGCTCGACACGCTCGATCCGGAGCAGTTCAAAGGGATCACGCGGCGCGGGAACCTGCGTCAAACGCTCGACGGCATCGAAGCGGCGCTTGCGGCGGGCTTCGATCCGGTGAAGATAAACGCCGTCGCCGTGCGCAGCTTAAACCAGGACTATCTGGCGTTTGCGAGGCTGTCCGTCGACCGGCCGTTGCACGTGCGCTTCATCGAGTACATGCCGGTGGGGGAGAGCTCGGGTGGCTGCGGGTGCGGCTGGGGGCCTGAAGACGTCGTGTCGAGCGAGGAGCTGCTCGGCATCGTCAACGAGCGCGCTCGTGCGCAGGGTTTACCCGAGCTCGCGCCTGTCGACGACGGCCGTCGCCCGCTCGGCTGGGGTCCGGCCCGCTACTACGAGTTTCCCGGCGCGAGGGGCACGGTGGGTTTTATCAGTCCGCTGTCGCGCCACTTTTGCGGCGAGTGCAACCGTCTGCGTCTCACGGCCGACGGCAAGCTGCGCCCGTGTTTGTTCTCCGACGACGAGCACGATGTGCGGACGGCGCTGCGCGGGCAAGCGGGTACGGACGTTGATGCGGCTGTGCGCGCGGTGTTCGCCGCAGCCTTGGGCGCGAAGCCCGATGAGCACCATGACAAGGTGGGCACCGAGCGCGGCATGTCGCAGATCGGAGGTTGATGTGGAGGTTCTGCAAAACCTACCGGCTTGCGGAACCGGACGATGCCGAGAGCGTCGAGGCGCCGCCTTCGGATGATCCCATGCGCTCGCATGCCGAAGCGTGCGCCGCCCGCGCGCTTCTCGAATCGGAGAAGCGATGCTTGTCGCAGGCTTGACGCGCTGTCCTGCGCTCCTTTTCGCCAATCTGCGCGCTTTTATGCATCGGCCTGCGGATTTTTCCCCAACCTGCGTGTTTTGCCGGTAACCTGTTGTACGATTTTCGGCGTTTTCATGTTCCTGTCGGTTTGGAACCGCCGTTTGAAAGGAAGGGTCCCTATGACTGATCGGCAGCTTACCCACATCGACGAGAAAGGCGACGTCCGCATGGTGGACGTGTCGCAGAAGGCCGACACCGAGCGCGTGGCCGTGGCCGAAGGCTTCATCAGCATGCATCCCGAGACGCTCGCGCTCATCGTGGAGGGGAAGGCGGCGAAGGGCGACGTGCTGGCGTGCGCCCGCGTGGCCGGCGTCATGGCCGCCAAGCAGACGAGCTCCCTCATCCCCATGTGCCATCCGCTCAACATCACGAAGGCGAAGGTGGAGTGTGCGCCGGTGGCCGAGGGCGAGCGACCCGACGGCCGCGTGGGCATCCACGTGACCTGCACCTGCGGCGTCACCGGAAAGACCGGCATCGAGATGGAGGCGCTCACCGCCGCGAGCGTGGCATGCCTCACCGTGTACGACATGTGCAAGGCGGTCGACCGCGGCATGGAGATCATGGACGTGCGCCTGCTCAAGAAGGAGGGCGGCAAGTCCGGCCTCTGGGAGCGCGTTTAATGAAAGAGCGCGAGGAAGCCCACGGGGTCGATGTACGGGACTGACGAGTCCTCGAAGTCGCGCAGGTTCCTCGTGATGATGAACTCGCATCCGTTCGCCCGGGCGGTCTCTATCTGCACGGCGCCTTCGTAGTCGGCGATGGGAAGCTCCAGCGCGTCGACGCATGCCGAGGGCGGCGTGGGGTAAAGCTCGCAGAGGGCGAACAGCCCGCGTAGGCAGCGGCGGGCCGTTTCGTCCCCTGCGGCTTTCCGCAAACTGTAGTACAGGTCGGTGGCTTGGGACGTTGAGAACCCTGCTTCCATCCATCCAGACGCGACGAGCTTCATGAGCTGCACGGCGGGGTCATGGAACGAGCCCCGGCTGTCCAGCAGGTAATCGAGGATGACGTTCGTGTCGAGGAAGGCCCTCATAGCCGACCTCGCCGCTCCTCGCGATCGCGCTCGAGATCGATCTCGGCGTGCACGCTGCCCGCCAGGCTTTCGACCAGGGAAAGCTTGTCCCGATGCGGGTTCGTCCAAAGCCCGACCACCTTGCCGTTCTTGGTGATCTGGAAATCCTGCACGTCGACGAGGGACAGGTACTTGCCGAAATTCTGCCGGAATTCCGAAGCGGGGATAGTGGCCGGCGTCATGGCATGCCTCCTCTGCGATAGGCTTTTGCTTCCCTTATTGTGCAATAAAACGAAAAATTTTGTACAAAATGCTGCTCAGCGGCCGCCGTTACGCATCCACTACGATGGCGGCGCTTCGGTAGAGCTCGGCCATCAGCTGGTGGCGGTTCGACACGCCCATTTTCTGATACACGCCCTTGACGTGCTTCTTCACGGTGTTCTCCGAGATGAACAGCCGCAGCCCGATCTGCTGGTTGCTCAACCCCTCGGCGATGAGCGCGGCGATCTCCTGCTCGCGCGCCGTAAGGCTCTCCTGTCCCATCACGGGCAGCCCGCCTTTGTCGCGCCGTAGGCCGTCGGGGTGCGAGACGGCCAGATAGCGCGACAGATGCCGGTTCAGCACGGTGAGGCACTCCTCTTCCTCTTCGGTGAAATCGCCTGACGCGCGCGTTCGGAACAGGGTGATGGAGCCGTAGATCATGCCGTTGCCCACCTGGGTGCTGCCCATGCTGTAGTGCACGTCCATGGGGATCATCCACTCGCGGTACAGCTCCGAGCGGTCGCGCATCTCGTCGGTGACGAAGGTGGAGTCGCGGTACACCACGGGCTCGTTCACCGAGAACAGCCAGGTGGTGTAGTCGCTCGGCTCGTAGCGCTGGTAGTAGCTCAGCAGCTCCTCCTCGGTCATGTCCACCGACACCGGGTCGTAGAACACGAACCGCCCGCGCTCCGAGCAGTCGCACAGATCGAAGAACCCCTTCTCGAACGGCACGAGCTTCTTGAAGCCGGTCATAACGCGCATGCGCAGGTCGGCGAGGTTGTCGGGCAGGTGCAGCGAGAGCAGCAGGTCGTCGATCTGCCTCCATCGGGCGTCGCTGAGTTCCATCATGTTCGCTGCCTTCCCTGGTTGCGATGATGATGTGGGTATCGTACCACATCTGCGCGTCCCGACGGGGCGTCGGGGGTACCCGCCCGGGTACCCAGCCCGTCCGGGTACTCTTCCAAAGCCCTCCCCGCGGGTACTGCCCTCCGTTGTGCGCGGAGCGTAGGATGGGGTCATGGTCAAGCTGCGCTGGGCGCACGAACGAAGGAGCAATCATGAGGATCATCACCGACAGTACGCCGAAAAAAGACGGCTTCCGCATGCCCGCGGAGTTCGAGCCGCGAAAGCAGGACTTCCTCATCTGGCCCGAGCGGCAGGACACGTGGCGCAACGGCGGCAAGCCGGCTCAAGCCGTGCTCGTGGAAGTGGCGAAGGAGATCGTCAAGCACGAGCCGCTCACCGTGTTCTGTTCCGCGTCCCAGTACGAGAACGCCCGCGCACGCCTTCCGCACGAGGTGCGCGTGGTGGAGATGACCATCGACGACGCCTGGGCGCAGGACAAAGGCCCGTTCTACGTCGTGAACGACGAGGGCGACATGCGCGGCGTGACCTGGGGTTGGAACGCGTATGGCGGGCTCGAGGGCGGCCTGTACTTCCCGTGGAAGCGCGACCAGGAATTCGCCACGAAGCTTCTCGACCTCGAGAACTACGACGCCTACGACGCCACGAAGATGGTGTTCGAGGGCGGCGCCATGCAGATCGACGGAGAGGGCACCCTGATCGTCACCGAGAACAGCGTGCTCAACCACAACCGCAACCCGCATCTCACCAAAGAAGAGGTGGAGAACTATTTCAAGGAATACATGAACCTTGAAAAGGTCATCTGGTTGGAGGACGGCATGGCCTTCGATGAGACCGACGGCCACATCGACGACGTGTGCTTCTTCGTGCGCCCCGGCGTGATCGCGCTGTCATGGACCGACGACGAGTCCAATCCGCAGTATCCCAACCTGAAGGCCGCCTACGACGTGCTCTCCGAGGCCACCGACGCCAAGGGCCGCAAGCTCGAGATCCACAAGATTCCGATTCCCGAGATCATGCATATCTCGGAAGAGGAGAGCGCGGGCGTCGACATCTGCAAAGACGCCGCCTCGCGCGAGGGCGGGCTTCCGCTGGCCGTCACGTACATCAACAGCTACTTCGTGAACGGAGGGCTTCTGGTGCCCCAGTTCGGCGATCCGATGGACCAGGTGGCGTGCGACATGTTCGCCGAGATCATGCCCGAGCGCGAGATCATCAAGATCTACACGCGCGAATGGTCGCTGTGCGGCGGCAACATCCACTGCATGGCGCTGCAGCAGCCCGATCCGGCCGCCATCGCAGCGAAGCTGGGCTAGGCAGGTATCTGAGAACCGTCCGCATCCGTTGGCGGGCTGCGAGTGCGCGGTCCGCCTTCTCGAACAGAAAGGGCATCGCATGGCTGTGAAGGACTACATCGACACCAACGACTTCACCAAGGAAGAGCTGCTCGACATGATCGAGCTGGCGCAGTCCATGAAGGCGATGATCAAGGAGGGCGGCCGCTACCCGCTGATCCTGAAGGACCGCACGCTCGGCATGATCTTCCAGCAGGTGTCCACCCGCACGCGCATCTCCTTCGAGACGGCCATGACCGACCTGGGCGGCCACGCGCAGTTCTTCGGCCCGGGCACCATCCAGCTCGGCGGCCACGAGACGCTCGAGGACACGGCCCGCGTCATGGGCTCGCTCGTCGACATCCTCATGGCCCGCGTGAACCGCCACCCCGACGTGGTGGGCCTCGCCAAGAACTCCGCCGTGCCCGTCATCAACGGCATGAGCGACTTCAACCACCCCACCCAGGAGCTCGGCGACCTCATGACGATGATCGAGAACCTGCCGGAAGGGAAGAAGATCGAGGACTGCAAGCTCGCCTTCGTCGGCGACGCCACGCAGGTGTGCGTGTCGCTCATGTTCATCGCCTCGAAGATGGGCATGGACTTCGTGCACTTCGGCCCTGAGGGCCATCAGGTGACCGACGGCGGCCTCGTGGTGGACAAGACCGTCGACATCATGGCCGTCGCCGAGGAGAACTGCAAGGTCTCCGGCGGCACGATCACCGTCTCCGACGACGTCGAGTGCGTCAAGGGCGCCGACTTCGTCTACACCGACGTGTGGTACGGCCTCTACGACGCGGAGGAGGGCGGCGAGAGCTACATGGACGTCTTCTACCCCAAGTACCAGGTGACCATGGACATGATGGACTTCGCCGGCCCGGGCTCCAAGTTCATGCACTGCCTGCCGGCCACCCGCGGCGAGGAGGTCGTCGACGAGGTCATGGACGACCCCGAGCGCAGCCTGTGCTGGGTCGAGGCCGAGAACCGCAAGCACTCCATCCGCGCGATCCTCGCCTACCTGCTCCTGCAGCACGAGGCCGAGAGGAAGGCCGACGAGGCGGCCGCCGACGAGGCCGAGGCCCGCATGAGCGCGGTGCTCGCGAGGATCGGCAAGTAGCCCCCTCCGCCGGCCGCCCCGCCGCCCCTCCGGCCGGCGGGGCGGGCCGGGCGCTGCGGGCGGCTGCGGCGCCCGGCCCTCGGCGGGGGCCCGCGTGCCGAAGCGCGCTCCGCCTTCGCCGTCGCGCGAACCGCGGGCCTCGCAGCCGCTCCCGCTGACGCACTACGCCAACCTGGGGAAATCGTTGGCGCACTGATCGAACGCCCCACCGGGCCGGGCCCGCGACGCTTAGCTGACGCGACCTGGTGGGGCCGAACCCCTGGAAGGGGAGTGACATGGGCGATAAAGTCAAGAAGTTCTCATTCATCAGCGTGATCCTCTCGGTGATCTGCGTCGTGTTCGTGGCCGAGGCCGCGGCCCCGGCCGCCGCCATCGGCAACCAGCAGTTCTTCTGGTGGATCTTCCTCATCCTCACGTTCCTTCTGCCCTACGGCATGGTGGTGGCCGAGCTCGGCACCACCTACGACAGCGACGGCGGTTTGTACGATTGGATCCGCGACGCGTTCGGCGATGCGTGGGGCAGCCGAGTGGCCTGGTACTACTGGATCAACTTCCCGCTGTGGATCGCCAGCCTGGGAACGCTGTTCCCCGATATCTTGGGGATGGTGTTCGGCGTGGAGTTCGACCTGCCCGTCATTCTTGCCATTGAGCTGGCGTTCGTGTGGATCGTCGTGCTCATGAGCTTCTCGAAGGTGTCCGATTCCGCATGGATTTTGAACGGCGGCGCCGTGCTCAAGGTGCTCATCGCCGTGGTGGTGGGCTGTCTGGGCATCTGGTACGCGGTGAGCAACGGGTTCGCGGGCGACATGTCGCCCGCCACGTTCCTGCCCGACCTCACGAACACGAACGCGCTCACGTACTTGTCCATCATTCTGTTCAACTTCATGGGATTCGAGGTTATCTGCACGTTTGCCGGCGCCATGAAGAATCCCGAGCGCGACATTCCCAAGGCCATCATCTTGGGTGGTCTCGCCATCGGCGCCATCTACCTGTTCTGCTCGTTCGGCATCGGCGCGGCCATCCCGGCCGATCAGATCGACCCGGACTTCGGCATGATCTACGCCGTGATGACCATGGTGGGCGAGGCGTCTCCGATCTTCGTGATCATCTGCCTCGTGTTCCTCGTCACCCTGTTCGCGAACATGGCCTCCTGGTCGTTCGGCGTGAACTTCGTGGCGGACTACGCCGCCAAGCACGGCAACATGCCCAAGGTGTTCTCGCATGAGAGCGCCAAGACCGAGATGCCCACCGGCGCGGCCATCGTGAACGGCGTGGTGGCCTCGCTGGCCCTCATGCTGCAGCTCATCCCGATCCCGGCCATCTCCGAGGGCATTTTCTGGATGCTGTTCTCGATGAACGTCGTGTTCTTGCTCATCAGCTACATCCCGATGTTCCCTGCGTTTCTCAAGCTGCGCAAGGTCGATCCGAACCGCACGCGCATCTTCACGTTCCCCTTCAAGGGCAAGCTCATGTACGTTATGCTGGCCATTCCCGCCATCGAGCTGGTGCTGTCCATCATCGCCACCATCGTGCCACTCAACGGTTCGGAGGAGGAGCTTTCGAAGATCCCCATGCTCGTGGGCGTGGCGGTGTTCGTCCTCCTGGGCGAGGCGGTTCGCATCTGGTCGAAGCGCGGGCGCACCGAGGAGTACCGGGGTCTGACGCCCGAGTTGGCCGAGGCGCGTCTGGCGGAGGAGGCTTCGGCGGCTGCCGAAGAAGCAGCGGAGGCCGAGGGCGCCGAGGCGAAGCCGCAAGCTGACGCCGAGCCTACGTCGTCTCCGGTCGCGTAGCGCTTCCGGCGCCGCGCGAAGGCGGACGCCGGGTCTGTTTCGGGTTTTCGCGCCCGGCCCGCCGTCGTGACGCGGCAGATCGGGCGGCAATAAAGGTCATCAGCTTTTGCGAAGAAAGGATCGATCATCATGAAGACCATTCACGAGTCCGAGTCCACTCCGAAGGCCGACGGCTACCGCATGCCGGCCGAGTTCGAACCGCAGACCCGCGTCTGGATGGCTTGGCCCCATCGCACCGACACGTGGGCCTGGGGCGCCAAGCCCGCCCAGAAGCAGTACGCCGACGTGGCCCGCGCCATCGCCGAGTTCGAGCCCGTCACCGTGTGCGTGAACCAGGCCGACTACGCCAACGCCAAGGCCGTGTTCGAGGACGACGAGAACGTCACCGTGATCGAGATGACCACCGACGACGCGTGGGTGCGCGACACCGGCGCCACCTGGGTAGTCGACGACAAGGGCGGAAAGCGCGCCGTGCATTGGCACTTCAACGCCTACGGCGGTTTCGAGAACGGCCTGTACTTCCCCTGGGACAAGGACGAGCAGATCGCGCTCAAGATGGCCGAGATGAGCGGCTGCCGCCGCTACCGTCCCGAGAGCTTCATCCTCGAGGGCGGCTCCATCCACGTGGACGGCGAGGGCACGGTCATCACCACCGACATGTGCCTGCTCGATCCCGGCCGCAACGCGTCGGTGACCGACTACGAGCCGTGGAGCGAGGAGCTGCGCGCGTACTGCGACGAGCAGCTCAAGAAGTACCTGGGCGTCGAGAAGGTCATCTGGGTGAAGGACGGCATCGATCCCGAGGAGACCAACGGCCATATCGACGACGTCGCCCAGATCGTTGCGCCCGGCAAGGTGCTGTGCATTTGGTCTGACGATCCGGACTATCCGTTCTACAACGAGTGCCGTGCCGCCTACGAGACGCTGTCCAATGCGGTGGACGCCAAGGGCCGCAAGCTCGAGGTGACGAAGCTCTGCATGCCGGTGAAGCCGCTGTACATGGACCAGGCGTCCTGCGACTCCATCGACGCTGACGAGAATGCCGAGCCGCGCGTGGCAGACGAGCCGCTCATTGCGTCGTACATGAACTTCCTCATCGTCAACGGCGGCGTCATCGTGCCGCAGTACGGCGATGAGAACGACGCGCTGGCCGTGCAGCAGATCCAGGCCGCGTTCGACGAGGCGTGGGGCGAGGGCGTTTACAAGGCCGTGGGTGTGAAGACCGATCAGGTGGTCTTCGGCGGCGGCAACATCCACTGCATCACGCAGCAGGAGCCGGCCGGCAAGTAGCGGTTTCGCGGGCCCGACGGCCCGCGAAACTCCTCGACGCTGCGGGCGCGCGGCACCCCGTCTTGGCGCTCCAGGCCTTCGTCGTGCACCGAATGCGCGTCCTCAGGCTTTCGCGCCAATCCGGGGCACCTCGCGTCCCTTCGCTGACGCCGCGAACGGCCTGTGCGGGAATGCCATCCTGAGCGGAGCGGCGAAGGCCGCGAAGTCGCAGGATCCCGCGCGGCGCCAGCCGGATCGGCCGGCGCCGCAGCCAAAAGCTTTCCCCTTGCCGGATGAGCTCGACCGGCCTTCACGCCTGGCGCCATCTTGGCATTTTCCAGATGGCTCCGCCTTTTCCCGGCAACCCGGTGCGCACCGGCGGGGGAGGGCGGGGCCTGGGGCGGCCCTTTTCGCCAGGGGCTGCCCTTTTTCAAGGCATCCCATCATTGAAGGAGGACACCATGCCCTATACCCTCGGCGAAGGTAAGACCGTCGTCATCGCGCTCGGCGGCAACGCGCTGGGCAACACGCCCCAGGAGCAGCTCGAGCTC
>NZ_NFJP01000021.1 GCF_002159915.1 Gordonibacter sp. An230
GCGGAGATGTGTATAAGAGACAGGGGGGACGGGGTCTTTCGTTCCACGTCATCAGCTCCGAAGGGAAGCGGGGGCCGTCGTCCGTTCTCGGGCGGGCCTTTCCCCCGGTGCGGGTTCCTTTGAAAGCGCATATATGATACTATCGGTGTAGCAATAATGAGGAGAAAGGGCTTTTCGATGGTCGATCGCGCTCTGTTCGCGCTCGAGGGCGTTCGCGCGGTGCTCGCGGCGCTGCTGGGGCTCGCGATTGCGCGCGCATTGCTCGCGGTGGGCCAGGCATGGACGCTTGCGAGCGCGGTCGTGGGCCTGTGGGCGGGTGAGCCGCTCGTCGACCAGGCGACGTTCGTCGCCTTGTTCCTCTTGTGCTTCGTAGGCGGGCAGGGGGTGCGCTGCGCCCAAGACGCCCTCCTTGCCCGCTACGCTCGAAAGCGCGTCGAGGATCTGCGGGACGGCCTTCTGGGGACGGTGTTCGAACAGGGTTCGCGGCTCGTGCAGAAGGAGGGCACCGGCAGCATCGCCGCGCTCGTGCTGGAGGGCGTCGACCAAGTGGAGACGTACTTGCGCCTCATCCTGCCGAAGACCGTGTGCGTGGCGGTCGTGCCGTTCGTCGTGCTCGTGTGCGTGTTCCCCGTCGATTGGGTGTCGGGCATCATCATGCTCGTGATGTATCCGGTCATCGTGTTCTACATGGGGCTCATCGGCTCGACGGCCAAAGCGGCGGCATCGCGGCAGCACGAGGAGTACCAACGGCTGTCCAACCACTTCATCGACTCGATACGCGGCATCGACACGCTCAAGCTGCTCGGCCGGGGCAAGGCCCACGGAGAGCGCATCTTCGAGGTGAGCGAGCGGTTCCGAGAGGCAACGGTGAGGACGCTGCGCATCGCAACGCTTTCCGGCTCGGTGCTCGACCTCATCTCCACGCTGTCGCTGGCCGCTGTGGCCATCATGCTGGGCTTCCGCCTGGTGGACGACTCGATATCCTTTTTCCCGGCGCTGTTCGTGCTCGTGCTCGTGCCCGAGTACTTCAAGCCCATCCGCGAGTTTGCGAGCGACTACCATGCGTCGCTGGACGGAAAGAACGCGCTCGCCTCCATCCAGGCGATCATCGCGTCGGCGCCGTCCGGCGAAAGCGGGCGCGTCTCGCGCGATGTTCCCGCATGGGGCGAGGACGCCGTCCTCGAGCTCGACGGCATCGGTTTCTCGTATCCCGAGCATGAGGCCCTGTCGGGCGTCTCGTTCGCCGTGCGGGGATTCGCGCGCATCGGCGTGATCGGTGCGAGCGGGTCGGGAAAGAGCACGCTCGTGAACCTGCTCGGCGGCTTCTCCGCGCCGAGCGCGGGCACGCTGCGTGCGGCGGGGTGCGAGCTCGGGGATCTGCGCGATCCCTCATGGCAGCGCCAAGTGCTCTACATCCCACAGGACCCCTACCTGTTCCACGGCACCCTGAGGGAGAACATCGTGTTCTACCGTCCGGATGCCGACGACGAGGACGTTGACAGGGCGGTGCGGGTCGTGGGGCTGGAGGAGCTCGTGTCCGAATTGCCCGAGGGCCTAAAGACGCTCGTGGGCGAAGGCGCCCGCGCGCTGTCGGGCGGTGAGAAGCAGCGCATCGCGTTGGCACGCGCGCTGCTCGACCGTTCGCGGCGGATCCTCCTGTTCGACGAGCCCACGGCCCATCTCGACATCGAGACCGAATTGGAGCTGAAGGAGCGCATGCTGCCGCTCATGGAGGGCCGCCTCGTGTTCTTCGCCACGCATCGGATGCACTGGGTGCACGATATGGACGCAGTGGTGGTCATGGAGGGCGGGCGCGCTGTGGAGTTCGGGACGCCGTCCGATCTTGCTGCCCGTGGCGGCGCTTTCGCGCGCTTGGCTGCGCAGGCGGAAGGAGGTTCCCGATGAGCCGCAAAGAGGGCTTGGCGGCCGCGCTGCGCCGCGACACCTGGGTGAGGCCGTTCTTCTTCCGATACCGCAAGGCGCTCGCGTTGGCGCTCCTGCTGGGACTGCTGACCTTCGGATTCGCCTCGGCGCTGATGGTGACTTCGGGATACCTCGTGAGCGCGTCGGCCGTGGTCGAGACCGTCCTGTTCCTGCACCTGCCGCTCATCTTTGTGCGCATCTTCGGCGTGGGAAAGCCCATCCTGCAGTATCTCGAACGTTTGACCAGCCATGACTGGGTTCTCCGCATGACGAGCGGCCTCAGGCTCAAACTGTACGGCGCCCTCGAGCGCGATGCGGTGTTCTTCCGCGCCACGCATCGCACGGGCGACGCGCTGGGACTGCTCGCCGAGGACATCGGCCATATCCAGAACCTGTATCTGCGCACCGTGTTCCCCACGGTGGTGGCATGGCTGCTCTACATTGCGCTTGTCGCGTGCCTGGGCTGGTTTTCGCTCTGGCTGGCGCTGGCGATGCTGCTCGTGCTGGGCGTGGCGGTGTTCCTCGTGCCGCTCGTGTCGGTGCTCGCCAACGCTGCGCGGCAAGCCCGCTGCAAGCAGATGAAGAACGAGCTGTACGCCGAGCTGGCCGACAACGTGCTGGGCGTGTCGGACTGGGTGTTCGCGGGCCGCGGCGACGAGTACCTTGAGCGCCACAAGGGGCGCGAGCGGGAGATGCGCTCGATCCAAGAGCGCATGGAGCGCTTCGGACGCCGCCGCGACCTTGTGCTGCAGGCCCTGTTCGGCGTGTGCGCGGTGCTGCTGCTCGTGTGGGCGGGCGGGCGTTTCGGGCCGGAGGGGGGAGATGCCGCCAACTGGATCGCCGCTTTCGTGATGGGCTTCTTCCCGCTCGTGGACGCGTTCGCGCCGTTGTCTTCGGCAGCGGTGGAGGCCGGTGCCTACCGCGACTCCATCGAGCGCCTGAACGACCTGCCGGCGCCTGCGGAGGACGCTTCGTCGGCGGTCGAGCCGCGCGCGCCCCTCGACGTGCGCGTCGAGCATGCGGCGTACCGGTACCCCGGTTCCGGGCGCGATGTGCTCGTAGACATGAGCCTGACGATCCCCCAGGGCCAGCGCGTCGCCGTGCTTGGCCGCAGCGGCGCGGGAAAGAGCACGCTCGCATCGCTTGTGCGCGGCGATGTGCGCCCGGATTCCGGCATCGTGACGCTCGGCGGCGCGCCGACCGCCGAGCTCGGGGACGGGGCGGCGAGGTGGATCGGGGTGATCCAGCAGCGCACGTACCTGTTCAACATGACGCTCCGCGACAACCTTCGCATCGGTCGCGAGGACGCCTCGGACGAGGAGGTGTGGAACGCGCTCGACAAGGTGGGGCTGAGGCCGTTGGTCGAACGTCTTCCGGATGGCCTCGACACGATGGTGGACGAAGCGGGCCTGCGCTTCTCGGGCGGCGAGCGGCATCGTGTCGCGCTCGCGCGCGTGCTGCTGCAGGACGTCCCCGTGGTCGTCCTCGACGAGCCCACGGTGGGCCTCGACCCCCTCACCGAGCGCGCGTTGCTCGACACCCTGTTCGAGGCGTTGGACGGCAAGACGGTGATCATGATCACCCATCATCTGGCGGGAGTGGGCTCCATGGACCGGGTCGTGTTCGTGGAGGGCGGCCGCATCGCGCTGGACGGCTCGCCGGAGGAGCTTGAGCGCACGAGCGAGCGCTATCGCCGCCTGCTCGCCTTCGACCGGGGCGAGTCGGGGTAGCGTAGCGGGCTGGGAACCGCCGCTGTCGGACGGTCGCGAAAGCGCGCTGGCGGCAGGGAGGTTCGGTGTTTTTCGCGCTTTCGCGCAATGCGGAAGCGTACGTTCGCTATCCTGATCGTCCACGGTTTTCGTCGCGAGAGGCCCCTCATGAAGATCAGCCATGCCATCCTGCACGTCTTCGACTTCGTGTCGTGCGTGAACGTGTATTCGGGCGAGGAGCTCGACCTGTCCGCCAAAAGCGTCAAGCGCTTCGTTCTGGGCCATGCGAGGCGAGTGCTCGGCAGCATCGACGCCAAGCGCGGCGAGTTCGCCGAGGACAGCCTGTTCGCGGGCGAGTTGCGCGCTTATTTCCGCGGAGGGCGCGACTTCGTGGAGCTTTCCGCCCAGATCGCCGAGTATTTGGCCGGAGAGTTGGGGCATGCAGACAAGCCCGTGTCGACCGATCTGCTCGTGGTGGACTTCGAGGACGACCCCGACAGCACGGTGCGCCCCCTGACCGACGAGGAGGCCGATGCCGCTTACGAGGCGCGCGGCAAGCGGTACTTCGCTCTCATGCTTCTGGAGAGCCGGCAAGCTTACATGCACGAGGTGGGCGAAAGCGATTGCGGCGGCGCATGCGTGGGGGTGGCCCGGCACCACGCCATCCTGCCGAGCCCTTCCCAGAAGATCGCTTCGTTCGCGGTTGTGGACGCGGGATCGCTTGCGGTGTCGTTTTGCGACAAGCCGCGCTCCATCGCGGGCGAGGAGCGCTGGCTCATTCCCGACGGTCTGCTCCAATGCTCGACCGAGGCGTCCGGCAAGGAGGTGTTCGACCGGGTGGCGCGCATCGTCGAGGAGGTTGCCGAGGAGTACGGGGCGAACGCGGCCGTTGCGCTTTCGAAGGCGAAGGCGTACGTGAGCGAAGCCGCAGAGGCCTCCGAGGAGCTGGCTCCGTGGGATCTCGGCGAGGAGGTGTTCGAAGACGAGCCTTTGCAGCGCCGGTTCGAAGAGGCGCTCGCCAACGAGGCCGTGCCCGAGCGCGTGGTGGTGGAGCGCGCCGTCGCCAAGCGCGTGGCGAAAAGCCACAAGATCCGCACCGACACCGGCATCGAGGTGACATTTCCGGCCGAGCTCGGGGAGAACCCCGACTTCATCGAATTCTCAAGCGCCCCGAACGGTCTCATCAGCATCGAGCTCAAGAACATCGGCCATATCGAGAACCGCTGAGCGGACGGCGGGGCGTGCTCGACGGACTCGGGGCGAGCCGTACGAGGCTCGTGCGCCTTTTGCCGTCCGCGCGTCCGCATCGGCGGGCCATCGAAGTCGAAACGGGCGAACGAGACGGCGGGCCGTCTCAAGCGCTCGTCGAGGGCCTTGCGAAGCGGGCGCGACGATTTGACGAGAAACCGGGCTATGTGCGAAGGACGTGCTGCGCTTCCTGGTAAAATATGAAACCGTCTGTTTTGGGTCTCGTGCGGCCGTGCTCGAACGGGATCGGCCGCGGCAAGAAGGAGCATCATGCCAGAGTTCATCTACCAAATGCACCAGGCGCGCAAGGCGCACGGCGACAAGGTCATCCTCGACGACGCGACGCTGTCGTTCTATCCCGGCGCGAAGATCGGCGTCGTAGGCCCCAACGGCATGGGGAAGTCCACCCTGCTCAAGATCATGGCGGGCCTTGAAGAGGTGTCCAACGGCGAGGCGCGCCTCACGCCCGGCTTCTCGGTGGGCATCCTTTTGCAGGAGCCGCCGCTTGACGAGGACAAGACCGTCATCGAGAACATCGAGCGGGCGTTCGGCGACGTGCTGGCCAAGATCGACCGGTTCAACAAGATCGGCGAGGAGATGGCCGACCCGGACGCGGACTACGACGCGCTCATGGCCGAGATGGGCGAGCTGCAAGATGCCATCGACGCCGCGAACGGATGGGACTTGGACAGCCAGCTCTCCCAGGCGATGGACGCGCTGCAATGTCCCGACCCCGATGCGCCGGTGAGCGTGCTCTCCGGCGGCGAGCGGCGGCGCGTGGCGCTGTGCAAGCTGCTGCTGGAAGCGCCCGACCTGCTGCTTCTCGACGAGCCGACGAACCATCTCGATGCCGAGAGCGTGCTGTGGCTCGAGCAGTTCCTGCGCCGCTACGAGGGCGCGGTGCTGGCCGTCACGCACGACCGCTACTTCCTCGACAACGTGGCCGAATGGATCTGCGAGGTTGACCGCGGAAGCCTCTACCCTTACAAGGGCAACTACTCCACCTACCTTGAGACGAAGGCCGCGCGCCTCGAGGCCCAGGGCCAGCGCGAGGCGAAGCTCGCCAAGCGCCTGCGCTCGGAGCTCGAGTGGGTGCGCAGCTCTCCGAAGGCGCGCCAGGCCAAGAGCAAGGCGCGCATCGAGCGCTTCGAGCAGATGGCCGCCGAGGCGCGCTCGTTCGAGAAGACGAGCGTGTCCGACATCCAGATACCGGTGCCGCCGCGCTTGGGCGCGAAGGTGATCGAGGCGCGCAACCTGCGCAAATGCTTCGGTGATCGCGTGTTGATCGACAGCTTGTCCTTCACGCTGCCCCAAGGCGGCATCGTAGGCGTGATCGGCCCGAACGGCGTGGGCAAGACCACGCTGTTCAAGGCGATCGTGGGGTTGGAGGAGCTGTCGGGCGGCGAGCTTTCGATGGGCGAGACGGTGAAGGTGTCCTATGTGGACCAGAACCGCGCCGGCATCGATCCGAAGAAGAGCGTGTGGGAGGTCGTCTCCGACGGGCTCGACTACATGAAGGTGGGGGAAAGCGAGATCCCGAGCCGCGCCTACGTGGCGAGCTTTGGCTTCAAGGGCCCCGACCAGCAGAAGCCCGCCGGCGTGCTGTCGGGAGGCGAGCGCAACCGCCTGAACCTTGCGCTCACGCTCAAGCAGGGCGGGAACCTGCTTCTCCTCGACGAGCCGACGAACGACCTCGACGTCGAAACCCTCGAGAGCCTCGAGGAGGCGCTTTTGGGCTTTCCGGGCTGCGTCGTGGTGACAAGCCACGACCGGTGGTTCCTCGACCGCATCGCCACGCACATCTTGGCGTGGGAGGGCACCGACGAGAACCCCGGCGCTTGGCACTGGTTCGAAGGCAACTTCGAAGACTATCAGAAGAACCGCGTCGAGCGCCTCGGCGAGGAGGCCGCCAAGCCCCATCGGATTCATCGCAAGCTTACGCGCGACTAGGCGCGGGACGGGCTCCGCAGAGGCTTCTGCGGAGCCTTTTTTCGGACATGGGGGCAGGTTCGCTATCGGTGCCCGAAGAGGGACGGATCGGATGTGCTTGCGAACCCTGGGTGCGCTGACATGCGTGCTCTTCGTTCGCCGCGGTGCTTATGCGTTCGCGCAAGCTTCGCGGTGCTGTCGCTTGATTTATGCGAACGCATGGATCGAAAGCGAGGCGAACGGTGGAACGCATCGGAAGCGCGAGCGCGCTCGGCGCGCTCATCCGCGAGGAGCGCAGGCGTCGGGGATACACGCAGGTCGAGCTAGCCGGGTTGTGCGGCGTAGGCGTCACCTACCTCTCCCATTTGGAAGGGGGCAAGGAAACCGCCGAGATTGGCAAGGCCCTCCATGTGGTCGCCATGCTGGGCATCGATCTTTTCGCCAAGATGAGGCTTTGTTCGCCTACGATGCGGCCTATCTGGAATCTTCGCGCGCCACTCCTCTTTCGCAATCCCTTCCCTTGCGGGTCGGGCCGTTTTCCACAAGGGAGTTCCGGCCCTATTTCGAAAGGTTGCTGGCAGAGGGGTCGGCCCGGCGCGCGCTCGCTTCCGAGTTGCAGCTGCCCGAGGACGACTAACTGCCGCTTTTGGAGGCGTGCGGACGGGATTGCATCGGCGACGTCGTGATCTCGTGGGCGGGATCGGACGGCGTTCGAGAGCCCGCTTTCCTCGAGAGCCCGCTTTCTACGAGCTGATCGACGGCGATCGGTTCCGCGCCCTGTTCAGCGGCCTTCCCTGGATGGCAGAGGAGAACGCGGCATCGCGTCTTTCGCTTGCGGGCACGCAGGGCAAGATCGGTCTGGCGCATGACCCGTGCCGGTCGATGGACGAGGGCTGGCTGCGTCCGCGCGGCCTTGCGGCCACGACGCATATCCCCAAAACGAGCCATTTGCGGGATATCCCCGAGATAGAGTTCCTTTGCATGAAAGCCGCCGCCCTTTGCGGGTTGGAGGCGGCGCACGTCGGCTTGATCGATGCGGGAGCCTCCGTCCTCGCGGTTGAGCGATTCGACCGAGAGAGCGTTGCGAAGGAGGGGGAGCTGCGCGTGAGGCGACTGCATCAGGAAGATCTCGCGCAAGCGCTCGGCGTGACCCCGGCTTCGAAGTACGCGGAGCTGGAGGGAGGGACGGTGCGCGTCGTCGCGCGCCTCCTCAAAGAGCGCAGCGTCCGGCCTGCGAGGGGCCTCGCCTCGTTCGCCCGCATGCTGTGCTTCGCTTACCTTATCGGGGATTGCGATGCCCACCCGAAGAACTACGCGGTGCTGTATCCCGATGCAGGTCGCGGCGGGTCGGGGCTTTCCCTCGCGCCCGCGTACGACTTCGCGTGCACGACGCGCTATCCTCGGTTCAGCCACGACATGGCCATGGCGCTCGGCGGCGTGCGCGCCATCGACGAGGTGCGGCCCGACACGTTCGGAGTGCTGGCTGGCGAGCTCGGCATCACGAAGGAGGCGTTGCGGACGCTCGCCCGGCCTCTTGTCGAGCGCGCGTCCGAGGCGATGCGGACCGCTGCCGACGGCGGCTGCGGGCCCGTTCTCGCGTCGACCCCTTATATCGCAGCCGACCTTGCAGAGGGCATGGTTCCGCGCCGCGCGGTTCTCAAGGCGTTCTGCGACAAGGGCTGACGGCTGCCGACTCCCTCCGCAGGGCTGCTCAGCGCGAGAGGCAAGAGGTGCGACGCGAGCGTCTTGGCAGGTGATGCAGCGGGTCGGCATCGGCTCTGACGATGGGGAGGTCGAGAGCGGGGCAGCTGCGGGCGGCACGAGCGGGCGAGGCGCGCTCGTGCCGCCCGTCTCTTCCGACGGCGACGCCGAATGGCGTAGAGTCTTTCTGTGGCCAAGTGGGGGGAGGAGCGCGTTCGAGCGCGTCCTGCTTGGCTGTGCTCGATCCATGCTTTCGTGCAAGGTGCTTTCAAAAACTTGGTTTACGTGATCGCATGGATCGGGCACGAGGTAGGCGATGGGGCGCATTGACGATGCTCAAACGATCGGAGGCCTCATTCGTGAAGAGCATGAACAGTAGGGATGCACGCGGATCGACCAGAATCAGATCGGCCTGCTGCATGCAGTCTCGCCTTTACTTTGGAAAGCTCTTTCGCGGGACGAAGCGGCCTTCCGTCTCGCTAGGTCGCAAAAGGGCCAGTTCGAGATTCGACGAAAGCGGGCTCGTGTCGATTTTGGCTTGACCAAGGCTGTTTGTCTTGCCGCTGAGAGCGGACGAGGGTGGATAAGCAATGGAGGTTGGAGGCAGAGCGAACGAGCGGTAAGAAATTTCGACAGGAGCAATCGACATGTAGCGGAGGAGAGCGGGTGTTCAGAACGTGCGGTCGATGTAGCGCGTCGACGTTCCGAGGCTGAATATGCTGAGCTCCACCAGGCTGGGGTCGGCATCCGCGATCCCTTCGGCTCGCTTGTGTTTTCGGTTTCGCTGGCAACTGGAGGGGGTGCACGTTTCGAGCTCGCCCGGCTTCCGGGTCTTTCGGGGGCCGAAAGAGACTGCACCCTTCGGCTCACCTGAGCCCCCGAGTCCACCGTCAGGAGGTGTGGCAGAAGAGGGGGCTCGTCATGCTGGTTACGGTCGAGCAAGCTTGCGGGGTGCTCGCATCTGTGTTTGAGCAGAGGCGTATCATGGCTTAGGGAGCAGCTTACGTCGGGCAGTCCCGGTAGCCGCTTTGTTCGAAGTCGGAGCAAATCTTGAGAGTTTCAAAGAGGGGGCTGATCCGTTAAGGATTTTTTCAGCATAGTCCTCATCCCGGAATCGTACGATTTTGCGCGTTGCGATCCGTTCGATATCGAGAACCGCTCGCGACATCCCATAATGGTTCGTGCCAAGTCTTAATCTTGCTTCGAATGGTTTTATGAATAGAGGAGAGGGCAGGTAAAGCTATTCGAATACCTATTGTCGGATCGATTATTTCGTGAGGACGATATGGACGAGCGCGTCTGAGATGGCCGTGGGGTTCCTTTCGTCGGCGAGCCCTTCTGCCGTTGGGCCGTGCGTGCGCGCCCGCCGCGAAGCAGCAAAGCGCCTCGGCGCATGCGCGGGCGATTGGGGGTATGACGGCATGGGCGCATCGGCGGCTTTCGGATGCGCCGTCCTCCATCGAAGCCGACCACCGTGCGCGCGCTGCAATCATGCGGCTTCGAGACCGTTGCTGCAGACGACGACCGCAACGACCCGGCGATGATCCGCGCGAGCAAGGCGGGGTTCCGGTTCCGCAGCGCCGAGGCCATCAAAGTGGAGAACCCCGACCTACCCGCGTGCGAGGAGTACGGCGCGCTTCCGGTCGTCGTCGAGGAAGCGCTTGCGACTTAGCGCAGGAGCGGCCGTGAGCGCTCCATGCCGATCACAGCGCGAACGCCGAGGAGCGTGAACGCCGCCACGGCTACCGCCCCTGCCGCGCCCCCGGCCATAAGTCCAACTGCGGCGGCGAGGCGGTAGGGGCGCTCGGGGGTTCTTGTCCGCGCCTTTTCCGTCGCGGTGGGCTCGTTATGCCCTTCGCCCTCCGCGCCCACGTCGTCCGCGGATGTCGGATCTTTTGCCTTTTCCGTCGCCATGAGCGACTCGATTCCGCGTCCGAGTCCGCCCGCCTGGCCCGCATCCCGTTCCTTCGCGTTCATGGTTCCTCCTTCGCGTCGTCTGCCTGAGAGGCCGCAGCGTAGCGCGCATGCGGTCGGTTCGTGTGTGGACGGCGCGCTTCGTGAACGCATCGCCGCCCATCCGTTGGCGGCGCGTCAGAGGAAGGCGCGTCCGCGAGGCGTCGGGGCGAGCCGGCGCGAACGGGACGCGCTTTCCGACCGTTCGGTCACAGCCCGAGGTGCTCCTTGACGTACTCGATGGACATCATGCCGCTCGTGAGCGCGTAGCCGCATGTCGCTCCCACGTAGTCGGTGTAGGGGTACGAGAAGTACCCTCCGCTGTCCTGGCCTGCGACGAAGAGCCCTCGCGGGGCGGGGACGTCGTCCTCGCCGATCGCCTGCAAATGGTCGTTCACCTTAATGCCGTTGTAGGTGCCGTCGATGGGCGACACGACCCGCACCGCGTAGAACGGGCCCTCGTCGAGGGGGTGCAGAAGCTCGGGGCGCTTCCCGAACAGCGGATCCTCTCCTGAGGCGATCACCGCCCGATAGTCCTCGACCGTGCGCGCCCATGTCGCGGCATCGAATCCCGCGAGTTCGCCGAGCTCCTCGAGGGTGTCGGCCTTCCATGCCTGGCCGTGCGCGATGGCGGCGTCCATCTCGTCTTGCAGCGTGTGGTAGGAGGGCACGAGGATGCGCTCGCGCATCTTGTACTCGGCGATGAGGTCCTCCCCGAGCACCTCGTGCACGCCGCTTCGCACAAGCTTGTCGAAGTCGGCCTGGGTGAGCACGATGTAGCTCGAGCCGACGCGCCGCATGCCCGACGCTCCGCGCGCGAGCGCGTGCGTGATGCAGTACGCTTCGTTCATGTAGCGGTTGCCCGAAGGGTCGAGCATGAGGAAGCCGCCTTGGTTGAGGAACTTCATGTAGCCGGCGTAGAAGTCGAGCGCATCGTTGCTGCAGAACTCCGCGAGGTGCGGGGACACGTCCGTCGAGAGCACGGCGCCGGCCTCCCTGCAGAGGTTGATGCCGTCCCCGGTGTTCGTGGCGACGCCGTTGAGGTAGAAGTCGGAAGTGCCGAAGAGCTCCTTTTGCATGCCCGGGTTGCCGCCGAAGCCGCCGGTGCAGACGAGCACGGCGCGGGCGTTCACCGTGACCGCGGTCCCGTCCTGCTTGGAGGCGGCGACGCCTGCGACCGCGCCCTCCTCCACGATGAGCTGCTCGGCTTTGGTGTCGAGCAAAAGCGTCGCCCCTCCGGGGACGATGAACGTGTCCCAGAGCACTTGGAACTTCTCGGTTCCCTTCCCGTAGTCGTGCGCGATGCTCGTGCCGCTCGTCGCCTTCGGGGTCGAGAAGCCCTTCTGCCCCGTCTGCTCCCAATGGCTCTGCAGCCAATCGATCATCTCCCCCGAGTGGGAGAGCACGTTGTAGGTGAGGCTCGCATCGGTCCTCCAATAGTAGTAGTCCATCATGGCCGAGAACACCTCGTCCACGGTCACGTGATTCCCCACCTGCTCGTCGAGCTTGCTCCCTACGGCGAGCGCGCCCGTCGCGCACGAGCCCTCTCCCGATATGCGGGCGGTCTTCTCGAGCACCACGACCGAAAGCCCCTCTTCGACGGCCTTGAGCGCGGCGGTCGTGCCAGCCGTTCCCGCGCCGACGATGCAGAGGTCGGCGTCGTACACCTCGCTCGCCTCTTTCTTCGGTGTCGCCTTGGCGAAGGGGGCGAAGCGGGCCTCGGCCTGCGAGAGCGCCTTCGCGCACGCGGCCTGCACGGCCGCCGCGGTGAGCGTGGCTCCCGTCACCGTGTCCACGAGCAGCGATTGCTGCTCGACGATGGCGCGCGGCATGCGCTCTGCGGCGGGCTCGAAGAATCCGGGCGTGTCCGAGCAGGACAGCACGCGCACGTCGAGGATGCTCGTTTCGTCGACGTCGACCTCCACCTGCACCGGTTCGATGACGGCAGGGCAGCCGAAGCGCTCGCCCTCGATGGAGCCCGCCTTCCATTTTCCGTACGCCTCGCCGACGTAGGTGCCCGGCTTCATATGCTGCTCGACGACCGAGGCGTCGAACTCCGGAAGGTCCTTGGGCGAGGCGCCCGCCTGCTCGACGGCGTCCGCGACCGCGCTCAGCACCGCCTGCGACGAGAGGGTGGCGCCGGACACCGTGTCCACGTCGACGGACTGGGATTCCACGATGGCGGCTGGCAGCACGTTCAGGGGCAGATAGCTGATATCCTCCGTCTCCCCGTGCTCGACGACCTTCACCTCCTCGATGCGGCTCTCCGAAAACGACACCTCCACGACGACGGGGCCGTGCTTGCCCTCGCCTGTGGCGGTGTACGTGCCCGGATCGAAGCTGACGGGGCCTCGGGAGGCTTCTTCCGAGGGCGCGCAGCCCGAAAGCGAGAGCGCCTGGGCTCCGAGCAATCCGAGGCCGGCGAGTCCGGCGACCCCTTGCACGAACCCCCTCCTGCTCAGCTGAGGCCCCCCTTCGGCGCGCTTCGTCGAATCGTCCATGTCTCCTCCTTTGATCGTCGGGACGTCCGTGCGCCCATTTTGGCGGAAAAGGTCTCCGCGGTCTCCGTCCGTCGGTGATGAGGCGGTCTTTCGCCCTCATCACTTAGTGGTGAATTTCCCCCGGGGAGGCCCCATCGCTTCGAAGAGGGCCCCCGACCCCCTTGAGAAGGCATCGCTCTTCTCGTAAGATGCGCAGTGAGGAGGGGAGGCGATGGAGGACTCGAACGGCGCGTCCATTTCGCGCATGCTCGTTGGCGATGGGGTCTTGCGCGAAGGCCGGTCGTCGGCGGCCATGGTCGTCGGATTGGCGTTTTATTGGCAGCTCTTCCGCTGGGCGAACATCAGCAACGTCGTCGCCGGTGCGGAGGGGGCGTCGGAAGGAGGCCTCCTTCCGCTGGCGTTCTACGGGTCGGCGCTCGTGATTGCCCTCGTCCTGCTTTCGTTCAAAGGCCTTTCCGCGCGTCTCTTTTCGCCGCGTCTTGCGTTCGTCACGGGCGCGGTCGGCTCCGCCGCCTTGTCGGGCGCGTGGGTTTGCAGGGTCGTGCCGGAGGAAGGCGCCACGGTTCTCGTGACGGCGTCGCTCGTCCTGTCCGCGGGCTCCTTCTCGGTGATCACGCTCGCCTGGGCGCGGCGATGCCGCACGGAGGCGCGTCTATGCGCGAAGCGCGCGGTGCTCCTCGCATGCCTCTCGTCCCTCGCTTCCTTTGTGCTGACCTCGATGAACTCGCTTGTGGCGAACGATCATGCGTTGCTTGCCGCGAGCGCTCCGGTCGCATCGGCCCTTTGCTTGCTCCTTTGCGAAGGATCGTCGGGACGGGAGGGCCTTGGCGAGCAACCGCCTTTCCCTTTCGCGTTCGGCCCCGTCGCAGCCGTGATGGTGTCGCTCCTCGTCCTCATCGTGTGCATGAAAGGGGTGTCCGACTCGTTCTATTCGACAGAATCGGACTCCATGCTGTACCTCAAGCATTTCATAACGGTGGCCGAGCTGACCGCGATCGTCTTCGCGTGCCTGTTCGCGACCGACATGGGCAGGTTCGCCTTCGCGGGCTGGGTCGTGCTCGTGGGCGGCGTGCTCTCGGGGCTCTCCCTTTTGCTCTTCCCAGGCGAACCGTCTGCGGCGTTTCAGTTCGGCTTGGGAACGGTGACCTCCGGCAGGACGTGTCTCGAGCTGTTCGCGTTCATCCTTGCGACGTGCCTGAGCGCTCGCGACGAGCTGCGCTCGATCCTGGCGCTTTTGGTGGTGCCCGAGACGGCAGGGTGCCTGGTCGGCTACGGGGCGCTCCCCTCGGCGCTGCGCTCTGCGGGGATGGCGGACGGCGAGTGGTTCGGCATCCTGTCGCTCGGAGCCTGCGCGATCACGGTCGCTTCCACGCTTCTCGCGATGAGCTTCCTCGCCCTCAAGGGCCTCGACGGAGCGCCGCCTCCGCGTCCGCCCGCCGAGGCCCTTGAGGCTGGCTCCCGCCGCTTCGGCGAGTTCGCGAACCGCTTCTCGCTCACGAAGCGCGAGGAGGAGACGGCGTACCTGTTCTATCGGGGCTACAGCACCAAGCGCATCGCCGAGCTGCACTACGTATCGCTGAACACGACGCAGAGCCACTTGCGCAGCGTCTACCGAAAGACGGGGGTGCACAGCCGCCAACAGCTCATCGACCTCGTCGAATCGGCGGCCGATGCTGGCGGAGGGCCGGACGAAGGAGGTCGTTAGGCCTTTGCCCTTTCGTCGCGCGTTCGCAGGTGGAGTGTGGTAGGATGCTGGGATGATTTTCCGCAGACGATCGCACGAGAGGAGCTCGCCGTGCCGTACAGGGTGGACGAACCGGCAGACGGGAGGCGTCCCGTCATCGATGACGAGCAACTGAAAAGAATGCTTGGCAAGAGCGTGCCCGGGTTCTTCGAGCGCAACCGCTTCCGCATCGTCACGCTCATCCTCATCGCGATCAACGCGGCCGTGTTCGCAGTCGAGGTGCTGTTGTCGGGCATGCGCTTCGACGTCCCTGCGACGACGCTCGTGGACATGGGGGCCATGTACGCGCCGCTCGTGCAGGCGGGCGAGCTGTGGCGGCTCGTCTCGCCGATGTTTCTGCACATGGACCTCATGCATCTCGCGTTCAACATGGCGGCGCTCTACAGCGTGGGCGAAGTGCTCGAGCGCGTGCTGGGACGCGTGGGCTTCGTGCTGCTCTACTTCGTTGCGGGAATCACGGGCAACGCGGTGTCGTATGTTGCGGATGTGCTGGCAGGCGGCGTGCCTTCAGTGAGCGCCGGCGCTTCGACGAGCGTGTTCGGCCTGTTCGTGGCTGTGGCGTTGCTGGGGGTCCTGCACAAGCGCAACCGTAGGATGTTCGCCGAGTACAGCAAGGGCATGATCGGGGTCATCGGAGTGAACGTGGTCTACACGCTGCTCGTGCCGAGCGTTTCCGTGAGCGGGCATTTGGGCGGCGCCCTCGGAGGGCTTCTCGCCATGTTCATGGTCCCTGCGAAGAATCTGAGCGTGCCGAACGCCGTGCGTGTCGCCGTGGCCGTGCTGTGGGTTGCGGCGCTCGGATGGACGATCGCCTCTCGCGGCACGTTCGGTCTGTAGGCTTGGAGATCGAGAAGGGCGAATGTGGGGATGGGCGTTTTCCGCAGACGAGTCGGCGAAGGGGGCGTAGCGAAGGGCGAGGGGCGGAGCGGGGGCTCTCTCGGCCCCGCGCAGCTGCTCGCCGTGGGCGGCATGCTGTTCTCGATGTTCTTCGGGGCGGGCAACCTCATCCTGCCGCCGTTGCTGGGCCTGCAGGCGGGCGAGGCGGCGGTTCCGGCCATGGCGGGCTTCCTTGCGGCTGGCATCGGGCTGCCGGTGCTCGGCATCGTGGCGGCGGCCGCATGCGGAGGCGCACACGAGCTGGCCGGGCGCGTGGGCCCGCGGTTCGCTTCGGCGTTCGTCGCGCTCGTGTACCTCACCATCGGGCCGCTGCTCGCCATCCCGCGCACTTCTTCGACAGCCTTCGAGATGTTGAGGCCGCTTTTGCCCGCGACCGACGCGACCGGCCTCGGCGTCGCGGCGGTCGCGTTCTCGGTCGTCTTCTTCGGCGTGGCGTTCGCTTTGGCGCTCCGCCCCGGGCTTCTCTCGCGCGTGCTCGGCCGGTTCTCCGCTCCGATCCTCATCGCGCTCATCGTGCTCGTCGTGGCCGCATCGGTGTTGGACGGGGCGCCTGCGCCGATGCAGCCGCGCGCGCCTTACGACGAGGGCCCCGCGTCTCATGGCTTCCTCGCAGGCTACCAGACCATGGACCTCTTGGCCGCCCTCTGCTTCGGCATTGTCGTGGCCGCGAACGTGCGCGAGCTGGGCGTGAGCGATCCGAGGCGCGTGGCGGGCTCCATATCGGGTGCGGGCCTCGTCGCCGGAGCGCTCATGGCGGCCATCTACTGCGGGCTGGCGTTCGCTGGCATGGCTATGGGATCCTCGATGCCCGACGCGACCAACGGCGCGTCTATCCTCGCGGCGTCGGCGAGCTTGCATTTCGGCGCCGCTGGCGCGATCATCGTGGCGGCCATCTTCCTGCTCGCGTGCCTCAACGTGTGCACGGGGCTCATCTCGTGCTGCTCTGAGTACTTCTCCGAGGCGTTCCCGCGCATTCCGCTGCCGGCGTGGGCGGCGGTGTTCGCAGCGTTCAGCTGCGGGGTGTCCCTTGCGGGGCTCGATGCCATCCTCGCGTTCTCATCGCCGCTTTTGGGCGCGCTCTACCCGCCGGCCATCGTGCTCGTGGCAATGGGGCTTGTGCACGCGCTCTGCGATCGACTGAGGCGTATGTGGCCTGCCGCCGTTCTGACGACGGCGGTCTGCAGCGTGTGCGTTGCGCTGCGCGATGCGCTCGCGCCGGGGCTCTGGCTGCCCCTCGACGCCCTCCCGTTCGCCGACGCCGGGCTCGGATGGCTGCTGCCCGCCGCAGCGGGAGCCGTCGTCGGAGCCGCATGGTCGTTTGCGGAGCGAAGGCGCCTCGGGAAAAAGGCGTAAGCGCGGGGCCGATCGGGGGGGGGTCGGCGTTGCTCCGGACGTCCGCCGTCCGCCGTCCGATTTCCCGGATCGAGGCGGATTCCCCGTCCGAACCCGCTGTGCGTTCTCCGCGCCGCTTTCCACATCGAATGCGAACCGGCGGATTCCCCGTCCGAACCCGCTGTGCGTCCCGGCTTCAAGGGCTTCGCGGCTCAGGAGTTCTCTAGCTTGGCGAAGCACGCGGGGGGTGAAGAGGCCTTGAGAGCTTCGGCTCGAACGCGCCCGCCGCGAAACAGGGCCTTCTCCTCCGCGAGTGCCCCGAGGTTCGGTCCGCGTGGCGCTCTCGGTCGGTTGTGGGGCCGGGGGGGGGGGCTTGCCTTCGCTGCGGATCGCCGCGTCCCGGTCCCTTTACAACCCCAGGCCCTTTGCCACGTTCGCGATGAAGTCCTGCACGTTCGTCACGATGCCGCGCGATGCTAGCGAGCCGCGGTCGATGAGCTTGTTCACCGCGAACTCGGCGATGTCCACGCAGTAGAAGTACACCTGGCGCACGGTTCCGTCTTCGAGCACGCGGTACGATGGCGTCATATTGCCCGTGGCGATGGTGTGCAGCATGGTGGCCATGCACACGACGGTGGTGGCCTTTCGCAGGTGGGCGCGCATGGCGTCCTGCGCTTCGTAGGCGTTGCCGACGACGCTGGGCAAAGGGCCGTCGTCGCGGATGGAGCCGGCCAGCACGTAGGGCACGCCCTTCTTCTCGAGCGCGTGCATGATGCCGCCGCACACCTGCTCCTCGTCGATGAACCGGCCGATGGAGCCGTGCAGCCGCACGCGGTTGATGGTGTCGAGGTGGTTGTAGTGGCCGAGCGGGCGGTTCTCCTGCGTCTCGATGTCCTGGCCGAGCGCCGTGTGGAAGTACGATCCCTCCAGATCGTGCGTGGCCAGCGCATTGCCTGCGAACACTGCGTCGGCGTAGCCCGCCTCGATGATCTTCGCGAACGCCGTGCGCGAGAATCCGTTGAACGAGAACGCCGGGCCCATGACCCACACGACGTAACCGTGGTCGCGCTCGTAGCGCAGAAGCTCGTAGAGCTCGTCGTACTCGCGGGAGAACGCCGTTTCGCGGGAACGGCCAAGGCGGAAGGCGAAGTTGTCGGCGTGCCGGCCCGACTCGGCAAGCTCGCCATCGCCGTCGGGGGCTGCGTCGAAGCCGCGGGTGTGGACGTAGATGCCCTGCGCGCCCGTTTCGGTGCGACCGCAGACGACGGCGTCCCCGGCATGGACGTGCCTGAACTCGCGCACGAAGATGCGCCCGTCCTCGTAGACGGGAACGCAGTCCATGCGGCTGTCCTCCGCGAGAAGCCAGGTGCCGCCTATCTTGAAGTACTCCGGGTAGATGCTCATAGCGTGGTAGCCCTCGGGGGCCACGCCGTCACGGGGTGCGGGCGCCAGCCTCGCGTCGGGAGCGCTTGCCAGCGGCTCGCGGTCGAAGTCGGGCGGAGTGTAGGGGTTCAGGGAAAAGCTCATGGGCACCTTCTTCCGGTTCGTCTCTCGGTGGGCGATTATAGCAGGAGAGCGAGCGCGCAGGACGCGCAGTGCGCGCCTTCCGGAAAAGGCGCAGCGGAGCGTGAAGGGAGCCGCGCGGCGGCATGCGAAGGCGCGGTTGCCGTCCCTCCATTCTTCATCATCTTCTTCTCTGCGGATGCGAGGCAGCCGATATGGAGGGTGATTCCGAAGGGGGCGGCGGGAGGATCGTGGCATCGCGAGCCTCGTGCCGACGGGGCGGCGAGCCGAGGGGGAGGCCATTGCGGGCGGGACGCCCCTTGCGGGCGACAGCCGGCGGATGGCGAAGGGTGCAGATGGGCGCCGACGTGGGGTTTGCGGGGGGTCCGAAGAAAGAGGAGGGTGGCGCGCTCTGTCGGTCGCCCCTCGTGCAAGGAAAACGTCGATTTCTGGCCACCAAACCGCGTTCTGGCGCGTTCCGTGCTCCTTTTGCGTGCTTTGTCTGTGCCGATGAGGCCGCTGGTTCCCTCACGAAGGAAGGTGCGGCGTCCCGCGTCGCGGAAGTGCCCGCGTCGCGGAAGCCGCGTCCCGCTGCGCATGTCTTCGGCCTCTGGTAGAATGCTTCCCCGACGCCCATCCCCGACCCACGGAGGCCCCTTCATGGTCGAACACGCCCACAACGCGACGGACGCGCCCGCAGCCCCGGGGGTCGGAAGCGATGCCTTCTCGCATGGTTCGCTCGGCCGCCTGGCTCCCACCTGGTGGGAACCCGAGGAGGGCGAGCCCGCGCCCGAGCCGTGGCTCGATGCCGATGAGGCGCTCGACCGCTTCCTCGGCTGGACGGCCGCGCGCGGCATCGAGCTGTGGCCCCACCAGGAGGAGGCCCTCATGGCCCTCATGATGGGCGACCATGTGATCCTCGGCACGCCCACCGGCTCGGGCAAGTCCCTCGTGGCCCTGGGTCTTTCCTTCATGGCCATGGCCACGGGGCGGCGCTCGTACTACACCGCGCCCATCAAGGCGCTCGTGAGCGAGAAGTTCTTCGACCTCGTGGACGTCCTCGGCCGCGAGAACGTGGGCATGGTCACGGGGGACGCGCACATCAACGCGGGCGCGCCCGTGGTGTGCTGCACGGCCGAGATCCTCGCGAACCAGGCGCTGCGCGAGGGCGAGGGCGCCGACGTGGGGTGCGTCGCCATGGACGAGTTCCACTTCTTCGGCGACTACGACCGCGGCTGGGCGTGGCAGGTGCCGCTGCTCACGCTGCCGAAGGCGCAGTTTCTGCTGATGAGCGCGACCCTCGGAGACATGAGCGCCGTAGTGGGCGCGCTTGAGGAGCGCACGGGAGCGGATGTGGACGTGATCGCGGACGCGCCGCGCCCGGTGCCTTTGTCCTACGAGTACGCCGAGACACCCCTTGAGGCCACGGTGGAGCTGGCCCTGCGGAAAGGGGAGGCGCCGTTGTACCTCGTGCACTTCTCCCAAGACGCGGCATTGGCCTCGGCGCAAGCGCTCTCAAGCTACGGCGTGGCCACGAAAGGCGAGCGCGACCAGGTGAAGGAGGCTCTTCGCGGCGCCCGCTTCACCACGGCATTCGGCAAAACACTCAAGCGCCTCCTGCAAAGCGGAGTCGGCGTGCACCATGCGGGGATGCTTCCGCGCTATCGGCTGCTTGTGGAGAAGCTGGCCCAGCAGGGGCTTCTGCCCGTCATCTGCGGCACGGACACGCTCGGCGTGGGCATCAACGTGCCCATCCACACCGTGGTGCTCACCGCGCTCTCGAAGTTCGATGGCCGCAGGATGCGCCGCTTGCGCGTCCGCGAGTTCCATCAGATCGCGGGACGGGCGGGCAGAAGCGGCTTCGACACCGAGGGCGTGGTGGTGGCCCTCGCGCCCGAGCACGACATCGAGAACGCGAAGCTCGTCGCGAAGGCGGGGGGAGATCCGAAGAAGCTGCGCAAGATCAAGAAGAGGCAGCCCCCCGAGGGGTTCGTCACGTGGAACGAGCAGACGTACCGGCGCCTGATAGAGGCTGCCCCCGAGACGCTCAAGCCGCGCATGCGCGTCACGCATTCGATGGTGCTTTCCGAGGTGGCCCAAGGCGGCGACGCCTACGCGCGCGTGCGACGGCTCGTCGCCGACTCGTTGCAAACCGACGAGGAGAAGGCGGCGCTCGTCGCGCGCGCCGACGAGGTCTTCCGAACGCTCATCGAGACGGGCGTGGTGGAGCGCTCTGTGGGAGAGGACGGTTCGACGTCGTACGCGACCACCGTGGACGTGCCGGAGGACTTCGCTCTCGACCAACCCCTTTCGCCGTTCTTGTTGGCGGCCCTCGACCTTCTCGACCCAGAGGACGAAAGCTACGCGCTCGACGTCGTCTCGCTCGCGGAGGCCACGTTGGAGGATCCGCGCCAGGTGCTGCGGGCGCAGGAGCGCGCCGCCCGCGAGAAGGCGATGGCCGAGATGAAGGCCGACGGCGTCGAGTACGAGGAGCGGATGGAGCGCCTTTCCGACATCACGTACCCCCGGCCCTTGGAGGACATGCTGGCCGTCGCGTTCGAGCGTTACTGCGAGGGCGTCCCGTGGGCGCGCGACTTCGAGCTGTCGCCGAAGTCGGTGGTGCGCGATATGGTGGAGACGGCGTCGGATTTCAAGACCTACGTGCAGCGCTACAAGATCGCGCGCTCGGAAGGGACGCTTCTGCGCTATCTGGCCGACGCCTATCGTGTGCTCGACCGCACGGTGCCTACGGGAAGGCGCGACGAGCGGTTGGAGGACATCGTGTCGTGGCTTGGCTTCCTCGTGCGGTCGGTGGACTCGAGCCTCGTGGACGAATGGGAGGGCGCGGGCGCCGTCGCGGACGCTGCGCCGCCCGCGCCCGCGGACGCCGTGGTGGCCGACCGCCGCGGGCTTGCGGTGCTCGTGCGAAACGCGCTTTTCCTGCGCGTGCGGCTGGCTTCGCGCGGGCAGGTCGAGGAGCTGGGCCGCCTCGACGAGGAAGGGGGCTTCGGAAGTGCGCGCTGGCGTCGGGCGCTGGAGGCGTACTTCGAGGCGCACGAGGAGGTGCTCCTTGACGCCGACGCGCGCTCGTCGGCCTATCTCGACATCGACGAGTCCGACGAGCGGACGGATCACGTGTGGCACGTGCGCCAGGTGTTCAGCGATCCGGAGGGCGACCACGACTTCGCCATCGTCGCCGACGTCGACCTCGATGCTACCCAGGAGGAGGGGGAGGCCGTGTTCAAGGGCCTGCGCGCGGGGTTCTTCGAAGATCTGTAGAGAAGGGGCGTCCCCTAGAGCCTTGATGCGGGCGGGCGCCTTGGCGGCTCGCGCCGTTCTTGGCATGCCGCGTGAAAACGAAGCGGCCCGAAGCGCTTCGACGCGGGCTCGCGTTCGACCGCCTTCGGCGCAGGATGGGATCCACGGTAGACGAAAGGTTTTCCGCATTTCGCCGCCAGGCGCGGTCTTGCCCTGCTTCCTCGCCGCCTCGGATCACGCCGACGCGGCGCGGTCGGTCCCTTCTTGCTCCGGGCCTGTCGTCCTCTGTCGGAAACTTGCGTTTGGTGAACGGTTTTGGGGGATTTACGGATGCGTCGAAGAGGTGTGAAAGCAAAGGCCCAGGTGGCGTCATTCCATTCGTCCGGGGTGGAGTTCGAGGCGCCGCCGACGGCGGTAAAACCGTTCACCAAACGCAAGTTTCCGACAGAAAAGGACGGGCGGCGAGGCGGAGGGGGTTTCCGTTCTGCGCGATGCGAGGCTTTGGTCGGGCTTTCTCTTTCGGCGAGCGCTCTCTTTCTGACGGAAGGGCCGAGCGGCGCGAGGAGGCTTGGAGGGCCGCCTCGGTGCCGCCGCCCGCCGCGCCGTGGTCGCCGCGGTTGGTCGAAGGTCCGCTGGCGAGGGTTGCGATCGCTTTCGATTCGCGTTCCTATCCGAGGGGCCGCGTCGCGGGCGGGTTGACCGCTCTCGGCGGCGCCTTTCCGGGAGGACGGTTTTTTGGATGTTTCGAAAAAGCGCGAACCGGAGCGGGGGCGGGCGCTACTAACAAGGTGACGGCGATGGCGAAGGAGGACGACTGCATGGACGAACGGGAGGCGGCAGCGGCGCTCGCGCGCGTAGCGCGCGGCGACGAGGCCGCGCTCGAAGAGCTGTACTGCGCCTTCGCTCCGGCTGTGCTGGCGTTCGCCCTCGCGCGTATGGACAGCCGCGAGGCGGCTGAGGAGGTGGCTGCGGACACGTGGCTGGGATGCTGGCGTTCGGCGCGTGCGTTCCGAGGCGACAGCCGGGTGCTCACATGGCTTCTGGGCATCGCGAAGCGTCAGGCATGCATGAGGTCGCGCCGCATGCGGCTGGCGGAATGCCCGCTCGACGAGGAGGCATTCGAGATGGCGGTCGATGAGGGTGCCGACGGCGATCCGACGGGCGCGCTCATGGAGGAGGCAGGGGTGGCCGAGATATGCGCCGCCCTCGATGCGCTGCCGGAGGAGCTGTCGGAGACAGTGCGGCTGGCGTGGCTCCACGAACTGCCGTATGCGGAGATCGCCGTCGTGACGGAGGTGCCGGTGGGCACGGTGAAGTCGCGCGTGTCCCGCGCGCGGAGATTGGTTCGGAGCATGTTGAGGAGGCGGTTATGAGCGAGCGAGGCGGATGGACGATGGGGCCGTACGGAAAAGGGCGCGCAGGCGTTTCGCGGCTCGAGGGCGGCGCTGCGGGCGAGGTTGAGCGGACGTGCGCGGTCGAGCTTGCGCCTGATCGCCCGTCCGCGTCCGCGAACCTGCGCACCGCGCTGCGACGGCAGGAGGCGGTTCGTGCAGGCGACGTGCCCGACTTCGCGCGCATAGCGGCGCGCGTGGCGGCGGCACCTTCCTCGCTCGACGTCCCGCGCCGGCCGGTCGCCGAGGCCGTATGCCTCGCTGGGACGTTGGCCGTCGCGCAGTTTCGGGTCGTTCCGCATGCCGTGCTGTCCGCTGCGCTTACGGTGGCTGCGGCAGCTGTGGGCGCGGCGTGCCTGATCGGCGTCGCTTCCGCTGCTGCGTCTGCCGCCAGCTGGTGGTTCGCGGCGCTCCTTCTGTTCGGCACGGCCCTCACCACCACGCTGGCGATGTCGCGGGGTCGTGCGGATGCGCTCTCGCTCGCCACGCCGCTCGGTCCGCAAGCCGTTGCGCTGGCGCGGCTTTCGCTTGTGCTGGGCGTGGACGCGCTCGCGGGCATAGCCGCGTCGGCCCTGTTCGCATGGTTGGCGTCCGGATCCGGCCTTGACGTGGGCGCGGTCGCGGAATCATGGCTCGCGCCGCTTTCCCTCGTGGCCGGCATTGCGGCGCTTGCGACCGTGTGGTCGGAAGCTTCGTGGGCGGGCGCGTTGGCGGGCGCGGCGGTCGTTCCCCTCGTGCTGCCCGCGGCGGAGGTGGCCCCGGCAAGCGGCATTGCGGCGCTTGCCGGCAGCGTGCAGAATGCGCTCGGTTCCGTCGGCATGCTCGCAGTCGGTGTGGCGCTGCTTGCGGCGGTCGTGTGCTCGTCGCGTCGCGTGGCGCTCGCGCGCTTGCGCGCATTGTGACGATGGCGTGGGAACCGCAACCGCGATGAGGAAGGTATCGATGAAGGAGGTTTCGATGAGCAGGATGCTCCCCCGCATGGCGCTGGCCCTTGCGACCGTTCAGCTGACGCGCGTCCGTGGCGCCGGGGTGGCGCTCCCCGTGGCGATCGGGGTGCTGATCGCCTGTGTAGGCGCATCGGCGTCGGCTATCGCGGGCGTGCCGTGGGCGAGGGTCGCCTCGGTCGCGTTCGTGCCGCTTCACTCCCTGGCCGTCGGCATAGGCGCGCTTTCCGTCCTCTCGGGCGACGCGCTTGTCGAGCTGCACGGTTCGACGCCTTTCGGCGTGCGCGCCGTCCAAACGGCGCGCGGTGCGTTGCTCGCCCTTGCTGGGACGGTGGGCGCGCTCGCCATGTTCGCGCCGCTCCATGCGCTCGGCGTCGTCTATGGCGATATCGGCTGGGCGAGCGCCCTTTCGCCCGTCTGCGGCGCGGTCGTGCTCGCGTTGACGGCTTATGCGGTCGTTGCGATCATGGAGAGCCCGCGCGCGGCGGCTTTCTTCGTCGTGCTCGCGTGGGTGGTCCTGTCGTTTTTCTGGGATCCCAATCTCGCCGGAGACCCGGTGTTGCAGCGCGCCGTTCCGATGGCTCTCGCATTGGCCGCCGCCGCCGGGGCATGGCTTTCGCTGGGCAGTCCGGAGCGGGCGTGCGCCAAGGCGGTGGGGGCGCGATGAGGTTTTTGCGGATGGCGCTCGCGCATGCCCGCATCGCAGCTCGGCAGCGCGCGCTGTGGGCGGCGTCGGCGGCGCTGTGCTTGCTCTCGCTTGCGGTCATGGTGAACGGAAACATGCCGTACGAATCAGGAGACGTGATCGACCTGGCGTTTTTCGCGCAGATGCTGGCTATGCTTCCGCCTGTCGCCTACGCCGCCGCGTGCGTAGACCTCGCTTCGTCGCCTGTGAGGCTCGGCATCGGTGAAGTGGAGGAGGCGGCCCCCGTCGCTCCGGCCGTTCTCGCCGCGGCGCGCGTGGCAGGCGCGCTCGCCGTCGTCTTGCTGCCGTCGCTCGCGCTTTTGCTTTGCTGCGGGTTCGGGCAGCTTGCGCATGGCAACTTCCTCGGCCCGCTCCAAGCGCTGGTCATGTTCGCACTGGTCGTCGCGCCGGCGGCGCTGCTCGCGGCGGCTTTCTCGGCGTTTGCGGGCGCGGCGTTGCCCCGGGCGTTCGCGCGCTTCGCCTCCGTGGCCGCGTGGCTCGCTGCGCTCGCGCTCACCTCGTTTGTCGGAGTGCCGACGCCTGGAGGCGGCATGCGTTTCGAGATCGCGTCCGACCCTGCGCTCCAAACGCTGTTCGGGCTCCCTCCCGTGCTCAACGAGAACGCCGCCTGGGCGGCGGTCCCGGCTTCGCCCTTGGCCGCTTTCGCATCCGTGGCGGGAAGGGTCGCGATCGCCGTCGCCTTGCTCGCCGCCGCGGGCTCGCTTTCCCGTGCGCGCGGAGGCCGACGCTGACGCGCTGTCCTCGACGAGGCTTTGGTACCCTGCCGATCGCCACCCTTCCCAACGCCCTCCCAGGAACTCTTTCCAAGAAAGGAGCTACCGTGTTCATCTCCCTCGAGCATCTGGGCAAGGACTTCCGCAAGAAGCCGCGCGCCCTCGACGACCTCACGCTCGACCTGCCCTCGGGCATGATCGGCCTCGTGGGGCCGAACGGCGCGGGCAAGACCACGCTCATGCGCATCCTCTGCGGCATCGCGGCCCCCACACGCGGACGCGTGCTGGCAGACGGGCACGATCTGTCCGACGCGCGCACGCGCCGCGCGCTCAAGCGGACGCTCGGCTACCTGCCGCAGGACATCGAGCCGTACCCCAATCTCACGCCGCTTGAGTTTTTGGAGTATATGGGAGTTCTCAAGGGCATGGACGATGCGCGCGAGCGCCGCCGCCAGGCGGGCGAGCTTTTGGAGCGCGTGGGGCTGTCCGACGTGTCGCGGCGGCGCATCGGCGGGTTCTCCGGCGGCATGCGGCGGCGCGTGGGCATCGCGCAGGCCCTCATGGGCGATCCACGGCTGCTCGTGGTGGACGAGCCCACCGCGGGCCTCGACCCCGAGGAGCGCATGCGCTTCCGCGCGCTTCTGGCGTCGCTCGGCGGCGAGCGCACGGTGATCCTCTCCACGCACATCTTGGACGATGTGGCCCAGACCTGCCCCTACGTGTGCGTGCTGCGCGGCGGGCGCCTCTGCTACGACGGCGCTGTGGCCGGCCTCGTCAACGCGGCACGCGGTCGCACATGGGTCACACCTCCGCTTCCCGCCCCGCCTGCGGGGGCCGTCGTGGCCAACGCCGCCGCCACCCCCGAAGGCACCCGCTACCGCGTGGTGGCCGACGTCCCGCCCGCCGGCGCGCAGCCGGCGGAGCCCACGCTGGAGGACGGGTACCTGGCGCTCGTCGCGCGCTAGGGACCCCTGACGGTGCGAATGGGCTGCGGAGCCGCGATGCCTCTGGCTTTTCGCCCTTGACGCATATGGCATAATCGGGAGCGTGCCAAGAGAAGGGAACCTCCGCATGCCTCACAACGACAAAGCGCGCAGCGGCGTCGCATCCGCGCGCGCAGCCTCCACCACGCGACGGACGCTGCATTACTTCTGGCTGGTCACGCGCAGGCACTTCGGGCTGTTCGCAGGACTGATGCTGGCGACGTTCTGCTTCACGGCGCTGCTGTCGTACGGCAACCCCTACGTGATGAGCCTCGTGGTGGACCGCGTGAGCGCCGAGCCGGTGGCGGCCGACCAGGTGTTCGAGGTGTTCGGTCCCTACATCGCGGCGCTCATCGTCATCAACGTGGCCGGCCAGACAGCCAGCAAGCTGCAGGACTACACCATGTACAAGCTGGAGATCGCCGCGGCGTACGATCTTGCCACCATGAGCTTCGACGCGCTGTGCAACCAGTCGATGTCGTTTCATTCCAACCGCTTCGGCGGCACGCTCGTCTCCCAGACCACGAAGTTCATGAGCGCCTACCAGCTGCTTTTGGAAACCATCACGTTCCCGTTTCTGCCGGTCATCTGCTCGGTCGTTTTCACATGCGCCATCTTGGCGCCGCGCGTGCCGGTGTACGTCGTCATCCTCATGGCGCTGCTGGCGGTGTACGCGGGCGTGTCGTACTACATGTACAAGCGCATCCTGCATCTGAACGAGAAGGCCGCAAGCGCGCAGAACCAGCTTTCGGGCGAGCTGTCCGATTCGGTGGCGAACATCCTCGCCGTGAAAACCTACGGGCGCGAGGATTACGAGCGCAGCCTGTTCGACCAGGCTAACCGCGAAGTGGTGGCGCGCGACAGCAAGCGCATGTGGGCATCGCTCGCACGCGGCATCATCACGGCGTGCATCACGGTGACCATCATGGCGGTGGTGACGGTGTTCATCGCGGGCGGCAACGCGTGGTACGGCATCACGCCGGGCACGCTCGTGGTGATGTTCACCTACACCTACACGGTGACGAACCAGTTCAACTTCATCAACAACGGCCTGCAGCGCTTCAACCGCGCCTTCGGCGACGCGAGCGGCATGACCGTCATCTTGGACGAGCCGCGCCTCGTGGCCGACAAGCCGGGCGCGCCGCCGCTTCGGGTGCGCGAGGGCGCCATCGATTTTCAGGACATCGGCTTCTGGTACACCGACGGCGATGTTCGCACGCAGGTGTTCGACGGCTTCAACCTGCATATCCCCGCCGGCCAGCGCGTGGGGCTCGTGGGCATGAGCGGGGCGGGCAAGACCACGCTCACGAAGCTTCTCCTGCGCCTGTCCGACATCCAGGAGGGGCGCATCCTCGTGGACGGGCAGAACGTGGCCGACACCACGCAGCAGAGCCTGCGCCGGCAGATAGCCTACGTGCCGCAGGAGTCGCTCCTGTTCCACCGCACCATCGCGGAGAACATCGCCTACGGGCGGCCCGACGCCACGATGGAGCAGATCCGTGCTGCCGCGCGGCGGGCGAACGCGCTCGAGTTCATCGAGCGGCTGCCGCAGGGCTTCGACACGATCACCGGCGAGCGCGGCGTGAAGCTCTCGGGTGGGCAGCGCCAGCGCATCGCAATCGCGCGGGCGCTTCTGGCCGATTGCCCGGTGCTCGTGCTCGACGAGGCCACGAGCGCGCTCGATTCGGAGAGCGAGCATTTGGTGCAAGACGCGCTCGCCACGCTCATGAAGGGCCGTACGGCCATCGTGGTGGCGCACCGCCTCTCCACGGTGGCCAGCTTGGACCGCATCGTGGTGCTGGCGGACGGCAAAGTGGTGGAGGACGGCCCCCACGCCCAGCTCATCGAGGCCGGCGGCGAGTACGCCCGCCTTTGGAGCCGCCAGACGGGCGCGTACTTGGAGTAGGGAGGGCGGTGGGCAGGCCGGGAGAGGCTTGCGCCGCTCGCGCGCGGCTGATCCGGGGCGATCCGGAAAGGGGAGGAGGGCCTTGGAACCGGGCGGTTCGGGAGATAGGGCCGGCCTACCCGCTGTAGGCGGTGCAGGCGACGTCCGCAGCGGCGAAGGCCCGTGCGACGCGCTCCATGCGCCCCTCGTCGTAGCCGAGACGGTCGAGCTCGGCGATGTCGGCAAGGTCTTTGGGGCGGCCGCTCGCGACCTTGGCGGCGCGGCAGGCCTCTAGCGTGGCGAGGCCGACGCGTCCGCAACCGGGAAGCTCGCGCACCTCCACGAAATCGGTTTCGACAAGTCCGGGAACGGTCGCTTCGAACAGCGCGTCGTATCCGGCGAAGGCCCTCTGCTCGGCATTTCGCTGCACAAGCGCCCCGTCGCGAAAGAAGAAGGGACAGAAGCTCGCGAGGACGCCGTCGATGCGGGCGTGCGCGCCGTGATCCTCTCCATCGACGTTGCAGGGCGCGTGGCGCGAATCAAGCGCGAGATCGTGCAGACCCTCCCGTACGAGCCATGCGCGCACGTCGGGCATGTTTTCGAGCCGCACGGAGAAGTCGATGTCGCCGTGCAGACGGCCCGAATCCCTTCCGCTTAGAACCCAGGGGACCAGCCCTCCTTCGAGGAACACCTTGCCGACGAGCTCTGGCGCACGAAGCACGCGCAATGCCGCCGCTGTCGCCTCGGCGCAGGAAACGCCCTTTGCCGTTTCCCCATGGTCCATCGTTTCGGATTCGTCCATGCCCGCTCCTTTCGCCTGCACGTCGTTGCGATGCGGTCCGCGGAACCGGTTGCGGCGCTTTCGTTAAAGTGACGTTAACAAGAGCGCGAATCGCTGCACCCTAGGGTATCATACAAGGACGAGAGTACGGCATCCGGGCGAACACGGAGGATCCCATGACGAAGATACAAATGACCACGCCTTTGGTGGAGATGGACGGCGACGAGATGACGCGCATCATCTGGCAGATGATCAAGGACGAGCTGATCTGCCCGCACGTCGATCTCAAGACCGAGTACTACGACCTGGGACTCGAGCACCGCAACGCCACCGACGACCAGGTGACCGTGGATTCCGCCGAGGCAACCCGCCGCCTGGGCGTGGCCGTGAAGTGCGCCACCATCACGCCGAACGCCGCGCGCATGGACGAGTACGACCTGAAGCAGATGTGGAAGAGCCCCAACGGCACCATTCGCGCCATGCTCGACGGCACCGTGTTCCGCACGCCCATCACCGTGGCGGGCATCGAGCCGTGCGTGCGCAACTGGACGAAGCCCATCACCATCGCCCGCCACGCCTACGGCGACGTGTACAAGAACACGGAGCTGCGCGTTCCCGGCCCCGGCACGGTGGAGCTCGTGTACACCGCGGCCGACGGCACCGAGACGCGCGAGCTCGTGCATGAGTTCGACGGCCCGGGCATCGCGCAGGGCATGCACAACCTCGACGCGTCCATCGAGAGCTTCGCGCGCAGCTGCTTCGAGTACGCCCTCGACATCAAGCAGGACATCTGGTTCGCCACGAAGGACACCATCTCGAAGAAGTACGACCACCGCTTCAAGGACGTCTTCCAGGAGATCTACGACGCCGAGTACGCCGCGCGCTTCGAGGAGGCCGGCATCGAGTACTTCTACACGCTCATCGACGACGCGGTGGCACGCGTGATGAAGGACAGCGGCGGCTTCATCTGGGCGTGCAAGAACTACGACGGCGACGTGATGAGCGACATGGTGTCGAGCGCCTTCGGGTCGCTGGCCATGATGACGTCGGTGCTGGTGAGCCCGCAGGGCATTTTCGAGTACGAGGCCGCGCACGGTACCGTGCAGCGCCACTACTACAAGCACCTCAAGGGCGAGGAGACGTCCACGAACTCCGTGGCCACCATCTTCGCGTGGTCGGGGGCGCTGCGTAAGCGCGGCGAGCTGGACGGCCTGGACGAGCTGGTGGACTTCGCGAACCGCCTGGAGCGCGCCACGCTCGACACCATCGAGGCCGGCGAGATGACGGGCGACCTGGCGCGCATCACCACGCTGCCGAATCCCACGACGCTCTCCACCCGGGACTTCATCCTCGCCATCGCGAGGCGCCTCGCCGCATAGTGGAGGTTGTGCATTCCGAGCTTTTCGCGGCGCTTGGGGCGTAACCCGGGCGCCGCTGCTTTCTGCGCGAGGGGCTTGTCAATATGGGGCTCGGCTTCGCTGCGCGCTGCAGCATGGCCGCCTGCTCTGACGAGCTTGAAAACAGCTTTGAGAAGTTCGGTCGTTCGCCGTCTCGAGCGCAGGCTCGCTTTTCACCGAGTCGGCTCATGCGCACTTTTCTAAGCGTCGACGATTCTGCCCGCTTTGCCTAGCGTCCTGTACTTGGATGCCGGGGTCAGGGGTGCGCTCAGTTGGGCGCAGCGCATCGATGGTCGGGCGATCTCGCTTAAACCATTTGCTGGGCAGTTGAGCGGAACCTTGTGTTGGTTTCTGTTATCCAAGCTGGGAAGGAGCAGGTGGACATCCTATTCTGCGAAAGGCCGTTTGGTCCATGCGCCGGCGCTGTGCAATGAGCTTATCGCTGCCGCGCTGCGACCATCGAAGGGGATCGTAGTTTTCCTGGGCGAGATCGCTTCGAGCGTCCCAAACCTTGTCAATGCGGAATGATGTGTGGCGAAGGGAGCGCTGGCATTTGGAGCGTTATGCGTCGGATGATTCTCGCATGCCCTTTTTGCAGAGCGACGAGAGCCCCTTGCTTTCGGGATGTTTCGGCAAATTCGATCGCTCACGTGCGCGAAACCGTTCGGCAAAGCGCGGCAAACGCGCTCTGGCGGGCCGCCTTCATAGTGGCGGGCCGAGGTACCCTGATGCCTGATCGTTCCTCTTGAAGACGAAAGGGCTCGGCATGACCTCTCTTTGGGAAGCTACCGCCGTGCGGCCGCAGGGCTACGCGAAGGCGCTCGAAGGCGACCGTTCCGCCGACGTGCTGGTGATAGGCGGCGGCATGGCAGGCGTGCTCTGCGCGTATTTGCTGGCGGAGGCGGGATGCCGCTGCGTGCTGGTTGAGGGCGGCCGGGTGGGCGCCGGCGTGACGGCGAACACGACCGCGAAGGTGACGGCCCAGCACGGCCTTGTGTACGACCGGCTGATCAAGAAGAGGGGCGCCGATGCCGCGCGCCTCTACTTCGAGGCGAACCAGGCGGCGGTGGCGGGGCTGCGCCAGCTGGCCGATGCCGTTCCCTGCGACTTCGAGGAGAAGACGGCCTACGTGTACGCCACGGGCTCCACGGCGGGTATCGAGCGTGAGCTTGCCGCCTACGAGCAGCTGGGCATCCCGCACCATGTGCTGCCGAGCGCGCCGGTGCCGGTGGCGAACCGGGGTGCGCTGGGCATGGAGCGCCAGGCGCAGTTCAACCCGCTGAAGCTGTTGTTCGGGCTGCTCGGGCTCATGCCGTCCGTCGACGTGTACGAGCACGCGTTCGTGAGGGACGTGAGCGGGAGCACGGCGCGCACGGACCGCGGCTCCGTGACCGCCGGCCATATCGTGTTCGCATCGCACTATCCCCTGGTCAACGTGCCGGGGTTGTATTTCATGAAGGAGCATCAGGAGCGCTCCTATGCGCTGGCGTTGGAAGGTGCCCCGCTTGTCGACGGCATGTTCATAGGCGACGCGGGCGGTTTCTCGTTCCGCACATACGGCGATTTCCTGCTGGTGGGAGGCGGCGGGCACCGCACGGGGCAGGGGCCGAAGCCCACGGAGGGCTATGCCAAGATACGGGCGTTCGCCGACGAGGCGTACCGGGGCGCGCGGGAGCGCTACGCGTGGGCGACGCAGGATTGCATGAGCCTGGACCACGTGCCCTATATCGGCGTGCATCGGCGCAGCCGCCCGAACCAGTACGTGGCCACGGGGTTCAGCAAATGGGGCATGACGGGCGCGCTCGTGGCCGCGCGCGCCATCGCCGATCTCGTGGTGCATGGCCGGAGCCCGGTGGAGGCCGTGTTCTCGCCGCAGCGCTCGATGCTCGCTCCCAGCCTGCTCTCGAATGCGGGCGTGTCGGCGGCGAACCTGGTGAAGCCGGGGCGGCGCTGCTCGCATTTGGGCTGCTGCCTGGCGCACAACGACGTGGAGGACTCGTGGGACTGCCCCTGCCACGGCTCGCGCTTCGCCGCCGACGGTTCGGTGCTGGAAGGGCCGGCCAAGCGCCCGATCGCACCCGAACGCCGGTAGGCGCGGCGCCGCGCCGCGCAAACCCGGGCGCGCGGGACATCGCGCCCATCTCCGGGGGCCGTTGCGAATGCCGATGACCCTTCGGTGTGAAAGCGCTATACTGTACGAACAAACGTTTTGGTTAGGGTAGCGCGAGGGGGCGAGCGGTGGCGGAAGGGCGCACGTACGTGTGCATCGACTTGAAGAGCTTCTACGCGAGCGTGGAGTGCGTCGACCGCGGGCTCGACCCGCTGACGGCGAACCTCGTGGTGGCCGATCCCGACCGCACGGAGAAGACCATCTGCCTGGCCATCTCGCCGTCGATGAAGGCGCTCGGCCTGCCCGGCCGCTGCCGCGTGTTCGAGATCCCCGAGGGCGTGCGCTACGTCATGGCGCGCCCGCGCATGCGGCGCTACATGGAGGTGTCGGCCGACATCTACTCGATCTACCTGCGCTACGTGTCGCCCGAGGACATCCACGCCTACTCCATCGACGAATGCTTCATCGACGCGACGCCGTACCTTTCGCTGTACCGGATGGGGCCTAAGGAGTTCGCCGTCATGCTCATGGACGCGGTGCTGGCCGAGACGGGCGTGTGCGCCACGGCGGGCATCGGGCCGAACCTGTTCCTCGCCAAGGTGGCGCTCGACATCACGGCGAAACATGCCGAGGACCATATCGGCTGCCTCGATCAGGCCGAATTCGAGCGCTCGATCCAGACCCACCGGCCCATCACCGACATCTGGAACATCGGGCCCGGCATCGCGAAGCGCCTGGCGAAGTACGGCGTGCGCGACCTGCGCGGCGTGTGCGAGATGAGCGAGGCTGTGCTCTACCGCGAGTTCGGGGTGAACGCCGAGTACCTGATCGACCACGCCCACGGCGAGGAGCCCTGTACCATCGCCGACATCCACGCCTACGAGCCGAGCGCGCATTCGCTGGGGAACGGCCAGGTGCTGCCCTGCGACTACTCCTTCGACGAGGCGCGCGACGTGCTGAAGGAGATGGTGGACCAGCTCGTGCTCGACCTGGTGGAGAAGGGCCTCGTGGCCGGGTCGATCTCGCTGTACGTGGGCTACGCGAAGGGGCGCGGGGGCGGCGGGGCCGGGGCGCAAGGTGGCGGCATAGCAGGCGATGACGGCTGCGTGGGCGGCGTGGCGGGCGATGACGGCACGGACGGCGAATACTTCGACGGCGGCCACGGCAGGCGTCCCGCAAGCGGGCGGCGCGCGTTCCCGCACACCGGCGGCACGCGCAGGCAGCCGGACCGCACGAACCTCTGCTCGAGGCTCATGCCGCGGTTCCTCGACCTGTTCGACGAGACCACGCGCAAAGACGCGCCCATCCGCCGCATCAACGTGGGCTTCGGCGGCGTGCTGCCCGAGGAGTTCGCCACCATGGACCTGTTCGTCGACGCGGAGGCGGAGGCCGAGGAGCGCAGGTTGCAGCAGGCGGTGCTGGCGGTGAAGGGCCGCTTCGGGAAGAACGCGCTTCTGCGCGGCACCAGCCTCAAGGAGAAGGCCACGGCGCGCGAGCGCAACGAGCAGATCGGGGGCCACCATGCCTGAGCGCCGTCCTCGCGCCGACCGGGCGCAGCAGTTCATGCCCTTCGCCGCGCTCAAAGGCTACTACGACCTCATCCGCGAGCGCGAGCGCGTGGCGGAGCCGCGGCGCGAGCTGCCCGACGAGCAGGCGCTCGAGCTGTCGCAGCGCCTCGCGGGCTTGGAGCGCCGCGAGATGGCGAGCATCGTCCACTACGACGGCGAGGCGTACGTCACGACGCGCGGCCTGGTGAGCGACATCGACCTTGCCGGCCGCACCATCACCGTCGTCCGCACCCGCATTCCCTTCGACGACATCTGGGAGATCGACGACGAAGCGCCTGGCTGAAATCGTGGAGGCAGTGGATCCGTTAGGCGTCGCCGAGGAGGAGTTTGCATGAGAGCAGTATCCTGAACACGAGGAGCGGGTCCTCGATAGGCGCGGAAAGGTCGATGCCGTAACGCTCTTGGACGTGCTTCAAGCGGTAGGCGACCGTGTTGCGATGGATGGACATCCGCTGCGCCGTGGCGTTGAGGTTGAACCCGGTTTCGATATAGGCTTTGACAGTGGACGCGTTCTCGGAGCCCGCAGCGCGATCGTCGGCGAACATGTGGCTCGCGCGCGCATCGATGATCAGGCTGCGGTTGCCTTTCAGGTCGCACCATTCGACGAAAAAAGGGAACCAACACTCCTCGAAGCGCATGACGTCCTGCGATCCGCTTTCGAACGCGAAGCGGGCGGAGAATCTGGCATGCTCGTACGCTTCGTGCAAAGATCCGATGCCGTCCATGATCTCGCTGGCACCGACGCAAGCCCGTTCGCCGACCTTCTCAAGAAGCGCCGCCACATCCTCGAGCGCTTTCTTTCGGGGAGTCAGGCGCTCATTGGCCACCACAACCGGCATCTCTCCCATTTGCTGGTTGACCGAGTCCGGCAAAACCAGGTGAAGCATACGCACGATATGGTCGAGGTACAGCCTGCTGTCGTTTTGGGCTTTGGGGGAGTAGATCGCGAGGACGTACATACCGTCCCCTGCGTTCCAGCGAAGCGCCGAAAGCCAGCTCGCCGTGATATCTTCCTGCGTGGGGCGGCCTTTAAGGTGCCCTTGGATGAACCCGTCCTCTTCGAGCGAGTAGGGGGAGGCAGCAAGGATGTCTGCCGCCTGCTCGAGCAGGACCATCTCTCCATCGCTCACCGGCTTGTTCACTTCGAACAGCTCGATGTAACCCCGGAACTCACCTTCGGCAACGATGTTGCAGGCGGCTGTCAATTGTCGCTGCGTGTAGTCGGAGATGCGCCGTGCGCCCTTGCGGAGGAACACGGCTTCGCCTTCTTTGCGCTTCCAGTCCGGAACCGTGCGCATGACGAAATCGTAGTCGGCGCGCTCGGAACCGAACATATTGAGCGCGACGTCCTTCGGTATGCATGATTGGGCGGCGGGAAGGAGCGAGGCGTCGTACGCGACGACGGGATTGCCGGCGAAGTCGGACAGCGCCTGGCAAAGAGCTGGCAAATCGCGGCGTCCATAGTAGCTTTCCCTCATGTCGTCCAAGCATTTTTCGAGCCGTGAGCAATAGCGAAGCAACGAGTTGGCCACCTGCATGGCCGATGCTCCGACAACACAGGGGCACGCGTGTGATTCGATCGGGAAAGGCGAGGCTATGACGAAGTTGCCGCGAGATGCGCTCGGAGTCTGTGGGGAGTCCGTCACGTAAAGCACGCCTTCCTCCACGGGTTGCCCTATGAACAGCTCAATGCCCGAAAAAGCAGCATCCTTCCAGGGTGATTTAGATGGCGCTCGAAGCTCATAGTCATGTAGGGCGTCTATCACCTGCGTAGACATGATTCTCATAGCAACCCTTTCGATTGTGCATAATGCACAAATTGTAGGGCATTTTGTTTTCCGTTGCAGCTAAAGACTCCGCAGCCGCATGACCTCACAATGCACCCATTGCGAATATCTGCGAGTTTTTCGGACGAGAGGAGCGTTATGGGGATCATCGATCATGCGATCAGCCGAAAGGACTTTTTGCGCGCATCGACCGCGGCTGCTGCCGTGATCGCGGCAGCCGGCGTTTCGGGATGCAGCCCAAGGGAGAGGACGGCGGACGAGCCGGCCAGCGGCAAGCCAAGGGCGACCATCTGCGAGAACGACCAGCTGGTCCTAGAGGGCAAGGGCGAGTGGAAGCCCGCCATCTGCTGGAGCGGCGCCGGTTGCGGCGGCATGTGCCTGAACAAGGCCTACGTGGTGGACGGCGTGGTCGTGCGCAGCGGCACTGACAACGACCATGACGACACAGAGGCCAACCCGCAATGGCGCGCCTGTCCGCGAGGGCGCTCCAAGCGGCAGAACGTCTACGGAGTCGAGCGGCTCAAGTACCCCATCAAGCGCAAGCATTGGCAACCGGGCGGCGGCGAGAACTCCAACGGGCACCTGCGCGGCGTCGACGAGTGGGAGCGCATCACCTGGGACGAGGCCATCGACCTCGTGGGGTCGGAGATCAAGCGCATCTACGACGAGTACGGCCCACGCTCCGTGCTGGGGCAGTTCGCCTTCGACGCGTCCGCCTACAGCTTCTTCTCCAAGCTGGGCGGGTTCATGCAGATGAACGACACGGTGTCGTACGGCAGCTACACGCCGTTCGTGGGCCCGCTGGGCTTCGGCTACATGGGCGAGCCCGGGTTGCCGGCCATGAACGACCGCCTCGACCTGAAGAACGCCGACTACATCGTGCTCGACGGCTGCAATCCCGCCTGGGCATCGGCGGGCAACCCGATGTTCTACTTCCAGCAGGCGCGCGACGCGGGCACGCAGTACGCTTATATCGGGCCGTCGTACAACCTGACCGCCGCCGCGCTCGACGCGAAATGGATTCCGCTTCGAAACGGAACCGACACGCCGTTCCTGCTTGGCGTGGCTTACGAGATGCTGCGCCTCGAAGAGGAGGAGGGCGGCATCGTCGACTGGGAATTCCTGGGCAAGTACTGTGTCGGCTTTGATCTTGAGCATATGCCGGACGACGCCACGCTCGACGAGTGCTTCAAGGACTACGTGTTGGGCGCCTACGACGGCGTACCGAAGACGCCTGAGTGGGCATCGCAGTTCTGCGGCACGCCGGTGGAGGACTTCACCTGGCTTGCTCGGGTCATGGGCAAGCAGAACAAGACCATGTTCCTGTTCTCGTTCGCGGGCTTCCGCACCAACGGGTCGGAGAACCTGGCGCAGCTCATCATGACAGTCGCGTGCATGGGAGGGCACGCCGGCAAGAGCGGCCATGGCTTCGGGCCGGGTGCGTACGGCCCCTTCGCGGCCAACGGTGGAGAGATGCTCGTCTCGCCGGGGCTCGGCCGCATCGGCGATATTCCGAACCCTCTCGAGGAGTGCGGCATTCCCACCATCGTCGGATGGCAGGCTATCGTTGACGGGAAGTACACCTCCTATGACGAGGGCGTGCTCACGGGCGACTGCTCGGTGTTCCATGAGCCGGTCGAGCACGAGCTCAATATCAAGATGATCTATGCCCTTCAGCAGAACCCGCTGCATTCCCGCGGCAACGGCCAGCTGAAAGGCGTCGAGGCCTTCCGCAAAGTCGAGTTCGTGTGCACGCAGGACGTGTTCGTGTCCGACACGGCCATGTTCTCGGACATCGTGCTGCCCATCGTCAGCCAGTGGGAGGGAAACTGGGAGCCGAGCGAAGGGGACCTCGTCTGGCCAGTGGGCCTCATCCCACTGCGCGGCGACGTGAACGGCAACCGAAATAAGGAGATCCTTCCTGTTGAGCATCCGGTGATCAAGCCCCTGTTCGAGGCGAAGTCCGATTACTGGGTGCAGGAGCGCTTGTGCGAAAAGGTGGGCATCGACCCTGAGGAGCTGTTCCCGGTCAGCCAGGTTCAGTTTTACTTCGACATCATGGCGGGGGCCACGTACCGCGCTCCCGACGGCGAGTACAAGCGGCTGTTCAGCATTCGCCAGGAGACCGCCGACAAGTACCATGTGGACAACAAGCCCCAGGACGGCGGCGTCATGGACTTGGAAGAGTACTTCGAGCGGGGCGTGTTCAGCGTGCCGCGCGACGACGGCTACGTTTTCATCAAGTACGGCGACTTTATCGAGGATCCGGAGGGCCATCCGCTCGAGACCGCAAGCGGCAAGTTCGAGATCTACTGCCAGGCGAAGGCCGACGGCTTGAACCGGTGCCAGCTGAGTGAAGAGCCCATCAAGCCCTATGCCAACTACTTCACGCCCAACAGCGGCTACGTCTCCTCGTTCGAGGACTGGGAGGGCAAAGTGCCCGGCAAGTACCCGTATCTGCTGTACCAGCCGCACTATATCCGCCGTGCCCACACCCAGAACGACGGTTCCACGTGGCTGCGCGAGGCGCTTGAGAACCCGATCTTCATCAGCGCGGTCGACGCGGAGGCTAAGGGCGTCAAAACCGGCGACACGGTGCGGGTGTTCAACGACTACGGCCAGGTGCTGCGCCAGGCATCCGTCATGGCCTCAATCATGCCCGGTTGCGTGGGATTGCCGCACGGCGCACACTTCGACCTGGACGAGAGCGATCCCGAGAACCCCATCGACCTTGCCGGCTCCGAGAACATGTTACAAGGCCCCGACCACAGCAACTACCTGTACTCCCTCTCGCCTTACAACACCACGCTCGTAGACTTCGAGAGGTACGACGGCGGGGACATCCCGCGCGACTGCGAGCGCGACATCGCCCACATCGACTTCCCCGAAGCGTAAGGAGGACGCGTCATGAGCTACGGCTTCTACTACAATATGCAGCGCTGCATCGGGTGCGGCGCCTGCCAGATCGCCTGCAAGGACAAGTTCGACATCCAGCAGGCCGGGCCGCGTCCTCGGCGCGTGGACACGTTTGAATCGGGGTCGTTCCCCTCGGCATGCACGTTTTCGACGTCACTGGGGTGCAATCACTGCGAGCGGCCAGCGTGCGTCGCGGCGTGCCCGACGGGCGCCATGTTCAAGGACGACGACGGATTGGTGCTCCACGACGACGAGGCGTGCATCGGCTGTCAGTCCTGCGTCGCGGCGTGCCCCTACGGCGCTCCGCAGCACCTCGAGGAGAGGGGCATCGTGATCAAGTGCGACGCGTGCCGCGTCCTGCGCGAGGCGGGAGGCGGCAACCCCGTCTGCGTCGACGCATGCGCCATGCGCGCCCTCGACTTCGGCGATGTCGACGAGCTGCGCGCCAAGTACGGCGAGGGCCTGGTTTCCGAGTGCGTCGCGATGGAGGATGCTGAGACCACCGAGCCCAACATCCTCATCAAGCCGCGGCCGGCGGCTCTGGCGGACGCGTGCCGCCAGGTGTTCCTGTAGGGGGGCGCCATGACCGAGGAACTGCTGTCCCTCGAGGCGCTTCTGCTGGCCCGCGCCTGGCTCTACGAGCTGTTCCACAAGGCGCTCGGCGGCGCGCCTACGGCTGAGCTGCTGGAGCTCGCGTCCTCGCAGGCCACCGAGGACGCGGCAGACGAGTACGCCCGCCCTGGCAACGGCATGGCGGAGCTCGCCGCGCTCGCCCGGGGCCTGCGCGGCCGCCTGGGCAGGGAGGAACTCGTCGAGCGCTGCGCGGGCGAGTATAACCGTCTGCTCGTGGGGCTCGGCCGGCCGGGTGCGCCTCTGTGGGAGTCGGCCTACTCGGGGGAGGGCGCGCTGTTCGGCGACGGCGTGTTCTCCGTTCGGAAGGCGCTCGCGGCGCGGGGCCTGCGCCCCAAAAGGCGCGGGTCGGTGCCAGAGGACCACGCGTCGCTCCTCGCGGGCTTCATGGCCGACTCGGCGCGCAGGTGCCTGTCCGCCCTTGACTGCGAGCGCGCCGAAGAGGTGGCTCGGCTGCTCGAGGAGGACGCCACCTTCGCCTCCGAGCACCTTGGAGGTTGGCTGTGCGAGGCCGCGTCGCTTGCGGGCGATGGCGTCTTCTACCCGCAGATGATCGCCGGCTTGGCGAGCCTCGCCTCGGCCGACGTGACGTTTGCTCGCGAGGGCGCTGCCTGGTTGCGCGAGGCGGCCGACGGAGGCCGCGTCCTCGACGGAGAGCTGCCGGACGAGGCGCGGGAGGCGTTCGGATCCCTGCGCCGCGAACTCGACCGCCTCGCTGCGCTCCGGCTGCCCTTCTTGGACGAGATGGAGCTGGAGCCGATTTCGGCGAATGCGATACCCTGACCGGCATGGGCCCGCTTGGGCCCATGCCGCGTTCATCGCATGCTGTGGCTGGAGCAACCACAGCATGGATTCACGATGCCGGACCTTCGCGCCTCACGTGCTCGATGAAGCGCGCGCTCTGCTCCGACAATCCTCGATGCGCCTTCCATGCGAGCACGGTCGTCGTGCGCAAGGGGGGTTCGAAGGGGACGAACGCCAGGCCTTCGAAGCGGCAGTCTGGCTCGGCGCACACGGCGACCCCAAGCCCAGAGCTCACGAGTGCGGCCGCGTTGGCGAGCAGATTGTAGTGGGCGACGGCGGTCATTCGCACAGCGTCTCGTCCAGACCAGCTGGTCAACGCGTCATGCATGACGTCGTCGCAGATCGTGACCAAGGGCCTGCCCGCTAGATCGGCTGATCGCACCGCCGTCCGTCCGCCCAGTTCGTCGTCGCACCGCGCCAGGACGCCCCATTGCCTGCCGCTGGGCATCTGCATGCTGGCGAGGCCCTCGGTTCCCACCGGCTCGGAAAGCAGTCCCATATCGACCACGCAGCTCTCGAGCTGGGCGCGCACCTCCACGTTGTCGCCGGAGAGCAGCGTGAACCTGACGAAGGGGTGCTCCAGGCGAAACGAGGCCATCGCGCTCGCGAGCCGTCCGATGCTCGCCGCGTCGCCGCATCCGACGACCACCTCGCCTTCCAGACCCGATTCCGGCCGCGTCGCCTCCTCGCACGCCCTCCGCGTCAGGCCGACGATCTCCTGCGCGCGCTGCCTGAAGCGCGCCCCCTGGGGCGTGAGACGCACGCGATGGCGCTCGCGGGCGAAAAGGTCTGAGCCCACCTCGGCCTCGAGTTGCCGTATCTGCCTGGACAGGGTCGGCTGCGTGAGGTTGAGCTGCTCGGCCGCGCGCGTCACGTTCTCCTCGCGGGCGACCACGAGGAAGTACTCGAGGATCCTGGTGTCCACGGCGCACCCGCCTTTCTCGGAAACGATGCAATATTTGAATTAATACATATGCATGATAAGCATTTTACATGATTGGCGGCAAGAGCGAGAATCGAGGTGTCGCGAGAACCTTTCAAGAAGGAGGCAAGGCATGGAGAAGACGGTCGTCATCGTCGGAGCGGGGCCGGGGATAGGCAGCGCGGTCGCGCGGGAGTTCGCCGCGCACGGATTCCTCCCGGTGCTCATGGCCCGCAGCGCCGAGCGCCTGGCGCGCTACCAGCGGGAGTTTCGCGAGGAGGGCATCGAGGTGGTCACCAAGGTGGTCGACGCGGCGCGTCCGGAGACGCTGCAGACGGCCATCGCCGAAATCGGCGAGGAGCTGGGCTGCCCCGATGCGCTCGTGTACAACGTGGGCGTCACCGAGCCCGACGGCGACCGCGAGATCACGGGCGATCTGTTGGTGGAGCGTTTCCGCGTGGACGTGGCAAGCGCCTGGGACGCTGCGCGCTTCATGGCCACCGACGAGTTCGCGGCCAAGGGCGGCGCCATCCTCCTCACGGGCGGGGGATTCGCCTGGTCGTTCTCGCCCATCCCGTTCCTCGTGCCGTTGTGCATCGACAAGGCGGCGCTCAACGCCCTGAACATCATGCTGCACGACCGGCTTGCGCCGCGCGGCGTGTTCGTGGGAAGCGTGCTGGTGAGCGGCGTGGTCGAACCCGGCGATGAAAGGTACGATCCGGCCCTGGTGGCCAAGCAGTATTGGAAGATGTACGAGGAGCGCGACGAGTGGCAGGTGCGCTACTGACAGCGTTCGGGTCGCCCTCTTCTTCAGGGCTTGGCGAGGGCGACCGCCTCCTCGGTCAGAAGCCTCAGAACCTCCTGGAGGAAGGCGGAATCGCGGCTTTTGCGGTAGGCAGCGCACACGGTGACGGGGATATGTTCCTCCAGAGGCACCTGCACCACGCCGAAACCCAGGGTGCCGTTCGGCTCGCCGCCGAATATGGGGGCGAAGTCCCTCGGCCCCAGCTGGTAGAGCGCGTCGGCGGCCTCGCCCAGTATGGGGCGCGAGGTATGAACTGTCCAGCTGAAAAGCTGCGCTCTCGTCTACCGCGCCGACACCATCGAGGAGCTTGCCCGGCGCAGGCGGCGAAGTAAGGCTTAGAGGTACCTTCCCGTGACGCTGTCCGGATCGGCGGCCACCTGCTCGGGGGTGCCGGCGGCGACGATGCGGCCGCCGGAGGCGCCGCCGCCGGGGCCCATGTCGATCACGTAGTCGGCGTTCGCGATGACGTCCAGGTCGTGCTCGATCACCACCACGGTGGCGCCCTGCGTCACCAGGCGGTCGAACACCTCCAAGAGCTGCGCCACGTCGAGCGGGTGCAGGCCGATGGTGGGCTCGTCGAACACGAACACGGCGTCGTCCTGCGTACGCTTCATCTCGCTCGCCAGCTTCAGGCGCTGCGCCTCGCCGCCGGAGAGCGCCGGCGTGGCCTCGCCGAGGGTGAGGTAGCCGAGCCCCAGGTCGCAGAGGGTCTGCAGCTTCGCGGCCACCCGCTTGAGGTCGGACGTGGCGGCCAGCGCCTCGCTCGCGTCCATGGCCATGAGGTCGGGCAGCGACACGAGGTCGACCGGGTCGTCCGCGTGCGGTCGGCGGATGCGGTCGGCCTCCGGCGCGTAGCGCGAGCCGCGGCAGGCGGGGCAGGTGATGTCCACGTCGGGCAGGAACTGCACGTCCAGGCTGATGGAACCCGTGCCGTCGCACACTGGGCAGCGGAGCTTCCCCGTGTTGTACGAGAAGTCGCCCGCCTTGAGGCCGGCGGCCTTCGCCTCGGGGGTGCGGGCGAAGGCGCGGCGCAGCTCGTCGTGCACGCCCGCGTAGGTGGCCACGGTCGAGCGCACGTTGATGCCGATGGGGGAGGCGTCGATGAGGTTCGCCCGCTCGATGCCCGCGGCCTCGAGGACGCGCACGTGGGCGGGCGGCTTCTCGCCGACGGCCGCCGCCTTGAGCGCGGGCGCGAGGCTCTCCAGCACGAGCGTGGTCTTGCCGGAGCCCGACACGCCCGTGACGGCGGTGAGCCGCCCGCGCGGGACGTCCACGGCAAGGGGCTTCACGGTGTGGAGCGCGTCCGTCTCCAGATGGATGCGGCCGAGGTCGAACACGTGGGCGGCGTCGGCTCGGGCGCGCACGTGCACGGTGCGCGCTCCTGACAAAAACGGCCCGATGAGCGAGTCTGGGTCGGCCTCGATCTCGGGTACGCTGCCCTGGGCGATCACGCGCCCGCCCGCGGCGCCGGCGCCCGGGCCTATCTCCACGATATGGTCGGTCTCGCCCAGGATGCGCGCGTCGTGGTCCACCATCACCACCGAGTTGCCGTCGGCCAGAAGGTCGCGCATGACCTCCACCAGGCCGTCGACGTTCACCGGGTGCAGCCCGATGGACGGCTCGTCCAGCACGTAGAGCACGCCCGTGGTGCGGTTGCGCACGGCGCGGGCCAGCTGCACGCGCTGCCGCTCGCCGGTGGAGAGCGTCGAGCCCGCACGGTCGAGCGAGAGGTAGCCCAGCCCCAGGTCGACGAGTCGGCGCGCCGTGTGCTGGAACGACTCGCAGATGTTTTTCGCCATCGGGCGCATCTCGGTCGGCAGGCCGCCCGGCACGGCGTCCACCCAGCCCGTGAGGCCGGCGAGCGTCTTCTCGGTGGCCTCGGCCAGGTTGATGCCCGCCACCTGCGGCTTCAGCGCGTCGGCCGACAGGCGCGTGCCGTGGCACACGGGGCAGGTGCCCTGCTTGAGGAAGCGGGCCACGCGCGCGAGGCCCTTCTCGTCCTTCACCTTCGCCAGCGCGTTCTCCACGGTGTAGACGGCGTTGTAGTAGGTGAAGTCCAGCTCGGCGAAGGTGTCGGACTTCTTCGCCTTGTACAGGATGTGCTTCTTCTCGGCGGGGCCGGAAAACACGATGTCGCGCTCCTTGGGCGTGAGCTGGTTGAACGGCACGTCGGTGCGCACGCCCATCTCGCGTGCGACCTGCTTCATGAGATCCCACATGAGCGTGCCCCACGGCGCCACCGCGCCCTCGTCGATGGTGAGCGACTCGTCGGGCACGAGCGCGTCTGTGTCCACGGTGCGCACGACGCCGGTGCCGTCGCATTCGGGGCACGCGCCGTCGCCGTTGAAGGCCAGCTCCTCGGCGCTCGGGCCGAAGAACTCCACGCCGCAGACGGGGCACGTGATGGGCCGCTCGGCGGCGACGTTGAGCGTGGGCGGAACGCGGTGGCCGTTGGGGCACACATGGCTGCCGACGCGCGAGAACAGGAGGCGCAGGCTGTTCAAGAGCTCGGTGGAGGTGCCGAACGTGCTGCGCACGCCGGGGACGGCGGGCCGCTGGTGCAGCGCGAGGGCGGCGGGCACGTGCAGCACCTCGTCCACGTCGGCGCGCCCCGCCTGCGTGAGGCGGCGGCGCGTGTAGGTGGAGAGCGCCTCGAGGTAGCGGCGCGAGCCCTCCGCGTACAGCACGCCGAGGGCGAGCGACGATTTGCCCGACCCCGACACGCCCGCGATGCCCACGAGGCGGCCGAGCGGGATGTCGACGTCGAGGTCCTTCAGGTTGTGCACATGCGCGCCGCGCACCTGGATGCGGTCGGGTTCTGAACAGGCTCGTGTTTCCATGCTGGTCGTGTCTCCTGCTTTCTTGGCTCAAGTGCTCGCTCGATGCTTATGGTAGCGCATCCGCCCCCGCAACCGTCGATCTGCGACAAGATGCCGATAAAATGAACTTGCCTCGTTATGCTTGCACCGTGCACCGTTCTCTGGTTCAATAAGTTCAATTTATTGAACTGAGAAATTGAACTTTGGAGCGCTTATGAGCATGCAGTATGAATCGTTCGCCGATCGCCTCGTCCGGGCTATGGCGGCCCAGGGCTTCAAGCAGGCCGATCTTATCAGGCTGGCGGGCAAACGGGGGATGAGGCTTGGAAAAAGCCAGGTCAGTCAGTATGCGAACGGTAAAACCGTTCCCCGCAGGCCCGTTGGCGAAGTGTTGGCCGCCGTATTGGACGTGCCCACCGCCTGGCTGATGGAGGGCAAGGAAATTGAACCTGCCGTTCATGAGGATGCGCCTGCGAGCGAGCCTCCCTGCATCGAAGCCGAAACCAGGGCAGCATCCGCAACCATTGAATCGAGGAGTACTCCCATGCGCGAGATCAAGAAGTCGGCAAAATTGGACAACGTGCTGTACGACGTGCGCGGCCCGGTGGTGGAGGAGGCCGAGCGCATGGAGGCGGCCGGTGCGCGCGTCCTGAAACTCAACATCGGCAACCCGGCACCGTTCGACTTCCGCGCTCCCGAGGAGATGGTGTTCGACATGAGCCGCCAACTCGTCGACTGCGAGGGCTATTCGTCGGCGAAGGGCCTGTTCTCGGCGCGCAAGGCCATCATGCAGTATGCGCAGCTCAAGCACATCCAGGGTGTCGACGTCGACGACGTGTACACCGGCAACGGCGTGAGCGAGCTCATCAACCTCAGCATGCTCGCGCTGCTCGACAACGGCGACGAGGTGCTTGTGCCCTCGCCGGACTACCCGCTGTGGACGGCGTGCGTCACGCTCGCCGGCGGCACGCCCGTCCATTACGTGTGCGACGAGCAGGCGGAATGGTACCCCGACATGGACGATATCCGCAAAAAGGTGACGAGTCGCACGAAGGCCCTCGTCATCATCAACCCGAACAACCCCACCGGCTCGCTCTACCCGCGCGAGGTGCTGCAGGAGCTCGTCGACATCGCGCGCGAGCACAACCTCATCATCTTCTCCGACGAGATCTACGACCGCATCGTCATGGACGGGCTCGAGCACGTCTCCATCGCCTCGATGGCCCCCGACGTGTTCTGCGTCACGTTCAGCGGCCTGTCGAAGTCGCATATGGTGGCCGGCTACCGCATCGGCTGGATGGTGCTGTCGGGCGACAAGGCGCGGGCGCACGACTACATCCTCGGTGTCAACATGCTGTGCAACATGCGCATGTGCTCGAACGTGCCCGCGCAGTCCATCGTGCAGACGGCGCTCGGCGGCCACCAGAGCGTGCAAGGCTACATCGTGCCGGGCGGTCGCGTGTACGAGCAACGCGAGTACGTGTACAACGCGCTCAACGACATCCCCGGCGTCACCGCGGTGAAGCCCAAGGCGGGCTTCTACATCTTCCCGAAGCTCGACGTGAAGAAGTTCAACATCACGGACGACGAGAAGTTCACGCTCGACCTGCTGCACGAGAAGCGCCTGCTCGTGGTGCACGGCGGCGGCTTCAACTGGAAGAAGCCCGACCACTTCCGCGTGGTGTACCTGCCGCGCATCGAGGTGCTCGGCGAGGCGATGCGGGATCTCGGCGATTTTCTCAGCCGCTACCGCCAAGCGTAGGGGTCGGCGGGGCAAGCTGTAGCTCGGAAGAGCTTCCCGAGTCTACAGTTTCCCCTTCACCATGGTCAGCGAGATCTTGCCGCGGTCCTTGTCGACGCCGGCCACCCAGACGGTGACGGTGTCGCCCACGGACACGACCTCGCTCGGGTGGCGCACGAAGCGGTCGGCCAGCTTGGAGACGTGCACGAGGCCGTCCTGTTTCACGCCGATGTCCACGAACGCGCCGAAGTCCACCACGTTGCGCACGGTGCCGGTGAGCTCCATGCCGGGCGCGAGGTCGTCGAAGTCGCGGATGCCCTTGCTGAACACGACCGCCGGCGCGCTGTCGCGGGGGTCGCGGCCCGGCTTCTCCAGTTCGGCCACGATGTCGCGCAGGGTGGGCAGGCCCACGCCCAGCTCGGCCGCGAGGGCGGGCAGGTCGCCGAGGCGGCTCGCGATGTCGGGGACGCCGCCGCGCGCGAGCGCCTCCGGCTTCACCTTCGCGCGTTTCAGCAGCTCGCGCGCCACGGGGTAGCTCTCGGGGTGGACGCTCGTGGCATCGAGCGGGTTCGCGCCGCCGGCCACGCGCAAAAAGCCCGCGCAGTTCTGGTAGGCCTTGGCGCCGAGCTTGGGTACCTTCTTGAGCTCGCGGCGGTCGGCGAACCTTCCGTGCTCCTCGCGGTAGGCCACGATGTTCCTGGCCACGGCGGTGCTCACGCCCGATACGTAGCCCAGCAGGCTCGCGCTGGCCGTGTTGAGGTCGACGCCCACGCGGTTCACGACGCGCTCCACCACGCCCGCGAGCGCGCGGCCGAGCTCTGCCTGGTTGAGGTCGTGCTGGTACTGGCCCACTCCGATGGACTGCGGCGGTATCTTCACCAGCTCGGCGAGCGGGTCCTGCAGGCGGCGGTCCAGGCTCATGGCGCCGCGCGTGGTGACGTCGAGGTCGGGGTACTCCTCGCTCGCCAGCTGGGACGCGGAGTACACCGACGCGCCCGCCTCGTTCACGATGGTGTAGCGCAGGGGCGCGTCCGTCTTGGCGATGAGGTCGGCCACGACCTCCTCCGTCTCGCTGCTGCCCGTGCCGTTGCCGATGACGATGGTGTTGGCGCGGTGGCGCTTCACGTATTCGGCCAGCTTGTCCTGCGTCTTGCGCACCTCGCTGCGCGGCGGGGTGGGGTAGACGGTGGTGAAGTCGAGCAGCTTGCCGTACTCGTCGAGCACCGCCACCTTGCAGCCCGTGCGGTAGCCCGGGTCGATGGCGATGACGCGCGCGCCGCGCACGGGACGCTGCGAAAGCAGGCTCTCGGTGTTCTTCGCGAACACCTTGATTGCGTCGGTCTGCGCGCGCTCGGTGAGGAGGCTGCGCATCTCGCGGTCGAGGGAGGGGGCCATCAGGCGTTTGTAGCCGTCGGAGATGGCTTCGCGCAGCTCGGGGGCGAAGGGGCTTGCCGGGTTCCTGACCACACGATGCTCCAGCTGCCCGATGGCGGCGTCCGCGTCTACGCGCACCTTGGCGCGCAACTTCCCCTCCTTCTCGCCGCGGTTGACGGCGAGCACGCGGTGGTTGGGGATGCGCGAGAGCGGCTCGGAGAAGTCGTAGTACGCCTCGTAGACGGTCTTCTCCTGCGGGTCGACCGCTTCCACGGCCAGCGCGCCGGTGCGCTTGGTGAACGTGCGCAGGGCCTCGGTGTGCTCGGCGTCGTCGGCGATGGCCTCGGCCACGATGTCGCGGGCGCCCTGCAGCGCGGTCTCCGGCGTGGGGAAGCCGGTTTCGGCGTTCACGAGCCCGGCCGCCAGGGCGAGGGGGCTCTTGTCGCTGCGGCCCTGCGCCAAGATGAGCAGCGCAAGGGGCTCGAGGCCTGCATCGCGTGCCTTCGACGCGCGGGTGGCGCGCTTCTTCTTGTACGGCTTGTACAGGTCCTCCACGCGCTGCATGACCTCGGCCGCCTCGATCTTCGCGCGCAGCTCGCCCGTGAGCTTGCCCTGCTCGTCGATGGCGCGCAGCACCTCGGTCTTGCGAGCCTCGAGGTTGCGCAGGTAGGCGAGGCGCTCGTCGAAGGCGCGCAGCTGGGCGTCGTCCATGCCGCCGGTGGCCTCCTTGCGGTAGCGAGCGATGAACGGGATGGTGTTGCCCTCGTCGACAAGGGCGATGACGGCCGCGACCTGCGCCGCAGATAAGTTGAGCTCGCGCGCGAGCGTGGTGTGGATGGATGACATGGAGCAGACTCCTGTGGCTTCGAACGGCTGATTCGTAGGCATTTCATTATAACGTTGCTCTCCCCGCCACCTCCTCGCGGGATTCGACAAGCTTGCCTGCGCATGTCAGGCGCCCCCCCCCGCGCAGGGTCCTTCGCGGATTCGCGGGCTTCCGGTCACAGTTTTGGCCGCTCTGAAGCTTTTTGGCGGCACGCAGGCGCTTGGCGCAATTCGCGACCTGCGCAAACACGTAGATAACGGCCGTTCGGCCATCGAAACCGAGCTCCGAGCCCATGAAAAGGCTTCAGAGCGGCCAAAACTGTGACTTCGACGCTTGTATCGCCGTCAAGGCAAGATCGACATACCGTCATCCCAAGCGAACGGAGCGACCGTGGCAGCTATCCTAATCGAGAGGGTCGTGCTTCGTTCCCCACTCGCACATGGCCTCCATCAGGGGGTAGAGCGACTTGCCCTTCTCGGAGAGGCGGTACTCCACCTTGGGCGGGATCTGCGGGTACTCGGTGCGCACGATAAGCCCGTCGGCCTCCAGGTCCTTCAGCTGGCGGCTGAGCGTCTTGTCGGTGATGTTCCCGATCTTTCGCTTAAGCTCGTTGAACCTCATGATCTCGCACTCCACGAGCCAGTACATGATGACGAGTCGCCACTTCCCGCCGATCATCGACAGCGTGTAGCCGAACGGCGTGTCGGCGAGCGACGAGAGGCTTCCCTCGTAGGGCTCCATGCTCATAGGCGCTTCCCTTCAGGATAGTACCTGTTCTGAATGATCGTACTTCCACAACGGCTTGCCCTGCATTATAACGTGAGGCAGGAATGATCGAACGACAAGAGCGAAAGGGAACCGTCATGGCCATGAGCAAAGTGAGGATCACGGTGCTGAAGACCACGCTCGACGAGGAGTTGGCCGCGGAGTACGGCGTCGAAGGGCTGCAAGCATGCCCGATGATGCGTGCTGGACAGGGGTTCTACGCCGACTACGCCAAGCCCGAGGGCTTCTGCGATGAGGCGTGGAAGGCGATCTACCAGTATGTGTTCGCGCTCGCCCACGGCGGCGAGGGCTTCACGTTCTACTTCGACGACTGGATGCGCGAACCTGGCAAGGCCATCGTCAGCTGCAACGACGGCCTGCGTCCCGTCATCATGAAGCTGGAGGCCACCGACATCCCCAGCGAGCTGAGCTACGAGCCGGTGCGCTAGAGACGTCGAGGCTTGCCGACGCCGATACCGCGCTGCACCCGTCCTCCAATACGCCTTGATGCGCTTCGTCCCCGCTTTCGACAAACGGCTCGAGGCCAATGCGAAAAACCGACTGCGTGCCTGACCGATTGCAAGAGGCGGTTGCGTTTCGAGTTTTCGGGCGTTTCGTGCGTCCCGCCTGCGCTCCCGAATGAAGCGAGGGCTTGTTAAACGCTGAGGAAACGCCCTTGCCTTTTCGATTCCCGTAAGCGGCGCCGATCACGTGTTTCCCAGTGGGCAACTGCTCGATCTCGAGATTTTCGAGAGCCGCATTGCAGGCTTTGGGTTTCTCGGCGAGCGCAACGACAAAGCATCGCTCGACAAGCGCTTGTCGTCGGTGCGGGTTGCGCCTTCGAAACCTGCGATCGCTTTCGCTAGAACCGAATTAGGTACGCCAGCGCCCGCTTAACCTCGTCGCGAAAATGGCGTTCGTCTTGCGAAGAAGTAAGGATGTCGTAAGCGGCAGGCAAGCGCGCCGCAAAGGATCTGATTCATACTGAAGGCGGACGACGTTGTGGGAAAGGCGGGTGGCGGTGGGCTACATAGGACAGTTCCTCGGACGGTTCAGCGAGAGCTTCGCGGCGGCGGTGGCGCTATGGCCGCTTGCATCTCTGCTGCTCACGCTGCCTATCCTTGCCTACCTGTACCACCGTGACGGACGGTTGCGCGCGGCATCGGCGGTGTCGGCCTACCTCGCCGTGCTCTACGTGCTGGGGCTTGGGTGCTTCACGCTCTATCCGTTGCCCGACGGCACGTCCGGCCCCGGCATCACCTACGGCATCGAGCCGCGGTTCAACCCGCTCGGCTTCTTGGACGACCTCGCGAAGGACGGCGTGCGCGCCCTGCCGGACATGGTGGCGAACGTGGCGTTCTTCGTGCCGCTCGGCTTCATTGCGGGGCGCCTGCTGCGCTGGCGGTTCGCAATGACGCTCGTGGCGGGGTTCGGCACCTCGCTTTTGATCGAGACGGCGCAGCTCACCGGCTTGTTCGGCCTGTATCCCTATGCGTACCGGATGTTCGACGTTCTGGACCTGTTCTGCAACACGGCGGGCGCTGCCGTCGGGTGGGGCGCCGCCGTGCTCGCCGGGCGCCTGTTGCCGCCGGGCGAGTTGGCACGGGAAGGTCGCGTGACCGACCGGCCCGGCTTCGTGCGCCGTGTCGTCGCGCTCTGGATCGACCTGTCCGTCATGGGGGTCGTCCTGGTCGTCCTGCTTGCCGTGGCGAGCGTCGCGCTGCATGCGGCGGGCGATTCCTCGTGGACCGACGGCAGCTGGTGGGAGCGCGCGGTTGCGGCTGCGGTGTTCGTCGCGTTCGAGGGCGTTGTCCCGTGGCTCCGGCAGGGCCGCACGCTCGGCGGCGGCTTCGTGCGCATGACGTGCGAGACGCGCCCTCGCGCAGGTTGGCGGCGGCTCGCCTTCTACGTGGCTCGAGCGCTGACGCTGGCCGCCGCCGTGGCGCTTCTCCCGCTCTCCATCATCCCGCTGCTGCTGTTCTACGCTTTCGCCCGCCGCATGCCCTACGACTACCTGTGACGGAAGCGGGCGGGCAGGGGAAGGTCGACGGAGATCTCGCCGCCTCGCGCGATTCCTTTGCCGGAGAGGGATCGTCCCGAGCCGAAGGGAAGCCCGCACCGCGTGTCGTCGGATGCGTCGCGCCTTCGTTGAGCTTTCGCCGCCGAGGCGTCCCGCAACGTCTAGAGGGGCGTCCGCTTCCGCGAAGGAAAGCCTGACGGCAGTTCGCAGCGCTCGCATGGCGCGCCGTCAGCCGGCTTGTTCCCGGTCGGGCCTTTCCGTTCCGTAGATGAGGTCGAGCAGCTCTTGCCGGCTGTGGATGCCGAGCTTCTGGTACAGGCGGTGGCTGTAGGTGTTCACGGTGCCACGCGAGATGTAAAGTTCCTGTTCGATGCGCGCAGCCGAGCGTCCTTGCGCGAGCAGCAGCATGACTTCGCGCATCCGTCCCGACACCCCGACGCGGTCGGCGACGATCCCCACCCGTTCCTCCAAAGAGAGCGCCTCCGGCTCGCGCTCGAGCCGCGGCTCGAGCGCGATGCTCGCGTCCGGGATGGCGGAAGGCTTTTTCCCCTGTCGCTCGCGGCACCTCATCGAGTGACGGTGCACGCGGGCGATGTCACGCTCGGTGAGCGTGAGGGTGTAGGTCACCACCACGGCGAACACCATCAAACACGAGACGGCGAACCGGAGTTGCCAGGAGAACTCGACGGAGCTTGCGAGCAGCGAGCTCGAGAGCGATCCCAGAAGCACGCCTCCCGACACCGCGCAGCGACCGAAGCCGTAGGCGCGCAAGGGCGGCACGGCGAATCGGAGGCTCATGTCGGCGAGCATCACCCAGCTGATGATCTCGAAGCAGAAATAGCCCGTTTGGACGAACACGTAGGCCAGAAAGTGGTTCAAAAACGCGTTGGCCTCGAAAAACGGGGTCAGAAGGCATCCTGCCGCCGTGAAGATGAGGACGGTCTTGTAGGAGAACGCGAGGTCGAGCCTTCTGCTGAACAGCAGGATGCCCAGCATGATGCAGCTGACGAGCAGAGCCGCCAGCGGAAAGGTGAAGATGGAGTACGCCTCGGTTCCCGAGGGCGCTTCGTAGGAGGTGTAGAGCGACTGCATCATGCTGATGCAGCAACCGAAGACGATGGAGCCCACGGAGAACTTGACGAGCATCCCCACGTAGTCGGAAGGAGGCCTCCCTTCTGCGGCGATCAAGTCCGCGCCTTCCTGCAAAGGCTCGTTCTTGAGACCGTGCTCGAGGCTCATGCGGTCGAGCTCCCTCACCATGAGCACGCTCGATGCGATGGGCAGAACCGCCACGACGGTCATCTGCAAGGAAAGCGGCAGCATGCCGTAGAGGGGCATGAGGGATGCCGCCAGCACGTAGGCCACCGACACCTCCGCGGCCGTGCACGGACCTCCTTCCAGACTGTAGATCTTCCCCCAGAAGAGGGTGAGCAGCCCCGACCCCACGCCCGTCGCCATGGAGGCGATGACGAGCATGGCCGCCCCGATCCCTTCGCTGAGCTGGGCGAAGGGCTCGACGGACGTGCCGACGATGCACAGCAGCGCCGGCAAAGAGCGCTCGATCGGGCCACGAAGCAGCCGCTCGCAGCGATCGTCGAGCGCCCCGCAAACGAACAGGGTGAGCACGAGCGCGATCAAGGAGCCTTGGTAGATGCTCGTGGTCGCAAGCCGCTCTGCGGGCGATGCGGGCGCGACGGCGCCGTTGAAGAACACGAGGAAAACCCAAGCCCGGCTGAAGGTGAACCCGATCATGCGTTTGGTGAACGCCTCGTTGGAGAACTTCCTCAGGCGGTCGGCGAACACGCTCCGGTACGTCTCTTTGCCTGTATCCCCCATGCCGCGCGACCCCCTTTCGCTCGTGACGGAGCGCCGAGCGTCCGAAACCCGGCGCGATGCGCCCGCAGACGGGCGCGCCCCTCGCCGCAATTATAGACTGTGCGCGTCCTCCGATGACGCGGCGAGGCGGCTTGGGGACGGGATCGCCTCCGTGCACACGCGGGGGTTTTCGAAAAACATAAACTGTTTATGACAGCTTCGAGAGCATCGTGACAAGGGCATAAATTCTCTCCGATGCGAAAGACGGCGCAGGGCGCTAACGTGGCGCATGGACGAAGGGGCGGTAAGGGACGACGGGCCGCGCTTCGGCCTTCGTCGAAAACGTCCCTGTCGTACGGGCCGTGCTAGAGAGGAGAGCCGATGGAAAAGCTGAGCGTGTCCCGTCGCGGCTTCCTGAAGATGGCGATGGCCACGGCGGGAGCCGCGGCGCTGTCGTCGTCGGGAAGCCCGCTCGTCGCGCTGGCCGATGCCGACGGGAGCCCTGCGGCAGCCGAGGGGGAGGTGAGGCGCATCCGCACGGTCTGCCGAGGGTGCGGGAAGATGGAATGCGGCGTGTGGGTGACCGTGCAGGACGGCAGAGCCGTCCGCGTGGAAGGCGATCAGTCATGCTTCACGAGCCGGGGAAACTGCTGCACGAAGTCTCAATCCTCGATACAGGCGTGCTACCATCCCGACCGCCTGCGCTATCCCATGAAGCGCACCCGTCCCAAGGGCGAGGATCCGGGATGGGAGCGCATCACGTGGGACGAGGCCATGCGGATCAGCGCGGAGAAGTTCGCCGAGATCAAAGAGAAGTACACCGGCACGGGCATCTTCACCATGAACGGCACGAGCCGCATGTGGGCCATGGGCGGCTATTCGACGCTGTCCATCCTGACGGGGGCGGTGAACCACCATGTGGCCTCCTGCATCTGCAAGGGCCCGCGCTTCCTCACGACCGCGACCACCGACCAGTACGGCAGCAACTGGATGACGTCGGCCGAAGAGCCGCGCGTGTACGTGGAGTGGGGCGGCAACATCGAGTACTCCAACTACGACGACAGCTGCCGCAACCTGGTGAACGCGATCAACAAGGCCGAGACGTTCATCATCATCGACCCGCGCATGACCGGTGCGGGCAAGGAGGCCGACTACTGGCTCAACGTCCGTCCCGGCACCGACCAGGCCATCGCGCTTGCCTGGGCGAAGATCATCTACGAAAACGACCTCATGGACGAGCTGTACATGAAGCGATGGAGCAACGCCCCGTTCCTTGTGGTGGAGGACATGGAGCCCACGGGCGGTTGGATGATCGACAACGGCGGCGCGCACGATATGAAAACGCGCCTTCTGAAGGAGTGCGACGTCGTGGAAGGGGGCTCGTACCAGCGGTTCTATGTGCACGACGCGGCGAAGGCGAAGGAGGGCAAGACGGGCAATGAGGCCCTTTCCTTCTTCGACGTCGAAGTCACGCAATGGGACGGCGAGCACATCACCACCGACGCCGCGATGACGAATGGGCGCGTCGCCAAGGAGGGCACCCCCTTCGAGGGATGGCTTCCCGAGCCCACGCGCTTCGAGAGCATCGATCCCGACCTCGTGGGGGAGTACGAGGTCACGCTCAAAGACGGGCGCACGGTGAAGGCCAAGACCGTCTGGCAGTACTACGTGGAGATGCTTGCCGACAAGACGCCCGAATGGGCCGAGGAGGTCACCGGCGTCAAGGCCGACCTCATCCGCGACGCGTGCCTCGCCTGGGCGACGCGGCCCGAAGGCCAAGACCACGGCAACGGCGGCATCCACATCAGCCTCGCCATGGACCAGAACGGCAACAACTACCAGACCATCCGCAGCATCATGATGCTCTCGCACATGACCGGCAACATGGACGTCCCCGGCGGCAACCGCGGGCCCACCCATGCCTACTACAACGACGAGTGCTGGCTACCCTACGCGTTTCTGGGCGGGACGTTCGACGCGAGCCCCGAGGCGGGCAACAAGTTCGATTCGAACTCTCAGATCGTGGGCGGCGACGATTGGCCCATCACCAAGTGGTACGGCCAGTGGTCCGAGCCGAACAGCATCTGGAAGGCCGTCCTCGAGGGCGACCCGTACCCCATCGTGGCCGGCGCGAACGATTCGGGCTCGTTCATGAACCACGGCACGTCGGGCCCTGCGTGGGAGGCGATGAACAAGCTGGACTTCTGGCTGGAGGCGAACCTCTGGCACCATCCCACGGCCGAGTGCGCCGACATCCTCGTGCCCGTGTACCATTGGCTCGAGATGCGTTTCCCGCGCATCAGCCAAGGCCCTCACTGCGGCCTCGCCATGAACGTGCCCTGCGTGGAGGCCCCCGGCGACTGCAAGGACGATCCCATGTTCATGAAGGCGCTCGCCCAGGCCATGGACTTCCCGTGGAGCACGGACCCCGAGATGCCCGACCCCACGACGGCTGACGCGTGCGAGCGCATGTTCCAGCTGGCGCAGCAGCATTCGATCGAGCAGAACGGCGAGCGGCTTCCCTTCGACAGCTACGCCGAGTTCGAGGAGGACTTCCAGAAAAACGGCTGGCAGAACGCCAAGAAGGTCTATCCCAAGGAGATGGGCACCTATCGGCGCTGGGAGACGGGCTACATGACCATCAAGCCCGGCGTCGGACGCGCGGAAGGGGTCGTGGGCTTGGAGGTTCCCGGCTGCGACAAGACGCGCCGCTTCGGCTACATCACGCCTACGTCGAAGTACGAGTTGTGGCCGACGGTCATCGAACGCTACGGCATGGGCGGCAAGGCGAACGTCGACCTGTCCTGGCTCGTGCCCGACTACCGCGAGCCCATGGAGAGCCCGGTGAGCGATCCGGAGCTGTTCGAGGAGTACCCTCTCATCGCCACCACGGGACGGCGCATCCCGGTGCACTTCCATTCCGAGCATCGTCAGCTGCCCTGGTGCCGCGAGCAGTGGCCCGTGCCGCGCATCGAGATCAACCCTGCCGACGCTGCGAAGCTTGGCATCGAGCAAGGCGACTGGGTGTGGGTGGAGACGAGGCACGGGAAGATCCGCCAATGCGCCGATCTCTACCACGGCATCGGGGAAGGAGTGGTGAACCTCGAGCACGCCTGGTGGTTCCCCGAGCTTTCCGCACCGAACCACGGCGAGGAGCTGTGCAACTGCAACCGCCTTCTGAATCCCGAGAACGTCGATCCCATCATGGCGTCGCCGTGCATGCGCGGCTTCGCGGTGAAGGTGTACAAGGCCACGCCGGAGAACAGCCCGTTCGGAAATCCCGTTCCCTGCGATTCCGACGGCACCGAGATCATTCACGATGCGGCGGATCCGCGCCTGAGGGAATGGCTGCCCGACTTCTCGCTGAACGGAGGCGATGACCGATGAGAAACGCCATAGTGACCGATCTGAACAGGTGCGTGGGGTGTCTGAGCTGCAGCGTGGCCTGCAAAGCCGCAAACGGCGTGCCGGTGGGCTCTTTCTGGAACAAGGTGCTGCGCATAGGCCCCAACCCCAAAGCCGAAGGGTCCGTGTTCCCGGACGTGGAGATGTACTTCCTGCCCACGGGCTGCCAGCACTGCTCCGCGCCCGAGTGCGTGAAGGTGTGTCCCACGCAGGCTTCCTACAAAGCCGCCGACGGCACCGTCCAGATCGACAAGTCCAAGTGCATCGGATGCCAGTTCTGCGTGATGGCCTGCCCCTATGGCGTGCGCTACCTCAACGAGGAGGAGCGCGTGGTCGAGAAATGCACGCTCTGCGAGCAGAAGACCGCCCAAGGTGAGCTGCCGCAATGCGTCGAGCAGTGTTGCGCCCGCGCGCGTTTCTTCGGCGACATCGATCAGGGCGTCGAGAACCTCGAGGCTCCGGGCGAGCCGGCCTCCTTCGGCGACGACTCGTCCTACGAGACCATGAAGAGGACGCGCGTGAAGCTGGGCGAATATGCGCTTCCCTTCACCGACGACCAGGTGCACCGTCTTCCCGACGTGGGCAACAAGCCGTCGTTCGCGTACATCCTGCGCGATCGGCAGTGGCGCGGAGAGGAGTAGACCATGGAATTGCAATGGCCCTTGATCCTGTTCACGACGCTCGTCGGAGCGAGCGCCGGGCTGTTCGCCGCGCAGGGGGTCTACGCGCTTGCGGGCAGGGGCGCGAAGGCCCAGGCCCCTGCGCTTGCGGCTAGCGCGATCCTCCTGGTCGTGGGGGGTGTTGCGGTGTTTCTCCACCTCGAGCACTGGGAGCGCATCTTCAACGGGTTCGGCCACCTCTCGTCCGGCATCACCCAGGAGCTCGTCGCGGTGATCGTCATGGCGGCGGCCATGGCGGCGTTCTTCGCCGTGCTGCGTCGCGGCGCGGGCGTGCCGAGGTGGTGCGCCGTGCTGGCCATCGCCGCATCAGCGGCGCTCGTTTTGGTCATGGGGCTGTCCTACCTCATGGCCGCGCGTCCCGCTTGGAACAACGCCTTGCAGGTGCTCTCGCTGTTCGGGCTGGCTTCTGCCGCAGGGCCGGGCATCCTCGCCATCTTCGCCAAGGACCCGAAGGACGCCGGGCTCAACGGCGGCTGCGCGCTCGTCGGCACCGTGGCGAACGCAGCCTGCACGGTGGCCTTCGCGCTCATGATGGCGGGCGCGGTGAGCCAGTTCGTCGACGTGGGATACTATTTCGATCCCAACCACCCCACCGAAGCGATGGTCGAGGCCTCCGCTTTCAGCCCCTTCTCGTCCGGCGCGGTCGGGCTCACGGCCGGAGCCGTTGCGCTCTCGCTTGCGGCGGTGGCCTTCGCCGTTTACGGCAAAAGGAGCGGGTCGTGGAAAGCCGCCGGCTCGGGCGTCGCGATCTGCGCGCTCGCGGGCGCGGTGCTGCTGCGCGCGGCGTTCTTCGCCTGCGGAGGCAGCGTGTTCATGTTCTACTGAGCTCGCGACGGGGCTCCGATCCGCGCTCCCCACACCCCTTGCGAACATGCGGATCGGAATCCGTTCGGGGCGCCATCGGACGGCCGCAGGCTTTCGCGACCGTCCGATGCGATGCCGGTTCGCGCGGGGCCCGGCAGGGCCCCGCGCTTGACGAGGAAGGAAGGGAGGCTTCGTGACGAAGATTCTGGAAGCGGCCTCGAACACGCCGTTCGAGGCGTTCGACGGCATCTACGATCCCTTGGCGGATGCGGATCACGAAGAGGACTTCGACGGGTCGGACGGGCAGCCGGGCCCGTGCGTCGATGCGATGCCGAGGCCCTCGTTCGTCGGACGTTCCCCCGATCTGCCGGCCGATCAGCGCATAAGCCAGCTGTTCGCGTCCTTGGCGACGCGTCGGCGAGTGCTGATGGGCATCCTCGCGTTTCTCGACGAGCCCCGGCGGGCGGACGCTTTGCAGCGAAAGGTGGACGAGCTGCAAGAGCACGACGTCTCGGTGTACTCGGGACACGATTACTCGTTGCTCCTCGAGGAGGCGGGCGCTGTGCGCAAGACGGACGAGGACGGCGGCGAGTTCGACGAGGAAGCCGAGCAGGCGCCTGACGTCGTTGAGGTGGACGGCGTGCGCTTCTACAAGCCGACCGATGGAAGGCAGGTGTTCTGGACGCTCACCGGCGAGGGGCGCGCGTACCTGGAATCGGACGATCCCTTGGGCCGCTTGGCCGACCTGTTGGAGGAAGAGCCCCGGCATCGTGTCGCGTTCGGACGGATGCTCGCGTTCTGCCGCGGGGAGCGCGGGCGCAGCGTTGAGGAGCTTGCCGCCCTCGTGGATGGCCTCGACCTGCCCGACGGAGTTCGCAGGCACTGCTCGTACTTCGCGCGGAGGCTTGAGCTGTGCGACGCGCTTGCATGGAACGGAGGGTGGCGCACCACCGCTTCGGGGGAGCGTGGCCTCGAGTCTTTGTTCCCCGACCGCGCCGCGGACGCAAACGGAGAGGAGGATGGCGCATGAGCATGACGGGGAAGCTGATCGAGGGAAAGGCGGACGCCGTCGAACTGGCAGAGGTGCTCGAACGGCGCTCGACCACCTATGCGCTCCTCTCGAGGCTCTACGTGCGCGAGGTGGACCAGGAGCTGCTCGACGAGATGCACGCGTCGTTGTACCCGGTTTCGACGGGCGACCCGTCCATGGACGAAGGGTACCGGCTCGTTGCCACGTACCTTTCGAACCTGTGGACGGGATCGCTGAGCGAGCTGAAGGTTGACTACGCCCGATGCTTCCTGGGCAACGGGGTGGACGGGTACGCGGCCGCGTACCCCTACGAATCGGTGTACACCTCCGAGAAGCGCCTCATGATGCAGGACGCCCGAGATGAGGTGCTGGCCGTGTACCGGGCTTGCGGAGTGGGGAAGGCCTCCGATTGGAGGGAAGGCGAAGACCACATCGCCTTGGAGCTCGAGTTCGAGCGCGTCATGGGAAGGCGAGCGGCCGAGGCCCTGAGGAGCGGCGACGAGGAGGGCGCGTGCGGGCTCCTGGCGACCCAGAAGGGCTTTTTGGAGGAGCATCTGGCCTCCTGGGCGCCCATGATGCTCGCCGACATGAGGCGCTACGCTCGAACGAAGCTCTATCTCGGGCTGGCGCACCTGACCGAGGGATGGCTCCGAACCGATTCGAGATTCCTTCGGGACGTCCTCTCGGGCGAGGACGGGGAGGAGCGGCAGGGCAAGGCATAGGCCCGACCAAAAACCGGTTTGCGGTCGGCGCGCAGACGCGGTACTCGCGACGTCTTTTGGCCGACGAAAAAGGCGCGCGCCTCCCGATGGATTGCTCGCGCCGAAAAGCCCTGGCGTTTCGGCGCCTCTTTCCCTAGACTGTTCACGGACGCCGAGGCGTCCGTGAACAGGAACAAGGTCGACGAGGAAGAGTTGGCGAAAGAGGGCGCGATGAACATCCAGATATTCGGGACCAAGAAAAGCTTCGATACGAAGAAGGCGCAGCGCTACTTCAAGGAGCGGCGCGTGAGGTTCCAGTTCGTCGATTTGAAGGAGAAGGGGATGAGCAGAGGCGAGCTTGAGTCGGTGTGCCGGGCGGTCGGCGGCATCGACGCGCTCATCGATCCGAAGGCAAAGGACCAGGATGTGGTGGCGCTGCTCTCGTACCTCTCTCCCGACCAGAAGTTCGACAAGCTGCTGGAGAACCAGCATGTGCTGGCCGAGCCCGTGGTGCGCAACGGCAGGCAGGCCACGGTGGGCTACGCGCCCGATGCGTGGAAAGGCTGGGAGTAGACGGTCTGGATGGAGACCGAAGCGGGCCTCGCCTCTTCCGTCGAATAATCGTACCGCTTCGGAACCGCTTCGCCCAGGATGGCCAAGAAGAGGGTACCATGTGATCTTGCAAGAGCGGAGACACCCCCAAGGAGGCCTGCATGGACGTGAGCGAAAAGCGCTACCTCGAGCTTCTTTCCCGTTCGTTTCCCACCGCCGCGAAGGCGTCGGCGGAGATCATCAACTTGAGCGCCATTCTGAACTTACCGAAGGGCACCGAGTTCTTCGCCTCCGACATCCACGGCGAGTACGAGGCGTTCTCGCACATCCTGCGCAACGGCTCGGGCTCCATCCGCCTCAAGATCGACGACGTGTTCGGCGATGCGCTAGGCGAAGCGGAGAAGCGCTCGCTCGCCACGCTCATCTACTATCCGCGTGAGAAGATGGAGATCGAGCTGGCGCGGACAGACGACGCGCAAGCGTGGTACGAGCGCATGCTGCCGCGGCTCGTGGCGGTGTGCAAGCGGGCGGCCCGCAAGTACACGCGTTCGCGCGTGCGCCGGGCGCTGCCCGAGGACTTCGCCTACATCATCGAGGAGCTCATGACCGAGAAGAGCGACGGCGTAGACAAGCGGGCCTACTACGTCGCCATCATAGACGCGGTCATCCGCACGGGCCGAGGCGGCGCGCTCATCGAGGCTTTGTGCCTGCTCATACAGCATCTCGCCATCGACCATCTGCACATCGTCGGCGACATCTACGACCGCGGGCCGTACCCGGACGTCATCATGGAGACGCTCATGGGCCACCACTCGCTCGACATCCAGTGGGGAAACCACGACATCGTGTGGATGGGCGCCGCGCTCGGCCAGCGCGGCTGCATCGCGCATGTGGTGCGCAACTGCGCGCGCTACGGCAACCTCTCCATCTTGGAGGACGCCTACGGCATCAACATCCTGCCGCTCGCGTCGTTCGCGACGAGCGCCTACGCCGACGACCCTTGCGTCGCCTTCGGCCTCAAGGGAAGCCCCGACCTGCCGCCGCAGGAGCTGGAGATGAACGTCAAGATACAAAAGGCCATGGCCATCATCCAGTTCAAAGTGGAGGCGCAGCTCATCGACGAGTATCCGGGATTCGGCCTTGAGGGCCGCAAGCTTTTGGACAAGATCGCTTTCGAGCGCGGCACCGTGGTCGTGGACGGAGTGGAGCACGCGCTCACCGACACGGTGTTCCCCACGGTGGACCCGGCCGATCCCTACCGCCTCACGCCCGAGGAGGAAGAGGTCATGCAGCGTTTGGAGCAGGCGTTCGCAAACTGCGAGAAGCTGCAGCGCCACATGCACTTCTTCCTGGAGGCGGGCAGCCTCTACAAGGTGCACAACGGGAGCCTGCTCTTCCACGCGTGCGTGCCGCTCAACGCCGACGGCTCGCTCATGGAGGTGGACGTGTTCGGAGAGACGTGCAAAGGCCGCGCGCTTTACGACGTGATGGAGCGGTGGGTGCGAGCGGCCTTCAACTCGCCCGATCCCGAAGAGCGCAAGCGCGGGCGCGACCTTCTGTGGTATATGTGGCTGGGGGAGGGCTCGCCCCTGTTCGCGAAGAGCAAGATGGCCACGTTCGAGCTGTACCTCATCGCCGAGAAGGAGGCGCGCAAGGAGGTCAAGAACCCGTTTTACTCCTATCTCGACGACGAGCGGGTGATGGCGGGCATCTTCGAGGACTTCGGCATGGATCCCGAGACCTCGCGCATCGTGTGCGGCCACGTGCCGGTGAAAGTGAAGGACGGCGAGGATCCGGTGAAGTGCGGCGGGCGCGTGCTCACCATCGACGGCGGGTTCTCGAAGGCCTACCAGCCCACGACCGGCATCGCCGGCTACACGCTCATATCGAACTCGTACGGCTTCGTTCTTGCGGCGCACGAGCCTTTGGAGTCCGCGCAGGCCGCCGTGGAGCGCGAGCTTGACATCCACTCGTCGCGCAGCGTGGTGGAGCAGCCGGACAAGCGCACGCTCGTGGCCGACACCGACAGCGGAGCCGAGCTCAAAAGGCAGATCGAGGATCTGGAGAAGCTGCTGGAAGCGTATCGCAAAGGCGAGATCGCCGAGCGGGAGCAGGGGGCGTAACGCAAGGAATCTCGCCATTTTGATCGGAGCGTCGCTGAGAATGCGGAGGATACGACATGGAAACCGCGATCATGCGTCGAGAAGGCGCATGATCGTAAGAAGAATTCCCAACGGTTCGAGGTGCCCACGTGCGAAGGCGCCGCGTTCGGTTGATAAGTTCTTCATCCGCTAAATGAGCTTTCAGGTGTGTCCGCATTATAATGTGGACACACCTTCGGATGAAAAGGGGAGGCGATGACGATCCTATTGGGAAACGAGGAGCTTGCGGTAGGCGTGTCGAGCAAGGGCGCCGAACTGCGAAGCGTCATGCGCGACGGAATCGAGCGCATGTGGTGCGGCGACCCTGCGGTGTGGGGACGACGGGCACCGTTGTTGTTCCCGCTGATCGGGCGTTTGCGAGACGGATGGTACGCGCTCGACGGAAGGCGCGTCAAGGCGCCGACGCATGGGTTTTGCCGAGACCGCGCGTTCTCGGCAGAGCGGGTGTCGGATACGGAGGCGCGCTTCACCACGGCCTCTGACGAGCAGACGAGGGCCGACTACCCCTTCGACTTCCGCTTAACCGTCCGTTTCTCGCTGGAGGGGTCGACCCTTGCGAAAACCCACACAGTCGAGAACACGGGAGACGTGCCGATGCCGTTCGAGCTGGGCGGCCACGAGGCGTATGCGACGTGCCTTTTGCCGGGCGAACGCATGGCCGATTACTTCGTGCGCTTCGAGGGAGTCGATTTCATCGAGATGTTCGGCATGGACGAGGCGGGCATACTGACGCTTCCGAAGACGAAGGTGCCGCTCGAGGACGGCCGCCTGACGAAGACTCCCGAGCAGTTGGGCATCGACACCGTCGTGTTGGAGGGCGTCCCCGGCAGCGCAGTCGCGCTGGGCTGCGCCAAGAACGATCACGAAGTGCGCGTGGAGTTTCCGGACTTCCCTTATCTGGGCATATGGACGAAGGCGGGCCAGGATGACGCTCGGTACCTGTGCATCGAGCCATGGTCGGCGCTACCCGACGCCCATTTCTCCCCGCGCGAGTTGGCCGAAAAGCTCGGCGTGCGCACTCTCGCTCCCGGCGAGCGTGCGACGCTCTCGTATCGCATGACGTTTCGGTAGGGGCTTTGCCTTGCGTCGGGTTCGGCGGCGAAGGCTCCGAAACCTGCGTTTCGAGCACGGCGCGCAGCCCCTTTTCCTCGTTTCGGATTGAAGGGGCGTCAAGCTTGACGCCGCCCTATGCGGCCGTCTGAGAAGTTGTCTCGCTCGCCGGACCGCCCGCGTCGGCGAAGCGTTGGAAGCGCCACGCAAACTCAGCGGGTTTGGTGCTACCATATGCTCGTTGGTAAACGACCAAAAGGAGGCGCAATGGAGAAAGAGCTGTTCGATTTCGTTGCCGAGCGTGCCGACGTCCTCGCAACCGCTGACACCAGCAAGCAGGAGACGAAAGAGGCCGCGCTCGCATGGAAGAGCGCCGTCGAGGGCGCGGACGACGAGGCCGTCGAGGCGGCCACCGCCGCGTTCGTCGACTTCCTCGAGGGCAGGCCGAACACCGTCGACGGCGTCATCGCCTTCGCCCAAGGTCCCGCCGTCGAGTTGTTCGGCAAAGAGGCCGCCGACCAGATCCTCGCCAAGCAGACCGCGCGCAAGGAGCGGGGCGAGAAGTACTGCGATTGCGCCGCCTGCACCGCCGCAGTGGAGATCCTCTCCAAGTACGGTCGGATCTAGGAGGCAAGGCAGGGCGCAAGAGGGCTCTTGTCGAGCGCAGGAAGAGGGAAGGGCCGCTGTGCATTTCGGCGGCCCTTTCGGCATGATGACGGCTGCGCCCCTGCAAAGGCTTTCCCTTCGAGAACCTGCTGAAAGATTATGAGCGCCGCTCTGAAGGAAGGAGGATGCGAGATGATTTGGTTCACGAGCGACACGCACTTCGGGCACGTCAACGCGCTCGGCTTCTGCGACAGGCCGTGGGACTCCGTTGAGGATATGAACGACGCCCTCGTCGACAACATCAACGCATGCGTCGCGCCTACGGACACGCTCTACCATCTCGGGGACTTCTCTTTCAGGATGAGCATGGCGGATGCCTGCGAGCTGCGTCGCCGCATCCGTTGCCGCAACATTCACTGGATTCCGGGAAACCATGATAAGGACTGGCGGCAGCCAGCCGTGGCTGGCACGTTCATCTGCGAGCCGCACATCGCCGTGCTCAAGTTTGACGGCGGGCGGAAGGTTGTGATGTGCCACTATCCCATCATGGATTGGCCGGGACTGGGGCATGGGGCCATCCACTTGCACGGGCACATCCATTCGACGCGCGAGTACAACGAGTGGAACCGGCATATGCGCCTTTTGCGATACGATGTCGGGGTGGATGCGAACGGCTACAAGCCCGTGTCGTTGGACGAGGTTTCGCGGTTCTTCGACGGTGTGGAGCACCGCCGCCGCGTAACCCGCGGGCAGTGGGCCTCGATGGTGCCGCCGGAGATCGGACTCGATGAGGAGGGCGGCGGACGAGCGACGCAAGATGCACGCTTGTGAGCGAGAGCCAGGTCGCGCTCGATTTCCTAAGAATGCGGAGCGGAACGGAAAACGGATGCGCTGCGTATGACCACAACAGCAGATTTCAACGATGGAAGGAGCGAGGCTCCGGTCGCAGCGCCGGAGCCTCGTAAAAACCTAAAGAACCAGGCGATAATCTACTCCCACTCTATGGTTCCGATAGGCTTCGGCGTGAGGTCGTGGACCACTCGGCAAATCCCCGGGACCTCGGCCAAAATGCGGGCCGTGATCTTCTTCAGCAGCGCCCAATCAAGCTCCGGCACCTCGGCGGTCATGGCGTCCACCGTGTTCACGGCGCGGATGACGGCTGGCCACTCGTAGGCGCGCACGCCCAGGCCCGGGCCGGGGAAGGGCTGGCGCTCGACCATGCCCTCGGGCAGCCCGAGCTCCCGTCCGATGACGCGCACCTCGTCCTTGTACAAGAGCTTCACCGGCTCCACCAGCTCGAACCGCAGGTCGTCGGGCAGGCCGCCCACGCTGTGGTGCGCCTTCACGCCGTCGGACTCGAGGATGTCGGGGTAGATGGTGCCCTGCGCGAGGAAGCCCACCTCGCCCGCCACCTTGCGGGCCTCCTCCTCGAACACGCGGATGAACTCGGTGCCAACAGCTCATCACGGTATCATGCTTTTCTCGAAGGCCTATTCTCTTGTGGCGCGAAAGAGCGCTCCGTCCAGAGTGGAGTCTCGGACGGAGCGCAAACGAACGCATGCAGTCGGGCGGACGTGCTCGAGCTACAATCCGAAGTCCTTCGCAGCGCTCATCGCCGCCGTGTAGCCGAACGTGCAGCCGCGATGCAGGTTGCCGCCGTAGTACGAGGCCGTAGGGCGCACGATGTTGTAGTTGCCCGCCGTCTCGCCGGCCGCGTACAGGCCCACGATCGGCCGGTTCTGCGCGTCGAGGACGCGGGCTCCGTCGTCGATAACGAGGCCGCCGTAGGTGTTCTTGATGTTGGGGATCGTCTCGAAGATGTAGAAGGGCCCTTCCTCGAGCGCGATCAGCGCATCCGCCTCTTTGCCGAAGTCCTCGTCGACCCCCGCTTTGCAAAACCCGTTGTAACGCTCGATCTGCTCTGCGACGACCTTCGGGTCGAGACCAGCTTTCTCGGCGGCTTCCTCGACCGTGTCCCCTTTGAAGACGACCTTGCCCTCCTCGGCCAAGCGTTCGAGCTCTTCGTTGCCGCTGTCGGTCACGTATGTGGCGTAGTTCCCGTAATACAGAAGGTCGTCGCTTTCGAGGAGGGCCTTGTTCGCCACGCAGTAGACGGTGTTCCGCTCAGTATCGAAGTACGCACGATCCACTTTGGAGCCTTCTTTCCAGAACCGGACGCCGTCTGTGTTCAGCCATACCAGACCGGGCGTTTTGTACTTGATCTCGCGCATGACGGCCTGGCCGTTGCCTTCGAGGACGGGCAGCGTGCCGCCGTCGGTGCGGCAGAAGTCCATGTCGTGCAGCACTGCGCCCACTTTGACCGCCGCGTCGAACATGTTGCCGATGGAGGAGGCGCTGCCGGACCGCGCCCAGCGGGCGTAGAGCTTGGAGAGCATCTCGTCGTTGGCGCAATAACCGCCGCATGAAAGGATGGTGGCGGGCGCTTCGTACTCTGCACCGTTCTCGACACGCACGCCCGTCACCTGGCCCTCGGCGTTCACGATGAGTTCAGTCGCTTTGGTGTTGAGGAGGTAGGCCATTTGGCCCTTCTCGACGAATTCTTGAATGCTCGGGGCGGTGTCCTCGAAGATGCTCAGGCCTCGCTGCTCATGCGAGATCACGTACGCTGCAAAGTAGTCGACGTCCTTTGTCGCGTTTTCCGTGGATGCAGCGTTAGCATGGGCTCCGACGTCCTCTCCGATGGGGCCGCCTTCGATCCACTTCGCACCGTACTTTGTCAGCATATCCAACGCCGGACCGCTGTTGTACGCCGCAACATAGGAGAGCTCGGGACGGAATGTGGTCTCGTCGCCGTCCATGAACCAAGCGAAGAACTCGTCCGGATCGGTTTCGTAGCCGTAGCTCGGCAGCGTATCGCCGCCGGCAGCCGCGCAATAGCCACCGCTGTACATGGTCGAGCCGCCGAAGTGTTTGTTGTGGTCGAGGATGAGCACCTTCGCACCCCGGTCGGCGGCTGTGAGCGCGGCGGTGAGCCCGGTGATGCCCGCGCCCACGACGATGATGTCCGGGTTGAAGTCCTCGATGTCGCCGGCCACGTTCGCCGGCGCGGGGGTCGTCGCGTCCTCGTCGAACATCTTCTTAGAAGCACCTGCCTGCGTGAGCGCATCGCGGATAGCGTCCTTCATGGTGGACGTGGTCATCGTCGCTCCGGTGATGCTGTCGACTTCGAGCGACTGGTGCTTCACAACGTTTTCAGCAATCGTGCTTTGCGCTCGCTGGCCCAGGTACTGGGACTCATGCGTGTCGACCACCCGTACGTCGAGGATGGCGTCTTCCGAGACGTCCACTTCGATGGTGTACGGGCCGAAGAGCCCGTTGGCCGAAGCGCTGTACGTCCCGGGCGTCATCCTCGCCTCGGACGGCGATGCCGCGGTCGGCGCGCAGCCGGTCATCATGCTCAGCGCGAACACGCTCGCGCCGGCGACGAACTGCCGACGGCTCAGGGTTCCATCCTTCGAAACGGTGCGGGTCATGGTTTCCTCCTCCTCGTGCGCGTTGGGTCGTACCTCGAACCCTCCACGTTCCTCGCGGTGCCCTCGTGGGGCTTGACGAGGCACAGTATGCACGCGCCGCGCTTCTCCGCGTATCGGGCAAACGGCAGCAAAAGCCCATGTGAACGTGATATCATGCAAATTGTCCGATGCTGTTGCGAGGGGGTTCTGCCGGATGACGAAAAACCGTAAAGCCGCCGTGATGTCGCTTGCCGCGCTCGTGCTGGTGGGGGTTTGGGTCGATATAACGGGGTACCTCGACGTGTTTTCGAGCCCGTCGGCCACTAGCTTCTCGCAAGAGGTCGCCCGCTACGCATGCTATGCGGGGCGCATCGCGATGGCCGCCGCGTTCCTCCTCTTCCCGCATCGGATCGATTGCCCGCTCGGGCGCTCCGTCCCCCTCATGCTTTGCTGCATGATCGGCGGAACGGTTCTGTACTCCCTCGGGTTCCATCAGACATTGCTCGACCCCTTGTTCGTGGCAGCGGCGGGATCAACGTTCATCGGGGTGGGACATATCTGGATCGTCTCCGCCATCTACCGGTATCTGACGGGCGTGTGCTACGAGCGCGATGCGCTCTACGTGCTCGTCGCGGCACAGGTTGCCGAGCGCATCGTCGCCGAGCTGCTCAGCGCCGTTCTCGCCGGCGCCTCGCTCGTCGTCGGCTCGTACCTGCTGCCCGTGATGGCCGCCGCCGTCCTCGCGCTGTCGAACCGCCTGGTGCGCCAGCGCGCGACGCGCCGCATCGAGGCCGATGCTGAACGACGGGGGTCGGTGCGAGCGTACTTCGCTGCCTTATGCATCATGGTCGGCGTCGCCCTCGTGGCGTGCGGGGCGATGAGCACGGTCGGCATATGGGGCACGGCGGGCTCGGGTCAGTTCGCAGGCGAAGGCGAGTCTCTTGCGTCGGCGTTCGTCGAGTGCGTGCTCGTGGTTATCTGCTGCCGGGTGACGTTCATCGCATCGATCGAGAAGCCTCTGGCGCTGCGCTACCAGAGCTCGCTGCTTGTGCTCATCACCGGATTCGTGCTGATGTCGTCGCGCCAGCTGCTGACTCCTGTGCCCGACGGCTTTGTCAGCTCGCTGCTCGTGGTGGTCGAGAACTACGCGCACATTCTCTTCTGGGTCGTTGCGCTCGACGCGGCGCGCTCGCTCGATTCCCCTGTCTACCGCACCTTCGGCATCGGGCTGATGTCATGCAGCGTCACGGGGCTCGCGTGGAGCTTCTTCCTGGAGCACGACGCGACCGTGGCCGAATCCGCTGTGTTCGTCGTGTCCTACCTGCTCCTCGTGGTCTGTATCGTGTACCCTCAGGCGTTCAATCGCGCGAGCTTGCGCTCGTCTAGCGACGAGGACGCGATCAACGAATTCGCTCTGGAAGGGGAGGAGCGCTTGACTCCCGGCATCAACGGACATGCCTTGCGGCACGCGCTTGAGCAAAGGTGCGCCCATATGGCGAAAGAGCACGGACTCTCGGCACGAGAAGGCGAGGTGCTGGTCCTCCTGGTCAAGGGCGATACGCGGCAAGACATGTGCAAGACGCTGCAACTCTCCGAGGGCACGATCAAGACGCATCTGACCCACATCTACAGCAAGCTAAACATCCACTCGCGCTCAGAGCTTCTCGAGATTGCTTATGGAGTCGGAGGACGCGGAGGCGAGCCCTCGTAGTGATCCTCTTGCCTAGGTTCTAGCTTCACCCATCTGATACTTGATGCGTGAAAACTTCTCCGTGTTCCCGAAATCCGGATGCGACTGCCGCCGAGGAAGACGATGCGAACCCCCGTCGCTTCGCCATCCTTGTTCAGCGCTCACTCCTGAGACTTTAGTGGGAGCGATGGAGGGGCAACGTCGCGAAGACCGCCACGACGCCCGCGAGAACGTCCTTGGGTAGCTAACGCTGGGTTTCTCGACGTTTGAGTGCTTGACGATGTTGAGCGGGGTCGGTTTGCTTTTGCCGCGTGAAATATTGCGCCGCCAGATAAAGCTTGGCTGCAAAATGAACAGAAGTGGGAGCTAATCCAACAGGCATCCCTTCAGCTTCAGCTAGGTGTGAAAACCGCTATTCTTGCGGTTCAACGGAGTCCTGCCTTCGCTACCCTCGTTTATGAAATATACAACATGCCTCTTTGCATTCAGTAACTAGCCAGTTGGCTGAGGTTCGCCGATTTGGGATAGGCCGATGTAAAGATTTCTCTTAAGAAAAGCGCCCGTCGAAATGATTTGACGGGCGCTTAATTAAAATGTCAGCGTATCGCGAAGAACGCTACTCCCACTCTATGGTCCCGATAGGCTTCGGCGTGAGGTCGTACACCACTCGGCAAATCCCCGGGACCTCGGCCAAAATGCGGGCCGTGATCTTCTTCAGCAGCGCCCAATCAAGCTCCGGCACCTCGGCGGTCATGGCGTCCACCGTGTTCACGGCGCGGATGACGGCTGGCCACTCGTAGGCGCGCACGCCGTCGCGGACGCCGGTGGCGCGGAAGTCGGGGACGCTCACGAAGTACTGCCACACGCGGCCCTCGAGGCCGGCCGCGGCGAACTCCTCGCGCAGGATGGCGTCGGCCTCGCGCAGCGCCTCCAGGCGGTCGCGCGTGATGGCGCCGAGGCAGCGCACGCCCAGGCCCGGGCCGGGGAAGGGCTGGCGCTCGACCATGCCCTCGGGCAGCCCGAGCTCCCGTCCGATGA
>NZ_NFJP01000022.1 GCF_002159915.1 Gordonibacter sp. An230
CACCGCCCGCGGCCAAGGCGGTCGGCGAGCTTCCTGAACGACTCCTCCGACAGGCAGTGCTCCATGCGGCAGGCCTCGCGCAGACGACGGAACACCGGGATTGCTTCGATGTAGTCCTCGGAGGATTCGCGGGGTGCCATCATGCTCCCTCGGCTGACATACGCCCGTCAGCGCCCCAGCTGCTGCTCTGCAGCTGGAGGTCCCAAAGATGCTGGTAGAGGCCGTTTCTCGAAACGAGGTCGTCGTGGGTCCCCTCTTCGACGATGTTCCCGCCGTCGAGAACGACGATCTTGTCCGCGTTGGCGATGGTCCTCAGGCGATGTGCGATGACGATCACCGTCTTGCCCGCGCAGAGGGCTCCGACTGCTCTCTGGATGAGCGTTTCGTTCTCCGGGTCGAGCGAAGCCGTGGCTTCGTCAAGGAGGACCACGGGGGCGTCTTTCAAGAGGGCGCGCGCGATGGAGAGGCGCTGGCGCTCCCCTCCGGACAGAGCGGCGCCGTTCTCGCTGTGAATTTGAATCTGCCCCGAATCCGTTGACAGGTCGAGTCCCGTTTCGGCACCATTGCCGTTGCGGGGGAACGGAGGCGGACCATGGGAAAACCGTGCCCGAAGTACACGGCGGAGTTCAAGCGGCGCGCCGTGCAGCTGTACAACGAGAGGGGAACCACCTACGCGGAGGTCGCGCGCGAGATCGGCGTCGACCCGTCGAGCCTCGCCGACTGGGTCAGAAGGGCCTCGGCCGCGGCGCCCGACGCCGAGGCGAGCCCCTTCCAGATGGCCGAGGACCTGCGGCGGCTCAGGCGCGAGAACGAGCGGCTCAAAAGGGAGAACGAGATGCTTTTGAAAGCGAGCGCCTTCTTCGCCGGCAGGCAGCTGTAGGCGCCGAGGCGAAGGAGGCGAGGTTCGCTTTCACCCTGCTCAGCGAGGGGCGCTGGAGCGTGTCGGAGATGTGCTCGGCGCTCGGCGTCACCAGGCAGGGCTACCACGCGTGGCGCTCGCGCGGGCCGAGCGGGTGCGACCTGCGCGACGCCGAGCTCGCCGGCGAGATCTCCGAGGTCTACGAGGCGAGCCGCCGCATCTACGGCGCCCCGAAGGTCTTCGCGGAGCTGCGCCGGCGCGGAGAGCGCACGTCGCGCAAGCGCGCGGCGCACATCATGCGCGAGAACGGCTGGGCCGGCACGACGCGCGGCTGCGCCAAGCGCCCCAAGGGCGAGGCCAGGCAGGCAGCGCCGCAGGCCAACTCGGCGCCCGACCTCGTGCGGCGAGACTTCAGCGCGGACGGCCCGGACAGGGCCTGGTTCGCCGACATCACCTACGTGCGCACGCACCAGGGGTGGCCCTGCCTGGCGGTCGTGATGGACATCTGGTCCAGGAAGATCGTCGGCTGGTCGATGTCGGCCCGCATGACGGCCGAGCTCGCCGACGACGCGCTGAGGATGGCGATCGTGAGGCGCAGGCCGCCCGGAGGCTGCATCCACCATAGCGACCACGGGAGCCAGTACGTCTCGCTCCTGATCGGCAAGACGATGCGCGAGGCCGGCATCAGGCCGTCGATGGGCTCGATCGCGAGCCCGTGGGACAACGCGGCGATGAAGTCGCTCATGGGGCTCGTCAAGGCGGAGTGCGTGCACGCCCGCACGTTCGAGACGCGGGATCAGGCGGCATTGGAGATATTCGACTACATCGAGTGCTTCTACAACAGGGTGCGGATCCACTCCGCGCTCGGCAACCTCAGCCCCGAGGAGTTCGAGGCGAGGCATGCTCAGGAGGCCGCTTCGGCGGCGTAGAGGGTGTCAACGAAATCGGGGTAAATTCAGATTCACCTCGGTCTTCGTGGTCACTCCCTCGGTGGACGCGATCTCGCTGAACGTGCAGGCGTCGCCCTCAGGTGCCACTTGCGTGCGCTGTAGCTCGGCGCCAGCCTGGACGAAGCAGTCGATGATTCCGGCCTCCTCGACATCTATGACATCGGCGAAGAGTCTGATGGCCCGGTCGTAGGCGAAGGTGTGTGTCTCGTAGGTCCAGGTGATGCTGCCCGTCTTGTAGCCCACGTTACGCGTGTAGTCTCCAAGGCCCGTGACCTCTATCTTCGGAATGAGGATTTCCTTTGCGTTGCGACCGGCGCGTACCATGTTGCCGCCGCTGTTCAGGCAGTTTGACACCGCAGCCCTCTGGTAGACCTCGTCCAGGATACCAGTGTACTTCTTAGCGAATTCGATGCTGTTTGGCATGTCTCAGCCCTCCTATGCGTTATCGTCGGAATCGTCTAGGCCGGCGAGCCTGCGCCAGCGTTTCATCGTCTTGCCCTCGTCGGAGCTTGTGCCCGCGTTAGGAAGTCCGGTCTTGCCGCCCTGGGGCTTGGTGGTGCGCGCATCAGCGAAAAGCCACGGCTCTGCGGCCTTGAGCGCGTCCACTTCGCCGTCGTAGTCGCCGAGCATCGCACGCGCCGCCTTCACGTTGCGCACGCCCGCGAGCTGCAGCCTGAAGTCGATACGGTCGGACTCACCCTGGGCCTTGAGCTCCGCGATCTCGCTGCGCAGCTGCTCGGCCGTCTCTGCGTTCTTGGCGGCCTTGGCAACCTGCGCCTCGAGCGCCGCGATCTTCTCGTCGCGCTCGGCGACGGCCTTCTCCCAGTCGGTGCCGCTCACCTGCGGCTGGTCTTGCGTCGCCTGCTGCTGCCCGAGGTCTTCCTGGGCTTGCGGCTCTTCCTGCGTCTTATCGCCATGTGCATCATCTGCCATATCGGCCTGCCTTTCGGTCATGGCCGACACATACAAATCGGCCCTCTAACACTGCGAACAGGTTAGAAGGCCGTCACAAAGTGAAGTGAGGTTTGATTGTCAGCGCAATCTCTCGCTGAAGGGCATCTACAGACCCCAGCCCTTCTTGAAGACCTCCATCAAGTTCTTTTGGCGCTGCTCCACTACCTCTGGCGTCCACTCAGACTCGTTGAGGACCTGCGTGGTCAGTGCGTAGGACGATGTGCCCTTGCGCCCAGTGAAGTATTTTGCCTTCTTCTTGGCAAAGTCGAAGTTCTGAGCTTCCGAGTTCTTATACCTAGTCAATGGGACGAGGTTTGCAATCTTGTTCAACCAGTTCTCACGTTGTGCGACATCGGGCCATACGGTAGCCCATTCGCTGCCATCGCGTACTGTTTGCGGCAGCACGTGCTCTATCGTCAGAATCCGTGAGTCGTACGTGGCGGCTCCGTCTGCCACAAAGCTGTCGAGCCTCAATATCACGTAGTTCCTCTTGCGCGGTGTCTTCAGGTAGATATCGCCCTTCAGCGCAGCTATGAACTGATCGCGCTCCTCCTCTGTGAGAAGGACCGTTTCCAATCTCGGGGAGTCATCTTGGCCATGTTCCGGACGCTCATCCATTTCGTCGAGTATCTGTACATATCGATTGATGCGCTGGTTGATGTCCTTCGAGGTAACGTGCATGAAGGACGCGAGTCTTTCCAGGGCAATGAAGAACCACTGCACGTAATCCGAATTGCCTCTCCTGGTGGCAAGGAATTTGAGCGCGACGGGAACCCAGTCCGAGTTGTCGATGCGGTTGAGCCAACCGAGTCGGTCATTTACGACCTCCGAGCCGGTCGTGGCGGAATATGCGCAGCCCTTTACGTCCAAATAAGCTTCCGTGTAGGGCTCCAGCAGGTCGTCGATGAGGGCTTCTGGAGTCATGCCATCATGCTTCACCACAAACTCAGTGAATTCCTCGTTGAGCGATTTCTTTGCCTTCTTCTTTGCGTACACCATGCGGATGCATGAGAAAACGTCGTCGAATCCAGATCGGCTCGCTTGGACCTCAAGCTCCTCCCATTTGTCCGCATAATCAGCTCTCGTGGTTTCGGGGATCTCAGCGATTACGTTTGCCTTGATGATGTCCATGGGCAGCAAGTCGAGGCCGCGACTGTTCATAACAGCGAAGACTCGGTATGCAGAGGACTGGCTGGGCGTCGATACGGCAACCATGTAGCATCTGGTCAAGAGGAAGGAGGTGAAGTCAACGAGCTTCTGAAGATCGTCTCCGAACTCCTCATCAATGGCTTTGTTGAGGGTCCTGCAGTTCTCCTGGATGTTGCGCTGCGCTTCGTCCTCCATTTGCGTTGGGTCGAGCGCAAGTAATCCGTCGATATCTATGCCCTGGATGTACTTGGAGAAGAAGGGCTGGTCGCGTTGTCGAAGAAAGAGCCTTGGTTGTTCCTCAATATGCATGAAGATATCGCCCTGAGACTTTATGCGTATGACGCAGTTGTCTCTCTGCACGCCGCTGAGCTTGCTCGCTATCGTGGCAAGGAGAATGGTTAGCGTGGTCAGGCGTTGTTGGCCATCAATAACCTCGGCCCTTCTCTCACCGTCTTGCTTAATCAGGACGGTGCTGCCCAGAAAGTAGTTCTCCTCGTCTTCTTCCATGAAGAAGTCTCTCAAGTCTGAGAAGAGCACGCCGGTCTCTTCGGTAGTCCAAGCATATGGTCGCTGGTACTGGGGAATGTGGTATTCGAAGTCATCGCTGAACACCTTACCAAGTGGGTACTCAGCGCCTGTAATCATCTTGCTCATTGAATTCTCCGAATCTTCCTGATGCCGTTAGCATTGGTTGAGCGACACCGTAAACTCTCGCCCAAAGTTCCCAATCGAGAACCGCGCATCCTCCACCAGCCGCTCCTTGCTCGCATGCAGCACGAACGGGAACAGCTCCGGCAACGCCTGCAGCTCCGTATACGACCGGTACCCAGACTGGTACGCCAGCATGTCCGCGTGCAGCAGGAACAGCGACAGCTCCTCGTCCGCATCCACGCGCGGTGCGAGCACGTAGCGTCCCTGCTTCACGCGCTGGATGACCCCGATTGCGTTCAGCGAGGCCAGCATCTTCTCCGAGCCCTTCACCACGGTGGAACGCTCGCCCCACTCGTCCAGGATCTTGAGCTTCAGCTGCGCCGCCGTGAACTCATCCTGGTACTCGCACATCTTTCCGATGAGTCGCACAAGGTCACCGAACATCGGGAACGCCACCACGAGCATCCCCCAGTGGACCGCCAGCAGCTCGTAAGGATGACTTAACGCCAACTCCAGAGCCTTCGGCCGCAACGCCTCAAGGGCCGCGTCCTCCGCCACCCACGGCAGCAGCAGGATCTCGCGCGTCTTGCGCCGGTTGGTGTCGCTCGAAATCTCGAACTTCAGGTACTCCTCAAGCTCCTCGCGCATCTGCGTCGGTTCGAGCCCCTCGCCGGCAAGCTCGATGGTCTTGTTCAGCCAGGGCAACCTGATTATCCTCGTGAATCCAACCATCCTAGCCATTGCATGCACCTGCTCTCACTGTTATGAACGGCACGACCACCTCGTCGATGCTCATGCCGCCATGGCTCATCACGTTCTCTCCCGGGTTGTCGAACGACACGCCCGACGGGCACACGTAGTACCTCAAGCCCTGCGGCAGGAAGCCGCTGGGGCATTGTACCAGCCCGTATTTTTCCTGCTTGTCCGAGACGTCCGCGAGGTCGTTCACCACGAGCATCCTGCGGCTCTTCGTCTCGGTCTCCACGCCGGTGCCGGTAACGCGCCCGCGACCCACGCACGGCGTGTTCCCGTGGTCGGCACTGATGTACACGTCCATTCCGGCCGCAGAAAGCCGTCGCACCAGCCCGGCAAGCTTCCCGCTATCCCGCAGGAGTTCGATATCCTTCAGCATCCCAGCACGCCCGCCGTACTGCCCGTGCACGCGCTCGTCCACGTCCAGTATCACGAACGCTGCGCACTCGCAGCCGTAGGGCAACTCGGCGTCGTAGCCACGCAGGTAGGCCATCCGCTCGTCACCGATGCCCCAGCTTCTCACGCGCCCGACGAACTCGCTCTTCTCCTTGTCCGTTGTCCAAGGGCTCGCAAGGTCGCGAGGGTACTTGCCCGAGAGCAGGCTCTGCCGCGACAGCGATGTCACGGTGGGCACCATGGCGAAGGCGGCGGACTCCTCGTAGGGGATTCCCGCAAAAGACTCGCGAAGCACGCGCCAGTCGAATTCCGACATGCCGTCCATCACCACGATGGCGAACCGGTCGCTGCGCGTGCGCATGTACTCCATGGCAGAGCTCACGAGTACGGGAGTCTCTTCGGCATACTCCATGGTGAGCTGCCCGAACTTCGACACCACGAAGTCCCTGAATGCGCCGTCGGTGAGCTCGTTCGTGCTCCGTTCGATTCCGTAGCGCGCCCTCGTCACGTCGATGCGTGCCTTCAGCTGCGCCACCGCGATCCAGCCACGATAGCCTGCAGCAACGCTCGTCAACCGCACGAGCTCGCCCTCCAGCTCGTCGCAGACGCGCTCTGCCGTCTCTTGCACGTTCACGCGTGTCTCAAGGTATGCCCTCGTGGCCTTTGCATCCGAGGGGTACACATAGTCGCGCTCGTAGGCGACGGCAAGGAAGTCCAAGTCCAGCCCATCAGCGGCCCTCAACGTTGCGGTATCAAGCTTAGGGAACAGCCCACCCAGCGACACGTCGTACCGCTGCATCAGCTGCGCTAGGTCGTACGGCACATACGCATCGTCCGACGCGATCACGGCAAGCTTCTCGCCAGCCTTAAGCGCATCCTCCCACCCGATGCGGAATGCCAGGTCGTCCTCCCAGCGCACCACGGTGAAACCGCGCCGCTCGAAGGCATAGGCGTACTCGGCCCGCGACTCCACGCCGTGGTCTACCAGCAGAACCGAAGTGCAGTACATCGCGCTGGACTCGTTGAACAAGTACTCGCCGAGCATCACGACTCCACCAGCCTCACGAGCAGCATGCACCTGAACTCTGGCAGAACCTGCCGCTCCTTGGCGTAGGACGCCTCCATCTCGGCTCGCTCCGCCTCGATCCTCGCGAGCTTGGCGGCGCGTATGTTCTCGATGCCAACGCGCCGCGCGGCCTCATGCCGCAGCTCAAGCGCGTAGGCGTACTTGTCGTGGTTCTCCTTGGTCGCCCTCTCGTGGCGCTCGGAGAGGTCCTTGAAGTCGTTGTAGGCGAAGTCCTGGCTCAGCTCCTCCAACCGGGCCCACGTCTCGGCATCGGCGTTCGAAGCAGTCCCCACGGTAAGCCTCACGCCGGGCCGAAGCAAGGCATCCATGATGCGCTTGCCCGCGATGGGCCGCAGCACCAGCCTGTCGTTCACGAACACGGGCACCACGCGCGTCGAGCGTCGGTCGTCGGCGATGGAGAGCTCCCACAGCATGAACCAGCCATCCTCGTTGGGGAAGTCCTCAATCTCCACGCTCAGCACGTCGGCACTCCTGTCCTGCACGACGCTCGCATGCAGCAGCTTCTCGGCATCTGGGCTGTCGAGTGCGAGTCCAAGCGGCAGCGCGGCCTTGCCGCCGCGCCACGCGCTGTAGTGGGCGAAGGCCCGTCCCAGTGCAGCGGTCACGTCGTAGTCCGACTCAACGCCCACGAGATCGCCAAGGTCCTTGTCCTCGCGGATTATCTCCTGGTATGAGGCAACGTTGGACACCTGCTCGCGCAGCTCCTTCTCGATGCGCCCAACGGACCTCTCCACGGCTTGTGGTTTGCCGATGCTGCCCATGTAGGCGTTCGTGAAGTCCAGGTCGCACGCCTCGCTGTCCAACACGTCCGAGTATTTGTCGATGCCAAGCTCGTCAAGGATGACCGAGAGCTTCTCCTCGATGACCTCGTGCACGCGGCTCTCCACCGTGTCGTCGATCATGAAGTTGTACACCTCGACGTCGCGCGTCTGCCCGATGCGGTCCACACGGCCGCACCGCTGCTCGATGCGCATGGGGTTCCAGGGCATGTCGTAGTTGATGACCACGCTCGCGAACTGCAGGTTCAGGCCCTCGCCGCCGGCGTCCGTGGAGACAAACACGTCGGTCTTGGTGCGGAACTCCTCGGTCACGGCGTTGCGCTCATCGATGCTCATGCTGCCGTTCAGGATGGATACGGTGAAGCCCCGGCGCTCAAGCAGGCGTTTTAGGTAGTCCTGCGTAGCCATGAACTCGGTGAAGATAATGACCTTCCTGCTGCCCTCGGCGAGCACCGCGTCGAGCGTGTCGAAGAGAGCCTCTACCTTAGCATCCTGGTACTGCAGCTCCGCCCTTTGCGCAAGGTTCACGAGGTCTTGCAGCTCGGCAATCTCGGACCTGTCGTTAAGCGACGGTGCCTCGAATGCGGCCTCGTCGCCGTCCTCGATGTCCGTCTCGCCGATGTCGGTCTCGTTCATGTGCCGCTGTTGCGTACCGCCGCCCTCGAGCATGGCAAGCCTCCGCTCGAGCGACTGTCTTACGGCCGCCGTGCTGCTCGTCACCATCCTCTGCATGATGATGAGCAGGAAGATCAGGCACATGTTGCGGCTCTTCTGCCGCATGGCCTGGTTGTAGGTGTGGGAAACGTAGTCCGAGACGCGCCGGTACAACTCCTCTTGCAGCGTGTGTCGAGCGTCCCAGCCGATGCGCACCAGATGCGTCGCGCGGTTCTTGAAGAGCAGGTCGCCCTTGTTGTCTATAGCTTCGCGTTTCTCCGTGCGGATGAGGTACGGTGCCACCTGCGAACGCACGACCGACTTCTCGTTTGGGAACGCGTCCCGATCGAGCAATCTCACCAGGCGCAGGAACGGTTCGGACTTGCCGTTGTGCGGCGTCGCGGTCAGCAGAAGCAGGTATGGGCTCGCCTGCGCCAGCAGACGCCCCAGTCGGTGCCGGGCGACGTCTCCGGTCGAGCCCGCCACGCGGTGCGCCTCGTCGATGATCACGAGATCCCAGTTGCCATTCACGACGGCGTTGATTCGCTCGTCGTTGTATTTCTGAATGCGCTCCTCGCTCCACCCGAACCGCTGCTCCAGCGGCTTGATGGAGTCCATGGGCGTGACCACCTGCTCGAACTCGCGGTACACGTTCTCGCCCTCGGTGACCTTGCGGATGGCGTCGAAGTCAGAGGGCAAAAGCAGGTGGAACTTCTCGTTGAACTTCTCCTGCATCTCGGCCACCCACTGCGTGGCGAGGCCAGTGGGGCACACCACGAGCGTTCGGCGCACGAGTCCGCGCGTCTTGAGCTCCTCCAGGATGAGCCCGGCCTCGATGGTCTTTCCCAGACCCACCTCGTCGGCCAGCAGGTAGCGAACGTTGTTGTTGGCCAAGGCGCGGTTGAGCGCGTGAAGCTGATGCGGCAGCGGTATGAGGTTGCGCGAAAGCGGCGTCAGAACGCCCTCGGCCACTTCGTTCTTGATGCGCGCGAGCTCCATCACGAAACGCAGGTAATCCTCGTCATAGGTGACGGTGTTTGCCACTGGGCGCAGGACTCCCTCCGAGGCGCGGTACGTTTCGCCGGTGGCAGGGTTCAGCACGCGATACGAGTGGATGCCCCACAGCACCGCATGCTCGATGATGCGCACCGTCTCCTGCGTAGATGTGTCGTATGCAAGGTCTCCGACTTCCAACATGGTATTGCGCCTAACCCACGCGGCTCAGGCTGATGTCGTAGTACATGAGCAGGTTGGGGTCTTCTTGGATGGTCGCCGCCGGGAGCCTGTTGGCAAGATCGACGATTGCCTGGTAGTTCTTTTCCTTCCATAGATGGGAAAAGCCCACGCGGATGGCCTCGGAGCGGAATAGCTTCAGCTTGCCCTTGCTCTTGAGATAACCGTCGAACTCGCGCAGCAGCGACTTCTCGCGCAGCTTGGCGATGTCGCCTTCCTTCTTGGTGTCGGGGACGTACCAACGTCCTTTCTCGTCCTGCAAGAAGTTCTCTTCTAGAAGGACGGCAAGTTCGGGCATCGCCTCGTAGCGGTCAACTGACTTCACTTCTTGCATAAACATGGGTTGTATAACTGAGTATGTTCTGGGCTCTTCTTCGAGAAGTCTGTAAAGCCAGCCGATTGCTGTCTTTTCATTTGTTACGTGTAAGGCAAATTCAACAGACTCAAGGTTGAGCTTGATACGTGCCGTATCGTACTCATTTACTTGATCGGCCAGGAAGTACATGCCATCGCGCTTCAAATACCTTGCGTCAAGTCCCTGGTAGTAATCGGTCGCATCTAGCGGTACTGGAATTCCGTGCATGACGTGATAGGCAACCATACGGTCGAACAGTAGGAATGCTTGTCTTTCCGAAATCGGCTCGATCATATTGTTTCGCTGTACGACTATCGGCAGCTTTTCGAGATGCTGCCGGGTGAATGCCCATGCACTCTCTTCGTTTGATTCATATTGATCGAGAATCACACTTAGCTCCATCGAAGGCTTGTAGGCCGATATAACTAAGTCTTGTTTCACCGCCATGGTGTAGCTAAGCTGCTTGGTCGTTCCCTTTTGTTTATCTAGTGTTCTTACATCAGCTATTACAAAACCTGCTCGCTGGATGGCTTCTTGTATTGAGTTCCAAATAGCATTCTTAGAGTTATGGAACTCAACGGTTAGCCATCTACCGGGTTTTAAGACGCGATAATACTCGCAGAAGCTTTTGCTTAAGAGCTCTTGGTACTCGGATATTCCTTTATCCTGCGACACATTAACAATTGCCTCAGTAGCATTGTTGGTGAAACACCTCAGCCAAGATTCTTGAATAAAGTTCAATTCCGAATAGTGGAGGTTGTCACCGAACGGCGGGTCAACAAATATGTAATCGATGCATGAGGACGGCACGTTTCTTAGGTCGGTCGCAGATTGGGTGCTTACCAAAGAGTGGCCAAGAATTTGGCCGACTGTCATTATTGACTTTAGCTTGTCTTCGAGTAAAGAAATTATGTTTATCTCTGCCTGGAATGCAGGAATGTAAAGCGTTCCCGACAATGGTCCCACATGACGATGGTGACTGGGCATATACCGGTTTAGTTTATGTGAGCGTGAATAAATTGACGACAGCCAAAACAAAAGTAGTGATTTAACCCTTTTGTCAGATTGACGCATAATTAGGTCTCTGCAAGTTGCGAGAACAAACAGATTGCGCTTCGTGTAGAAATGGTTTACACGCGTGATGCCAACATGATAACCGGCTCGCCAGTAATCTCCCCACTGTTTGCCTTTATGCATCATCAAATCTGATGGATACCAGACTCCAATATTCATGTCCCGTATCTTCTGTATGATGGCAAGATCAGAAGTGTCAGGTTCTTTGGCGTAAAGCTTTCCCGCATAATGATAGCTAATTCGAACAGGGCTCACTTTTGCCTGCAAACTATGTTCATCGGATTGCTCATCATACTGAGATTCAAGGGCCTTTTCGCATTCGCCTTTCTTCAAATCAGCTCCACAATGTGGACAGCGTGGCTTCTGCTTCATTTTCTCTTCGCCTTGCTCAACAGCGGCATCCCAGTAAGAGAATTCTCTACTGCAAGCGGGGCAAATATACTGCTCGGACCATATTGTGTAATTAATGGTCGCCTTGGCATTTGATCCGGGCACGTCCGTGCTGTATACCCAGTCGCACGAATCATGCAAAACGCGAAGAACATCGTTGGCAGCCTGTTCAAATGCAGAGATATCGACTTCACTATTGTAATTTTTTGCAATGAATGTTGCCTCAGGCGAAAGGTCAGTGAGTATCGCGTGTCTAGCGCCAATATTGTTGACGTCCGTTTCGCCAATTCCTAGACACGTTGGCAAGTCGGCACACATAAGAGCTGCCGCGCCTGTCATGCCCGTTCCGCAAAAACCATCGAGAACGATGTCGCCCGGCTTTGTGTAGTGAAGCAGATATCGCATTATCGCTTTATAGGGGACTTTAGTGTGATAACTGTGCGCCATATAAAGTGGGTCGTGTTTCCCTTCGCTAACATCAGCAGTAAATGGTTCACGTTGATAGGTATCGCCGACTTCTTCATAGGGTGTTCCGTTCTCAGTAATGAATTCCTCGATGAACGGATTCGGACACGCCGTGTAGTAAGGCGCGTCCGAGAGTTCGATGATGGCCTCGTCAGTTGCGATGGGGAATCCCTCGATATCGCGGACTCTGTCGATGTCCGCGCTGGTAAGCTTCCTTTGCTCCATGGTTTATCCGCCGTCCTTTACTCAGACCTAACGATGATGCGCAGGTTCTCGGGGTCCTTGCCGGCTACGTAGCTGGCGATGATGCCGTCGAGCTTCTTCTTGAAGTCGGCGGCGGTGCTGGGGCCGAGCTTCGCCAGTTCCTGCACCAGCTCACCACCCTCGATGTAGACGGGTTCGAAGCCCTTGAGCAGTGCCTCGATTGCCTCGATGAACTTGTCGTCCACGCGGACGGGCAGCTTTCCGCTCTCGACGAAGGCGTCGATTTTACGTTGCTGCGCCTCATCGAGGAACCGCTTCTCGCCAAGCACGATGGGGTCGTCAATGGTGTTGAGTAGCGTGGTGGTCCACTCGTTAACGAGGGCTTCGATTTGCTCTTCAATGTCGTCGAGTAGACCATCCACATTCTGGGCTACATCGTCCAGACGATAGTGGCAGTGCGGGCAAGTCGAAGTCGTCTTTAGTTCGGTCGGAGTGAGGTCGTAACATACGGTGAGGCCAGCGAGCGCCGTGTCGATGGCGTCGAACTTAGCCTTCGAGAGGATGCTGAGCTTGGCGAGCTTTCGCAGGTTGGCGACCTCTCCGCTCTCCTGGAGCGCCTGCCTCCGCTTGGCCTCGTTGACGCCCAGGCGCTTCTTCTTGTGCGCCGCCAGGTAGTGGTCGATGTAGTCGCTCTTCACCTTGCTGAGCGCCGCGATGGCGGTCTGGGCCGCAGCCTCGCCGGATGCACCGTCGTAGATGCTGTCGCGTTCGCGGCGGAAGACGTTCTTCGCGTCGTCGAGCGCGGCCCGAAGCGACTGTCCGATGGCTGCGTATTCGATACCCTGCAGGTACGTGACAATCTGCGAGCATTCCTGCTGGAACGCGAGGTACTCAGACACGATGAAGGCGCGGTCAAGCTGCTCTTCCAGCTCGTCAATCTCGTCCATCGTGTGCTTGAAGTTGTTGAGCTTGGCGGGCGTATTGAACTTCGCGGCGTAGTTGCTGAACTCGTCCTTTATTGCCGCGCAGGCGTCTCGCAAAGTCTTGGCCTCCTGCGCGTTCGCGAGGGGCTCATCCCACAACATGAAGCCGTCGGTCAGTTTCCGCTCAGAGAAGGCGGCGCTCTGGCTCAGCTCCTTCGCCTTGGCGAGCAGGTCGGCCACGGCCTTCTCGCGCGTCCCAGGGCTGTTGAGCAGGCCGGGGTTCAGTTCCAGCACCTCGAACAAGCGGCGAAGCTCTGCCAACGGCAGGTCGGCCGGTTTCGAGATGGTCTTAAAGTGCATGAGCTCGTACGTGCTGGTCTTGGGGACTACGTCAAGGTTCGACGCCGTGATCGTCTGCTTGTCGGTGCGCATCACGGCATGCCCGCTGTACACCAACGATAGCAGGACGATGACGGCGAACGCGTTGTTGTAGCCGAACCTCTTGTCGAAGCTCCCGCGCCCGGGTATGTCGTCGAACAGGTCGCCGTAGTTGATTACGCCCTGCTGAGGAAGCTTGTTGAGCAGGTCGACGTAGTGCTGCGCGTACTGCGACTGCTCGGGCTTCAGCTTTCCGCTTGCATCGAGTAGGTCGAAGCTCGCGAGCATGTTGCGGCCCAGCTGCGTGTTGCGCCCGACAATCTGGGCGTATGCCTTTTCCAGGCTGTCGGCCATATTCTGACGCGTTATCTTAACTCGCATGCGCGGGAACGCCGGGTACTTGTCGCAGAAGTAGCCGTCGAGGCAGATGGCAGCAGCGAGGTCGATGACGTCCTTGAAGGTGGCGTCGCGGTTGTAGCGCCCGCTGAGTGTCTCGACGAGCTTCTTGCGCGTGCCCTTGTAGCCCACGTCGAACATGGTACTCACGCCTGCGCTCAGTGTGCGGATGAGCTTTGCCTTCGTCTGCTGGGCCTTCCCGGCGTAGGCGTCGCGCTCTTTGCCCTCGCTGATGGCGGCGAGCTCGCTGGCAGCCGCGTAGAAGCGCAGCTCCTCGGTGAACTCGTCGTTTGGCTTGAAGTAGAAGTAGACCTCGTCCTTGAGGTTCTGGGCACCGCCGTCGCTTCCGTACGGCGGCATGATGTGCAGATAGAAGTCGCGCTCAGGCTGAGCCGTGCTGCGCTCCTTCGGCAGCCCCATGAACAGGTAGCCCTCGCGGAACATGCTGTGGCTGTCCCAGTTCAGGTCGTACTCGTAGATCTCGAAATTCGTCACGTACTGCTTGGCCGTCCATTCAAGACAACCGTACACGATGCCATAGAAGTAGCGGTTCAGGTCGCCCTGCGCCACCACGTCGGCCTTCTGCTTGATCTTCTCGTCGTAGTCAACGACCTTGTTCACGTCGATGTAGTACTGGTTGTTGGCGTCGTTATGGATGATGAACTGGCCCGATACCGTGGTCATGATGTCGCGCAATATCGTGTTCACGATGCCCAGCAAAAAGTCGCTGTCCTGCTCGGGGAGCGGCAGGTACAGGCAGAGGTCGTCCTTCAACCCTTCGGCGGTGAGGCCCGTCTGCACGTCCAGGCCGCTCGTGGTCAGGCGATGTACGCTCAGCGCATATATGATCTGCATCGCCACCGGCTTGTAGGCGGGCTTGGGGAAGGCACGCTTGATGATGTCCTCAAGCTGTCCGCTTGCCTGCAGCACTCGGCTCACGGTCGGGTCGCTGCGCAGCATGCCGTCCGCCTTGATGACGGGCCAGTAGTCGTCGAACGACTTGATGCCCGGTGCGTCGGTCGGCACCTCCTGGTCGAAGATGCCGCGGATGCACACCGATATGTTCTTCAGGATGTGGCGATTCTCGATGAGGTACGCCTTGTTCAGCACATCAATGTAGGCAGGGTGGATCGGGAACATGCCCACGAACTCCTCCATGCGCGACGACATGCCGCCGTATAGGCTGCTGAACTTCTCCAGATGCTCGCGGATGAGCGCCTTCTGCTCAGCCGTCTTCTTCAAGATGCGCTCCGAGACGACGTACGACGTGGCCTCCTTGGTGATGATGACCTGCGAGAAGCGGTCGCCCACGCGCCGCAGCGACTCGGAGACGAAGCTGAAGCGCGGGTTGTCGAAGATCTTCTCCTGAACGCCGAAGATGACGCGCATGCGGCTCTTCGAGCACATTTCGCCGAGTGCGCGGAGGAACTCCAGGTCGAGCACGATCTGCCGCTCGTCGCGCGAGCTCAGATACGAGAAGAACTCGTCCACAACAATGAGATAGCCACGGTCGCCGTACTTGGAGGCGAACGCCTTCATGATGTCGCGGATGAGCTGCTTGTTGTCCATCACCGTCGAGAAGTCCGGCATCTTGAAGTTGATGCCACGACGGTCGAAGTCGTCCTGAATGTAGCCGCAGAGAATGTCGCGCAGCGGCATGGTCACGCCGCCGATCTCCACGCGCAGCACTTCGAACTTGCCCGCGATGGGCTCTATCGCCTTTGCGAAGCCCTGGTTCTGCAGGTACGGAAGGTTCGCATCGTCGTTCGCCACGGCGGAGATGACCGACATCAGGTGCGACTTACCGGTTCCGTAGTTGCCCACCACGAGGACGCCCTTGTTGTCGATGACCTCATCCATCTGTAGCTGGTCGATGAGGCGCGTCTTCAGCTGGTCTGCCATCGTGTCCGACATTACGTAGGTCTCGACGAGCTCACGCGCCTTCAGTTCCTGGTTCGCGTCAAGCAGCTGAATGGTCGATTCTATTGGCTTGAAGCTGATGAGCTCTGAGTACTTCATGGTGCGGACTCCTCTAGTAGATGCAGGTGATGTCGTAGCGGTCGATATCGAACGCCTTGTAATCCTGACAGCCTTCCACTGCGTACAGAAGCTGGCTGTCCTCGAAACGACCGGGCCAAACAAGGTCGAAATGGTGCTTGCGGTATGCGCTGCAGAGAAGCGCCACAACGTCCACCTTGTACGCCGGGTTGAAAAGTACGTCGATGTCGCGGATGACCACGCCCTCGGGCAAATCCGTCAGCGCCGATACAAAGCACGACTCAAGCCGAATGCTCCGTAGAGTCGGCGAGATGTCCGCCAAACGCCGGGCTATGGCCACGTTCATCGAGATTGCGTCGTCAGTTATGCCATCCAGCTCGCAGCAGAAGAAAAGCGGCCGGGGATAGCTCGCTTGCCTGCGTCGAAGGTACCGTCTTCCCGAGATAGCCCTTCCCATCACAGTCCCTTTCGGGATATGAGTACAGCCTCAGAAGGCCGCCTCGACGGGAATAAGACAGCTGCGGAAAACATAGTCCAAATCGGTCCTTTACAAGCTCTGATGACAGACTTTAGAAGTATATCGCACTATTCCACGATTCCTTCACAATTCCCGAGCCCACACAGGATGTCTGCATTTGATAAAGGCGCGAAAGGGCGTTATCAGCTGATTATGACGAGAAGGTCATAGCATCTGAGTGGAGAGGCGCGGCGAAAGAAGATAAGAACTGCGAGTCGTCCGTGTAAGCTTGTCATCGCAGCCCAGTGCGCCTCACGTTGTCGAATTTGTTTTGCCGCCATCCCTGGCCGCCACTACACGCCATCAGCCAGCGCCTCCCGACCGCTCCACTAGCGACCGGCACCCGGCAGAGCTCACCAGAAGCCGCCCCAGAGCCGCAACAGGCAAGCCCGCAACCCAACCTCACTTGCTCAACCAGCAAGCGAAAGTGGGCTTCAGGCAGCCTCACCTGAAGCCCGCTACCAGCCGAGACTCCCACGTACAAAAGAGCGCGTCACCTATGCCGAGACCGCCTCAGGCAGTCCCGCTCATGACCGCTTCCCGTTTGACGGCACCCGTACCAATCTCAGACGCCCGAGCGCGGGCAACCGACTCCTCCTCGCCATACCACTTGACGCGGTACTCCCAGGCAGCCATGGTGACCCCGACCTCGCGCATGTCCTGGTCCTTCTCGACAGCCGTATCCTGCACGATGGAATCGTCGTACTGCACGCGCATGCAGCAATCATCGGGAATGCTCTCGCCGAACCCACGCGAGACGCCCATGACAGCCCTTGCGATGCCCGTAATGGCCCCTTCAAGCGCGTTCTCATGCCTGCGGATGTTCCGCATAAGTGCAGAGTTGCCCGAGGACACCTCGGTGGCCGTGCGAACATACCCACGTGATTCGTCGAAGTCGAAATAGCCCAGCCCGAAGCCGCAAAGATCCCCGAGCATCTGCAGGGCGATACGGAAAGCCTCTTACTGCGAGCTTGTGCGCAGCGCGGGCGCGAACTCCTGAATGGTGTCCTCGGTCGACATGACCTTGCGAAAGACGGTACAGTCCTGTCTGCCAAAAGGAATGGAGATGACCTTGTCCCCGGTCTTTTCAAGACCTTAAGCACATTTTACCGAACGCCAGTACAAGGGATGTGCCCCCATGGGTCACCCTCGGCAGGAGGAAGGTCTACTATATTCTTGGCAGAAGTGCCGGAGGGGCTGTCCCGCAAACCGCGAGGCAGCAAGAAGATGAAAGGATAAACAGTGTCGATAACCAAACACATGCCCTTGAAGCTCGTTGCGTTGTGCGTCGCGCTTCTCGCATCTGTAGCACTTTTGGCAGGTTGCGAATCCGACGAGGTCAAGAGCGCAAAAGAGAACCTGAATACGGAGATCGAGCGAGTCGAGTCCCAGATGGCGGACCTTCAGTCAGAAATTGAAACTGCGGAGGCGCTGGCGCAGACCGAGGACGCTCCGCTTGACGAGACCGTTATCCCGTCACTTGAGAGCGCGATCTCGCAAGCGAAGACGATCGAGTTCACGGCCCCTGATACGCCGTCCGGACTCGATGAGATCAACGCCGAGATCGACAATCTGAAAGCAATCGACTACACCGCAGACATCCAGACGCTTAAGGATGCCGAGCAGGTAGTAAATGACAGCATTGCGCAGATGAAGCAGGTCACAAACCCTTCTGAGGCATTCGTGATTGAGAGGCTTCAGGGTATCGAGGGAATAGGTGACATTTCTGCTGTGACCGAGGACAACGATCCTAACGGCCAGCTCGGCAAGTCCGGAGGCTACACTGCAACCGTCTATTTTACGAGCCCTCTTGTGGATCAGTCCGATGTTATCGGGAGCACCGTTATAGAAAAGGGTACTGAAGGTGGCGGCGCTATCGAGGTGTATGCCAACGTGGATGATGCTAACAAGCGTAAGGACTACCTCTCCGCATTCGACGGAGGCATCCTCTCCTCCGGATCGCACGAGGTAGTGGGGACGGTTCTGGTGCGCACCTCCGACAAGCTGACCGCTAGCCAGCAGAAGGAGCTTGAGGCGGCGATTATCGAAGCGCTGACAAGGCTCTCCTAATCACATCGAACAACTGAATGCAACGGGCGACAGCATAGCAGGTCGCCCGTTTGTTTTGCCTAGTCCAAGAAGAAGGCGTCAGTCTTCTCTATCGAATCGAGAACTTCTGACTGGGGGATGCCGAGCTCTATCGCAAGTGCGGCCGATCCCTCCATGGCCTTCAATGGGTCGGGATGGAAGGCGGCCTCCAGCAGAACGAGGTATTGGGACATATCCTCGCGGAGCGATACGAGCAGCTCTCGGTATTGCTGGCTCAGCTCTCGATCAAGCGCCTGGAGCTCCTCTGCGCGCTTTTCCATTATCTCCTGCTCTTTTGCGGAGAGTCCGTCTTTGGCAGTCTGGTAGATGATAGAGCCTACCGTGTTGCCAATCACGGCTCCGAGGACTGGAATAGGTATGACGGCTTGTCCTATGGCGGAAGAGAGGGCGCTCACGGCAGCATCAAGGCAGACGATTTCCGCGCTTTGGATGAACTCCACCTCTCCGATCTCTTGGTTTCGGAAACGGTGCGCCTGATCAGCGACGCCGAAGGCGGCGGTGCAGAGGGAGCTTGCGACGGCTCCAGGTGTCGCGGTGTAATTCGTCAGGGCATATATCGTCGCTCCTCTGACACCGCCCTTCGCGAAGCCACCGCCCGTTCCTTTGGCAATATCCTGCCAGTCCTCTTGCGTGAACTCACGGATCGACTTTCCCTCGCGCATCTTCTGCGCGGTCAGTGTGACGAACGTGCCTGCACCTTCGATGACGGCAGATGCCAATGTGACTTGAGCCGCCTGTCCCAGGCTCGGTTTACTCTCCTCGTAGGCCTTGGCGCGGATCTTCTCGTCCTCGCTTCGGATCGAGGCCTCCTCAGACCTCATGGTCTCGGCTATCGTGCCGCGCTGAACCTGGTCGTATTCCAGCTGGGAAGGTTCAATGTCATCAAGCGTAACGTCGTGGCTGTTGAAGAACTCATGGACGCGCTTCCAGTCCTTTAACGAGAGGTTGTCATCTCTGGTGAGTCTGGACGCTGTATCTGCGTCCATATCCATGAGCGTCTTGACTTTCTCGTAGAAGTCCTTGGGGATTATGTACTTGTGTCCGGCCTCCAAGTAGTCCGGGTAGGATTCGAGGTGCTTGGCGACGGCGTCGAGGGAGAAACTGCCCCCTCCTTGCACGAACTTCATCTGGCAGAGGACGTCGCCTATCCGGATATCGTCCGGCCCGTTGTTGTTCACCCAGTCGTAGATTCGCTCTTGGCCCTGCACGGCCTTTCGCGCGTTTCCTATTCCGACTTCTGCGACCTCCGCTATGAAGCCGTGCATGCCACGCTGACCGCCACGGCCTATTTCGATCACGTTCGACTGGAGCGTCTCAACGGTACTCCTAAGCGAATCGAGAGCGTCTTGGAGGTTTCCGTCCTGCTGGTTAAGGCTGGCGATAAGATCAGTGATGCGAACCTGGTTCAGGTAGTCGACCCATGCGGCGATGGCCTGCTCTTGGCTGGTCTTAGCGATTTTGCCAACATCGACCATTACTCAGCCTGGCCAATCTCTTCGGTCATGAGCTTGCCGAGGGACTTCGAGTTGTTCACGAGAGCGGCAAGCTCGCCCTTGTCGCTCTCGTTTAGCGTCGTGTAATCGCAGCCGTAGAAGCGAAGCGATCCCTGAAGCTGGGATTGCAGGTTTTCCCTAAGCTCGCGCGTTTTGTCGAGGACGGAGGTTATCGAGGCGCAGAGACCCTGGACCTTCGCGGTATTCTGCTTGATATCCATCAACTCCTCGTGCTTTTGCTGCTTGAGCATGAAGCTTTTTCTGGCGAAGAGAATGATGGACGTCAGCAGTGTGGCACCCGCTAGCCCCCAGCCAACCGGTCCTGCGAGCGCGAGAAGCGCGCTTCCACCGGCCACGCCGCTTCCTCCTGCCGCGAGCGCTCCGCCGCCGAGCCATGCCAGCGCTGCCTGGGAGGCCGCCGCTCCCGAGAGGGTCGATATGGCCGCCCCCGTGGACGCGGTCCCGAAAGTTGTTGCGATCCACATCGCAGCCGTTGGGGCCATGCTTGCGACGGCTGCTCCGGCCGCTATACCGCCAGCAGAGCTCATCGCTGACTGCCTTGCGGCTGCAAGCTCCTCTTTGGCGTACTGCTCTGCGGCAGTAAAGTTCTCGCGCTCGATGCGGATTTCCTCGAAGGTCTGCTGAAAGTCCTTCGGGGTATTCGCGATGCTGTTTACGAGGGTCTCGACAAAGGCGAGAAGGTCGCCTGACCGCTCCCTTTCTTGATGGAGCATGACCCCGGCATCGCTCATGTCCGTGTACGCCTGGTTGTAATCGACGATAGCGACCTCGTACTCGTCGTACTCCTCGGCCTTCTTCCCGTTGTTGTCGTCAGAGCCCTCTTCATCGCATTTATCGTGGTTGACTATGCCGCCGATGATTCCCGCGATGCCTTCTCCTGCGCCCTTGATGGCCTCTCCGGACTTATCCCTCAGGTCGACGAGATGCTCGCCAACGAATCCGGCGGCTTCTCCGGCTTTGCTCCCGACAAACCCTGCGGCTTCTCCGGCCTTGTCTCCAACGAACTCTACCGCCTCACCGGCCTTCGCCCCGAAGCCCTCGGCTGCCTTGCCTATCTCTCTTCCAGCATCATCTAAGCCCTGCTTTATGATTTTCCCAAGATCTGCCATATAGTCCTCCCACATACTGTTGTGATGTTATTTTACAGCTTGCTTTGCGGGGTCCTGTCCCATGCATGGACATCAATGGGCGTTGTACCCCCAAACAGCAAATACCGTAGTCTTAGAGTTTCGCGTCTGATACGAGCAGGTGGTGAAGGCGAATAGCTGCCCATCCTCGACTGGTTCTTCGAGGATCAAATCAGAGCCCTCGACGATCTTCCCGAAACCCGCCTCCTGGTCGATGACGAGCCGCTCCCGGCTCGCGTTCACCACGTCCACGGCCACAGGACGCAAATTGAGCGTCTCACCCTTGCGCCGGTACACGATGATCTTCGCATGCTCGCGCGCGTAGCCCTCGTCGATGAAGCTCGCGAAGTCCGCGAACGCCGATCCGTCTGACATGTGGTGTTCGAAGACCATGACGTAGCGGGAGTCAACCGAGCCCTCGCAGTCGATGTACGGCGTGCCGTAAGCGCCCTGCCCAATCGCATCTGCGTGCAGGTAGGCGTTGGGGGCGTCGGGCGTTGCCTGGGCGACGGGCTCGTCGATGCTCGTCCCTGGGACCTCCACCCAAGCGACGATTTCTGGTGGCAGCGCATCCCAGTCGATCTGCCTGCCTGCCGGGTCGTCCGTATTCGCTGGCGCGTAGGCCTCGATGCCCGGCGGCTCCTCCTCGACGATCGCGGAGAGCCAAGTCGCGAGGATTGATGTCGCAATCGCCGCGCATATGATCGCGGCTACGGCCAAGGCCTTTTTGGTCTTCTTCATTTCAGTTCCTTCCCATAGAGAAGGGGCGAGCCGGATGGCTCGCCCCCACCCTTAGCTGCTGGCTAATATGCCCAGTTCAGAGTATGTTTCTTATCTGATAGCTAATCTTTCAGCTCCTCTTCCATCATCTTCTGCTCAATCGCGTCAATCTCTGCGATCTGGCGGCGCGAGCGTCGGATGTAGGCGTAGTAGGCACCGCCGATGGCGCAGAGCGCGACGACCATGACGCTGGCCTTCATGGGGTCCATGTCGGCAAGTCCGCCCGTCTTCGGGTAGCCCTTGCCGGGCACGGGCGCATCGGGGAAGCTCACCGTCTGGTCCTCGTCGTTGATGTCCTCATGCGTTGCCACCACGTTCTCGTCGATGTCGGCGAGCTTCTCGAAAAACACGATGTCGTGGCCCTCAAGCTCGCGCGTGTCGATGGTCATCTCCACGTCGATGGTGCCGTCGGGCTCATCGGGCGTGAACTCGGTGGTGCCGACGAGCGGGAGCCCGTCGGGGCCGCTGATGGCACTTCCCGTGAACTTGTCCATGAGCGTCGTGAACATGCGGTACGTGTTGCCGGGGGTGAGCCCGGTGTAGGCCACCGTGTCGATGAGCTTCACGCTCTCGCCGATCGTGCCCTCGTGGGTGCCCGTGGCGGCGTCGCGCGCCTGGGTCGAGATGTCGAAATAGCCAGAATTGTTCCATTTGGGCAGAAGATTGGTCTTTGTCTTGGAGTCGTGAAGGGCACAGCCGCATTACCGGCTTTTTCTGAGAACGCAGAACGCGCATCGTCTTCGATTGCAGGGTTGCTTGATGTTTGCGCTCGATCGCGTATCCCCAAGTGATGCCAACTTCGAGCAGTGAGGATTTGGTCGTCCCGCAATTCTTGCATTATCAGAAGCAATACATGTTAGTATTAGCTAACTTTTAGCGACTAAGGAGGGTCTCATGGATTCTGCAATCCCGCTCTTTGCGATCGGTCTCGTCGGCTCGCTCGTTATGTTCGCCGGCGACATGCTGCTGTACTTCACGCCCGGGGCCTACGACATGGACGGAACCCTTCGCCCCTATGCAAGGATTATGCGCGACCTGCCCGAGGGGCGCGTGCGGGCGGGAGGCGTCCTCGGGCCCGTCGCCGCGTTCCTCTACGTCGTCGGGTTCGCGGGGCTGCCGCTGCTCGCGGAAGGCGACCTCGCCTGGCTGGCCTGGCTGACGGCGGGACTGCTCTCCTTCGCCCTCATCTGCGGCGGCGCCTACCACACCCAGTACCCCTACCTCGCCATCGCGGCACGCACGGAAGACGACTCCCTCGTCGAGCAGGTCGCCGGCAACATCATGGCGCTCCAACGACTCGCGACCGTCCCGATGTACGCGGCATTCGTTCTCTTCGGCATTGCCGTCGTCGCAGGGCAGACGGCGCTCCCGCCGTGGTCGGTCGTCCTCACGCCCCTCGTGACGTCGTTTCTCGGTTTCCTATGGCTGCGCGTGCCCCAGCCCGCCCGATGCGTGCTCTTCGGGGGTTGGAGCAACCTCGTGTTCACGATCATGTTCGCCATGATGCTGGCGTTCGCGACGGCGTAGCCGAAGGCGGTGACGGACATGGAGCGCTTCTCAGTCGGACGCGATGGGTTCTGCGGCTTCCTCCACGAGCCGGCAAGCGGCGCCGAGCGTTTCGCCGGCAAGGCGATCGTCGTGCTGGGAGGGAGCGAGGGCAACGAGAACATCCCGCGCAACCTGGGGGCGCGCTTCGCCGAGGAGGGCCTCGCCGCGCTGGGGATCTGCTACTGGAACGCGCCCGGACTGCCGCGCGAGCTCGTGGAGGTGCCCGTCGAAAGCGTCGAGCGCGCGGTGGGGCGACTCCGGTCGCGCGGCTTCGGGAAGGTCGGCGTCTACGGCATCTCCAAGGGCGGCGAGCTCGCGCTGCTCGCCGCGTCGCTCATCCCCGCCGTCTCGTGCGCGGTCGCCCTCTCACCGCTCGATTACGTCATGCCCGGCATCACGGGCAACGGCGGGCTCGCCTCGAAGGGAGTGTCCGGGCGCTCGAGCTGGACCTGGCGCGGCAACCCGCTCCCCTGCGTGCCCGGCGGGACGCGGATGCCGTACGCGGGCATCGTCCGCCGCCTGCTCGCCGAGCGCCAGTTGGACATGCGCTTCTTCTACGAGCGCATGCTCGAGGGCGCGACGGAGGGCTCCGCCATCAAGGTGGAGCGCATCGGCGGCCCCGTAATGCTGGTGTGCCCCGAGCGCGACGCCATGTGGCCCAGCGACGATGCCGCCCGCCGCATCGAGGAGCGCCTGCGCGCGCACGGCCACCCGTGGGAGGTGGAGCGCCTAGCCTACAAGCATGCGAGCCACATCATGGTGCCTCTGGAAACTGGCGCGCTCAAGCTCTTCCGCGAGGAGCGCGAGCATCCACGAGAGTGCGCCGCAAGCCGCTTGGACGCGTTCAAGAGAACGCTCGCATTCCTCGAGAGGTGGTAGAACGGATGGCGAGAATCGTTTCGATGAAGCCTCCGAAGGATTCGATGGCGATGGGGTCTCGACGGGAACCGCCCATTCGAGCCGGAGGTCGACCTTCGCCTTGAAATCGGAGAGGGCTCGACGCGCATTGCCGGCCGAAGCCCGACCATCCCTGAACGCATCGCGAGTTCAAGCGGGAATAATAGAAAGCATCATCCGAACTGCCGGGATGCATTTTTTGAGTTTCGACCAGAACGACGCTCTAATTGCCAGCATGGGTCAGCGAGCCGCCCAGTGGGCGCTCCTTCTGGAAAATGCCTGTTCGGCATGAGCGCCCAGCTTAACTTGGAATGACGGGTCCCAGCAGGTCGCGCGGCAAATCCATCGCCAGTCAAAACTCATGCAGAAAACTCATGCAGTGGTAGAATTCAGAAGAGCCGAGTTTGGGATGAGTTTTCTCTTGGAGGAGCTAACCGAATACAGCTGACAACGAGAAGAAACTGCGGATAAAACAAGGACGAAATCGTAAAAATGGAACACTATTGTTTTATCGAGTGGGAATAGTAATAGAACATTTGTTCGTGTTTTTCATACGGTTTCTAGCGGTTCCGATGACGACCGATGGCGACATTTCAGAACGCCCGCACCTGCAAACCGCATGATTCCGAAATCAGATAGAAACTCACAAGGCTCCTCGAAAGAATCGAGGAGCCTTCTCGTTTTCGCAGGTCGACGCATGGTCAAATGTCATCCCAAGGCAAATGGGCATGCTTCGAACAGACCCGAAACAGCGCAAACGGAGCCGAAAGGAGCCGAAGCGAACCGAACAATCTGCAAGCCAGAAAAAGGCAGTGATGCCAAGTGGCTTGCGGGTGCCGTCGATAATCGACGAAACTCAAATGAAACTCACCCGGAAAAACGAAACTCAAGAATGATAGAGCCCCCTGGTGGGGAGCCTGCGCGCGTCATTCTGGCAAACTCACGAAGACGGTCGGATTTCGCTACTACTCCTCCCGAGTAGCAGCGAAAGGCTTGCGACTCAAATTAGCCCTCGACGATTTCGCAAAGCCATAGCGCCGACAGCGTATGCGCTGCAGGGTCGCAGCCGCAAGATCTATGCGCTAATCGAACCCTTCCTTTCGTTCCTCTTCTGAGCTTTCTTCGCTTTCGGAAGAGTCTCTATCATGCGATTCGCCTTGGCCTTTCTCCTCGTCATCGTCTTCGAGAGGATTGGATTGCTCGCGAGCTAAAGCAGCTGAAGCAAGCAAGCTCGTCGTCAAACCGGACGGAATGGCATTCTGCGTCAATTGGCTAATCGCTGCTTGCAGGGCTGGCCCTTGAATCTTCGTGATGCTTTCGCTTAGTGCTTCGGCTAGGCTCGAGACCGCGGAAAGCCTGGACGGGTCGATCGTGGCGACTGATTGCGAAAGGACTTTAGCTGCGGCAGATACCGAATCGGATAGAGCGTAATAATCCGCAAAACTCTGCGAAGATAGAAGAGGAGCGATTTTATCCAGGAAGACCTGGGCGCCGGCAACCTCCGACGCGTAGTTGCCCCCCAAGAGGCGCGCAGCGCTAAGGGCATTGGCGGAATGGCGTTTCGGATAGCTGGGGTCTTCGTGTATATGGTTGGCGTAAGTTTCGAGCTCGCCAGTCGATTCAGCCAGCAACTCCTTCGCCTCGTCATATTCCTTGGCAGAAATCGTCCTGTGGTGCATGACTTTGTTTCTTATCTTGTTAATTGCCCTGAAATTCTCCCGTACGCCCTTCAACTCGCCGTCGCCGAACAGGTCATTCCAGACGGTTCGCTCTTCAATCCCCTCTATTCTTGCCAAAAAATCTGATTTGGAGATGGGGCCCTTCGAGTTCACTAGATCGAAAACCTCTTCTTTGAAGACGTCGCTATAAAACAGCTTCGAACCAAGCTCGCTGAGAGTCGACTCATCTAGGTTCTTTACCAGTTTGTCTTCGAAATTGTCATGTTCGGCACACATCGAGAGAGTGAGCACTCGCCGAAGAGCACGCTCATAGTCTGCCAGCTTGGGATATAGGGCCTTTGCAAATTTAGCAGAGGCGTCATCTCGTAAAATTCGCACGTGTTTTTTGGCGGGCAGAGAATCTCTGAGGCGAGACAAAGCCCTTGCGCTCGAGAGCGTGTCAGACTTTGTAGAGAACGTGATGAAGTAGAGCTGGCCCCCTTTGGCATCGTACTTCTCTACCGAATCGAGGGCAATTCCTTCCGGCAGGTTCTTCCCGCTGATAGTCTCCTTGGTTTTCTCTCCCTGAGCGAGATATGACAACTGCATTGTCAATCGGACCCCTAGCGTTCATTCGTTTCGAATCAGACACACCGACGGCAATTGCTCCGAATGGCCAACGAATCCATCTGGAACCGCCATATCCACGGAAGCCCGGTGTTTATCAAAGCCGCATTCATGCGGAAGGACTCGGGCTCCTGCCAATCCCCATCTTCCAGGACTCGTACTCCTCGGGGGTTATCTCGCCGCGATCGAGCGCATCGACCTGGGATTCCCAGGCCTTGATGGCGCCGGCGAGCTTCGGCGCCTTCTGCGCGCCGGGCGCGACGGCGAGCCTGCCGTCACCGATGGGCCTGAGCCCAAACTCCTCCTCGATTCTGAAGAGGAGCTCGAGGGCGTCCCTTGCGGATTCGACGCGAACGGGCATGAGGGCTTCGGGGGCTACCTCGAGGGCACTTGCGATTGCATCCAGGGCGGAGCCTTTGAGCACCCTCCTGTCCGCCTCGTAGTTCCTGATGGCGGCGTCGGTGCAGCCGGCCGCTTCGGCGAGCTGCCGCTGCGTCATCCCCCGGGACCTTCGGAGCGCCCGTATACGGCTTCCCGTCGTCATCTCTCCTCCTCCGATCGTTTTCTCCTCATGATACTAGAGAACAAAATCGTTCTCAATTTGTATTGACCGAACATTTCCGTTCTGTTAATGTCGCGAAGTACAGAACGTTTTCGTTCTCTTCACCGAACGACAGGAGGAAGCCATGGAGCAGAACGCACAGCCGGTGATCATGGGAGTCGAGGAGGTCATGCGGGCTCTGAGCATCAGCAGGCCGTACGCCTACCGCATCATCAGGATGCTGAACTCCGAGATGGAACAGAAGGGGTACACGACGATCAAAGGGAAGGTGAGCCGGAAGTACTTCTACGAGCGCTTCCACTGCGCCGACGGCGCCCCCAGACAGGAGGCGCTCTGATGCCCGCCTACATGAACGGGAAGACGGGCGCCTGGTACGTCCAGTGCTACTACAACGACATCGGCGGCAACCGCAGGCACAAGGTGAAGCGCGGGTTCGCGACCAGAGACGAGGCACTGACGTGGGAGGCGGAGTTCCTGGCCTCTGCCGACGGGTCGATGTCGATGCCCTTCGAGGCGTTCGTGAAGAGGTACTCCGCAGACGTGAGGCCCAGGCTCAAGCTCAACACCTGGCTCACCAAAGAGCACATCATACGCACGAAGATAGTGCCATTCTTCGGACCCAAGAGAATGTGCGACATCACCCCCAAAGATGTGGTGGACTGGCAGAACAAGATGCTGGGGTCGTACGACGACGAGGGGAAGCCGTACAGCGGCACCTACCTGAGAACCATAAACAACCAGCTGAGCGCCATCTTCAACCACGCCGTCAAATACTACGGCCTGGGAAGGAGCCCCGCCACGCCGACGATCAAGATCGGCGAGCGAAAGGGCTCGGAGATGAAGTTCTGGACGAAGGAACAGTATCTCATGTTCAGCGAGGAGGTCATGGACAAGCCCGCCACCTTCCACGCGTTCGAGATCCTGTACTGGTGCGGCCTGAGGGTCGGCGAGCTCCTCGCGCTCGAGCCCGACGATATCGACCTCGAGAGGTGCCTCATCCACGTCACCAAGAGCTACCAGCGGATCAAGAGGAGGGACGTCATCACGTCCCCAAAGACGCCGAAGTCGAGGAGGGACGTGGCCATGCCGGAGTTCCTCGCGGACGAGCTCGCCGATTTCCTCGCATCCATCCCGAAGGAGAGGCGCGGGCAGAGGATCTTCCCCTTCACAAAAAACCACCTGCGCCACGAGATGAGGAGGAGGTGCGCCGCGTGCGGGCTCGAGCCCATCAGGGTCCACGACCTGCGGCACAGCCACGTGTCGCTCCTCATAGACATGGGCTTCAGCGCCGTGGCGATCGCGGACCGCATGGGGCATGAGACCGCGGACATGACGTTTCGCTACGCCCACCTCTTCCCAAGCAGGCAGTCGGACATGGCGGCGGCGCTCGACCGAGGGGGGCGGCGCTGATGTCGAGGCCGATTGTCGACTACAAGGGGCGCCGCCGCAGCAAGACGATAGCGTTCAGGGTCTCGCCGGAGGAGGACGAGGTGATAAACGCCCTCGTGGCGGCGAGCGGGATGACCAAGCAGGACTACATAGTCTCCAGGCTCGAGCGCCGCGACATAACCGTCAGGCCGAACGTGAGGGTCTACAAGATGCTGCGCGACCAGATGAGATCCGTCTACGTCGAGCTCAGGAGGCTGAGGAACGCCGACGACATCGACGAGCGGCTCATCGAGCTCATGCAGGTGTTGACGCGCGTGTTCGTCGACCTCGGAGCCGACGAGCTCGGGCCCGCCGACGACGATATAGCCCAGCAGGACGCGGCGGTGTTTAGGATGGCGCGGGGATAGCACCGCGGATCGTGGCCCGCGGAGAGCCCGCCGTCGCGCAACGCCGCCCTCCCGAAAGCCCGCTCCCCGACAGCCTTCGGGCGAGCTTTCGCGCCAGGAGCCGCTCCGCCTGAGCGGATCGCCTCGCCTCCTCCTTGGGCGTCGAAGACTCGCACAGCCGCCCGACACTCCCGCAAGGGCCGCGATGCTTTTCCGATTTCTTTTGCCGCCCGAGAGAAAAGGCGAAAGCGGCAAAACAAAGCGCCCTCCGGGCTTCGGAAAACCACCGGCCCGATACGGAGAAGAGGGGGCCTTCGCTTCCTCCCTTGCGGGGCGCAGGCGGCGGTGCGGCTCCGATGCCACAAGGCGGGGCAAGGGGCTCCGCCCCGACGAACGGAGGTCACCATGGACGGCAAGCTCACTCTTCAGGAAAAGGCGGTCGAGGCGGCGGCACGCTTCCTTCGGATCAGGGGCTACGAGATGCTCGCGACCGAATGGAGGCCGCACGAGGCGAAAGGAGCCATCGATCTGGTCGCCCGCGACCCCGAATCGGACGAGCTCGTGTTCGTCGACGTCGCCGCGCGCAAGCATCCCGGCGAGGGGTTCGGCGGCTGGAGGAACGACCGCAAGTCGATGGAGGCGCTCGCCGTCTCCTGGCTCGCCGAGAGCGGATTCGGGGAGTCGGTCGGCGTGAGGTTCGACAAGATCGGCCTGGTCGTCGTCGGCGAGGACCGAGCGCTGCTCAGACACCACATCAACGCCTTCGGCGAGGCCTAGGACCTCCGGGCCCGCTCGGGCAGGCCCCCTCCGGACGGAGGGGGCCGCCAGCCGAAGGGTCGCCGCGATCCGCCCGCCCCATGGCGAGACGCCATCCCGTGGCAAACGGTCGGCCTTAACAGAACGTTTTCGTTCTGTATACTCGCAGTATGCGCCATCTCCGGCGACAGGCAGAAAGGACGAAGGAAACATGAGGACTCTCGCCATATCGAACTACAAGGGCGGGGTCGGCAAGACCACGACCGCGGTCAACCTCGCGGCCATCTACGCCAGGCGGGGGCTGAGGACCCTGCTGGTCGACCTGGACCCGCAGGCATCCACCACCGACTTCTTCGGGCTCTACGAGCGCGCGGCGGCCGAGCATCGGGGGGCCGTCGAGCTCCTCTACGGAAATGCGCCCGTCGAAGAGGTGGCGTTCGAAACCGAGACGGAGGGGCTCTCCGTCGTGCCCTCGACCATAGAGCTCGTCGACCAGAACGAGCTGCTGCTCAGAGAGCAGCGCCTGCGTTTCGCGCTCGACGACTGCGCGGGAGGCTACGACATCTGCATCGTCGACTGCAGCCCGACCATGAAGCGCCTCGCCTTCAATGCCTACCTGGCCGCGGCGGGAGACGGAATGGTCGTCGTGCCGGTGAAGCTCGACTCCACCGTCATGCGAGGCACCGCCCTCACGGTCAGCGCCATCGAGTCCATATCGGACGCGCTGCGCGTGCCCACGCCCGCATGGCGCATCCTACGCACCTGCGTGCCCGGCCTCATGACCAACGCCGAGGCGACGGGAGCCGAGGTGCTGGACTCCTACTTCCCCGACAACCAGTTCGAGACCGTCATACACGCGAGCTCCAAGGTGTGCGAGGGAAGCTGGCAGTGGCAGCCCGTGGCGACCTTCAAGCCCGACAGCCGCCCCGCGAAGGACTACGAGAAGCTGGCCGAGGAGGCGCTCCATGGCTAAATCGGTCGCACCCGGCTTCACCATCTCGGGCCTGCTCGACAGGAACGCGTCGACCCGCAACGACTACCCCGTCGAGGAGATAGCCGACCACCCCGCCAACGCCGCCTACTCGATGGACGACGCGGGCATAGCCCAGCTGGCAAGGAGCATAAAGGAGGAGGGGCTCACCGACCTGCCGCTCGTGCGCAAGCTCGGCGACGGGAGCTGGCAGATGGTGAGCGGGCACCGCCGCAAGGCGGCCTACGCCCTGCTCGCCAAAGAGGACGAGAGGTACTCCCAGATACCCTGCCGCGTCATCCGAGACATCACCGACGAGCAGTCGGTCATGCTGCTGCACGCCGCCAACTACTTCGTTCGCAGCCTCACCGTATCAGAGCGCGCAGCGGCAAGCCGCGCTCTGGGCGTGGAGGTCGAACGCATGAGGGCAGAGAACCCGGAGCTTGCGGGCGTGCGCACCGAGGACATCAAGGCGGCGATCATCTCGGAGCAGACGGGGCGCAAGGTGTCGGGAAAGACCATCCAGCGACAGGAGTCCCTGGCCCGCAAGATCGAGGAGAGGCTCGTGCCCGAATGGCGCGAGGCGGCTCTGTCCGACGCTCTGTCGGCGGACGCCGTGGACGCCCTGGCGAAGCAGGGTCCCGAAGAGCAGGAGCGCCTCTACGTCGCATGGGAGAAGCGGGCGCTGGGCAAGAGGGAGACGACCGAGTTCCTGAAGAGGGAGACCGGCAGACCCGAGACGAGGCAAACGCCGAAAGACCCCACCCCGAGGCCATCTGCCCCGCTCGCGAGCGCACTGCGAGCGCTCGGGCGCTACGAGTCCAAGGCGAAGAACCCGCCGAGCGAACCGGACAAGCGGGCGCTGGAAGAAATCGCCGAGGCGGCCGGGAGGCTCCTCGGGGGCAGATAGGCCATGCAGGTGCCCCGACGGGGCTCCTGCACCGTTTCCAGCAAGTAGCCTATCTCGTATACACGAGATAGATGGCGGCCGGGGCGCCTTCCGGCGTCCCGTTGCCCCGCCCCGCCGCCGCAAGCACAAGGGGAGGGGCGGTGCCGCCGGGCGCATCTCGGCACGAGACCGCGCCGGACGCCGCCATGCGGGGGATGCCCCGCGCCCCTCCAACACAGAAACGCCGCCGAAGCTTCCACACATCGAGGCGGCGAAGGATGCGAAGGAAGAGACGATGACGAAGGTCTTGAAATACGACAACGTCCTCGCCGCCCGCGTGAGCGACGCGGACTTCCGCGCGGTATGCGAGCGCGCGGACGACGAAGGGCTCACGCGCTCGGAATATCTGCGCTACGTCGTGCGCATGGTCGCCGACGATCCCGAGAACGCGAAGCGCGGCGGGGTGCTGCTCGACGGCCTCTCCATGCGCAAGCTCTCGCGCGAGCTCGTCAAATGGGGTCACCACTACAACCAGGGCGTCCACGCGCTGAACTCCATCAAGTTCGCGCTCGACCACGGACGAGGCGACCTGGAATGGGTGTCCGGCAAGCTCGACGAATGCGCGCTGCTGCTCGCACAGGTCGAGGACGGGCGCGGCGAGCTCTCCCGGAAGATCTCGGGGCTCGCGCAGCACGCGATAGTCGGGGGCGACTGACGATGCCGCTGCTGAAGCCCATCGCCGGGCACACCGGGTGCGCCGGGATAAAGCGGTACCTCGAGAAGGGAGGCCGCGCACTGGGCGTGCACGTTATGAACTTCGCCTGGCAGGAGGAGCACACCTTCGAGGCGGTCTCGGAGGCACCCGAGGGCTTCGACTGGGCCGCCGCTATGGACGCGACGCGGCACGCGTGCGGGAACGACACGACGTACCGCGGCAAGCCGGCCCGCACCTTCAAGCACTTCGTCATGTCCCCCGACCCGCATGACGGCCTCTCGACGGAGCAGGTGGCCGAGCTCGCGCAGGCATGGGCGAAGAGACATTTCGCGGACTTCGAGGTGGCGATAGTCCTGCATGACGACAACGAGGGCAGGATCCCCCACGCCCACATCGTGGTCAACAACACCGACCTCGTCACCGAGCGGCGCCTGCAGACCCCCGACCCGCTGGAGCTCAACCGCAGCCTCCAGGAGCTGGCCGAGGAGCGCGGGTACCGCTTCATGCGCGACGAGGTCGTGAGGGAATCCGACGAAGGACCGGCTCGGAAAGCGACCCCGTCGACGATGCAGCGCGTGTATGAGCGCCGCGCCGAGAGGGAGATCGCGAAAGAGGGCGGGTACTCCTGGGTCGCCGACATACGCAACCGCGTGACGGTGGCAAAGGCGCTCGCCCGCAACGAGGACGAGTTCATGGCGGTGCTCGCGACGCTCGAGGTGGACGTCTCGCAGAACTCCGAGAAGTCATGGAGGCGAGACTGGATCTACTCGCTCGCCGACCACCCCACCTGGCGCATAGGGGGCGAGAAGCTCGGCCTCTCGTTCGGACAGGAGGCGCTCAGGCGGCGCTTCGGGAGGATTGCCGCATGGCGCCCCACCCCGGCCGCCTCGCGCGAGGTCCTCTCCCATGCAGCCGAGGCGATCGGCCTCAACGATCTCGCGGAGCTAGGGCGGCTGTCCGCCGCCATCGAGACGTGCATGGCGGTGAACGCCCACAGCATCGCGGATTTGGACAGGAGGATCGCGAGGCTCGAGAGCCATGGCGAGGGCGATTCCCGCGAGCGCGCGAGCTCCTTGCGCGAGGTGCGCGAGTACGTGGCGCAGAACAGGCTCCTGCCCAAGACGGTCCAAACGAGGCGCCCGAAGGAGGAGAAGTCCGGCGAGACACCCGTGAAGCGCAAGGGCGAGGAGCGTCGGAGCCGGGAAACTCCGGCGCGGCAGACCTGGCAGCGAGATAGGAGGGAGGAGCGATGAGGGTGGAGATCGCCTACGAGCGGCGCGTCGAGGTGTTCGACACCGACCGTTTCACCGAGGCGCAGCCGTTCTCGGGAAGGAGCATGCTCGCCGACTTCACGCTCGAATACGAGGCTGCCGAGAAGAACGGCCTCTGGCTCACGGCCCACTGCTACGCCGCGAACGAAGGCTACCGAACCGACGGCGAGGATGTTCCCGAGGCACGGCGCGAGAAGGGCTGGAGGTTCCAGCTGGCAAGCCCCAAAGAGGCCGGCGAGCTCGAGAGCGTCACGATGGACGGCGAGACGGTGCTCGCGAGAATGTTCGGCGAATTAGTAGACGTGATGAAGCTCGACCGCGCCTCTGCCCTCTTCGCCGGACCCGGAGGCTCGGTCGCAAGCCGCATAGCGCGGCTGAACGATTACCTCTCGAACGCGGACGAGAGGCTCGCGGCGAGCTCCGTCCTCATGGCGGAGGCGATAGGCGTCGCACCCGACGTGCTCGAGTGCGCCATAGCAGCCGAGGCCGCCCAGATGGAGCCCGCGGACGACGACGAGAGCGACTGGATGGAAGGATACGGAGATGATTAGAGCGATATTCAGGGGAATCGGATCATTCGTGCGCTGGCTGTTCAAAGCCGTGTTCCGCTTCATGTGAGCTTGCGATCGCGCTCCCGCCAACCACTGGAAACAAAATATGAAATGTGACATAATAATGTACATTAAGATGCAATAGGAAGGAGAACCAATGTCGTTGTGCGTACCCATCAAAGACCTCCGCGATACAGCCGCATTCGACGAGATGGTCTCGACGAGCCCCACCCCGGTCATCGTGACAAAGAACGGCTACGACCGCTTCGTGTGCGTGAAGAGCTCGGATTTCAGCCGATGGGAGCAGGCGGAGGCACGTGCCCGTTTGCTCGAGCGCATCATGGTCTCCGAGCGCGAGCGCGCCGAAGGAAAGAGCGTCGACGCTTTCGAGGCGACCAAATCCTTGAGGGAGAAGCATGGCCTGTAGGGTGCGGATACAGCCAACCGCGCTTCGCGAACTCGAGGGCACGGTCGAGTACCTGCTCGGCTTCGGGCCCAACACCGCGTCGGCGTTCCTGGACGAATGGGAGAACGTCATCGAGTGCTTGAAGGACGGATCGGTGGAGCACCGCCTCTCGCGTTTCGAGCCGCTCGCGAAGCTTGGTTATCACACCGTCCTAGTGAAAGGCTACATAGCCCTCTACTTCAAGGAGGGGGAAGACGTCGTCATCGCCCACCTCTTCCATCAGAGCCAAGACTACGCGAGCATCGTCTTGAACGGAGAGTGACATGAGCCCCGCACAATACTGCGCCAGATACGGCATCGCAGAGAGCACACTGAGAGGCTGGCTGAAAAGGGGGCTCATGGAAGGCGCCGAAAAGTGCGGCGGCATTTGGGACATCCCAGAAGACGCGAGGGCGAGATACGAGCCGAGGAAGAAAAAGAACCGCACACAAGACGACAACCGATGGGATCTGCTCAAGGCGTTGAAAGAGCGGCGTTACGTCGACGAGAAGGTGCTCCTCTGCCAGAAGGCGGACTTCGTGGATCTGGCAAACGATCTGCTGGACAAGGGGTTCATCATCATGTCGAGCACCCCCTGCGACGGAAAATGGAACACGGGATACGCAATCTCCCAACTTGGATTGGACGCAATCGAATCCAGATCGAAGAAAGACTTCTTGGAGTTCTGGAAGGCTACATGCAGCGGAATAACCAGCGGGGTCGTGGAAGCTCTGCCCCGCTGATGGAATGCCGGAGAAATGACCAACATGGATGAAATCGCCACATACGAGCGAGACCTCGCGAACATGGAGTCGAGGATCGAGAGTGTTTTCGCCGATGCCGACGTAGAGGCAGAACTGCCCCAGGCCGACCTGGACATGCTCGACGTTTGCTTCTCGATGGCATCGGGATTGGTCGGCGTGTTCGTCGCGACGAACGACGATGTCGCGAAGTGGCTCGAGAAAGTCCATGATGCAGCGTCGGGCAATCCCGGCGATTGCGGGGTCGTCCAGCAGATGCTCGGCTCCCTGCTTTTCCACAAAGGGGACGCCTTGGACGTCTACGCACCGGAAGAAGGTTTCATCGCCCGCAACGGCGAAAGGGCATACGTGATGTTCCATAGGCTGCTGTTCGGCCACGATGTGCTTGCGACGGGCAGGGGGCTCATGCCCTACAACCCCTTCGAGCTGATGTACCAGCAGAAAGGCCTCATAGGCATCGTGCAAGCAGTCCGTCACCTGCTCGCCGACACGATGTCCAAGCAAGGGTTGCCCGTGCCTGGAAGCTCGTACCTCGACACCGAGCGGGAAGGCGGCAGGCCTTGGAACCGGATCATCGACTGGGTTCAAGGGCTTTCCATCGAGGCGGGCGGCGACAAGAAGATGACCCAGGAGATCTACTCCCACATGTTCACGATCCGAGCCCAGGACATCGCTGCAGGCGGCCTCGTCGCCTTCCTTGTCGGATGCTATGCCAAGTCCCGCGCGATAGAGGATCCCGTTCGCAAGGCGCAGATAGAGCTGGTCGGCACGGGCGTCGCCTTTTTCGGCCAGGCGGCGCTCGGCGCAGTGCGCCAGAAAGGCGTCCCTTACATCAACAATGCGATGGCGCCTCAGCTCGTGAAGGCCTACGGCGGCCTTCTTGCTGCAAGCGCGAAGCGCACGAAGCGCCTTGAAGAGAGGACGGAAAGGCTCTGCACCGCCGCGGACAGACAGATCATGAGGCACGACCGGATTTCCGAAGAAGTCGCAGCAATCGTCCAGACCCCCGTTTCCGACGATGAAGCCTCCGCATCGATAAGCAGCCTCATCGGATATCTGGAGGGAAGATGAAAATACCACAGCAGCTATTGGCCCCCATCGTCGGTGTGTTAGCAGGATGCTTCGGCATAGGCGTGGGTCTCATCATCCGGCAACCCGAGATAAACGAGCTGCACCGGCAGGTCGCTAAACTCCAGAAGAAAGCCGACGAGCTCAAGGAGACCGTCCGGAAGCAAAACGACGAGATATCCGCCCTCATCACGCGTTATCGGGCTCTGCAGGTCTGGCAGGTCATCCAGAAGCACGACCTGCGCAAGCAGATCGAGGAAAGCCTCGTCTTCCAATACGCGATGAACGACTATTTCTCCCTTATGGTGGACCGCCTGGAGACCGGACGGGACTTCAACGAGGCCGAGACAGCGTTCTACGCCGCCTTCTCGAAAATGCTGGATGGAAAGGAACTGGACGCCGACCAAATGGAGAGCGTCAAATCATACGTCGAAGCAACGCACAGCGCGCAGATTGAGGCGATGACGCCTTGCGACGCATCTGAGCCCATCGAGAGGATACGCAATTTCGAAGACGGGAAGAAGGAGCGCTTTTTCCATCTTCCGCAAATCGACCTTCCGAAATTCGAGATTCCAAAGGTCGAGATTCCGCTCCCATGGAAAAAAGAGTCCGAAGAAGAGCACCCGGACAAGTAGCGCCAATTCCCGCTATGGCTTCGCCTCTACGCCTCTACGCCTCTACCTCAGACACATAAATCAGCAGCAGAGCAGGTAGTCCAGCTGGCCGCACACCCTGCCCCGTCTGGAATCGATTCTAGCCTGCAACAGCAGAGGGTTCATTAGCCAGCGGCATAAGCTGCGACTTCAGTTTCGTCGAGAAGCTGAAGTCGCACGTACGAAAGATACTCTGGTCACTTTCGTCGAACACGTTGGCCATCGATAGCTTTTCTGTTGTCGTTGGCTTGCATCTCCTCATGCTCGCTCATTGCCCCAGCATGAATGCAGCAGTATCCCGCCATCGCGCAAGCCGCCATGGCCATGCCGATGAAGAAGCATGCGGTCGACAACATCATCCCACCTCCTCTTGCGCGTACACTATCGTCCTCTCATGCCCGTTCCACCTGCCGTAGCTGCAGGTGCAGAACGCCTTGACGCTATCTGTCCGGGCACCGTCGACGAGGGCTACGTCCGCCCTGCCGAGCAGCTCATCGAGCCAAGACGAGAGCTCTTCATCTGTGGCGAAGTCGAGCCGCTTGTGCTCGACGTTCGAGTCGACGACGTCTACCGCGACGACGCGCAGGCGCGCGTTTCCTTCGGGCGTCTGCAGGAGGATCTCGTCATGCTCGGCGGCGAATCCGGCATCTGAATAGCTTGCGAACGCGGAGAACATGCTGCCGTCGTTCATGTGGTGGGCGAACATGAGCGCGAGCGGGCTGTCGATCCCCCGTCCCGCGCAGGCGGCGTCGAGATAGGGGCATCCGTAGGGGTTCCAGCCGCGGTAGACGTCGTGGTCGAGGTAGAAGGTCGGGTCATCTGCGCTCGCCTGCACCACCGGATAGTCGATCTCGGTTCCCGGGACGCTCACCCAGGCCACGATGTCGGGATTCACGGACAGCCAGTAGTCCCAGTCGACCGTCGGGACGCCATCGGATGCCGCATCGCTTCCCGAAGCATCTGCCGAGATAGGAGAGGGGTCTACATCCGCCGCCCTGTCATGGACGCTGAAGAGCCACAGCCCCAGCGCCGCAGCACCGACCAGCGCCGTCACCGCCACCATGATCGCGAATCGCTGCTTGATATTTGTGCTCACTTGAACCTCCAGGAAGACGGGCGGGGAGGCTCATCGCCGCCCCGCCCTCTTCGATCGACCGGGACCCGGCTACTTCTCGGGACCCTCGTCAGTGGATCCCTCGCCAACTGATGCGTTTCGACGGATGCGGCCGCGAAGCGCGTATGCGCCCGCAGCGCCGCCGCAGAGGATCAAGGCGCTGATCAGAACCCATACGGGAAGCAGGTCGCCTCCCGTCTTGTCGTAGGGGGTGCCGAGAGTCTCGGGGTTGTCGACGACCACGGTCTGCCCCTCGTCCTCGAGGTCCTGATGTACCGCGATGACGTTCCCGTTCACGTCGAGCACCTCCTCGAACGCCACGAGGGAGGCGCCCTCCTCGAGCTGGGAAGCATCGAACTCGAAGGTCACCTCGACGGTTCCATTCGAGCCTTCTGCCACGAACTCGGCGGTAGAGGTCACAGGGTTGCCCTCGGAGTCCTCGAGGGCAAGGCCGGTGCTCTTGTCCATGATGGTGCCGTGGGCGGTATAGGTCTCGCCAGCGACGAACCCCTCATACTCGACGGTGTCCACGACGCTGACCGTCCCGTTCTCGACCATGTGGTCGCCGTCGGCGGCGTCGACGAGCGTGGTGCCGATCTCGACGACCGTGACGGACTGGCCCTCGTCCTCGATATCCTCGTGCACCGCGAGGACGGTGCCTTCGGCGTCGAGCAGCTTCTCGAACACCACCAGGCGGTGACCGCCGAGGCCGGAGGAATCGAATGAGAGCTCTACCGTCTGGGTGCCCTCAGCGGCATCGGGCGTGAACTCGACGGTCGCGGCCACGTCAGTCGCGAGAAGCCCCTCGCCGCTTTTCAGCGGCTCGCCCGTCTCGGCGTCCATCAGCGTCGCCTCGAGCGTATAAGAGCCTCCAGGGGTCAGACCCTCGAAGGCCACCTCGTCGGCGATGACGACCTCGGAGCCCGTCACGAGCTTGTCGCCGTCGGCGGCGTCGGCCGCCGTGGTGCCGATGTCGACGAAATGGACCGTCTGGCCCTCGTCCTCGATATCTGCGTGGACTGCTACCTCGATGCTATCCTTCACGAGGCTCTCGAAGGCCACGACGTCCTCGCCCGCGAGCAGGCTCGCGTCGAAGGTGAACTCGATGTCCACCGACCCGTTCGTGTTGTTCGCCGTGAACTCCTTGGTGGCGGTCACGGGATTGCCCTCGGCGTCGAGCAGCGGCTCGCCGGTGGACTTGACCATGAGCGTGCCGGTGAGGGTATAGGTGCCGCCGAACTCGAGGTTCTCGTAGTAGACGGTATCCACAATCGTCGTCTGCTCGTTTGCCTGGGCGATCTGGTCACCGTCGGCCACTTCGGTTGCCCGCGTTCCGATCCTCGGCCCCTCCTGGTCGTCGAGCGTCATCCAGACGGCCTCCGCCACGCCGGAGTCGCGCTCGATCCAGAAGGCCTTGGTGATGAGCTCGTAGCCCTCATTGGCCTCGCAGGGAAGCTCCTCCAAGGTGTACTGGCCGTACGGCAGCGCGCCGAGGGCGTCATCGGCAGGAGCGGACGAGCCGTCCTCGCCCAGCCCGAACCAGATGCCCGCCTCAGGGTCCATCATGTCGGAGGCGATGGCCTCGGCCTCGAGCAGGTGGTCGTTGGCATTGGTGTTGTGGGTGTGCTTGTTCCAGCCCGCCTCGGTCGAGGCCTGGCCGTTGCGGTCGGTGACCAGCACGTGCGTCTCGCCGGTCGCCACGTTGGAGATGGCGAAGGGGACCTGCAGGCTCGCGTTGGTGTCCTCGGCCTTCTTGGAGAGCTTGAGGTCGTTGCGGACGACCTGGTTGTAGAAGGTGAGCTCGCCGCCTTCCGCGTCCGCCGTCACGACAAGGCCGTCGGTCCGGATCTCGAAGGTCTTCGGCTCGCCGTCGGTGAGCAGGTAGGAGTCGTTGGTCGCGGTCTCCTGGATGGTGTAGGTGCCGTAGGGTAGCGCCTCGGGCGCGGTCTTGGCGATGTAGGAGCCGATTTCCTCGTCCCATGCGGTCTCGACGGTAGCGACGACTTCGCCCGGCTCGTACCAGACGTCGCCTACGAGGACCTTGTTCTCGGAGGCGTTCGTTATGGCGAACTCGATGCCGGAGAGCGTCGTGCCGACGCCTTCTGCTGCATGCCCGTTCCCGCCGACCGCCTCGGACTCGTCGAGCTCCGCGTCGGCCTTGGTCACCTGCACGCCGCCGCGTATCGCGTCGTCATGCACGGGGTCGCCGGAAAGGTCGACGACCTGGCCGTCGCCCTCGATGGCGAACCCGAGCTCGCCTTCCCAGGGAAGGTAGCCTTCCGGAGCGTTCGCCTCAACGATGCGGTAGGTGCCGCACGGCAGCGCGTCGCTCGCGGTCTGCGCGGTGTAGGCCGAGCCGTCCCAGGAGGTGGAGATGGTCATGACCGTCTCGCCGTCTGCGTAGCTGTGGCCGTTCACGAATGAGTTCGTCCCCGATGCGTTGACGATGGCGAACTCGGCGCCCTCGAGCGAGGCGTCGCCCTGCTCGCCTGCGCCGGCTTGCGCATCGACCTTGGCGATCTTCACGCCGCCGCGCTCCCACGTGAAGCTGGCGAGCGTCTGGGCGTCTGATCCCGCATGGATCCTGATGGCCGAGAATCCCGTGGAGACCTCGTTCGCGCGCGCGTTGACCTGGCTCCACACGTCGCCCGCGATCTCGCGCTCCGCCCAGGAGGCGAACTCGGCGCTCGTGCCGTAGGTCGCCTCGGCGGCAGATCCCAGGTTGGCGTACGAGAGCAGGATGTGGCTCGCCACGCGGTACTTGTCCTCGTCCATGCCGCTTCCGTCGTACCAGGAGCCAGGCCACATGGACGCGTCGAAGCCGGGTGCGCCGTAGGAGAACCACATGGCCGCCGCCAGATCTCCCGCCTCGCTCGTCGGATAGGTTCCCGCATCGGGCGTGGAGCGCGACGGCTCGATGCAGTAGGCGTCGTTGCCGTTGGCGCTCATCTGGGTCGTCTCGTATCCGGCATAGGGGATGCTCTTGCCGATCGAGACGTTCACGTTCCCGGAGGCATATGCCTTGGTCGGGACGATGGCGACGGACAGCGCGAGCGCCATCGCCATGGCGACCCGCACGATTTTCGAGGAGGTTATCCTCTCCATCGCTTTCTCTTTCATCTTCTCCCGACCTCCCTTACATCGCCAGGTTCTCGCGGCTATGCGCGGCGCGTGAATCGCCGTTTCCCAGGCGCTCGGATCCCTCGCGCGCGCCGCGGGCCTTCTCGGAGAGGCTCTGCAGGTACTCGCTGCGGCTGCGGTCGAGCGCCTCCTTTATCTGAGCCGGCATGACGCGCACGACGTCCTTGGCCGGCTTGCCGTCCCCGTTGAGCACCGGCTGGCCGTTCTCGTCGAGCACGCTCTTCTTCAGCCACACCTCCCGGTCCGTCAGAAGAGGGATGTCGCGGTAGTTCTCGCCGCGGTAGCGGGATTCGTTGACGAACATCGGGCTGAACTGGTAGTAGCTCACGTCCACCCCGTCGATCACCGTCCCCTTGGGCAGCGTCACCGAGTTGAACGTGCGCACCTCTCCCGTCACGCGGTCGGTGTACTCGATGTCGGTGCGCACGAAGTTCTTGTGGAGCGTGAGATAGGTGTTCTTCTTCTCAGGCATTTCATGCCCCTTTCTTTGCATCCTTTAGGCGGGCGTAGTTGTGGAAGCCCCGCCTGATTGCCTTGCCTTCGGTTTCGGTCAGCCATCCAAGGCGACCACCCCCTTTCAAAACGTCAGTTCCCAGATCAGATTCCCGAGACGATGTCGCGCGCCCATGCGCCGCTCTTGACGAGCGAGAGGATGAGCAGCACGCACATCGCCAGGTACTGCAGCGCGTAGGTGAGCCCCGTCGCTATGCCGTCGATGGGGGTGCCCGTCGAGGTGCTCGCCCCGGTGAGGCCTCCCAAGATGAGCGGAAAGGCTATGAGCAGAATCAGGATGATCAGCCCCGCCAGGCACACCGCCGTGAAGTTCTTCAGGTATCCGATTCCTATCTGGCGGGTGTCGTCTAACGCCATGAGGGAGAGCGGGATCGGGCTGAACGCGGCCATGATGTAGAGCTGGATGGCGCGCGCCCAGCAGACCACGAGCGCCACGATGTAGGCTCCGAGCACCACGACCCAGCTGATGACCGATACCAAGAGGAGCGCTATGAGCGCCGGGACGTCGTCGTCTTCGGTCACCACGTTCACGGCGGTAAGGTCGATCGCGCCGCCCGAGCCGAACAGCGACATCGTGCGGTCGATGGCGAGTCCCACGACCGCGTAGATGGCCTCCATGAGCTCGAAGCTGTTCTGTATGAGGAACAGGAACACGGCGAAGAAGACCAGCAGGAAGACGACCTCCTTCACGCCGGGGAAGGAGGCGTTGCCGTCCATGCGCTGGCTTATCTGGATGAGCTTCACCGTGAACACCAGCCCGAGCACCCCGCATCCGATGGGAAGCACCGCGGCGTCCCAGACCCCTCGCGCGATGTCGTACATGGAGACATCTCCTGCGGTCGTGAGCATCTGCGAGAAGTCCGCGCCGATGATGCCCTCGTAGCCGATGCTCGAGAGAACCGCCACCTGGTTGGTGAACATCCAGTTGCACGCGTCCCTCAGAAGCCCGGCGAGCCATGCGTTCACGTCGTCGGCGATGCTCGCGTAGGCGGGAGACGCCGGGACGAGCATGAGCGTCGCGAAGAGCAAGGTGGAGGCGAACGCGAGGAGAAAGCGCCTGCCTGAGATCATCGACGCCGCCCGCCTCATAGCGCGCTCATCTCCCCGGATCCGCGGTCGAGGGAGAGCTGCACGATAGTCGAGGCCGCGTCGTTCAGGTGGAAGGAGGTCGTGAGGACGTCCTCGTTGCAGTCGATGTAGACCTCGCCGTCCCAGGTGGCGAGCGTTGCCGTCGGGGACGCCGAGGATGCCTTCTGCGCTATGGCGGAGGCGATCTCGGCGTCTTCGGCATCGAGGAGCTCGTTGAGCTCCGGCGAGTGGGCGGAGAGCTCGATCCCGGCCTCGGAGCCCTCGGCGATGAGGTAGCTCTTCGACAGCGCGAACGCGTCGCACGAGATGCTCTTCCAGCCTCCCGCGTCGCTTATGGAGAGCAGCGTCTGGGAGGCGGCCTCGCCGGCAGATCGCGTGAAGGAGATCTGCGCCGAGAGGCCATCATCGTCGGGTTCCTCGGAGAGCACCTCGTAGTACATCACCTGGACTCCCGCCTCTCCAGACTCCACGATCGTCGAATCGGAGAGCGTGAGCGTGCACGTACCGTCCTCGCTCTCCCAGGTGGTGCCCGCATAGCCGGCAAGGGATTCGCCCGCCTGCTCTGCCTGTCGGCTTTGCTCCTCCACGGGAACGACGGGATCGGGATCGCTGGGCGCGATCGCACAGCGCGCGAGCCCTGCCCCTATAAGGATCGCCGCAGCGCCTGCGGCGCATATGGCCATCAGTTTCGTCTTCTTGTCCATCTTCTTGCTCCTTGTCTATCGATACGACAGGGCGCAGGTGAAGCTCGAGATCCCGCTCGCGATCTTCACGACCTCGCCCCGATGGGGCGCGTGGATGTAGCGGTCGCCCCCTATGTAGATGCCGACATGCCCCATGCGGTAGAGGATGTCGCCGGGCTGCGCCTCCGAGAGCGCGATCTTCTTTCCCTGCGCGTACTGGGCCTCGGTGTTGCGCGGTATCGAGATGCCGGCCTGCTTGTAGCAATACTGGGTGAGGCCGCTGCAGTCCAGGCCGACGCCCGGGGTCGTCCCGCCCCACACGTAGGGGACACCGAGCTGGCTGTAGGCGGCGGAGACGATCGCGTCTGCCGAGACCGCCCCGGACCTGAAGTCCTCCAGGCTCATGCCGTCGAAACGGTAGAGGCCGTAGGTCTCCATGGCGGATTTCAGGCTCTCGACGTAGCTCGAGCTCGTCGCCCATCCCGCATCCTTGAGCCCTTCGGCCATCTTGTCCGAGTCGTGGTTCGCAATCGCCTCGCGTATGAGCGCGTTTGACGCGTAGCGATCGGCCTGCAGGAAGACGCGGCTGCGGAAGCGGATGCACTCCGCGTCGCCGACGAAGCTGATGAAATCCGCCGTGACGGTGACCTGCTCGCCGCCGTACTCCTCGCCGGTCCTCCACGAGCTCTTCCCCGCGACCTCCTCGCACAGCGCGTAGGCGCTCGACCACTTCATGCCGAACAGGTTGTGGTCCTGCGTGGCGAGCCCCGAGAGGTGGTCGCCCTGCCCCGACTCGACGATGATCTGCGCGATCGTGCATCCTGCGGGGTGCCCGTACTCCTCCTGGCACGCGAGCGCCTCCTCGACCATCTCGTAGGTGATGTAGGGCGGCAGCCCCTCGAGGGAGGCTTTGGACGCCTCGTTTTCCCAGAAGCCGAAGAGGGCGCTCACGATCTGGGAGATTGCGAGCACGGCGAGCAGGAACGCCACGACCGCTGCGAGCACGCCTGCCACGGGGACGGCGACCGACGAGACCGCGCTCACGACCGCGCCCTTGCCGCCGGCGGATGCAGCCGCCTTCGCGGCCCCGGCAGATGCCTGGCTGACGGCCGCATGCCGGGCCTTCGCGGCAGCGCCTTGACCGAAGGCCCCCGCCTTGGCATGCTTTGCGGCCCCTTTCAGCGGGCCTTTAGGCTTCGAGGCGGCAGTGGCCTTCTTGGAGGCGGAATGCCGTGCGATGACGGAGCGTGCGCCGCGGAAGGTGCTGCTCGCCTGTCCGATGCCGGAGAGCTCCTCGGAGTCGTCTGCCTCGGACGCGGCGGCATCGGCGATCGCGCGCTTGAGGTTCCCCCTGGCCTGGGCGGCGAGGCGGGATTTCGCCTTCGGCCTGCCCGCACCGGCAGGGGAGGGTTCGGCGAGGTCCGCCCTGCCCCGCCCCGGAGATTTGCCCCTCGATGAGAGCGCCTCGCCCGCGCGCTCGGTCGATCCTTTCACGATCCCTGCCGAGATGGCGTCTGGCCGGTCGTCCATCCCGAGCGCACGCGCCTGCTCGCGGCTTGTCGCCTCGAGGCGTTCGGAGTCGGTCGAGTATTTCGCAACGCTCTCAGGCATCGCCGCCCTCCCGGGCCCGCGCGAACGCCTGGGCGCGCTTTATCTGGGCGATCTCCTCGGGCTTGGTGTTGAACAGGTCGTAGAGCGCGCCCTTCGGGAAGTCGTCCTTGAGGGGCACGCGCACGCCTCCCGCCACCAGAAGCCCCTCGCCTGCCTTGATGGAGTCGTCGATGTATCCCTCCTCCTGCGCCGAGAGGGCCAGCAGGTCCACCCAGCTTTTCCGATCCAGATGGCTTTGCTTGTGGAGCAGCACGAAGTCCGAGTTGAGCACCATGTTGCGGGCGTCCTCGTGCTCGAGCATGTAGGTCGAGTTCTGCGTGATGCCCGTGCAGATGAGGTTGAACTTGCGGCCCTCCGCCCAGAACTTAGAGAAGTAGCTGATGATCGCAGGGTGCCCGAAGAGGCTCTGCACCTCGTCGATGTAGAGCCAGGTGGTCACGCCGCGCTCGAAGTTCGCGTACATGCGGTTGCGCACCGCCTCCAGCGCCGTGAGCATGCCGAAGACCCTCATGTTCTGCGAGAGGTCCTTGAAGTCGACGTTGGTGATGCGGTTCTCGAAGCCGACGTTGCTCTGGTGGTTGAAGAACGACAGCGCGCCCTTCACGTAGCGCTCGTAGCGCAGCGCGATGTCGCGCGCCTCGGGCTCTTCCTGGTCGAGCAGCAGCTCGTAGAAGTCGCCGAGGATCGGCAGGCGGCCCTTGTCCTCGCAGCGCATGTAGGCAAGCTCCACGCAGCGGCTGATGATCGACTTGTCTGCCTCGGGCAGCCCCTCGCGCCCCTCTGCCATGGTCGCGCTCGAGAGCGCCAGTATCGCGTCGATCTTGAAGGCGAGCTGCGCCTGGTTGGCCTTGTCGGCGACGTCGGAGAGGTCGAAGGGGTTCATGAACGTGTCGGTGTCCGGCGAGAAGCGTATGCAGGTGCCGCCCGCGGGCTCCACGACCGGCGCGTACTCGCCCGCCGGGTCGAAGACGATTACCTCGTCGTCGGGATAGGCCAGGATAGTGTTCATGATCTCGCGCTTGACGCTGAAGCTCTTGCCCGAGCCCGGCTTGCCGCAGACGAACCCCATGGGGCTCGCGAGCTTCTTGCGGTTGCAGATGACGAGGTTGCCCGACTGCTTGGACTGGCCGTAGTAGCCGCCGCCTTCCTGGTTGAGCTCCTGGGAGGCGAAGGGCATCTGTATGGCGATCTGCGCGGTCGTCATGTAGCGCGAAACCTCCACGTGGTTGAGCCCCAAAGGCAGGATCGAGTTCATGCCCTGGCGCTGGCGGTACGAAAGCGGCTCCACCTCGATGGAGCGCTGGCGCGCCGCCGCCATAATCTGGCGGGTCTGGTGGTCGAGGGCCTCTGCCGTGTCCGCGTAGGTGAACACGAGCCCCGTGTAGGTGAACAGTCGCTGGTTCTTGTTCTGGAGCTGGTCGAGGAGCTCTTCGGCCTCCTCCTTGGAGTGCGAGAGCTCGGGAGGCAGGATGGAGAAGTCGTAGCCCTTCTTGACCGCGCTCATCTGCTCGTCGATGACCTCCTTGTCCATCCAGGCGATGCGCTTCTTCACGTAGGCCACCGCGGCGGCCTTGCCCATGGGATGGATGTGGAGCGTGACGTTGAGCGGCATCGGCAGGTCTACGACGTTGGCGATGCAGTCGTCCTCGAGATCGCTGCCGAATCCGCGGAAGACCAGCACGCGGCACCAGGTGCCGTCCGCCCGGTAGCAGTCGGCGCGCCCGTCCGGCTTGAAGTCGAGCACCGAGGGCGCGATGAGGTCCTTGGTGCGAAGCCCGCTTAGCTGGGACAGTTTGTCCCACGAGAAGGTGAACTCCGCTTTCGGCCGCAGCTGTGACTGGACGAGCTCGAGGCGCTCTGCCCCGTCGAGCATGCGCGCCTCGCAGCGGATGCGGGCGAGCGTCTGCATGCAGTCGCCGCGGGCTCGGGCGAGCCTGGGCGCGGCGGCGTCGAGGTCGTCTGCCCCCACGAGGAAGGTGAGATAGCGGTGGCGCACGAGGTTGGAGACCCCCTCGCGCATCTTGTCGTTGAGGATGCGGTTGTACTCCTCGACGTACTCGTCGACGCGCGGGTCGCTCTTCTCGAAGAAGCGCTTGCGCCCGATCTCGCGCTCGGGTATGGGAGTGTTGGTTATGGTGAGCTGCACGGAGGTCTCCGAGCCGAAGTAGTCGTAGAGCTCGCTCATCGCCGCGAACACCGACTGCTGGTTCTCCTCGCGCGCGGACTGGTAGCTGATGTCCCCGAACTCGATGGTCTGGCTGAAGAGGCCCTCCTCGACCTGCGCGGTCCCGTCGGCGTACATGGCGTCGTAGCCGATTGCGGAAAGGACGTCTTTGGCCTCGGCTCGCGCGCGCCTCTTGCGGCGCGCCGCCTGCTCGACTTTCTTCTCCTCTTCCTCGAGCCCCGTCGTGCGGGCATGCGCGCCGCACACGGGCAGCCTGCCCTTGCGTGCCGCCGCCTCCTTTTCCTTGGGTTTCTTATTGGTCTTATCGAACAGCAGCATTCGCCTCCGCCCCCTTCCTCTTCGCCTTGCGCTTGGCCTTTCGCGAAGGGCGTCCCGGCACGGGAGAGGTCTGCGCGCCCTCGAGCACGGGGGTGGAGCGGTAGAGGATCCTCTGGTCCTCGAGCTTGAAGTCGAGCCAGAGCGGGACGAACTTCTCGAATTTCATGTGATGGGGCCGCCAGAACCCCGCGAGCCAGAACGGCAGCGACGCGCACATGACCGGCAGGGCGGCGTCGCGCACCTCGATGCCGAGGGCGAACTGGCAGAGCGCCGCGGCTCCGACGGCGGAGGCGAGTCCGCCTGCGAGGCACGCGAGCGTGCGCGCGGAGAGCTTGCCCACGATCTTCTCGGTGTACTCGCCGATGTCCTTCTGGACCCTTACGGATAGCATTTGCACATCCTCCTTCCCTTAGGCGGGGAGCCAGGACGTGTCGAGCTGGCCGAAGTAGATGGCGGCGGCGATGATGATCGCCCCGCCAGCGATGGTCGAGATCGCGCTGGCGATCTGGGCGCCTCCCTGCTGCTCTCGGATGGCGAGCCCGAGAGAGACCGCGCCCCAGACGACCAGGAAGCCGCCGAGGAACGTGACGCAGCCGGAGACGAGTCCGATGATGTTTGAGAGCATCTTGGCTCCTTTGCATGTCTTGCTTGTGGGCGGCCGCAACGGTTGGGTTTGAGGCGGCCGCCCCAGTTGGTACAATTGGTTGCGGAGCGCATCTCGCGCCCCTTTGCATCCGGGACGGCGCGCGGCGGGCTTGTGTGGAAGCTGGCCGCGCCGCGCTTGTCAAGGGAGTGTCGGCTCCCGCCGTCCCATCTCTCATCTCATGGGCGCATCACCGCCTCTCCTTTCCCGGTACTCCTTGAAGTCGAAACGCTCCTCGTGCCTCGCGCCCGCATGCCCGGGGTCCACCTCGGGATAGGAGGGATGCTCCTCGATGCGGTACTTCGCGCCCTTCAGGGGGTAGGTCCCGCTGATGAGCACGATCGACTCGTCGCGCGGGAGCCTTCCCACCTCGTCGGGCGTCATGAGGTCGCGTTCGATCACGTTGTAGTTCTGGGTGGTGGAGCGGTTCGCGCCCCTCGAGTCGCTTTCCGTGAGCACCTTCACGGTCTGCTTGCCGACCATCTTGGAGATCATCTCGTTGGTCTCGGTCGACTTGCCGCCGAGAAACACCACGGTGTCGCAGCAGTCCAGGATGGTCTTCGCGCCCTCCTTCTTGTAGGCGCGCTCGAGCTGGCTGGCCGACTGCAGGATGATGCTGAAGCCCACGTTGCGCGAGCGGGCCGTGGCGATGACCCTCTCGAAATCGGGCACCGTGCCGATGTTGCCGAACTCGTCGAGCAGGAAGTGCACGGGGCGCTTGAGCGAGCCCCCGAAGCGAGCGAGAGCCGTCTTGTACAGGACGCTCGTCGCCTGCCACATGAGGAGCGCGAAGAGGAAGTCGAAGGTCGAGTCCGAGTCCGACATGCTCGCGAAGATGGCGTGGCTGCCCTCTCCCGAGCCGAGAGAGTCGAGCGCCATCTCGTCGTATGCGACGAGATCGGAGACCGCATCGACCGAAAGGGGCTTCAAGCGCACGTTGCAGCTAATGATGATCGACTTCAGGGTCTTCCCGGCCGCCACCTTGAAGGCGCGGTAGTTCGACAGCGCGAAGTCCTCCTCCGGGTCGCGGGGCTCGGCGATGCGGACCCAGCCCCAGTCGCCCCCGTCGTCGAAGGGGCGCTCTTCCCGCGCCTCGCGCCCGCGCCCGCGCTCCATGAAGCGCATGCCCGTCTCGAGCTCCTCGAATATGAGGTCGAGCGGGCTCATGTAGGACTCGTCCTCCTCGCGCGCCTCCGCGAGGCTCAGTAGCAGCATGAGGGAGTTGAGGTCCCTCTCCTCGGGTCGCGCGTGGTAGACGAGGTAGGCCACCAGCGCCGTGTAGAGCAGGCGCTCGGAGTTCTCCCAGAAGGGATCCGACCCCTTGCGGTCGTCGGGCGTGGTGTTCTTGATCAGGCACTCCACGAAGACGAGGATGTCGGCCTGGTCCTTCACGTATGAAAGCGGGTTGTAGTGCATCGAGCGGGAGAAGTCGGTCGTGTCGAAGGTGCGTATGTCGTATCCGGCGTCCTCGAGCATCCAGCCGACATCGCCGAGGAGGGTTCCCTTGGGATCGGTGACGAGGAAGTCGGCGTTTGCCTGCATGAGGTTGGGCTTGACGTAGTAGCGCGTCTTGCCCGATCCGGGGCCGCCGAGCACGCAGACGTTGCGGTTGCGGTCGTGCTTGAGGTCGAAGCGCTTCGGCTTGAGCGCGAGCGCGAAGTCCCTCGAGAGCAGGATGTTGTTCGCCTTGTCTTTCCTGTCCATGAACGCTCGTCCCTCCTTGAGGGTTCCCCAGCGGGCGGAGCCGTGCTCCTCGCCCTGGCGGTACGTGCCCGCGCGCACGAGGCTGCGCGCCCAGACCGCCCAGGGTATGCATGCGGCCATGAGGCCCACGGCAAGCGCCATGGGCTCCGCCGCGAGCCCCGTTTCGGGAATCGCCGACAGCAGGACTGGGGCGTCGCATGCGGGGAACCCCGACGCGGCGGCCGCAGCCGCGAGCGCGTCTCCGGCGCAGAAGCAGGCGGCGCTTGCGGCACCCGCCGCGAGCGCCTGCGCAAGCGGCCTCATTTCGCCCTCGTCTCGACGCCGCGCGACATCTCGCGCGACTTTCCCTTGGCGGCCTCCAGTCGGGATGACGCCTCCCTGGCGCGCGCCGCCTTCTCCGCGATGGGTTCGCCCTTGATACGCTCGCGCATCTGCGAGAGTTCCTTTCCCGCGCGCTGGGCGGATGCGCGCGTGGTCTTCTCGAGGTCCTTGAAGGCGTCGTTGACCGCAGGCGCGTCCTCGACCATGAAGACGAGATGCTCGCCCTCCGGCATGGGCGCGAACTCGTGTCGGATGCCCTCGCGCGAGAGTTTCTTGTCGATGACCTGGCGGATGGTCTCGTACTCGGGAAGCGCTGTGAATTCGGACAGGTCGAGCTTTGCCCACTCGGCCACGCTGCGGCCAGGTTCGGCCCCGCCTTCGATTGCGTCTTCGCTGCGGGCGCGCCTGAACGCCGATGCGAGCCGCTCGCCGCTGGCCATCATGGCCGCCTCGCCGGCATCCTGGCCTATGCGGATCATCCAGTCGACGAGCTTCTCGCCGGAGTCGTCGCCGAAGTCGTTTGTCATGCTTCTTGTCCCTTCCTCTTGGTGGGACAGACTGTCCCAGTCGCTTTCCGAAAACAGAGAAGGCGGGGTGAACCCGCCTTCGTAAGTGTGTTCAGCGAAGCTCCGCCCGCGCGCCGCGCGTGGGCGTCATCGCCGTTTTGTTCAGTTGCTGGATGGAATCGCGTGCGCGTCTGGCGGCATCCTCGATGCTCGGAACCGCCTCCATGTACTCGAGGCGCTTGCACTGCTCTGGAGTTGCGCGATGCATGCACTCTATCGCATGTGAGAACCTCTCGGGCTCCTGCACGATGCGGCCGAAGGACCAACTCTCGAAGGCGAGCCAGCCGGAGTCGGTGCGCTTCAGCGTCCACCACTCGTCGCCGCCGTCGACCTGCTGCACGAAGGCGAGATCCTCGTACACGATCCCCTGGCGCAGCGCCCAGTTTCCGTGCGCGAAGAAGCCGCGCAGCTCTTCCACGCTGCCGGCCTTCGCGAACTCGTAGGGGTATTCCTCGAGGTAGGGGTCGTCTTGCCAGGGGTATCCGCCCCGCCTGAGCCAGCCGTTCTCCTGGCATTTGTCGGCGAGCTCCCGCTTGGTTCTCTCGTCGGCTTCCTTCAACCTGCCCGTCATCGTTCCTCCATCGCCTTCCGGAGTCGGCTGCCATCCGCACGCCGACTGCCCTCGATTCTTGTCGCGATTTACTCACAGACTCGCCGATGGCGTCGGCGGGAGAAGGCGCCGTCGTCCCGGCAAGTCCCGTCGGTCACATCCTTGACGCAATCCTCATATCCGGCCCCGTGAGGTGGATGGGGATGGTGGTCTCCGAGAGCCGGCTCGCGATAGCCTCGGCGGTCTCCGTCTCTCCCTTCCTTCCAAGCCTTTTCGATAGCGCCTGGGGCGAGTAGTTCGAGGTGAAGATGGTCGGCCTCATGTTTTCGTATCGGGCGTTTATCACAAGGAACATCATGTTCGAGGACCACTCCTTGGCATCCTCTTTGCCGAGGTCGTCGAGGACGAGGACGTCGCATGCAGCGTATCTGGAAATGACCGAATCAGTCTCCCCGTTCCCCGAGAAGCTCGCCTTGATCCTCTCGAGCATCGCCGATGCCGTTGTGAACACCGTGCGGTAGCCGGCGTCCACGAAGGCGTTCGCCAAGGCTGCGGCTGAATAGCTTTTCCCCCTTCCGACCGAGCCGTATATGTAGAGGCCTCGCCCTGCGCTGCCTTCGAACGACTCGAGGTAGTCGATGAGGTCCTGGTGCTGGACGGTCGCGCCGAGGAACCGCTTCGGGATCCCCGCGCGCTTGCGGCGCTCGGCCAGGCGCGCTTCCCTCTTCGCGGCTTCCATCCTCTCGGCTCGCGCCCTTTGCCCGCGTGCGCCCTCGCAGTCGCATTCGCGGAACCCCGCGACGATCCGCCTGGCGCCGAACTCGACCACGCATGGAGCGAGGGGGCGACCGCAGTATTCGCAGCAAGCCTCCGAATGCGTCGGCTTCGATTCGCCCATGGCACGTCCTATCTGTAATCTTTGTTTTCCGTCTTTGTTATTAGCTGGCAAGGCGTCAGGGGTCGGCATGGCGTCTGGTCATGCAGAAGGCGGCACGGGCGCGGCCCGCGGTCATCCGATGGCATTTCGCCATGCGTCGACTGGCCGGCCCCCTCGATTGCCCCCTTCGCCCTTCGGGCCGCCTCGAAGTCTATGCGGTAGACCTTCGTCTCCCTCCCTTTGGAAAGCTCTTGGCGGCCTACCTCGAACACAAGGCCCGCCTCCTCGAGCTTCCTCACCGCTCGGACAACGCTTCGCGTGTCGACTCCGAGAATCTTGCCCAGATGCGCCTTGCTCTCGAAGTAGGGGGATCCGCTTTCGCAGAAGCCGTAGATCCGGGCGTACACAAGGAGGGGGAGGCCTGTGAGGCCGAGCCCCCTCGTCATGAACTCCCTTACGATGATGAAAGCCTCGTCGCTACGCTCCGCCATGCCGGTCGTTCCCCGCGTCCCTAGACCGCATTGCGCTTGCTCCACTCGAGGAGCTCGTCGCGATAGGCGAAGAACCCGCGCTTCTTGCCGTTCATGCGCCTCAAAGGCAGGGGGTCGTCCTCGCGCTTGTGCCACTCGTAGACGCTGTTTCGGCTTACGCGGAACAGAATTGCAATCTCCTCGACCGAATACGTGTCCTGGACAAGGACGGGCGTCTTGACGAAGACGCCAGATGTTTTTCTATCAGAAATCATGTCGAGTGCTCCTTCCGAAGGCGGCGGAACGCGGCAGCGCGCGCAAGAGCGCCGTCAGCATGCCTACCGCCTTCCAAGGGCCCGGTCGACAGCTTCGATATCGAAGCGAATGGTCTTCGCGCTGAGCCTCACGCAGGGAATCGAGCCCTTGCGGGCCATCGACAGCACCCTTCTGGGCGTTATTCCGAGATGCCGGGACACTTCCTCCGCATCAACGAGGTCGGACAGCGATCGGCTCGATCCTCCGAATCGCCGAAGGCCTCTGATGCCGTCTTCCGATACGTCCATGGGTTTCCTTTCGTCTCCACAAGGCGCTCTTAAAGCGTTTCGAGCACCGATAGCTCCAATAAAGTCCTTTCGGTCATGTTCGAGCCGGAGTCGAATGGGGTCAAAACGGTAAAAGCGGGCTTGTCCCGCTAAGTCCCTGCATGTCATTCGTTGACGAAATCTGCGCAATCCGCCGCAAGCGCCACCCAGGTAGTAGTTTTGCTTTATGTGCCTTGATTTTCGGGATGCGTCCTGCAACTTGAAGGCCTTGGCCGCAGATAATCGAGATGATGAGGTGGGGACCTGACAAGGAAGAAGAGAACGGCATAGCAAAGCGGCCCCGTCCAATTCGGAGGGCCGCTTTGCTGGTAGGGGAACTCGCCAGACGAATCGTGGCTATTTTGGAATATGAGCCGGCACAGCATTGTCAAAGGCGATGAGGCCGGTCGCTTGGTGATGCTGATCCCTTATCGAAGGGAATCCTGAATCCGCCCTAGGTGGGAGGAGAGCTTCTCGAAAGAATCCGTGGAGATGCAGTGCTCCATGCGGCATGCCTCTTTGGAGGCAACTTCCGCATTCACCCCGGCGTTGGCGAGCAGACGCTCGAAGAAGCGGTGTTTAGATAGCGTCTCCTCGGCAAGGTGCTTTCCAGCTGCGGTCAAGCGAACGTCGTGATCGACCACCTCGACACGGCCCTTACGAGCCAGGTTGCCGAGCGCCTTGGTGACGCTCGCCTTCGAGAAGCCCAGGCGCTCGGCGATGTCCACGTTGCGGCACGACCCGCGCAGGCGGCGGATCACGAGGATGGCCTCGAGGTAGTCTTCGGACGACTTGGTTGTCGCCCTGCTCCGTGAGCCGCAGCTCGCATCGGCTTCATCCCTCATTCAAATCATCCTCTCGTTCGCCTAGTCCCTGCAGGCGACACGGCTTCGCGAACAGTCCGCCGCACGAGCCGACCCCGCATCGGCTAAGACGATGGGGCCGGCCGATTGGCGATGCCGATCCCTCATCGAAGAGAATCCTCGATCCGCTCCAGGCAGGAGGAGGGGTTCTCGAAAGAATCCGTAGATGCACTGCTCCATGCGGCACGCCTCTTCTGCCATCCGGGAAGGGACGTGGAATCGGCTTCCGCTACGTCGAGTGAAGACAACTAACGAACGCACCCCATGAACCTAAGGACGCTTTTGCTGGATCCGGGCGCCCGCAGGTCGACCTTCTCGCAGCCGTCTCGCCCCACCATCAGAGCCGAAGTACAGACCTTGAACAAGAACTCAAGGTCATGGGTGATAACAGCTACGGGACGGCCTTCGGCAAGCTCCTCGATGAGCCCGGCAATCCTCGCCATGTGCATGAAGTCGAGGCCCGATGTCGGCTCATCCAGAACGACGATCTCCTTGCTGCTCAGAAAGGCGCAAGCCAGCGCCAAACGCTGCTTCTGGCCCCCTGATAGGTTTTGCGGATGCTCGGTCCTCTTGTCCCATAGGTCGATGGCCCTGACGATACGCGCCACCTCATCGAGACGGCCGTTGTCGATGTTCTTCTGGTCGGTCAGGATTTCGTTTTCCACCGTGTCGAAGAACAACTGGTAATCGACGTCTTGCATCATGTAGTACGAGCGGCGAAGCCTCTGCCGAGGCCGAACTCCCCACGAGAAGGCCTGTCGACCGCCGGCAAGGCCGCACATCGCCCGGGCGAGCGTACTCTTTCCGACTCCGTTTGCCCCAAGGACGCCCATAACCTCGCCCTCTCGCAAAGAGAGCGTCAAGGGCCCGATCAGGGCTCGCCCGCCTGCGGAGACCGAAACGCCCTTCATTGAGGCAGTCTCTGCCCCAAGCTGACGGTGGTTTTCCGGATTCAAGCCGTGCAAATCAAGTGCACGAAGCCCATAGCGCGCGCAATCCTCAGCACGAAGCCGACCCGCTGCGAACGAATCGACGATTTGGCCGCCCGCCATGACGTGGAGCCTGTCGTAGAGATCCGCCAGAAAGTAAAGCCTGTGCTCGGCGATGACGACGGTCTTGCCGAGAGCCTTCAAATCGGCGAGGATTCGGCGAAAGTCCTCTATCCCTTCGTGGTCGAGGCTAGCGGACGGCTCGTCGAAGAAAATCACCTGGGTGTCGTAGACGAGCGTCGAGGCTATGGCGACGCGCTGCTTCTCTCCTCCCGAGAGGCCTATGAGGTCCTTGCCCGCCAGATGCGCGATTTTCATGCTCTCGAAAGCCGACTCGACCCTTTCGATCAGCTCCTCGCGAGGCATGCCCAGATTCTCGCCGACGAGGGCCACCTCGTCGGCCGCCTTGCGGGTGAAGAACTGGTCGGTCGGATTCTGGAACACGTTGCCGATCGTGCGGGCGAGCTCGCCGGAGGAGAACTCTCCCAGGCTTTTCCCGAGAAGCTCGATTCTCCCATCGAGCTCGCCTTCGTACTGATCGGGAATCAAGCCGTTCATGGCGCGCATGAGAGTGGTCTTCCCGCACCCGGAGTTGCCGGTGAGTACGACGAGCTCGCCGCGCTCCACCGAAAACCGCACGTTCTTCAATGCCGCGAGACCTTCTCCCTTGTATGAGAAAGACCGAATGTCGACGTCAATCACATCCATACCGCGACCCCCAAAAGAACGACTCCGACGCCCAAGGCGGCTCCGTCAAGCAGACCGAAGGAGAGACTTCGGTAGCTCGTCTTTTCGCAATTCGCTTCGATTCCTTTCGAAATCACGGAGGAGACGAGCGTCTCGCTCACGTGCAGGCACTTGTACACAAGGGGAACGAAGTAGAGCTCGAAGGCGTGCACGGGACGAAGCGGGCTCGGGCGCAGCCCGCGAACCCGCATCCCGCGCTTTATCTCCTTCACGCGGCCGCCCATCTCGTCGAGGAAGCGCAACCCTATGACTGCGCCGACTGCGGCTCTGTTCGGAACGTGCAGCTTGCGCATGCTCGCCAGAAGCTTCGAGGAGCTCGTCATCATGAGGGCACAACCGATGTTGACGACGGGGAAGACCCTCACCACCAAAACCGCCACGCCCAGGAAGATGCTCGTGACATAGCCGATGTCGACATGCAGGATCAGCTGCACGACCCCGCATGCCACCGCAAAGAGCGCGAGCTGCCTCAAGAAGGATGCCGGCGAGACGTCCAAAAGGACGAGAAACGACAGCGCCAGAACGAGGGCATATACCAGCTGATTGGCGAGAAACGCTTGGATGAGCGCCAGAAGCGTCAGCGCGAAGAGCGTCAGCGGGTGCAGATGCCCCTCGCGCCCGCTGTCGAGCAGACCCGTTCGCCCCATCAACCCAGCCTGCTTTCCTTCGCGCCCTTTTCGAAGAACTTGTCGTTAATGAACATTCCGAAACGCCCGGCCAGAAGCTCGGTCACAATATTGATCAGCACGCAGATGACCATCATATCGACCGTGTACATCGCCACCATCTGCTGCGCCTGTTCAAGCGAGATGCTCTCGACGAAAGTCGCCAGCCCATCGGATCCCAGAACGAGCACGAACACTATCATGTGCATCGAGTAGATGAACATCGATGCCGAAAACGACAGCCACACCCTCTTCTTGTTTCCGTAGTCGCCGGCGATGATCTCTGCGACGATGCCCGCGATCAGGCACAGGGGCGTCGCGACGGCGAAGCCCATGATCGCGTAGAGCACGCCGTAGATCAACCAGAAGCAGAAGGCCGTCCCCCGTTTTTGCACCTTGCGCGCCATGATGGTGTAAACGGGACCGACGAAGAAGGCCGCAAATCCCGCCGAGACGTACATGGAAAGCGCGCCGAACATGCCTGTTATCATGCCGACGCCCATCCCGAGAGCGAATCCGATCACTCCCAGTACCGCTATTGTCGCGATGTCCTTCAGTTTCATGTGAGCCTCCTTTTGCTCTGTTTGCTAGACCAATTGCCACTGGGAGCTTGCGTTGCGCTTGTCCCAGAAGTCTTTGTATTCTCCTTCGAGGGCGATCAGCTCGTTGTGCGTCCCTGTCTCCGCAACCTTGCCCGAGCTGTCCATGACCACGATCTTGTCCGCCATGCGCACGGTTTCGAGCTTGTGCGCGACCACGATGAGCGTGGAGCGTCGTTTGAGCGTCTCTATTGAGCGAACGACGTTCTTCTCGTTTTCCGCATCGAGAGCCGACGTCGCCTCGTCCAGGAGCACGATGGGGGCTTGCTTGAGAAGCGCTCGAGCAATGGAAACGCGCTGCCGCTCGCCGCCGGAAAGCGAGCGACCTCCTTCGCCGCACAGCGTCTCCCAGCCCTCAGGAAGGCGCTCGACGACCTCCGTCACCCCGGCAAGGTCAGCGACCGCGCGAAGCTGCTCCTCCGAAGCATCTGGGTTCGCCATAAGGACGTTGTTTCTCAGCGTGTCGTTAAAGAGATAGACGTCTTGGAAAACGAAAGACACCCGAGCGAAAAGATCCTCTGTCGTCATATCGCGGACGTCTACGCCGCCGATCCTGACCGCTCCATCGTCGACGTCGTAAAAACGCGCGATTAGCTTGAGCATAGTTGTCTTGCCGCAACCAGACGGGCCTACAATGGCGACCATACTGCCTTCCGGAACGTCGAGGTCAACTCCACGAAGGATTGGCTTCTCCTTCATGTAAGAAAAGCGAACCTCTCCCATTCGGACGCTTGCATCGGTCGGGCGGGCTCTCGACTCGCCTACAACCGGCAGCTCGGCTGCTTCGACGACCTCGTCCATGCCGTCGAGCATTGCCCGGCGGTCCTCCATACCGAATAGGGCTGAGGCAATCTCGTTGAGGAGCGTGGTGAACCTTAATGCGACGCCGATCATGACCACCGTCTCAAGTGCCCCGATGCTTCCGCTTGCACCCAAGTAGCTCACCGCAATGATCATGCTCACAACGAGCATCTGCACGCTTGTTCCGGAAAGAATTTCGCCGAGGGCACTCCACCACAGGCCGCGGATCGACCGCTTTCTACCTTCTACGAAACTGCTCTCGAGCTCCTCATAGTCGGCGCCCGCACGGCAGGCGCGCAGGGCTCCCTGGCATCGTGCGAACTCGACTATCCTCGCGGCGATGTCCCGCTCGGCGGAATCCTCTAACCCGTTTCCTTTTCCGACGCATGCCTGTGAAACGCGCAGAAGAAGGAAAAGGATTGGGATGGAAAGCGTCAGCATGATTCCAATTTGCCAGCTCCAAAGCCACACGGCAGCACAGAACACGATTGCGGCGGCAGCGTTTTTTATAAGCTGGCCAACATAAAGAGCGGCGGCCTGTCCGGTCGAGATCATTTCCTGCGTAACCATGCGCGAAAGCCTTCCGGCACTATCCGCCTTAAACCAGCCAAGTGGCAAACGCGACACCTTGTTCCCGATGACCACCTGCATATTGCGCATGAAGCCTAACCCCGCTGCATAGCTGAGCTTGGTACCGAAGAACGAGGCTGTTGAGCCGACGACTGTCACCGCCGCAAGCGCGACTGCCCAGCCCCAAAACGTCAAGCCCCATTGGGGGTCGCCGGACTGGAGAGCCATGGTCGCCGGCATCATGATGGCGAGACCGATGCCGCACATCACGCCGGAAAGGGCGTAGAGCAAAGTTCCCAAACGGTGCTGGCGCCTATCACCCTCGTCCATATAACGACGAAGTCTCGGTAAGAAGCGTTTGGAATTACTCATCTGCATCGCCCTCTTCTTCACTACCGCAGAGGCCTCCCTGCTTGAGAAGCGCCTGATAATGCTCGTTGTCTTGAATCTCCGCATGCGTTCCAAGGGCGACGATCTTACCTTCTTCCAACACGGCTATTTGATCGGCACCTAGAACAGCGTTGAGCCGGTGGGCGATGGCCAGAACGGTTCGGCCCTCGACCAAGGCGCTCAGCGCTTTCTGGATTTCGAGCTCTGAATCCGGGTCAGCAAAAGCGGTGGCCTCATCCATGATGAGGATCGGCGTATCAGCTAAAAGGGCACGCGCTATACTCACGCGCTGGCTCTCACCGCCTGAGAGCGAGCAGTCGGTTCCCAAAACGCTGTCGTATCCCTTGGGCAGCGACATGATGAAATCGTCGATCTGCGCCGTACGGGCAGCCTCCCGAATCTCCTCCAGGGAAGCCTCCGGCTTAGCTAAAGAAATGTTTCTTCCGATGGAGGCGTTGATTAGCATCGGGTCCTGGAGCACGAACGAAACCATGTTGTAGAGATCACGAGAGGAGATGTCTCTCAGATCGACGCCGCCGAAACGGATGGAGCCGCTTTCCGGGTCGTCGAAGCGCGCGATGAGTGTGGCGAGTGTCGATTTACCCGAGCCTGACGGGCCGATGAGCGCCGTCGTGGTGCCGGGATTAAGGACAAGACTGACACCGCGCAAGGCCTGGGTATCGCCGTAGGAGTACGATACGTCGTTCACCTCAACGACGACCCCGTCGGGCTTCTTTGAGGTTTTCGACTCGGGAATCGACGGCGTGTCCAGAATCTCGCACAGCCTGACTGCGGCAGCGCCGGCCATCTGGTACGACCACGTGCTGTTGGCGACAGCGCTGATGGCGGTCGGAAGCACGATGGCTATCAGCGCGCACGCGAGAACCTGGGGGAGAGTGGCCAACCCTGCCCCCATGACAAGCGCGCCGCCGCCGAGGTTGATCAGCAGCAGCAAGGGGGAGGAGATGAGCTCGCCGGCAATCGAGCAAAGCCCAATGAGCGGGGCGCACCAGTCCCAGTACGACTGGGAGAATGCCGATGCTGCGTCCGCGTAATTACGATGCGCCTCTCCTGTTTTTCCGAACGCTTTGACCACCTTGATGCCGGACACGAGCTCGACCATCGTCGAAGACACTTGTGCAAGGTGCCCGTTCATCTCGGCGGTTTTCGGTCCCATATCCTTCATAGAGAGCGCCTGCAGCAGGAAATAGAAGGGGATTGTGGCGATACCGATGAGCGCCAAGCGCCAATTGATCCAGAACATGAAAGCCAGAAGAACCATCGGCTGTAAAACGCCGTTAAGACGGTCGACCGGTCCGTGTGCGATGACGGTGTGGACCGTCTTCGTGTCATCCTGCACAGCGCTTCTGACCTTGCCGGATTCCGTAGCGCTAAACCAAGCAAGAGGCGCGCGGCTCAACCGCTCAACGATACCCTTGCGAATGACGTAGCGCAGTTTCATATCGGCAAAATGCGTGATGATGAGCGCAAGAGCGCGAAAGAACAGCTGCGAGAGAAATGCCATAACGAGAAGGAGCGCAATTTCGTGCACTTTAGACGCATCGACCTGCGCGAGCGGGCCTTCCCCCGCTAGGAACAGATCCCCCAGCCACACCAAAGCCAAATACGGTGCAAAGGACAGAAGCGCCGAGAGCACGGTGAACGCCTGCGCCAGCATGACGCGTCCCTTGACAGGTCTGGACAGGCGCCTGATGGCTTCCCGCCCCGCCTCGTCCCTTTGCCGGTCTTGCTCGCTTGTCTCTGTCATGGCACCACCTCAATCTATTGTCTCGGTTAATAATGACTTAGTTATCTTTGACGGCAAAAAAAAGAAAGGGTCGTCAAAGCATGCGATATTTCTCCCAGCCCGCATTGAAGAACGTTGAAATGACCTCGGTCGTCGCGTTGAGCTCCTCGACGCTCTTCGCGTGGATGATATTCTCGGAAAGGGCGCTGTAGAACGCGTGGTTGACGATGTGGAGAGACTCTTTCGAGATGACGGCTCGAGCCTTCTCTGCGCCGTGGATCAGCTCGAGAACGCGGAGGGTGGTCCTGTCCTCCTCGTCGACGAGCCAGTCAAGAAAGTGCTCGTAGGGGGTGCCGTAGGAGCGGAACACAAGGAGCTCGTAGATGTCGCGATGGGAGTACAGCATCGCCGTGGTCGCGAGCGTCCCCGCCGCCTTGGCCTCGAGCGCGGCGCGCACCTGCTCCGGGGTCACGGGCTTCCCTTCGTCGTACCCAGCGAAACCTCGCTTCTCGCCTTGGGCGTAAGCTTTGCGAATCATGCTCGCCAGCGGCTCGACCAGCTCCGAGAAGAGCGCCTCCTTGTCTTTAAAATGCTTGTAGAACGCCCCGGTGGTCACGCCGGCAGCCTTGCAGATCCTGCGCAGGTTCGCCTTCTCGAACCCCTCTTCCAGAAACGCCGCAAGACCGCTCTTCAAGATGCGCTCGTGCGTCTCCTGGTAGTTGCCGTTGCTCACTGCGGTCACCTCCCTCCAAAAATAACTTAGCTATCTTTCGTGTTGGGGATTTTGCCACCAAAGTTAGTCAATGTCAACTCTTACGCTCATGATATCTCGGTAGAAGCGGCCTTGGCTTGATAGGCGGAGGAGCCTCGATGAACCGCCTAGTTAATTTGGGCGGGAACTATCTCTACTCGAATCGAAGCGGGGCGTCCTGAAAGGTTCTGTCTGGCTACAATCACGTCGCGTGCCGTTTGCTCCACTCGAGCAGCTCGTCCCTGAACGCGAAGCGCCCCCTCTTTCTACCCATCATCCTCCTGAGCGGCAGGGGGTCGTCCTCCAGGAGGCTCCATTCGTAGACCGCGTTCCTGCTCACACGTAAGAGTATCGCTATCTCCGCCACCGAGTACGTGTCCTGTATCGGCACGGGGATCTTGACGTACGGGCATCCTGCTGATTCGACTGCCATGCGTCTGCTCCTTCCGGAGCGGCAGACGCTGCACCTCGGCGTCGCGGGGCTTGGCGGCGATGGCGCGATGCTCGTTGCCATCGCCGCCGCTCGATATCGTCCCCTCGCTCAGCGAGGAGTTGCCTAGTGGGCGGTATCCGAAACTGAGCCAGTCGCCCAGTCTGGCCTGCAAGCCGCCCTCCGTTTACCCGCCATCGCCCTCGTCTCGTCGGCTCCCGAGATAGGCCGCGAAACGTCTGTAGGAGTCCTCTGACAGGCAGTGCTCCATGCGGCAGGCCTCAGCCGAGGCGGTCTCGGCGTCCACGCCTGACTCGACGAGCAGCCGCTCGAAGAAGCGGTGCTTGTCGAGGGTGGCCTCGGCGAGGCGCCCGCCCTCCTCGGTCAGCCGCACGTCGCGGCCGACCACCTCGGCGAGGCCCCTGCGCGCCAGGTTGCCGAGCGCCTTGGTGACGCTCGGCTTGGCGACGCCCATGCGCTCGGCGATGTCCACGTTGCGGCACGACCCGCGCAGGCGGCGGATCACGAGGATGGCCTCGAGGTAGTCCTCGGAGGATTCTCGCCCGCCCACCCGCTCATCTGCCCGTCGGGACATCGGCGGCATCGCCCCTGTCGGCGGGAACGGTCCACGACGAGCTTTCCTGCTGGAGCCTCCACAGCCTCGCGTACAGCCCGTCTTCGGCGAGCAGCGTCTTGTGGTTCCCCTCCTCCGCCACGCGCCCGCTGTCTAGGACGACGATCTTGTCCGCATTGGCGACGGTCCTCAGTCGATGGGCGATGACGATTACCGTTTTGCCTGCGCACAGGGTTCCGACCGCTCTCTGGATAAGCGTCTCGTTCTCGGGGTCGAGCGAGGCGGTCGCCTCGTCGAGGAGCACCACGGGCGCGTCTTTCAGGAGAGCCCTCGCAATGGAGAGGCGCTGGCGCTCCCCGCCCGAGAGGGAGGCGCCGTTCTCGCCCAGCACCGTGTCGAACCCCTGGGGAAGCCTCTCGATGAACTCCAGGCAGTGCGCCGCCCTTGCAGCCTCGGCCACCTCTTCGTCGGAGGCGCCTTCGCGGCCGATGCGAATATTGTTCGCAACCGTGTCGTCGAAAAGGACCACGTCCTGGAAGACTATGGAGACGTGCGCGAGCCACGATTCCTCGGAGAACTCGGCGATGTCCTTTCCAGAGCAGAGGACCCTGCCGCTGTCGGGCTCCCAGAATTTGGCCGCCAGCTGGGCGCAGGTCGACTTGCCCGAGCCGCTCGGCCCGACGAGCGCGGTGACTTCCCCCTCGCGCGCGACGAAGCTTACGCCGTGGAGCACCTCTTCGTCGCCGTACCCGAACCGGACGCCCTGGAAGGACAGGTCGTGGCCGGGCACATCCGCCGAGGCGGACCCCCTCGCTTCGGGCTCGTCCATGACCGCCTTGATCCGGGCCGTCTTGGTCGAGAGGTTGAGAAGGTTGGGCAGCTGCGAGACGAGGGCGAGGATGGGCCCGTAGACGCGGGAGACGATGAGCAAGAACATGAGCAGAACCATGAAGTCGACGCCGCCGGAGGCGAGAAGCACCGCCCCGACGCAGGCGGTCAAACCGACTCCCGAGCGGAGGATAGCACTCGCAAGGGAGACGGAGACGTCGACGGCGAGCTCGACCCGCATCGTCACTCTCTTGAGCTCGAGCATCGCCTGCTCCATGGCGGCGGAGTCCTTGCCCACCGCCCTGCAGGCCCTTATGTCCTTGATGCCTTCGAGGTAGTCCTGCACGCGCGCCAGCGCATCCAGGCGGACGCGGTTCTGCCTTTCGAAAAGGCGCGACTGATGGCGTCGGCTCAAGGCGATGACCCCCGCCGAAAGCGGAAGCGTGACCATAACGCAGCAGGCGAGCCTCCAGTCGAAGAAGGCGAGCATCACGCAGATGACCACGGTCGACACGATTCCGGCGATGAGCTGCGGGAGCGTCGAGGAGAGCATGGACTCCTGCGCCGTCACGTCCCCCATGATGCGGTCGGCAACGTCGGTCGTGTCCCGGCGGTTGAAGAAGCTCATGGGCAGCTTCCTCAGGTGGTCGGCGAGGCGCAGGCGGATGCCCTCGGACTCGGTGTAGGCGGCCACGTAGGTTTTCTTGTAGTCGTTCCTCGAGGCGAAAAAGACCACGACCGCCCCCGCGATCCCAACGGCGAAGATCGCCCAGAGCGCGCTCGCGTCGAAGGGCTCGCCCGCAAGGGTCCCCACAAGGGCCGCGAACGCGGCGACCGTGCAGACGAAGGGAATCATGAGGGCCAGGTCGCTCAGGGTGCATGCAAGGGCGGAGCGCTTGAGGCCAGAATAACCCTGCTTGGAGAGATTGAACGCCCTCTGAAGCCAAGGGGCTTTGCCGGCCGACGGCTCGCCGAACGCCTCCGCGGAGCCGTGCTCCTCAACAGAGCCATCCCGAGCCGCATGAACGGCTGACGTTTCGGGAACTTCGCCTTTGCTGTCAGTCGATGCGGATTCGATCCCCCATTCGACCGCCTCCGTGTACTGGCCCCACATCTTCGCATACGTCCCCGATGCGGCGAGGAGCTCTTCATGGGTGCCCTCCTCGACTTTGCGCCCGCCGTCAAGCACGACTATCTTGTCGGCGCCGACGACGGTGGAGAGCCTGTGGGCGATCATGATCACGGTCTTGCCGGCCATGAGCCTCTCGAACGCCATCTGGATCAAATGCTCGTTCTCGGGGTCGGAGAACGCGGTCGCCTCGTCCAGCACCACGATGGGCGCGTCCGAGATGATCGAGCGCGCGATGGCTATCCGCTGCTGCTCGCCGCCGGACAGGTGCACGCCCTCGGAGCCTATTACCGTGGCGTAGCCGTGGGGAAGGCTGCTGATGAATGCGTCCGCCTGGGCGGCCTTCGCCGCCTCGACCACCTCGTCGTCGGTCGCCCCCGGCCTGCCGCGCCTGATGTTGTCCGCGATGCTCTCGCGGAACAGGTGGGAATCCTGGAACACCAGGCTGAGGCTGCCCATCAATTCGTCCTGGCTCATCTCGCGGACGTCGACGCCGCCGACGAGAACCTGGCCCGAATCGACGTCCCAGAAGCGGGCGACGAGGTTCGCCAGCGTCGATTTGCCCGAGCCGCTCGGCCCCACGACCGCGCATACCGTGCCGGCAGGGATTTCCAGCGAGACGTCGCGCAACGCCGGCTCCGCGTCGTCCTCGTAGGAGAAAGTCACGTCCCGAAGGGACACCGAGGCGTCCTTCGGGGTTTTCGGCGCCTCGGGACAAGAGAGCTCCTCGATGCCGAGCACCGAGTCGATGCGGTCGATGTTTGCCTGGGCGAGCATCCCGTCCTCGCTCACGTAGAGGATCTTCGCGAACACGCTCGATATCGAATGCACGAACAGGAGGTAGAAGACGAGCGAGAGCACGAACGTCGGCCAGTCCTGCGCGCCCGGGGCGAGGAGTATGCCGACGGGCAGGACGAACAGGTACGCGTTGTTGATGATCGCCGTGAAGCCTGGCATGGAGTTCCGGAAGAAGAGCGTGACGTCGAGGGAAAGCCCCGTGTAGTCCTTGATCGCGTCGGAGAGGCGCTTGAACGAGCGCGCCGTCTGGCCGAAAGCCTTCACGACGCGCATTCCGCGAACGTACTCAACGGCGGCGTTGCCCATCTGCTCTTTCACTTCCTGGTAGCGCCCCATGCTCGCCATGACGCGCTTGTCGGCGTAGCCGGAGAACTGCACGACGCATGCGACGGCGACCGCCGCCAGCGTGGCGACGCCGAAGCGCCAGTCGAAGACGAAGAGCAGCGCCGCCAAGACGACGGGCGCGGCGGCGGTGGCCGCCAGGTCCGGGATGGAGTGGCCGATGAACTGCTCGATCCCGCCGACGCTCTCGTCCATGACCTTCGAGATCCTGCCCGTGCCGAGCCTGGCGACGTGCCCGAGGGGGATTCGCCCGAGATGGGCGGCGATGTCGAGCTTCGTGCGGTACTGCGCGTCGAATGCCGCGGCGTGGGAGCACAGAAGCGCGGCAAGATAGCACCCCACGTCAACGACTATGCCTGCCACCGCCAAGCCCGCGTAGCCCGCCATCGCCGAAACGTCGACGGCGGCCAGGTTCGGATAGACCCCGACCGCATCCCTGATCATGAGGTAGATCGCCACGTATGGGACGAAGGACGCCGCCGCGGATAGGACCGCCAGCGCCATGGAGGCGAACACGAGGGGCTTTCTTCTCCCCGCGAACCGCAGGCAGCGGGAAAGGGCCCCCGGCTTCCTTCCTTTGCTTTCCTTGCTCATTGAATACCTCTTCTCTCATGTTGCTTTCAAAAAAGGGTGCTAGGCGATTCCCGCGCGCTCGAGGTGCTTCTTGAACACCGCCCGTCCGACCAGCGAGCCGATGATGCCGCCCGCGAAGGTCACGGCTGCGATGATCGCGAACGTCTCGGGAGTCACCGTGGACAGAAGGGCTTCCATGTAGGCCGGGTCGATGCTGTTGGACCCCATCAGCTCGCGGTAGTAGTCTTGGGATGCGAACATGGGGACGAAAAGGCCCGCCGCCCAGCAGGTCTCGAAAAGCGCGTACCCCACGGCGACGCCTGCGAACCTCCCGTACCCGAGCGCTTTCCGCGCCAGCTCGGAGACGACGCCGCCGACGGCGAGGCCGAGCGCCACGGGCCATCCCGACCCGATGACGAAGACGATCACGGCGAAGACGAGGGCCATGATCAGCGAGGTTCCCGCGCGCGGCACGCGCGCATGCATGTAGACCCAGACGATCCCGGCGGGTATCGCGGCGATGGCGCAGCAGCCGCAGTACGCCACGACGCTCATGGAGGTGATTCCCACGACGAGCATGCTCACCACCATGAACAGCAGGGAGAAGACGCCGAGGGCTATGAGGTCCCTGGAGCTGAGGCTGCCGCTTTCCTTCCGTTTTGCTTTTGCTACCATTTCCAAATCCTTTCTTCCGTAGGAATCCCTTCTCAACCTTTGCAGGCCGGCTCACTCGATGAGCACGATCTGGTCGCAGGCCTTCGACAGGAACTCCGTGTCGTGGCTGACGACCGCCACCGTCTTCCCGCGAGACGCCTCTTCGCGCAAGATGAGCGCGAGGCGCTCCATGTTCCGGAAGTCCAGGCCGCTCGTAGGCTCGTCGAGGAGAAGCGCCCGCGCGCCCGACTCCGACGCGATGGCGCAGACGCACCTCTGCTTCTGCCCTCCCGAGAGCGATGCAGGATGGCGGTCGGCGACATCTCCCAGGCCAAACTCCTCCAGGACCGCTTCGAAGCGAAGCTCGTCGGCATCGGAAGGAGACGGAGCCACGGATGCCAACTCGTCGCGCACGCTCGGGCGAAAAAGCTGGTAGTCGGGATCCTGCATGACCAGAAACGCATGCTCGGGCCTTCTCTTGGGAGGGACTACCGAGCCTTGGAACCGGACATGCCCGAGCTCTTCTTTCTTGATCCCCGCCAGGCACTTGAGCAGGGTGGACTTGCCCACTCCGTTACGCCCGACCACGCCGACGACCCTCCCGGGGTCGAACGCGACGGTAATCCCCTCGAGGACCGGCATGCCCCTCTCGTACCCCGCATAGATTCCCCTCGCCTCGACGGCGGGAAAGGCGGAGGCGGGACGGGAAAGGCGCTGCATCAGGTCGGCGAGCTTCGGCGGCTCGGAGGACCTGAGCCCGCAGGACTCTCGCTCCGCGTCGGACAGCCCCAGGAATCGCTGCGCGTCCCATTCGGCGGCGACGGAACCGCCTTCGAAGAGCAAGTACCGGTCGGCGACGCTCGCGAGGTAGGAGAGCCTGTGCTCGGCGATGATCACGGCAGACCCGCTCGACTTGGCTTTCGATATGAAGGAGGCGAGCTTCTCCATGGAGGGAGGATCCAGATTGCTCGAAGGCTCGTCGAGGACGTAGACGCTCGGCTTGCAGGCCCATGCGCTCGCGAAGGCCACCGATTGCATCTGGCCCCCGGAGAGCTCGAAGATGCCCCTGCCCATCAGGCACTCTATGCCGAGCTCACGCACGACGTCGCGCACTCGCCTGTGCATCTCCTCCCTGGGAACGCCGAGGTTCTCCATGCCAAACGCGATCTCGCCGGTCGTGTCAAGGTTGAAGAACTGAGTGCGAGGGTTCTGGAAAACGCTGCCCGTCAAAGACGAGAGCTCCCAATCCTCCAGGTCGTCGACATCCCTGCCCGCTATGAGGACCTTTCCCGTCCGGCTGCCCTCATAGAACCCACCCGCCAGCCCGTTGACGATCCGGGTCGCGGTGGTCTTTCCGCAGCCAGATTCCCCGCAAAGAACGATGCATTCGCCCGGCGCGACGGCAAAGCTCACGTTGTCGACCGCCGGGGCATCGAACCCCGCATAGGTGAAGGAGACGCTTCTGAGCTCGACGGCGTTTTTCGTCACAGCAGCCCTCCGATCCCCTGGTTGGCCTTAGCAACCACAAGAAGCAAGCAGCAGGCGGCAAGGATCGAGAGAGGCAGGAAATCGACCCATCCGAACCGGGGCGCGTTGTAGGAGGTCTTCCTTCCAGGCCGGTCGATGCCGCGCGCAACCGCCGCAGCAGCGAGCTCGTCTGCGATCTTGGCGCAGCGCAGCATCACGGGCACGACCGCGGATTCGAACATCAGCGCCGGCTTCGAAACGAGATTCTTAAGCGAAAGGGCGAGCCCCCTCACCCTCATCGCGTCCGCTACGGCAGAAGACTCCTCCTTGAGCGTCGGAAAGAACCGCACCGCTATCACCAGCGGAACGACAACCGCCTTCGGCAGCCTCATCCCGTAGAGGGCGGCCGTGAGGTCGCCAATCTTGGTGGTAGTCGCGAAGACCGCCGCGAACAGGCAGATGGGCATGCAGGTGCGGCAGGCCAGGGCGAACGAGCCGAGGGCTCCGGCGGCGTTCGGCGGAAGCATCGTCGTGACCCAGAAGATGCCCATGAGAAAGAGATAGGCGAAAGAGAAGGATGCCGCCATCCTTCCGCGCCCGATTGCGAAGGAGAGGAGGACGACAACGGCAAAGAGGACCGAGCCCAGAACGTAATCCTTCACGATGGCCCCGGTCGCTATGAGCACGACGAGCATGGCCATCTTGGTTCTGACGTCGATGCGCTCCGCGAGCGTTTTCCGCATCCTGCTTCGCAAAACAGAACAACCTTCCCTTCGCTGCTATAATCAACGAAAGAAATGTTAGCTATGTCTAATTCATATCAGGATGCGCCTGCAAGGAAAAGTCCGAGCGCGCAGGAATTGCGTCCGAACGCGAATAAAAGGATCGGAAGATGCACGACAGGGAAACGATGTTCTCCCACGCTGCGCAAGCCGCGACGGAGACCTTTGCGGCCTCGCTCGAGACCATCGGCCTCGTCCTGGCGGACGGCTGGAACGGCGAGGGGGCTCTCTTCGAAGGCGATGGGAGCAGATGCGAAGGGTGGTACTGGGCGTGGGAGGCGCGGCGGTCATTCTCCGTCGTCTGCTGCGATTTCACTTTGAAAGAACGCCTGCCCTTCTGTTTCGATTCTGGTGGGTATTTTGCCGTCCGCCGCGAAAGGCATGGCCTCATGCCGCAATCAAGCGTTTCCGCCTTTCTCGAAACAAAGCCCAAGACAAGCTCGGTCCTTCTACCAAAAGGAGCGAGATTCTCCTACACGGAGATCGAGTATTACGACGAATACTGCCGAAGCGTCTTCGGAGAAAGAATCGACAAGGCGCTGAAACCGCTGGCGACCAGTCTGAAGGGCCTTAGGAACCAGGCTTCCTGGGATCCGGAAATAGCAGAGATGCTCGGCAAGATAACTCCAAGGGAGACCCCGGGACCGGAAGCGGGCCTCCTGTATTCCGGAATCGCGAACCTGGTGATGGCGAGGCTGCTTAAGATGAGAGAGAGCCTGTGCAAGGGAATGGCCGAGCAGGACCGCCTCTCGATCGCGAGAGCCGTGTCGCATATCGAGAGCAACCTGGGCGACGCGATCAGGCAGAAGGACCTGATCGAAATCGCGAACATGGGGTCAACCAAGTTCAAGAAGGCATTCAAGCAGGTGACGGGCTTGACGGTGACCGAGTTCGTCTCCTCGGAAAGGATTGAGCTGGCGAAAAGGCTGCTCGCCGACCATGATATGAGCATAGACGAAGTGGCGCATCGTTGCGGATACGCACGAGCAACAAGCTTCTCCGCCCTCTTCACGAAATTGGTCGGCATGCCCCCACGCAAGTGGAGATCGATCGCGAAGGTCGTTTTCGATGACAATCCGGAATCGAAGATGTCGGATGCCGTCGCGAACAAAAGAGCCTATATCGACGAAACGCAAATTGCAGACTAACTCATTCGAGAATCGCTGTTCGGGCACTGCCAACTGAGCAATGCTTACGCTCACGCGGCCATGAGAGCCACCTGGTCGGGCCTTTGCATCTTCTCAAGTCGAAACGTCCCCTTTGTCTCCATGCGACTATTCGCACAGAGAGGGGTGATTCCATGCAGAGCATAAGGAGCGCCGCCGGCAAACTTATCCACCGCGCCGACGGGAAGTCGTATTGTATCGAGATCGCGCGTAAGAGAGTAAGGGCGCTCCCGCGCGTGCCTGGTCGGATAGGGGCGGGCGCCGGGGTTCGTCCCCCGCAGGCGGCCGCGGGTGTCCTCGCCCTCACCCCTCGGCCCACCTCGCCAGGGGCGGCAGCCCGAGGGAGCGCAGGGCGGCGTCGCACCCGTAGACGGTGAGGCCGCCC
>NZ_NFJP01000023.1 GCF_002159915.1 Gordonibacter sp. An230
AGTTGTGTTTAAGAGACTGGTGTGGGGAGGGGGGAACCCAGGGCGCACTGCCGCCGGGAGGCGGCCGGGGAGCCCCCTGAATCTGCGATTTCATCGGTCAAGGCCGCGTTTCCTTTCCTGCCTTTCCAGCAGCTCCAACCCCCTCACAATCCGCTCCTCGATCGTCTCGCGCGATGCGTCAGGCTTGAAGAAGCGCGCTATCTTGCTTCTGGGCATTCGGAAATGCGCGGTCTGGTTGGGCTTGCTCTCCTCCATGATGGACCGAATGAGGGCGGGAGTGAGGGCGCCCTCCTCCGCGCAGCGCCTCATTCTGATCGCCTGCGCATGAGACGGAGTGCTCACCTGCTCCTCAATGGCTCGGTAAAGGGAAAGCTGCTCCGGCTTGGAGAGATAGCTGATTTCCACGGCGGGCCTCATGCCGATCGACCCTTCGTCAACCATATCGAGCAGCTCGGGAAGCAGCTCGGTCAGGCGGATGTAGCGGCGAATCTGACTCGCGCTCTCCCCCGACTCCCTCGCCACGAGGTCCCGCGCCTTGGTTCCGCGCAACTTGTGTTCCGATGGAACACAAGTCAGGTCCGTGCGATGCCCCTGCCGCTTCAGAGCCTCGAGCTTCATCTTGTACGAGAACGCCTTTTCGCTCGGCAGGATCCGCTCGCGCTGCATGTTGGCATCGACCATCGCCACTATTGCCTCGTCGCGGGTCATCTGCCTGACCACCGCAGGCACCTCGGAAAGCCCGGCGCGCTCTGCGGCGCGCTTTCTCCTGTGCCCGCTCACCAGCTCGTAACGACCGTCCTCCTTCGGGCGAACCGTCAGCGGGGTGAGGATTCCGACCGAGGCGACGCTGGCGACGAGGTCGGCCATGTCGTCATCGTCTCTGACGTGGAAGGGATGGTCCGGAAAGGGGTCGATCAGGGAAAGGGGAATGTCCGTCACCTTCTCCCGCAGGGCATCGTCCCTTTCTTCCTGGTCGGTGAACAGCTCATCTACAGACGGCAGATTGAAGGGTATCTCTCTCGCGCGGGGCATCGGCAATCACCTCCTTTGCGAGCGCCGCGTACGCTGCGGCGACTTTTCCCGAGCGGTCGACGGAAAACACGCTCTCGCCGAATGCGGGTGCCTCCGCGGCGCGGGTCGCCATGGGGACGGTCGACTCGAAGACCTTGATCGCCCCGCCGTATTCGGCTCGGATGTTCTCCTCGGTGCGGCGTGCAAGGTTCGTCCTGGCATCAACGAGGGTGATGAGAACGCCTTCGATGGCAAGGTTTGGGTTGATGCGGCGCCTGACGCGTCCTATGGTCTTTATGAGCTGCGTCATTCCTTTTGCAGGCAGGAACTGCGCCTGCACGGGTATGAGCACCCCGTCGGCAGCAGTGAGGGCGTTCACCGTCATCATCCCGAGGGAAGGCGGGCAGTCGATCAGCACATAGTCGTAGCCCCTCTTCGCCTCGTCGAGCCAGGTCTTAAGCGCGTGCTCTCTGCTCATGGCGTTGACGAGCGCCATGTCCGCCGCCGACAGGTCGATGTTCGCGGGCATGAGGTCTACGCCCTCCTTATGCCGGAGAACCCCTTCGAGCGGGGGGAAGGGCTCGTCGAGCATGGATTTCTCCAGGTGCGTGGAGAGGGTAGTTTCGAGCCTGTCGGGGTCCCATCCAAGCGAGGTCGTCAGATCGCCTTGAGGATCCGCGTCGACGAGCAGCACCCTCTTCCCGCGCATGGAGAGTGCTATGCCTAGGCTTGCCGCTGTCGTGCTCTTCCCGGTGCCGCCCTTTTGGTTCGCTATCGCTATCGTTCTGGTTCGCACGGCTTCTTCCCCTTTCCGCGGTGCAGCTTCGGCGCTTGCCTGGAGGGAAGGGGCTCGTCCTGCATCTCCAGATGGTCGTGCACGTACATCATAAGAGCCCTGTTGCCGGGGACGATTCTGGGCACCGCCAGATCGAGCCTCACCTTCGAGAAGGCGGGGAGGTTCTCGTTCGATTCGAGCAGCGACACGACCTCGAATACCCTTCGCCTGTTCAGCGAGAAAGGCGGAGGAGGGGCGGGATCGTAGCCGAACCTCGCCTCGATGCGGACGAGCACGAGGCATTCGCCGTCTTTGGCTGCGATGTCCGCAATGCCGCTTCCCAGGTCGCTGATGTCTGGCAATACGACGCTCATGCCCCTTGATTTGATGAACGCCTCGGTTATTTTTCTGACCTTGTCCTCTGGCTGCAATTTCTCCACGTCTGCTCTCCTCTCTCGGTCGCGCACCTGCTTTTCGTGCTCTGGGCTCGGACTTCACGCTTTGCCGATACGACGCACAAATCGTTATCGGGTGGTCAGAAGAGCGTGTTTCGAATAATCGGCACGAGATTGCTTGGTCTGGACTAATGCGCGCTTGCCTCATCTAGATCCGTTTCGTTTAGCTGTCGCAAAGAACAGGCACGCTGAGCCGTTGCGTTTTATCCAGATCATTTTTGGTTCTAGTTTTTGCTAATCCGCAAGGATGCACGTACCGCTCTCTTGCGACGGCATCGGGGCGGATAAGCTACCCGCCCCTTATGTATGCAGAAAACGAGACTCCGAAACGAGCTTTGCCCGATAAGAAACTTGAAGACAAGCGAACGGTGTTGGGTCGAACCGTTGTCGCAATGCACAGCAAAAGGCATAACGCAGTGAATTACAGTGAAATTCGTCAAAATCTTGCAAGCGCAATATACATATACGATAAGTAAGCCTCTTCGTATAACCGCTGGTAGACTCAATGTTTTCTTCGAAAGAAGGCATTTTCTATCGTAAACATTCATGCTGGGAGAGCATCACGTTCGCAACGTGGGGGTCGTGGGTTCGAATCCCATCATCTCCACCACGGAATCTTGAGGGCCGGAGGATCAGCCTCCGGCCTTTTTGCATGCTGCGATTTCCGTAAGCGCGTCTCTTCGTGCTGGTGGATGATCGGCTCAGAGGGCCGTTCGGATTCGCTTGGCCGCTCCTGTGCGTCTGCCTCGCCCTGTTCTTCGAGGGATATTCGCGATCAGCAAACGGCTTCGTTGTCGCGATGGGCGCGTTAGGACTGCTCGGAGGCCTCGCATCTTCCGCCCCTTCTTTTCCTGCCCCTGAAATCGTTCGCTGATCGTGCGTATCTCGATCGAGGATCGCTTTGCGTGGACGCGGAAGGCGCGTGATCGGTGCGGGCGATAGAAGAAAGACCGAGCAGCACGTTTGGAAAGAAAGGATCGCCAAGTCCGCATGTCGAGCGGCTTCCTACGCGCGAGGGCGTGGCGGGCGAATCGGAAAAGCCCCTTTTCCTGCAGCGCTCTTCACGGGGGGGGGGTCGCGTGGGTCGGCTCTCGCGCATGCGCAGGCGACCGTGCTTTTCGGCGCGTGCCGAGATCGCAGGCGGCTGCAGCCCTTCCGGACCACTTCGGCCTCTCAGATGCTGATTTCGGCCTGATCAGCCCCTCATGCTGCGCTGCTGATCGCGAGGTTCCGACCGCTTCGGCAGAGCCTATTCCCGTCGCGGAGACGAGGGAGGCTCTGCAAGACGCGTGGCGAGCCGGCAATGGGCGAGGGGCCCCATGCGGGACGCCCGACTAGGATTTTCCCCTTGCTTGATCGGGGAATTCCCTGACGCTCGCCAAGGTCGCCGTCTCGACGGAAAGGGCCGTGTATATTTCATGGAGGAGTGACCGCCAGACGAAAGGAGGAGGGCTCATGACGAAGGTCAAGAGAAACAAGGCTGTGCTCTGGGGCGCCTCGCTGTGCGCGTTCGGCCTGGTTGCAGGTCTCGCCGCATGCGCGCCGCAGTCTGCGACCGATGCGGGCGACGATGCGGGCGCGACAAGCAGCGCCAAGCTTCCGCAGCAGGAGGGAACGCCCGAAGCGGACGAGTACGGCGTGGTCACCGCCGAAGCGTGGAAGGACGTCTATCCTTACCAGTACAACTCTTACATGGAGAACGAGGCGAATTCGCCCGATTCGGGCAAGCATGATTACCTAGAGCTGTACCCCGCCTTGAACACGATGTACAAAGGCTACGCGTTCGCGCTGGGATACGACGAGGCGTCCAGCCACGTCTATGCGCTCCAAAGCGTGAAGGAATCACCGCGCACCACGAAGAAAGAGCAGATGGCGAACTGCATCACCTGCAAGACGCCCCAGTTCACGGCGAAGGTCGGCAGCGAGGGCGACGGGGTGTACGCCGAGAAGTTCAACGATATGATCGGTGAGTTCACCGAGCCGATCAGCTGCTACAACTGCCACGAGAACGAGCCTCAGTCGCTGAGCGTGACCGGACAGTACTTCGTGAAGTCGCTCGGGAGCGATTACGGCGAGGCGAGCGAGATCCCCATGGACTCGCAGGTGTGCGGGCAATGCCACAACGAATACTACTTCGATCCCGACACGAAGGTCACCACCAATCCCTACGAGGGTGCCGACGAGATGACTCCCGACGCCATTCTGGCGTACTACGACGAGCGCGGGTACAAGGATTGGGAGCATGCTGATACGCTCGCCCCGATGATCAAGGTACAGCACACCGAGTTCGAGACGATGTACGGCGGCGATAAGGCCCCCATGGCGAAGCAGGGTTACAGCTGCGCCGATTGCCATATGGGTGTCACCGAGGGCGAGGACGGCGAGTACACCTCGCATAACTGGACGAGCCCGCTTGAGAACCAACAGCTCGTCGAGAGCGATTGCAGCTCGTGCCATGACGACCTCGAGAAGAAGGTGAAGGACATTCAGGCGGAGGAAGAGGAGCGCGTGACGTCGATCAGCGAGAAGATCGAGCAGCTGATCAAACAGGTTTCCGAACGCTACGCCGACGAGATCTCCGCCATCAAGGCCGCCAAAGAGGCGGGTGGCGAGGTTCCAGCAGCCTCCGAGGAGCTTCAGAGCCTGTGGACTCTGCAGCGCAACGCCCAGTTCTACTGGGATTTCGTGATGGTGGAGAACAGCGAGGGCGCGCACAACTCCGTGCTGACCCGCGAGACGCTCGACAAGGCCGAGGCCGCGGTCGACGAAGGGCTCGCACTGCTTGCGTAGCTGCTGCCTGAATTGGCGCATGCGCCTGGAGCATTTTCGGTTCAGAGGGCTGCGGGCGGGGCGCGGGTGCTTACTCCCCGCGCCCCGCCCGCGCTTCGCGACGGGCGCGCCCTTCCCCGGCGACGCTGCGTTTGCGCTCGGCGTCCACCGCCTCTTTTCGCAACGCGGTTTCGTCGGTGTGCGCGAAAGGGCGGCCCCTTCGTTAAGCCTTCGGTTCCCTTTGCCCTCCAAGCGAGAAAGAGGGTCGAAAAAGCCGATTCACACGAAAAACGGGGGTGTTTCGGGCTAATTCCCCCCAAATGGGTGATAGGTTTTTTGTCGCTTGAACGCTAGGATGCATGTGGTAAAGTGCTTGTGTTTCCGTTTGGGGCCGATTCGACGGCGCTCGATTTACGGAAGCGAACGGAGATGCAAGCCTGAGAGAAGAAGAGAGGAGGTTAAGAGAGCATGAGCGAAGAGGAGACCAAAGTGGAAGCCGCCACCGAGGCAGCCGCCAACAACGATGCTCCCATGACCGAGGAAGCCGCTCCCAAGAAAACGGGAATGAAGAAGTGGCCGATCGTCGTGGGCGTCGTGGTGGTCGTCTTGATTGCAGCCGGTGCCGGCTTCTGGGTTTGGCATGAGCAGCCGAGCTTCTGCAACGCCATCTGCCATACGCCGATGGATCCGTACCTGCCCACCTACGAGGCGGAGCCGGGCCAGCCGTCCGTCGACAAGTGGGGCAACGAGGTTGCCGACGCGTCCAGCATGATGGCCGCCACGCACCGCGCCCAGGAGGGCACGACCTGCATGGGCTGCCACGTCCCGTCCCTCGGCGAGCAGATCAGCGAGGGCGCCAACTGGATCACGGGCAGCTACGTGTACCCGCTCGAGGAGCGCGACCTCGACCAGCTGACCGAGGCGCGCGGGCTCGAGGGCGAGCAGTTCTGCCTGAACGAGGCCTGCCATAACATGACGCGCGACGATCTCGCGGGCATGACCGAGGACATGGATTACAATCCGCACGTGTCGCAGCACGGCGAGATCGACTGCAGCGAGTGCCACAAGGCGCACCGCGCCTCCGTGGACTACTGCACGCAGTGCCACACCGAGAGCAAGCTGCCCGCCGGCTGGCTGACGAGCGCCGAGGCCAACAAGCTTCAGGGCGCGTAGGCCGCACGGCGCGACTTTTCCGTCTGACGGCGGACGGAGAACCGAATAGCGAGAGGGAGCCCGCCTCAAGCGCGTGAGCGCTTGGACGGGCTCCCTTGTCAAAGACTCGAAGAACGAAATGACCTCAACGGGGCATGCGCCGCGATTTCGACGCACGGCGCGGTCGATGCGATGCGGCTCCGTGGTGAATCTTTGAATTCCGCGCCATTGCGTTCTTCGGAACTTTGCGGTACGTGAAAATGACCGCGAGAGAATCACTCGAGGAGGCGAACGTGAACGCGAAAACGAAGCGGCGCATGGGCGTGGTGACCGGAGTCATCGTCATCGTGCTGATCGTTGTCCTGGCTGTCGTGGCCGGATCCGGTTCGGCGAAGGCGGTGACGGTGGCGGATGCTGCGACCGGCGGCTTTGCTGATCAGAGAATACAGGTGACCGGCAACGTCGTCGAGAATTCGTTTCAAACGAACGACGATGTGCTGACTTTCTCGATCTTCGATCCCGAGGGCGATCCCTCTCAGGAGCTCAAGGTGCGCTACGACGGGGGTGTGTCCGCCACGTTCGGCAACGACGTGACGGCCATCTGCACGGGCAAGATCGGCGAAGACGGCGTGCTCCATGCCAGCGAACTCGTCACGAAGTGCCCGTCGAAGTACGAGAACGCCTCCGAGGCCCTCACGATCGCGCGGCTGCTCGAGTACGGGGAAGAGGTCGCGGGCAAGCCCGTCAAGGTAGCCGGTCAGGTGAAGGCCGGCACGCTCGCTGCGGTGGACTCGGATGAGCGTCTCGTTCTCGTCGACCCCGAGAGCGGGGACGAGCTTTCCGTGCTCTACGACGGGGCGATTCCCGAGGGGGTGTCCGACGGCGCGGGCCTCGTGCTGACCGGCTCGCTCGACGAGCAGGGTAAGTTTGCGGCAACCGATTTGGCCCTCGAAGGATAAGCTCCGCGCGCCTCTTGCATGGTAACGTGACAGGCGGCGGGCCCGTGCCCGCCGCCGTCTGAAAGGATAGAGCGCATGTCAACATTCGGACTGATCGGACTGCTCGTCGCCTTTGCGGGCGTCGCAGTGTCCGTCGTGTGCCTCGTCGCGGGCGCGCTTATGCGCAAGCGCAAGCGCGATCTCGGCGAAACGCTCACGTGGGCGGGGCACGTCGCTGTGTTCCTGTCTTTCGCGGGCCTCACGGCGTGCTGCGGCATTCTCGTGTACTGCTTCATGACCGGCAACATGACCATCGAGTACGTCCTCGACTACCACAGCGACGCCTCGGGCGATCTTGCCTGGCTTTACAAGCTCGCCGGCTTGTGGGCGGGGCGGCAGGGCTCGCTCCTGTTCTGGGCGTGGCTCATCGCCGCCTTCAACGCCGTGGTTGCCGCGCGCAACCTCAAAGGCACCAAACGCCTTGATTCCATGGCGCTTCTTGTGTCGCAGGTCGTGCTCGCAGCGTTCGTGTGCGTCCTCTTGTTCTCCGAGAGCAACATGCCGTTCACGGCCACCGCGGCCAAGTACTTCGACGCTTCGGGCAACCTAACTGCCGCCGCGTCGACGTTTGGCATGAACACGCTGCTCGAGCATTGGGCCATGGCCATCCATCCTCCCACGTTGTTCGTGGGTTACGCCGGTCTCACCATCCCGTTCGCCTACGCCATCGCGGCGCTCATCGTGAACGACTCTTCCAAAGAGTGGGTGGTGCGCTCGCAGCGCTATGCGCTGTTCTCTTGGCTGTTCTTGGGCGTCGGCATCGGCCTCGGTGCCGTGTGGGCCTACGTGGTGCTCGGCTGGGGCGGCTACTGGGGCTGGGATCCCGTCGAGAACGCGAGCCTGCTGTCATGGCTCGTGGGCGTGGCGCTCATCCACAGCTTCACCGTGTACCGCCAGCGCGGCGCGTTCAAGCGCTGGTCGGTCATGTGCGCGTGCCTCACGTTCGCGTTCGTCATCGTGGGCACGTTCATCTCGCGTTCGGGCCTCGTGCAGTCCGTGCACGCCTTCGAGGGCGACAACGTGTCGCTCGTGCTGTTCGGCGGCCTGATCGGCGTATCGGTGCTGGCCGGCATCGTGGGCCTTGCCGTGCGCTGGAGAAGCTTCGGCCCGGTCGCCACAGGCTCAGACGATGTGGAGAGCATGGTGTCGAAGGACGCCGCTTACTACTTCAACAACGTCATCATGGTGGTGTTCACGCTGCTTTTGACGTATCTCACGGTGGCGTCGGCGCTGCCCTCGTGGTTGCCGTTGGGCGGGCAGACCGTCTCCACCGGCACTTACGATGCCATCGCGCGTCCGCTCGGCGTGGTGTACCTGGCCATCCTGGCCGTGTGCCCGCTTCTTTCGTGGAGCAAGACCGAGGGCAAGCAGTTCTGGAAGCGGGCTCGCATCCCCGGCGCCTGCGCGCTCGTGCTCTTTGCGATGCTCATGGTGTACTTCGCGATGTACCTCCTACCCAGCTACAATGCCAATCTCGAGTATTACAGCGGCCTTGCGGTTTCGGGCGACCAATCGGCTTCCGATATGCTGGGCGTCCTCAATCCGTCGTGGTATTACAACGGGCTCGCGGTTGTGGGCTTCCTCGTGGCGAGCTTGCTGTTCTTCAACTCGTTGTTCGTCCTTGGCCGCGCTATCCGCGGCTACCGGAAGGGCCATGGCGGCAACGCGTTTGCGGCCGCATGGGGCATGCTCGTGAATCGAGCGTCCACGTTCGGCGGCTTCGTGGCGCACCTCGGCATGGCGGTCATCCTCGTGGGCCTCATCGGGTCGTCCATGTACGTGACCGAGCGCGTGGGCTACATCGATTACGACGAGGAGACGGACACGGTCGCGGAATCCTTCGCCATCCAGGACTTCACGCTCTCCTATGCCGGAAACTCCGTGAAGCCCCAGGACAACGGTGACGACATCCTCTACACCGTCCGCTTCGACGTGCAGAAGGATGGGCAGCCGCTCGGTACGGTGGAGCCGACCGTGCAGTTGGTTCAGTCCACGCAGCAGCAGAAGCTCGTGGCCAGCGTCATCTCCTTCCCGACTGAGGATCTTTTCGTGGTGTATCGCGGCGTGAACACCGAGGGCGACTTCTCCATGGACGTGAGGGTGAACCCGCTCATCTCGTTCGTGTGGGCGGGATTCTTCCTGCTCATGGCTGGCGTCGTGGTGTCGACGTTCGGACGGCGCGGTGCGAAGCGCAAGCTGGACGAGGAGCCTTCCGAGGGCGGTCTGTCACGTGGGGCTTCGACGGCGAAGGGCGAGGATTCGAGCGTGGTTTTCGAAACCGTCGTCGATGTGGTGACGGCCGACGGCGTGGTTGAGGCTGCCGTCAAAGGCGCCGTCGACGTCGCCCTGGGTTCGGCGCCGGCTGCGGCTGCGTCGAAGGCCGACGAGAAGAAGAGGGAAGAGGCGTAATGCGCCATGGAAGCTGCGGTTGAGCCTGCGATCAGGACGAAGAAGCTCTCGAAGGTGTTCGGCAACCGCAAGGCTGTCGACAACGTGACCATCGAGGTGCCGCAAGGGGCGTTCCTGTCCATCTTCGGTCCGAACGGGGCGGGGAAGACCACGCTTCTGCGCGTGCTGTCCACGCTGTCGCGCGCCACGTCCGGCAAAGCCACGCTCATGGGCGTGGACCTGAAGGAGGAGCCCGACCGAGCGCGCGACCATATCGGGCTCATCTCGCACAACTCGATGCTCTACCCGGACCTCACGGCCGAGCAGAACCTCATGATCTACGCGCGCCTCTACGGGGTGGTCGACCCCGAGGCGCGCGTCATGGAGCTGTTGGAGGCGGTGGAGCTGAAACATCGCCGCCTCGACGTGGTGCGCACGTTCTCGCGCGGCATGACGCAGCGCCTCTCCATCGCCCGCGCGCTCATCCACGATCCTGACGTCGTGTTTCTGGACGAGCCGTACTCGGGCCTCGACCCGCATGCGGTGGAGATATTCGATGAGCTCATCGAGCGGCAGCGCGAGGGCCGCGCGTTCGTCATGGTGAGCCACGACCTGCAGAAGGGCTTCGCCATGTGCACGCACGCGCTCGTGCTGGCGCGCGGCCGCGTGGTGGCGTTCGACCAGAAGGACGCTTTCGACTTCGACGAGTTCGCGGCCCTGTACCGCTCGACCGTCGGCATGGGGGTGGCTTAAGATGGCGGCCGAGAAGGGCGCGACCGTGCGCACGGCGGGCGGCGTGGCGCTCATGAAGCCCTCCACGTTCCAGCAGTACAAGACGCTTTTGCGCAAAGACCTGGAGCAGGAGTTCCGCACGAAGGAGATGCTCACCTCCATGGGCATCTACGCCCTCTTGGTGATCATCGTCTACGGCGCGGCGCTCGCGCAGACCTCGCAGACCACCGACATCCTGCAGATGTCGGGCGGCCTGCTGTGGGCGCTCATCGTGTTCACGTCGCTCCTGGGCCTCAACCGCTCGTTCGCGCACGAGAAGGAGCAGGGCTGCCTCGAGGGCATCCTGCTCGTGCCGATGGACCGCTCGGTGGTGTTCCTGGCGAAGGCGACGTCGAACCTGCTGTTCCTGCTGGTGGTGGAAGTGGTGGCCGTGCCGCTGTTCTACTTCTTCTTCCTGACCACCACCACGCCCTCGGAGAGCTTCTGGCTGCTCGTGGTGCCGCTGCTCGTGGGCACCGTGGGCGTGGCGGGCATCGGCACGCTGCTCTCCACCATCACCATCAACACGCGCGGCAAGGACGTCATGCTGGCCGTGCTGTTCATCCCGCTGATCTTCCCGCTGCTGTACGCCTGCGTGTCCGCCACGACCGCGGCCATTGTGGGGGCGGAGGGGTACGCGGACGTGATGCTGACGTCGCTGGCGCTCGCGGGCGGCTACGACGTGATCATGATCTTGGTTTCATGGGTGCTGTATGATTTCGTGATCAGCGCATAGCGTTGCAGTGGCCTGTCGGTCACCGGAGCCTTGCAGCGCCGCGGGCGCTCCGTTGCGTTTCGCCTTGCCGCTCCTTGGTTCGCTTCCGCAGGGCAAGGCGGACGCGGTCGGGAAGCGCGGCGGCCTGGAACCTCGATGCTTTCCCCGTCGAGAAGGCGGGGGCTGAAATAACTGGACGAGTAGAGAGAAGGGGTGTTCATGACCGAAACGAAGAAGACGCCCAAGCTTCCGGAGGCGGGGCAGTGGCCCGACCGGATCGCGCCGGCGGTGCTCGTGGCGGGCATCGTGCTGTCGACGATCGGCTTCCTGCTGGCGTTTCTGTGGGCCTCTCCCGTGAACGGCGCCGCGGTGAACGGCGTCGAGATGATCGGCGGGCAGATGGTCACGAACGTGCTGCTGCTGTCGCAGAAGATCTTCTACTTCCACATGCCGGTGGCCATCACGTCGTTCGCGGCGCTTGGCTTTGCGGGCTATTATGCGGTTCGCTTTCTTATGACGAAGAATCGCCGCTTCGACACTTGCTCGAAGATTGCGATGGAAGTGGCCCTTTTGTTCGTGGTCTGCACGATGATCACGGGCGATTTGTGGACGAGGTTCGAGTGGGGCGTGTGGTGGACGTGGGATCCGCGCCTGACAACGTACCTCATCCTCATGCTCATCATCATCGCGTACTTCATCCTGCGCAACGCCATCGACGAGCCCGAGCGCCGCGCCACCTACGGGGCCGTGCTCGCCATCATCGCGCTCGTCGACGTGCCCATCTGCTTTATGGTGACGCGCCTCATTCCGTCGAGTATCCACCCGGTGGTGGTGCGCGAGGGCGGCATGTCAGGCGACATGGGCATCACGCTCATGTTCTGCCTGGCTGGCATCGCGATGGTGGGCTTCGCGCTCTACCGCCTCCGCTTCCGCCAGGTGCGCCTGGCGGAGCGCGTGGAGGCTCTGAAGGAGCAGCTGGAGGACTGATCGGTTTCCGCCGTTCTGCCGAACGGCTCGACGCCGCGGCGCCTCGCAGCGCTCCGCCTCGCCGCTTTTGCGCTTTTCCTCACGTGCAGAGCGCGTTCGGCCGCGCAACACGGCGATTCGAGGCACTGCGAGGCGTCTCGTTGACGTATATGTTCGACCTATGAGACAAGAAGGAGAGCAAACCATGAATCCGGTTCTCGTTGAGATTTACAGCACCGTGGCTCCGTCCATGCCGTTCATCATCGGCGCGTATGCGCTCATGTGGGTTGCCATCTTGGTGTACGCGCTCATCATCATGATGGGCTTCAAGAAGGCCGAGAAGCAGATGGCCGTGCTGGAGGAGGCGCTAGCCGAACAGCAGGTCAAATAGCCCCCTCCTTCGCCTCCCAACGTTGCGCGCTCTTATTGGCTGATAGGCCGGGCGGGGGGGGGGCGCTTCCTGCTCTGGATCGAGCGTCGAACCGAGGGTTCCGTTACGGCAAGCGCATGGAACGCTGCCGTTCATGACGTTCGTGCTACAATAGTCGCAGCGATTTTCACGAGGCGCCGCAGGATCGCGGCGCCTCTTCTGTTGTTCGAGAAGAAAGGGTTCCTTGCATGAAGGCTCTCATTCCCGCAGCCGGCCTCGGCACGCGCTTCCTGCCCGCCACGAAGGCCCAGCCCAAGGAGATGCTGCTCGTGGTGGATCGTCCAGCCATCCAGTACGTGGTGGAGGAGGGCTTGGCGTCGGCCGCCGACGAGGTGGTCATCATCAACAGCCGCGAGAAGAAGGCCATCGAGGAGCACTTCTCGCCGAACCCGGAGCTCGTGGCCACGCTGCGCGCCCGCGGCAAGGACCGCTACGCCGACCTCGTGGAGAAGGTGGGCGCCTACAACGTGAGCTACGTGTACCAGGACGAGGCGCTGGGCCTGGGGCATGCCGTGCGCTGCGCGGCCGAGAAGACCGGCGACGAGCCGTTCTACGTGCTTCTGGGCGACGTGCTGGTGCCCGACAACAAGATGCTGCCCCGCATGCAGGAGGTGTCCGACGCGCACGGCGGCGCGAGCGTGATCGCCGTGATGCCGGTGCCGGACGACCAGGTGAGCCGCTTCGGCGTCATCGCGGGCGCAGCCGTGGCCGACGACGTGTGGAAGGTGGACGCGCTCGTGGAGAAGCCGGCGCTCGAGGACGCGCCTTCGAACCTGGCCGTGTTCGGTCGCTACCTGCTCTCGCCACGCGTGATGGAGCTTCTGGCCGACGTGCAGCCCGGCGTGGGCGGCGAGATCCAGCTCACCGACGCGCTCGACGCCGTGCTGCGCGAGGAGGAGATGTACGCGCTCGTCATCGACCCCGCCGACGGCTTCGACACCGGCACCGTGGAAAGCTGGCTTGAGACGAACAATATCTTGTTCCGCCGTCTTTCCGAGCGCTAACCCGGCTTTTCGGAGGATCCGGATGCCTGAGCTCTGCGGGTCTCGGCGCTGCGCCTTTGGGCGCTGCGCCGCCGCGGGCGTGTGACAATGGCGACATGCCGAAGGATCGAAGGCTTGCAGAAGGAGCGCGGGGATGCAGAGGGGTTCGAGAAAAGATCGGCCCGGGGAGAGGGGAGCTCCACCGGGCCACAAGGAGGGGATGGTGCGGTGCCTTGAAGGCACCGGCTCTGCTTTAGGGGAAAAGCAGATGCAAACTGAAAAGGAGGGGAACCTTTCGTTTGCTGAAGCCATTATAAAAGCTGAGGTTGAAAATGATATGTGGCACGCGTGATCGTTTTGTGAATTGGGGTCACTAAAGGCGATTGACGCATGAATTTCAATGCTCATATGGGCGGATTTGCTGCCAGCATTCTGGTTGGGCGAAATTGCAACAATGATCATTTTGCTTCTTGTTGTGCATATGCACATTTTTCGGCAGGGTCGACGCATTCGAAAAAAAGGCATCTCTTCGTCGCGGAAAGCCTTTCCCGGCTATCGCTCGTGCCGCGCCATGGCTCCGGTCGGGATGCACGGGCCGGGGCGTTCCGAAAGCGATGGCGATTCCGCGGGATGCGCAGCTTTTTCGGGTGGGAAGATGGGCTGCCGTTGCAAGATGCGGAACCTTGGGAGGGCTTGTGGCGGTGCGAGGCGTGCGATCTAGCTGCAGGTGGCCAATAACGGCTTTCCCGCCCCGATAGCGCTTCTTGTCGTCCGCGACACGCCGGTCACCACGCCCCGGTCGTTTTGGACGCGCTATTTCGCTGCGGTGTCGTACACGAAGGCCGCGCCCGCCTCCTCGGCCGCTTTGAGCAGTGCGGCAACATGGGCCTGTCCGTACACGAGGTCGTTTTCGTCGGTGCCGCCGAGGTGGATGCGCGGCGCGATGACGCTGGAATCGACGTTGGGCACGACTCCGTTGCCGTGCACCGCCTCGTAAGTGAGGCCGAGCTCCTTCATGAGTTCGCTGCCGGACGGCGCTTGCTCGCACGCGAAGCGCGCGAGCTCTTCGTCGAGCTGTCCTTCGCCGCAGTGCTTCGCGTGCTTTTCGGGCGTGTCGTCGCTTATGCTTGCGAGCGCCTTTTGCCCTTCCGCCCTTCGGTTCCTGCTGCTTTGATGACTCCCGACGAGTTGATGGTATTGCCGCCGGCCGGCGATGCCGCTTCGAGCACGGTGGCTGCTGTGCCGCCGCGCGCTGCGACGATGGCTGCGGTCAGGCCTGCGCCTCAGGCGCCGAGAGCAAGGACGTCGGCCTCCTCGTCCCGGTTTCCCGTGTCCTTCTGCGGCTCGGCATTGCCCGACGGCGCGCATCAGTGGATGCTGAAGGCGCCCGGTCCTGCCGCGATCACGCCCGCTTCCGACAAAAGCTTCCTCCTCGATACCGTTTGCTCCATGGCGAACTCCTCCTCGAATCGCTCTTTTCCGCCGCTTGGGCGGGCCGTTGTGCGCGACTATGGGCGAAAAGGGCTGGACGGCAATCGCATTGATGATGTGAGTGCCTGTGATTCGGAGCTTGCGAGGCGGTTTGCCGACTGGAGGGGGACAGGTTGCGCGTCCGCGCGCTTCGTCGTTTTGGCATCGGTCTCGTTAAGCGCGGCAAGCCCGAGGTTTGCCAGAGCCGGTGCGGTCGCTGAAAGGAGGAAAAAGATCGGCCCGGGGAGAGGGGAGCTCCACCGGGCCACAAGGAGGGGATGATGCGGTGCTTCAGCACCGCTACTGCTTTTTAGGGGAAAGCAGTACAAACTGAAAGGAGGGGAATCTTTCGTTTGCGAGGTCAATTATAGAAGTAACCCTTGAAAAACATGTGATCAGGTCGTGTTCGTCTTGTGTAACGACGTTGGGAGTTCAATGAATGGGCAGGTCGCGCTTGTTGGTAAGGCTGTCGAGGTGCGATTTTGGAATCGGGAGGGGCGACGTGCGTTTCGCTCTCATCCTTGCTGATCGGTTTCCCGCCCCTCTCTCGACCCCTCCCTTTTCCGCGCCCTTTGTCCGTCCGCGGCGTTGCGGGGTGGATTGGCTTGCGAACGTGCTTTCTGCGATGGGGTGGGGGGCGGACGTGCGGGGCCGCATTGCGAAGGACTTCGTTCGGGGGGCTGTCGATTAGGTGGTGTCGCGCGCTTGGTTCGCGCGCCCGCGCGGCGGCGGGTTTTGGTATCATGCGAGACTGACGAAAGGATTTCCCATGCCCGATATCGCCTTGCGCTTTCACAAAGACATGCTCGTGCTTTCCAGCCCCGTGATCCCCGTACTTGCCCGACAGGGTTTCGACATTGAGCGCGACCTCGAGTACGCGTGCCTCGTCGAGCCGGAGGCCGTGCGCGACGCCCTGCGACTGTGCCAAGCGGCCGGCGCGCAGTGCCTTGTCGCGTGCACGGAGGGTATCACGCCGGCGCGCCTTGCGCATCACGGCATGGAGCGCCGTGCGGAAGAGGTGGCGCGTGCTGCGCTCGCCGCAGCCTCGGAGCTTCGGCCCCAGCATGTGCTCGCGGAGATCGGTCCATGCGGGCTGCCGCTCGATCCCACCAGCAAGGCGTCGCTCAATGAGAGCCGCGACCAGTACGCCCGAGCTGCCCGTGCGTTCGCGGGCCTGTCCTTCGACGCGTTCTTTCTCAACGGGTTCTCCCGCCCTGTCGATCTCAAGTGCGCGCTCATGGGCGTGCGCCAGGTGAGCGACATGCCGGTGTTCGCGTCGGTGGATGTGGACGGCGAAGGGCTCGTGTCTGGCGGCAGGCCGTTCGAGGACGCGCTCGGAGTCATGATGGACTACGGGGCGTCGGTGGTCGGATTCGCCACGTCCGCGCCGCTCGGCGCGGCCGAGTCGCTTGCGCGCCGCGCTGCGGGCGCGGGCGGGCTGCCTGTGCTCGCGCAGCTTGTGGTGGGAAAGCGCGATCCTCGGCAAGGAGCCGCCACGGTCGCCAACCCCTACTACTGCCCCGACGTGCTCGTGGAGGCGGGCGCTCGGCTGCGTGCGGCGGGTGTGCAGTTCCTCCGCGCTGCAGGCGATGCGACGCCTGCGTACACCGGGGCGCTCGTGGCGGCGAGCGAGGGCGAGGATGTCGTGCGTCTCGGCGCGGAGGTGCGATGATGGCTCTCCGCTCGAACACGAACGCGGTGCGCAGTCCCCATTACGGCGCGCTGCAGGACGTTGTTGATGCCGTTTACGCCGACAAGGGACCGAAAGACGCCGTTCGGCGTCTCGAGGTGGTGGTGGCCGCCGAGGCCGCCGACCTGCCCTGCGACCTCATGGAGGTCGTCAACCTCCTTCCGCCCGGCTCTTACACTCGCCAGCGGCTGTGCGATCAGCTGAACTCTTCCATCGGCGGCCATGCTTGGGGCCAAGTGTACGGAACGGTGGAGTGAGTCCGCGCGACACCGCCGTCGCGGTTTCTGAGGGTTTGCGCGAGGTCCGGGACCGCAGAACCGGGTCGGCAGTCGGTGACTTTCCTGAGCGATGCGCGACGTCGTGTTCGCGTCGATCTTCCCCGGAGGGTCGGTCCTTTTCCTTGCCCGCTGCGCGGTTCGCACCTGCCGTTGCCCTGGACGCGGCGGCTTTCGACGGGCCTTTGCAAAAAAGGGGAGGAGGCTGTGCGCGGTGGGCCGGCTTCTGCTGGGATGCGGCATGGAGGTTGCGGACGATTCGACCTGCTCGCTTCCGCGTCGTCTCCGCAGGGTGGGTTTCTGTCGAAGGGAGCCATGGGAGTTCTCCGGTGTTCGGGCCGTCTCTTCATTTTCGATCATGTGGGGAAAATTCGGGCGACGGCTCGACATCCGCCTCGCCATCTTGACACCTTCCCGGGCTGTCGCCGGCCTTTCTGGCAGGGTCCGTTCGCTCTCGTCCGCCGCCTTGCGCCCTCTTGCGCCTTCGCTCTGGGTTTGCGAAGGAGCGCAGCGTGCATCCGCTCCGCCGTTGTGCCCTTGCTCGGATCCCTCGTTCGCTTTCTCTCTTCGCATGTTTCGTGTCCGCGTCGTTCTCGAGCCGCCGTCCCTTTCGTTCTACCGGCTCGGCCCGTCCTCCCGCGCCCGCCCATCCGCGTCCGCGTCATGCTCTCCGCCTCGCTTACGCTTCCGTCCTGTGAAGTTTTGGTGCGCGCCCTGCGGGTTTGCGGGCGAATCCTTCGCGCGGCGCTTTTGAGCCTTGTTTTCGGGCTGACGGCCCGCTACTATATATCAACGCTGCAATCGCCAAAAACCACAATATATAGTGGAAATTAGGGTGAAAACCGGTGGAAAGAGTGGTTTTGGCCGCAGCGTATCCACAGTTCGCACGCATAAAACAGCATCATCGGGAAAACGGCAAAGAAGAGGGAGCTTCAGCATGGTCACCACCATCATCAAGCGCGACGGTCGCAGGGCGGAGTTCAGGCAGGACAAGATCGCCGAGGCGGTGGAGCGCGCGTTCCAAGCGTGCGGCGCGATGCAGGATCGCGCGGCTGCCGACGAGATCGCGCAGAAGGTGGTCGACAAGCTGGAGAGCGGGGCCATCGAGGGCGTGCCCACGGTGGAGGGCGTGCAGGATCTGGTGGAGGAGACGCTCATTGAGGAGGGGTTCGTCCAAACGGCCAAGTCCTACATCCTCTATCGCGCCGAGCGCAGCCGCGCCCGCGACGTGAACAGCCGCCTCATCCAGACGCTCAAGGACATCACGTTCTCCAAGGCCGCCGACTCTGACATGAAGCGCGAGAACGCCAACATCGATGCCGACACCGCCATGGGCACCATGCTCAAGTACGGCTCCGAGTCGGCCAAGCAGTTCTACGAGATGTGCGTCATCGAGCCGAAGTTCGCGCGAGCGCATCGCGAGGGCGATATCCATATTCATGACATGGACTTCTACACGCTCACCACCACGTGCTGTCAGATCGAGCTGAAGAAGCTCTTCAAGGGAGGTTTCTCGACGGGCCACGGCGTGCTGCGCGAGCCCAACGACATTGCCAGCTACGCCGCGCTTGCCTGCATCGCCATCCAGAGCAATCAGAACGACCAGCATGGCGGACAGGCCATCTGCGATTTCGACTACGGTCTGGCCGACGGCGTGAAGAAGACCTACCGTCGCCTCTACAAAAAGCACCTGGCCGAGGCGCTCGACCTTTTGGCGGACGGCGCGGTGGACGATGCGCGTTCGTTCGCGCAGGACGTTCTCGCTGGCGTCGAAGGGCGGACGGGCATGTGGGCCGGTCTCGAGATGGACGAGGGCTTCGAAGCCGACGTGCGAGCCGCGCTCGTCGGGGCGGGTGTGGACGAGCGTGCTGCCGACAAGGCGCTCGCCTATGCCGCGAAGAACGCCTTCGCCGACACCGACCGTGCCACGTTCCAGGCCATGGAGGCCCTCGTGCACAACCTCAACACCATGCATTCCCGTGCGGGCGCGCAAACGCCGTTCAGCTCGGTCAACTACGGCATGGACACGAGCCCCGAGGGCCGCATGGTGGTGAGGAACATGCTGCTGGCCACCGAGGAGGGCCTCGGCTCGGGTGAGACGCCCATCTTCCCCGTGCAGATCTTCCGCGTGAAGGAGGGAGTGAACTACAATCCCGGGGATCCGAACTACGACCTGTTCAAACTTGCCATGCACTGCTCGGCCAAGAGGCTGTTCCCCAACTTCAGCTTCCTCGACGCGCCGTTCAACGCGCAGTATTACAAAGGCACGCCCGAGACGGAGATCGCCTACATGGGCTGCCGCACGCGCGTCATGGGCAACGTGTTCGATCCCGACCGTGAGGTCACGCCCGGTCGCGGCAACTTGTCGTTCACATCCATCAACCTGCCGCGTCTCGCCATTCGTGCGAAGGGCGACCTCGATTTGTTCTTCGACCTGCTCGATGCGAAGTTGGCGCTCGTTGTGGGGCAGCTCGACGAGCGCTTCGAGATCCAAGCGCGCAAAAAGGTGTACAACGCGCCGTTTTTGATGGGCCAGGGCGTGTGGATCGATTCGGAGAAGCTGGCTCCCGGCGACGAGCAGCGTGAGGTGCTCAAGCACGGCACGCTGTCCGTGGGGTTCATCGGGCTGGCGGAGACGCTCGTGGCGCTCACCGGCAAGCATCACGGCGAGTCGAAGGCGTCTCAGAACCTCGGTCTCGAGATCGTGGGACACATGCGTTCGTACCTAGACAAGCTGTCGCAGGAGCGTCGTATGAACTACGGCCTGATCGCCACGCCGGCCGAGGGCCTGTCCGGCCGCTTCGTGCGTTTGGATCGCGCGCGTTACGGAACGCTGCCCGGCATCACCGACCGCGATTACTACACGAATGGCTTCCACGTGCCGGTGTACTACGACATCAGCGCGTTCGAGAAGATCGAGATCGAAGCGCCCTATCATGCGCTTACGAACGCGGGCCATATCTCCTATGTGGAGCTCGACGGCGATCCGACTGAGAACCTCGAGGCGTTCGAGGCCGTCATCCGTCACATGAAGGACAGCGGCATCGGCTACGGCTCGGTGAACCATCCGGTGGACCGCGACCCCGTGTGCGGCTACAACGGCATCATCGGCGACGTGTGCCCCAAGTGCGGCCGCACCGAGGAGGAGCACGGCGTGGCTTTCGAGCGCATCCGCCGCATCACCGGCTACCTCGTGGGCACCCTCGACCGTTTCAACGACGCCAAACGCGCCGAGGAGGCGGATCGGGTGAAGCACGGGATGTAGCTTGCCGGGGAGATTGTGAAAGATATTCAGGGGCAGGGATTGCCCATCCTTCGCTCTGGCGAGGATGGGCAATCCCGGTATTCTGACGTTCTGGTCCAAGTGCAAGTCGGAACGATAATTCGTTATACTTGCTTTTGGATTGGTTACGCAGGCCTCGTTAGGAGAATTTGTGGCTGATACCGTGCAACAACGCAATGCGAATCAGAGGCCTTTCGCTGTAGACCTCTTTGCCGGTTCAGGCGGCCTTTCGCTCGGCTTCGAGGAAGCCGGTTTTGACGTTGCCGCTTCCGTTGAGTTCGACCCCGTCCACGCTGCCGTACATTCTTATAATTTTCCTCAAACTACGATGTTTTGTCGTGATGTTCGGACTATGACGGGGGACGAGATCAGGGAAAACTCCCGAATAGGAAGCTCGGAGATTCTCGTCGTGTTCGGCGGTCCTCCTTGCCAGGGTATTTCGTTGATGGGCAAGCGCAATGTTGAGGATCCCAGGAACGAGCTTCTATTGGAGTTTGCAAGGGTCGTGGCGGAGCTCAGGCCGTGCTATTGCGTTATGGAAAACGTTGCGGGCCTTGTCGTGGGGAAACACAGGGCTTTGCTCGATGGCGTAGTGGCCCGTCTGGAAAAAGCGGGCTATTCCGTGCTTTCTCCTCGAGTCCTTCAGGCTTCGGAATACGGTGTCCCCCAGTCGAGGCGCAGACTGTTTTTGATTGGAATGCGCAAAGATGCGACTCCTGCTGCATACCCTCCTCCAATAGTTACCGCTCGAAGAATCGATGGGTCTTCTGTTGTGGGTGAGCTTCCGCTGGGTCCCAGTGTTTCGGAGGCTCTTTTCGATATCCCCAATGCTGACAACTATGAAGAGCTGCTAGATAGCGATGAAGTGACGGTGCGCTACGGCGAGCCTTCGGCTTATGCCAAGCGCTTGAGGGACGTGTTGTCTGATGCAGACAATTACGCATCGCCAAGGGTGTGCGCTGATACCCTGCTATCCTCTTCGAGAAGAACGAATCATAGTCAAACTTCTATCGAGAGGTTCAAGGCTACGCTGCCGGGCACGACGGAGTCTGTCAGCAGGTTTCTGCGATTGCATCCTGATGGCATCTCGAACACGTTACGCGCGGGGACGGCTTCTGATCGAGGTGCTTACACAGCGCCCCGTCCTATTCATCCTCTGTATCCGAGGGTGATCACGGTGAGAGAGGCAGCTCGTTTGCATGGGTATCCCGACTGGTTTCGATTCCATGTTACAAAGTGGAACGGGTTTAGGGAAGTTGGGAATAGCGTGCCTGTCTTTTTGGGAAGAGCGGTTGCCTCGTCAGTTATGAAGGCGGCAAATTTGACGCCTGTGAGAGCGGAAACCGTTCGCACGGGAGACAAGTCCCTGCTCTCCTTTTCTCAAAGCGAGGCGGAGAAGTATTTCGAAATCGAGGAGAAAGTAATTCCCGCTCGATCAAGGTAGGGGGGTTGGTTGTGAATCGTTACGAGCAGATAATCGATTGGATTTTTCATAAACATTACTCAGAGGGGATGATGAGCGTTCCTTTTCAAAGGAATGAGCTAGAGGATGCATCTCGTGCGCTCGGTTTTGAAACGCCAAAAAACCTCGGTGATGTTATCTACTCTATTCGGTTTCGATGCCTGATGCCCGAATCTGTCTCTCGTTGCGCGCCTGAGGGCCGAGAATGGGTAATACGTGGTGCAGGCAAGGCGAGGTATGCTTTCGAGCTGGTGAAAAAGGTTCGTATTGTTCCCAACGAAACCATGATTGTCACAAAGGTGCCAGACTCGACTCCGGAGATCATATCTGCGGCCGCGCAAGGTGACGAGCAGGCTTTGCTGGCGCTTGTCCGTTACAACAAGCTGGTTGACATCTTTCTAGGAGTTGCTGCCTACTCGCTGCAAAACCATTTGCGAACTACGGCTGAAGGAATAGGACAGGTTGAGATTGATGAAGTGTACGTAGCGGTTGACCGGCATGGCCAGCAGTACATCATCCCCGTTCAGGCCAAGGGCCATACTGACGAGATCGGGGTAACTCAGCCTGAGCAAGATCTGGCTGTCTGCAAGGAGAAGTGGCCGGATATGGTTGCCCGTGCTCTTGCTGTTCAATTTATGGAAGATGGTGTGATCGCTTTATTCGAGCTTGCTCGCCAAGACGGATGCATCAGGGTTGTCCGAGAAGCGCATTATAAACTCGTTCCTCATGGCGATATAACGCAAGAGGATCGTGATTTGTACAAAAATGCAGCTAGGAATTCCACAGAGATATTCGAGTTATGACCGCTCCCGCCACCATACGCCTTTACGGCACGGTTCCGGACTCCATCGTGGACGGACCCGGGCTTCGCTACGCCGTGTTCGTGCAGGGCTGCACGCACGGCTGCCCTGGTTGCCACAACCCCGAGAGCCAACCGGCTACGGGCGGCGCGGTGAGAGCCATCGACGACGTGGTGGCCGATATCGCGGCGAACAAGCTGGCGCAGGGCGTGACGATATCGGGCGGCGAGCCGTTTGAGCAGGCCGCCGCGTGCGCGCAGTTGGCGCGCCGGTGCCGCGCGCTCGGCTTGAACGTGTGGACGTACTCGGGCTACCGCTACGAACAGCTGGAGGCCGGCGTGCCCGACGAGGCGGCCCGCGCGCTGCTCGACGCCACCGACGTGCTGGTGGACGGCCCCTTCGTCCAAGCGCTCCATTCCCACGACCTGCAATGGCGCGGCTCTCGTAACCAACGGTTGATTGACGTTCCCGCCAGCCGGGCGCTCGGACGCGTGGTTTTGTGGGAAACTCGCGAATACTTCCCGGAAAAGCCACCCTCGTGGTGAGGTCCCGCGTCCGCGTTTGTCGGCGGCGCGGACGGCATGGTAGGATAACGTCATGGAACAGCTTTCGCGCATAATCGAAGGATTCGCCCGCAGCGACTGGATCGCCACGGCCATCACGGCGGTCGTCATACTCGCGGCGACGGCTGTGTGCGCGCGGATCGCGCGGCGCTTCATGCGCCGGCTTCTGCATTTCAACGAAGGGAAAGACCTTCCGTCAAGCTCCATCTTCGTGAACATCGTCCGCGGCGCCGTCTGGTTCCTCGGCGTCTGCATCATGCTGTCCACGTGCTTCAACGTGAACGTGAGCGCCGCCATCACCGCGCTGGGCATCGGCGGCATCGCCGTCTCGCTGGGCTTTCAGGACACCATATCGAACCTGATCGGCGGGTTGCAGGTCTCGCTCATGCGCATCGTCAAACCGGGCGACAACATCGAGGTGGGCTCGTCGTCGGGCGTGGTGAAGGACGTCACGTGGCGGCACACCTCCATTCGCAACAGCGCGGGCGAAGAGGTGATCATACCCAACTCCATCATCAACAAAACCGCGCTCGTGCATCTGCCGCCCACCAATCAGGTGAAGCTGCCCATCGTGGTGGTCACCGACGGCGAGCGCCTTGACGAGGTGGCTGCCGCCATCGAGAGATCCGCCGCCGAGGCGGCCTCCACCTGCTCGAAGCTGACGAAGCAGCCGGCGCTTACGTTCACGGGTATCGGAGACGCGGGCTTTCAGGCCTCGCTTGCATTCACGGTGGCCGACAGCCGCACGGGTTCCCGGGCGGGCGACGCGGTCCTGCGGGCCATCGCGCCGCTTACGCGGGCGGGCGGCGTCCCGCTTGCCGAGCGCGTGCTGGACGAGGCCGCGCATGAGGCGACCGAGCGCGAGAAGGGCGAAGGGGAGCAGCAGCACGACGTCGCGCGCTCCAAGCCCAAGGCGAAATCCGCATCCCGACGAGCGGGCGGGAGGTCGAACGTGCGCAACCGCGTTGCGCATGCGCTGCGCGCGATGAAGGGAGAGGGTCGGTGAGCGGCTTCGAGGCGCGTCTGACGCCGGGTCCTCTGCACCGGCTCGACGGATCGTTGGCGGAGAGCGGCTGGGCGACATCGCCGGTGCGCGCGTACGAGCGCAACCGTCTCAAGGTGCCGAAACGCTGGATCAGGGAATGGGACCGGTACCTGGTGCACGACGACGAATTCGCCGTCATCCTGTCGGTGGCCGACCTGGGTCATGTCGGGTTCGCGTCGGCGTCGGTGGTCGACTTCTCCCAAGCCGCGTCGCATACGGCGAGCGTGGTCGTGCCGTTTCCCCTCGGGCGCTTCGGGCTTCCCGCCTCTTCGGATGCGGGTGCGACCTCGTTCGAGAGCGGACGCGCGTCGTTTCTGTTCGAGGTGGGCGACGGCTTTCGCCGCCTCAAGGTTCGCTTCGCGAGCTTCGACGGCAACGACGATCTGGCCTTCGAGGCCGTGCTCGACGAGGAGCCTCGCGATTCGGTCGTGGTCAGCACCTTGACGGGGGAGGATTCCCTCGCGTTTCGCTACAGCCGAAAGACCCTCGCCATGCGGGTGCGGGGCAGTTTGAAAAAGGGGCTGCTTGTGCACGGGTTCTGCCCCGATAACTCGTTTGGGACGCTGGACTGGGGTCGCGGCGCGTGGTCGCGCTGGGGCGATTGGCGCTGGGCCGCTGTCCAGGGGTGGCAGGAGGGCCGTCGCTTCGGACTGAGCTTAGCATGCGATTCCGGCGGCGCGTCGGCAGTTTCCGAGAGCGCGGCGTTCGTCGACGGCGCGGCGCACAGGCTTTCCCCCGTCGATTTCGCCATTACAGAGAAGACGGGGGGCGCGCGTGCGAGGCGGCTGTCCGACCGCTATCAACTCATGCAGCCGTGGCGTCTGGGCGATGCCGACGGACGCCTCGACCTTGTGTTCACGCCGCTGCTCGATTGCGCCGGCCATGCGGGCTTCGATCCGCTCGGCGTCGACCGGAGCCAGGCGTTCGGGCGCTTCGACGGCTCGGTCGCGCTCGACGACGGCGAGCGCTTCTCGGTGGAGGCCCTTCTCGGCTTTGCCGAGGTTGCGCGCGCCGCGCGCTGACTGAGATCGGTATCTGCCGGCGTTTGCGGGAAGGGCGGGGCTGGCGGGTGGTGGCGGCTTTCCGAGTTTGGACGGCAAGAGCGCAGCAGGCCCCTCTTCTCCGTGCGCGCGAATCGGTTGTTTTTGGCCACGAAACCGAGTTCTGGCACGAAAACCCTTCTTTCGCGTTGTCGGTGCGGCGTTTCCGTCGGCAAAACGCCTGTTCAGCGTTTTCGGTGTCCCTTGCAGTCGTGCCGTCTCGTGCCAAAACGCGGTTTCGTGGCCAAAAACGGGGGCTTCTCGTGCATGTGCGCGCTCCTCGCAGGTGCAAGGCGCGCGACGGCCCTGCATCCGCTTGCTCCTGCGGGGGTGCGAAGGGGCGAGAGCCTGCGATCCCGTGCGTGCCTTCGCGCGGACAAGGGGCAGCCTCGGGCCTCCATAGCCCTGCTTCTCTTTTTGCGTGCGACGCCTCTCCGGTCTGCGCTCTCATGCGGCGCTTCCCGCCCGCCTTCCCGGAGGCGCTTCCCTTCCCGTTTTCCGGTGCGCGCATTGTAAACGGTTCGCAAGGCTCTCTGTAAGGGGACGGTAAAGCCTTGTCATGCTTCGGTCAGGCATGCGTGCCCGTCCGCACACCGCGCCCGTCGGCGCGTATGATCGTCCGCGCACAGGATGCAAGACGAACGAACGGGCGGACGGTCCCGCCCCTTTCGAAGGGAGATGCTCATGCAAGGTCAACTCATCAGCCGTCGCAGCTTCATCGGCGCCGCCGCGGGCGCGGCCATGGCGTTCGCCGGCCTCGGCCTGGTCGGCTGCGGCAGTAGCGGCAGCGGCAACAGCGGCGATGCCGCATCCGGCTCCGCGGGCGCTGCGCTCTCCGGCACGGTGACGGCGGTGGGCTCCACGGCGCTTCAGCCTCTGTGCGAGGCGGCGGCCGAGCAGTTCATGGCCGAGAATGCCGGCGTGCAGATCACGGTGCAGGGCGGCGGCTCGGGCCAGGGCATCACGCAGATCGCCCAGGGCGCCGTGCAGATCGGCAACTCCGACGTGTTCGCCGAGACGAAGCTCGAGAACGCCTCCGACCTCGACAAGATCAAGGACAACCGCGTGTGCGTCGTGGGCATGGGTCCCATTGTGAACAGCGACGTGACCATCGACGACATCTCGCTCGAGGACCTCAAGGGCATCTTCACCGGCAAGATCACCAACTGGAAAGAGGTGGGCGGCAACGACGAGGACATCGTCGTCATCAACCGCGCCTCCGGCTCCGGCACGCGCGCCACGTTCGAGGCTGCGGTGCTCGCCGGCGAGGAGGCTCCGTCTGACTTCACGCCGCAGGAGCAGGATTCCTCCGGCACCGTCACCAAGATGGTGTCCACCACCCCGGGTGCCATCTCCTACGTGGCGTTCTCCTACTATGATGACTCCTTCAAGGCGCTCAAGGTGGACGGCGTGGACCCCGCGCCCGAGAACGTGGAGGACAACTCCTGGACCATCTGGGCCTACGAGCACATGTACACCGTCGCCGAGCCCGACGAGGCCACGCAGGCGTTCATCGACTACATGATGAGCGACGAAGTGCAGTCCTCGCTCGTGGAAGCGCAGGGCTACATCCCCGTGTCCGGCATGAAGGTGGAGAAGGACGCGGACGGAAACGTCACCACCCTCTAGCAGCGAAAGGAGACGCGCAGCGATGGCGAAGCACGTGCCAAAGCGCCGCGTCGAGCTTGTCGGCAAGGGCGTCACGGGCGCATGCATCGCGCTCGTGGCGCTCCTCGTCGTGACGCTCGTCGCCATGGTCGCGCAGCGTGGCATTTCCACGTTCGCGGTCGACGGCATCAACCTCTTCGATTTCCTCACGGGCACCACGTGGAACCCGCACCAGGACGACGCGAACGGCATGCCCACCGTCGGGGCCTTGCCCATGATCGTCGGGTCGTTCTCGGTGACCATCCTCTCCACGCTGGTGGCCCTGCCCATCGCCGTCGGGTCGGCCATCTTCGTGGTGGAGGTGGCGCCCGGATTCGGCAGACGGGTGTTCCAGCCGCTCATCGAGCTTTTGGTGGGCATCCCGTCGGTCGTGTACGGCCTGATCGGCCTCACGGTCATCGTGGCGTGGACGCGCGATGTGGGCGGCATGCTCGGGCAGAACATCACCGGCTACGGCATCTTCTCAAGCTCCATCGTGCTGGCCGTGATGATTCTGCCCACAGTCACCTCGCTTTCCATCGACGCTCTGGCCGCCGTGCCCAACGAGTATCGCGAGGGTTCCTACGCGCTCGGCTGCACGCGCTGGCAGACGGTGTGGAACGTGGTGCTGCGAAGCGCCCTGCCCTCGCTCATGACCGCGGTCATCCTGGGGATGACGCGCGCCTTCGGCGAGGCGCTGGCGGTGCAGATGGTCATCGGCAACGCCGCCCAGATCCCCTCGTCGCTGTTCACGCCGGCGTCCACGCTCACGTCGGTGCTCACCATGGGCATGGGCAACGAGGCCATGGGGACGGTCTACAACGACGTGCTCTGGTCGCTCGCGCTTCTGCTGATGGCGATGTCGCTCGTGTTCATCCTCATCATCCACCTCATCGGGCGAAAGGGGGCGAGAAAGCATGGCTAAGGGAAGCGGCAACGCCGCGCCCGCGCCCGCCTCGGCATCCGCTGCGCGCGGGTTCGACATGGCGGCCCATGTGCGCCGCATCAACGCGCAGGACAAGGCGGCCACCGTCGTTCTGACGCTCATCGTGGGGTTCGTGCTGCTCATCTTGGCCGCCATCGTGGTGTACGTGCTGGCGTCGGGCGCGGGCAAGCTGTTCGACCTCGGCTTTCTGACGGGCAAGCCCCAGCAGTTCAAAGAGGGCGGCGGCATCGGCCCGCAGCTGTTCAACTCGTTCTACCTGCTCGTGCTGACGCTTCTCATCTCGGTGCCCATCTCGCTGGGCGCGGCGATCTTTTTGGCCGAGTACGCGCCGGACAACCGGGCCACCGCTATCGCGAAGACCCTCATCGAGACGTTGTCGTCTCTGCCGTCCATCGTGGTGGGCCTGTTCGGGTTTCTGTTCTTCGTGCTGTATCTGGGATGGGGCTTCTCCATCATCGCGGGCGCGGTGGCGCTCACCATGTTCAACGTGCCCATCCTCGTGCGCGTGATCCAGCAGGCGCTCGAGAACGTGCCGCGCACGCAGCGCGACGCGGCGCTGGCCATGGGCCTGACCCGGTGGGAGACGACCATCCACGTGCTTCTGCCCGTGGCCATGCCCGCCATCGTCACCGGCATCGTGCTGTCCGCGGGCCGCGTGTTCGGCGAGGCGGCGGCCCTCATCTTCACGGCAGGGCAGTCGGCGCCCATGCTCGACTTCACGAACTTCGACCTGTCGAGCCCCGCGTGTCCGTGGAACGTGTTCCGTCCGGCCGAGACGCTGGCCGTGCACATCTGGAAGATCAACAGCGAGGGCGTGGTGCCCGACCTCGAGGCCGTGTCCAACGGCACCGCCGCCGTGCTGCTCGTGTGCATCTTGGCCTTCAACCTGCTGGCCCGCTTGGTGGGCAAGCTTCTCGAAAGGAGGATGACGAGCGAATGATCGAGACACGCGACCTGACCGTCTCCTACGGCGGCGTCGAAGCCCTGCACGCCACCTCGCTCGAATTCCAGGCGGGCCAGGTGACCGCGCTCATCGGGCCTTCGGGCTGCGGCAAGTCCACCTTCCTGCGCTGTTTGAACCTCATGAACCGCGAGATCCCCGGATGCTGCGTGGGCGGGAGCATCCTCTACCACGGGCGCGACGTCAACACGGCGAAGGAGAACCTGTTCGAGCTGCGCAAATCCATCGGCATGGTGTTCCAGCAGCCCACGCCGTTTCGCAAGTCCATCCGCGAGAACATCCTGTTCGCGCCCAAGCGCCATGGCCTTGTGGCCGGCAGGGAGCAGGAGGACGCGCTCGTGGAGGAATCGCTGCGGGCGGGCGCTTTGTGGGATGAGGTGAAGGACAAGCTCGACAAGAGCGCGTGCGCCCTGTCCGGCGGCCAGCAGCAGCGCCTGTGCATCGCGCGCACGCTCGCCATGCGCCCTGACGTGGTGCTGTTCGACGAGCCGTGCTCGGCGCTCGACCCCATCTCCACCTACACCATCGAGGAAACGATCCGCGCGATCGCCGAGCGCGGCATCTGCGCGATCATCGTGACGCACAACATGGAGCAGGCCGCGCGCGTGTCCGACCGCACCGCGTTCTTCTACCTGGGCGACATGGTGGAGACGGGCGACACCAAGCAGATCTTCTCGGCGCCGCGCGACGCGCGCCTCGCCGACTACCTGACGGGGAGGTTCGGCTGATGATTTCGGTAGAGAACTTCAAACTGTGGTACGGCGACTTCCAAGCGCTCAAGGGCATCACGCTCGAGGTGCCGAAGAACCAAGTGACTGCGTTCATCGGCCCTTCGGGTTGCGGCAAGTCCACGCTTTTGCGTGCGATGAACCGCATGTGCGACTTCGTGGGGGGCGTGCGCCACGAGGGCTCGATCGCCATCGACGGGCGCGACGTGTTCGCCTCCGACCCGAACGAGCTGCGCGTGGCCGTGGGCATGGTGTTCCAGCACCCCAACCCGTTCCCCCTGAGCATTCGCGACAACATCCTGTACGGGCCGCGGCGCATGCGCCGCATCTCGAAGGCCGAGGGCGACGAGATCGTGGAGTGCAGCCTACGCGACGCGGGCCTGTTCGACGAGGTGAAGGACAAGCTCGACCAAAGCGGTCTGGGGATATCCGGCGGCCAGCAGCAGCGCCTGTGCATCGCGCGCGCCCTGGCGGTGGATCCGCAGGTTTTGCTGATGGACGAGCCCACGAGCGCCCTCGACCCCATCTCCACGGGGCTGGTGGAGGAGCTCATGCTCTCCCTCGCGCGCGAGCGCACCGTGGTGGTGGTCACCCACAACATGCAGCAGGCGACGCGCGTGGCGGATCGCACCGCGTTCTTCTACCTGGGGGAATTGGTGGAGGAGGGCCCCACCAAGCGCCTGTTCTCCGACCCGCGCGAGCAGCGCACCCAAGAATACCTGACAGGGAGGTTTGGCTAATGCAATCTCGAAGCAAGTACATCAAGCAGCTCGACGACCTCGAGGCGCACGTCCAGCGGCTTGGCGACCACGTGGTGGCCGACATCCGCGCCGCAGGTCTGGCGCTCGCCGGAGACGAGGGTTCGGCCGAGGGCGTGCTGCAGGGACGCAAGGCCGAGCGGCGGCTGCAGCACGCCATCGAGAGCGGTTGCTTGGACGCGCTGCTGCTTCAGCAGCCGCTGGTGGCGGGCGATCTGCGGTTCGTGTCCGGTGTGTTCCGCATCGTGTCCGACCTGTCGCACATCGGGTCGATGACGCGCGACATCGCGTTTCTATCTCAGAGCGTTCCCGGTGAGATCGTCGCGCGGGTGGGAGAGAACCTCGCCGCCTCCTGCGAGAAGACGGCCGACATGGTGGCCTTGGCGGTGGGCGCGTTCAAGGACGCCGACGAAGAGGCGGCGCGGCGCGTGTTCGCCCTGGACAACGAGGTGGACGAGCTGTACAAGCGCTCCCAGGACGTCATCGTCGAGATGATCCGCACGACCACGTCCGACCCCGAGCACCTGCCGGAACTGCTCATGGTGGCCAAGTACTTCGAACGCATCGGCGACGACGCGCAGCGCATCGCCGGATGGGCGCTGTTCCGCGTGACCGGGCACCATGAGGTATACTACAAGGCGCACGACGGGGAAGGCGCGAACGAAGCCTTCCCGAGCTGATGACGGAGGGATTCGGAGGTCGGACGCGCGTGGTCTACTACGTTGAGGACGACAACAACATTCGCGAGCTCGCCGTGTACGCGCTGTCGCGCGCGGGCATCGAGGTGGAGGGCGTCGCCGACGACGCGGAGTTCCGCGCGGCGTGCGCCCGCCGTCTTCCCGACGTAGTCATACTCGACATCATGCTGCCCGGCGTGGACGGCTTGGACATGCTGCGGCGCATCAGGCAGACGCCGGGGATGTCCCGCGTGCCGGTGATGATGGTGACGGCGAAGAGCACCGAGCTTGACATCGTGACCGCGCTGGACAACGGGGCCGACGAGTACATGACCAAGCCCTACGGCATGATGGAGCTGGTCAGCCGCACGCGCGCGCTGTTGCGGCGCGCGCCGGAGTGGTCGGCGCGCCAGGTGGAGCGAGCGCTTGAGGTCGGGCCGCTCTCGGTGTCGCTCGACCGCCGCGAGGCGACGTGCGACGGCGCGCCGCTCGATTTGACGGCGCGCGAGTTCGACCTGCTCGTGCACTTCATGCAGAACCCCGACGTGGTGTTCACGCGCGAGACGCTTCTGCAGCACGTGTGGGGGTGGGACTTCGGCGGGGGCAGCAGGACGGTCGACACGCACGTGCTGACCCTGCGCCAGAAGCTGGGCGATCACGCCGGATTGCTGGAGACGGTGCGCGGCGTGGGCTACCGATTGCGGAAGGAGTAAGGGCGTGCGGGCGGCGAATGCGACGGCGAGGAGCGCCGCGGCGTTCGGGATCGTCCCGCCGCGCGGCCAGGCGCGTCTCGCGCGCGGCGGCGCCTCGCAGCGGCGGCCTGTCTTCCTGTTCGGCGAAACGAAGGAACCTTCATGATCTACTACGTTGAAGACGACACCAACATCCGCGACCTGACGGTGTACGCGCTGCGTCAGGCCGGGTTCGAGGCGCAGGGATTCCCGGCGGCAGAGGAGTTCTTCGCCGCGTGCAAGGAACGGCTGCCCGAGCTCGTGCTGCTCGACATCATGCTGCCCGAGGTGGACGGGCTCGAGATACTTCACGTCCTGCGTGACGATCCGGCGACGAAGCGCTTGCCGGTCATGATGCTCACGGCCAAGGGCACCGAGTTCGACACCGTGTGCGGCCTCGATGCCGGTGCCGACGACTACCTGGCCAAGCCCTTCGGCATGATGGAGCTGGTCAGCCGCGTGAACGCGCTTCTGCGCCGCGCGGGCGCGCCTGCCGCCGCACGCGACGAGCTTTCCTGCGGTTCGGTCGTGCTGACGGCGTCGGCCCACACGGTGAGCGTGGACGGCCAGCCCGTCGCGCTCACGCTCAAGGAGTTCGACCTTCTGCGCGCCCTCATGCAAAACGAGGGGCGCGTGCTCTCGCGCCGCCAACTGCTCGAGGACGTGTGGGGCGTCACCTACGTGGGCGAGACGCGCACGGTGGACGTGCACGTGCAGACGCTGCGCCAGAAACTTGCCGCCGCGTCCGATGGGGCCGATGCGCTCATCCAGACGGTGCGTGGCGTGGGTTACTGCGTCAAGAGCCCCGCCTGAGAGGGGGGCGTCTCGTGAGCCCCACCCATTTCAAGGTGAAGAGCCTCTCCGGCAAGATATTCACGAGCGTGCTCGCGTTCACGCTCGGCGTCATCGTGGCGTTTTCCGTGGCGATGACCACCATTTACTACCTGTCCTACGAGCGCGACGCCGAAGCCGAGCTGGCGGCCAGCGCCCAGGACGCGGCGCGCTACTTGAACGCTACGCCCTCGTCCGACAACGCACCCGCGCTCGAAGAGCAGTTCTCGGGCACGACGCGCTACACGCTCATCGCCGCCGACGGCACGGTGCTGTTCGACAGCGCCGCCGATGCGGGCACCCTTGGCAACCACGCCGATCGCCCTGAAGTGCAGGAAGCCGCCGTGTCCGGCGAAGCCGTCACCATGCGCCATTCCGACACGCTCGATACTGACACCTTGTACGCGGCCGTGAAGCTGGACGACGGTTCCATCGTGCGCCTGTCCGAGACGCGCCATTCGTTGCTGTCGTTTCTCGGCGACATGCTCGTGCCCGTGCTCGTGGCGCTCGTGGCGGCCGTGGCGCTCGTGTTCGTCCTTTCGAAGGCGCTCACGCGCCGCATCATGAGGCCCATCGACGCGCTCGACTTCGCCAACCCCCTCGACAACGAGATCTACGAGGAGATGGACCCGCTGCTCATCCGCATCGACGAGCAGCAGCGCCAGCTGAAGCAGCAAAACGCCGAGCTGGCCGAGGCCGAGAACATGCGGCGCGACTTCTCGAGCAACGTGAGCCACGAGATGAAGACACCCCTGCAGGTGATCAGCGGATACGCCGAGCTGATGAAAAACGACATGGTGCAGCCCGCCGACCGTCAGAAATTCGCCGCGCTCATCTACGACGAGGCCCAGGCCATGCGCTCGCTCATCAACGACGTGCTGACGCTCTCGAAGCTCGACGAAACCGCGTTCGAGAGCGAGGGGGCCGCGCCCGTCGACCTGTACGACGTGGCGCAGCGCGTGGCGGGCCGTCTGGCCAGCTTCGCGGATGGCCAGGGCGTCGGGGTGCGTATCGAGGGCGCTTCGGCGCGCATCGCCGGCAGCGAGACGCTTGCGGAGGAGATGCTGTACAACCTCATCGAGAACGGCATCCGCTACAATCACGAAGGCGGCAGCGTCGTCATGCGCGTGCGGGCCGACGCGGCGGCGGGGCGGGCGACGGTGACGGTGAGCGACACGGGCCCCGGCATCCCCGAGGAGCTGCACGACAAGGTGTTCGAGCGCTTCTTCCGCGTGGACAAAAGCCGTTCGAAGGAAACGGGCGGCACGGGCCTCGGGCTTGCCATCGTCAAGCACGCGGTGCTCCATCATCGCGGGACCATCGAGGTGAAGAGCGCCCTCGGCGAGGGAACCACCTTCGTGCTGCGCTTCCCGCTGGCCGACTGACGGGCGGCGGGGTGGCGAGCGGGGGGGTGCTGCCGCGCCGACGGACTGGTTTTTCTCGTAAAAGTTGCTGCCGATGGGATGGGCGCTCAGGGTGCGCTTTCCTGCGTGCCCCGCAGCGTTTTTCCAGTTCGTTGGTTGATCGCGGTGATCGACGCGGTTCTGGGAGCGAAAAGCCTTGCAAACTCTTCGCTCCTGGCAGCAATCTGGTGAATTCTGCGTCAAACGGCCTCCGTCAGCGGCGAAACCACCATCGGCTCAGCGTCTTTCTCAGATGAGCGAAGCGGGTGCTTCGCTCTACGGCGCGACCGTCGAGAAGACGTCGGGGAAAAGGTTCGCCATGGGGATTGCGGGCCAAGCGAAGGACACGACTCTGAGTGGCAAGGAGTGGCAAAAGCGTGGGGAAAGGGTGTGGCGAAAGGGCGGGGATATCGTCGGAAAGTGACAAGAGGAAAGTGACAAGAGGACGGGGATGATGCCACATGCGGGGAGGCTCGCCTCGGGGTTGAGGCGGGCGCGACGGCGGGTCGGGCGAGCCGGACAGGGCGGTGTCCGCATGCGCGAAAAAGGCCCGAAAATGGCCACGGAACCGCGTTCTGGCACGGATCGGCCCCCTCGGGCGCGCGTCCGGAACTCGCGACCTGGCCTTTTGCCGGGAGCGCCCTCCGAAGAGGCTCCCGAACCCCGTCTTTTCGTGCCAGAACTCGGTTCCGTGGCCATTTTCGGACCGAAATCCTGCACGGCGACCCGCGGCGTGACAAAAACGCGACGAAAGAGCGTGACAAAAGGACGGGGATACTGTCACGCGGCGGGGTCGGAAGCGGGTTGACGGGCTTGAGGCGGTGCGGATGGCGCTCAAAAGACGACCTAGGAGGGCGCGGGCGCTGCGGGGATGCGTCTTCGGCGAAGGAAAAGAGTCGAAGACGCCCAAAAAAGTTCCGCCCCCGGCCAGGAGGATGAACCCACCTCAAAAGGTGGGTGCCCGCAGCTCGTTTCCTGGCTTTCGCATCAACGGATGCGAATCTCCATTCCGCTCGCTCTCTTGGGCTCCCTCATGTTCTAGCATCGGTCCATCGCAAAGTATGGCTTCGAGGGCGGAACCTATCTTCGAGTATAGGGGCCGGCATCGCAAAATAAAGACTTGACATCTGCTTTATTGAATGGTTCGCCGCGAAGGCGAAGCGTCCTCCTCAATGTGTGCTACTCTGACCGAGGGGCCTCCTCGCAACAGGGCCTCTTCAGCGTTCGTTTCGGGATCGTGGATCGGAAAGAGGTGGGAAGGGTGATCCGTCTTTTCGACGTGTTGTCTTTTTTGTTTGACGTACCAGATTCAAAGGAAGTGAAGAAGATGGGCGAGGACATGAGGGCTGCGCACGAAAAAGGAGACGGACGGAGGATGATCATAGTCGCCCTGACGGCTCTCATGAGCTTTGCGCTCTCGATTCTGGGCGTGATCATACTGGTCTTTCTCTGACGCAGGGGAACGAGTGCGTGACAAGGAACGGATGCCATATCCATCCGTTTCCCCATCGCAGGTTGGACGACAGCGGCTCTCTTTGGCGTGGCCCTTGGCAAGCGAGTCCCTTCTGGATTCTGGAATTGTTTCCGAAACCATTGAGTGATTTCCACAAACCCCGTATAGGCAAACAAGCGTTCGCATGATACCATACCGCTCATGGATACGTTGTTCACAGACATGGAGAACGAGCGGAAGTCGGAGGTGGCGCCGCTCGCCGTGCGGATGCGTCCGCGCTCGCTCGAGGAGGTCGTCGGCCAAAAGGAGGCGGTCGGCCCCGGTAGCTGGCTGCGCGCCGCCATCGAGCAGGACCGGTTGAGCTCGGTCATCTTGTTCGGTCCGGCGGGCACGGGGAAGACCTCGCTCGCGCACGTCATCGCCGAAAGCACGAAAGCCGCGTTCGTGGAGGTGTCGGCTATCGGCGGCACGGTGTCCGACCTGCGGCGTGAGATCGACGCGGCCGAAAAGCGCCTGACGGGGTTCGGGCTGCGCACCATCCTGTTCGTCGACGAGATCCACCGCTTCAACCGCAGTCAGCAGGACGCGCTTTTGCATGCGGTGGAGGATCGCGTGCTCGTGCTGGTGGGCGCCACGACGGAGAATCCGTTCTTCGAGGTGAACTCGGCTCTCATCAGCCGCTCGCGCGTGGTGGAGCTGCACGGGCTCTCGGATGCGGACGTCTCGCTTCTCATCGATCGTGCGCTTGACGACGCGCGCGGGCTGGACGGCCGCTATGCGCTCGACGACAAGGCGCGCGACGCCATCGTGCTTCTGGCCGGGGGCGACGGTCGCGGCGCGCTCACCACGTTGGAATTGGCGGCCGGCATGGTCGAGCCCGGCACGCGCTCGAAGCCCGCGCGCGTATCCGAGGAGGCCGTGCGCGCCGCCACGCCGCACCGCAACCTGCCCTACGACAAGAACAAGGATATGCACTACGACGTGATATCGGCGTTCATCAAATCGATGCGCGGCAGCGACCCGGATGCGGCGCTGTACTGGCTGGCCCGCATGATCGACGGGGGCGAGGACCCGAAGTTCATCGCGCGGCGCATGTTCATCGCCGCGTCGGAGGACATCGGCAACGCCGACCCGCAAGCGCTGCTCGTGGCCGAGGCGGCGTTCAAGTCGGCCGAGGTCATCGGCTATCCCGAATGCCGCATCAATCTCGCGCAGGCCGCCATCTACCTCGCGCTCGCGCCGAAGAGCAACGCGGCGGAGGCCGGCATCGACGCCGCGCTGGCCGAGGTGCGCCACGGCCCTGCGCGCAAGGTGCCCGACCATCTGCGTGATCGGCACCGCCCCGGCTCGGAGAACTATGGGAAGTACAAGTACCCTCACAGCTACCCCGGCGGCTGGGTGGAGCAGCGCTATTTGCCCGAGGGCTTGGAGCGCGGCTGCTTCTACCATCCCAGCGAGCGCGGTTGGGAGGCCTACCGAGCCGACGCGGCGGCCCGTGATCGCGCCGACATGGCGGCGACGGCGGGTGCCCGGACGGGGCGCGCACATTCGAACGGGGCGCCAGCATCGGATGCGAAGCCGCGCGGGATGGCGAGCGCGGCGTCGGGCCCGCGAACGTCGAAGGCCGCGAACGTGCCGGCGCGCGACGAGGCGGCGGGACGCCGGGCTGATGCGCCGGTGTCCGCGCGCCCGCGCGAGGTTGCAGATGCGGCGTCGGGCTCGAGCACGAGCGGGGCGGCATCCGCGCCTGGACGCGATGGCGACAAGGCGGTGGGGCGCCGGCGCGCGCATGCGACATCCTGCCGCCCCGCGGACGGCGAGCCCGCCTCCGGCGGCAAAGCGGAAGGGGATCGTGAAAACCCCATGTCGCAAGGAAGGTAACCGATTTCAAACTCCTGTGGAAGCAGGGTGAAAACGAACGTCGACCCCTATAGAATCAAAACGTGGTCGTGCTATAGTGATTGTTTCGGGATACAGGAGGCGCAATGGATATCAGCGAAGTTCTCGGCGTGGCATTGCCGGTGGTGTACGTCGTCGTCGGCGTGGCTTTGGTCTGGCTTGCCATCGAGCTTGTCATGACGGTGCGCAAGGCCCGCAAGACGGTGGACGACCTGCAGAAGCGGGTGGAGCCGACGCTGGCCAGCGTCGAGCGCATCACGGCTTCGCTCGAACCCGCAGCGTCGAAGGTCGATCCGCTCGTCGACCGCGTGTCGCTTACGGTGGACGCCGCAAACCTCGAGATCATGCGGGTCGATCAGATCCTCGAGGACGTGGGTGGGATCACCGATTCCGTGTCGTCGACCGTCGAGGCCGTCGATTCGGTGACGAGCGCCCCTCTGGAGCTGGTGAACAGCGTGACGTCGCGTGTGCGCAACGCCTTCAAGCAGCGCCGCGCCAGCGACGAGTCCGTCGCCTTGGGTCAGGCGAGGGCCGAGCGCGACGAGGCGGCAGACAGCGAAGGATCCTCCGACGATCGCCCTGCGCCCGCACGCGCAGAGGAAGCCCCCTCCAAGCCCGCCTCCGCTCCCACTCCCGCGCGCGCCCCTGAGGACGTGTCCGCGCCCGACGCCGCGTCCGACGCTCCCGAGGAAGCTCCGGCCACTGACGCCTCTGCTCCGGGCTATTTCACGTACGGCGGCACGACCCCTTCGGCTTAGCGGGGCGTTTTCGTGGAGAGCACCCGATCCGAATCCGACAGAACCGAGAGGGCGAAACGCGGCTTTCTGACCGTTTGGACCATCGTGGGCGCCATCTTGCTCACCGGCGTCCTCGTGTACCTCTTCAACATCCTCAGCGTGCCGGTGGGCATCGTCATCTGGACGGTCGTCATCGTGTTCTGCTTGCGCGGCCCCGTGAACAAGCTCGAGAAGCTCGGGGTTCCGCGCGTGGTGGGCACCGCCCTCGCCTACGTCCTCATGTTCGCCGTGCTCGCGCTCGTCGGGCTGCTGCTGTTCTCTCCGGTGTTCGGCGTGGGAGATCAGTTCACGAACCTCATCGAGAGCATCCCCGGCTACGTGCAAACCATCGTCGGCTGGGGCAACGACCTCTACGCGCGCTATGCCGACGTGCTGTCGAACAGCACGGTGCAGGAGTACCTTTCCCAAGCCCTCAAGGCGCTGGGGGATTGGGCCTCGTCGTTCGTGCGCGACGGCACCACGGGCGTTGTGGCCATCGGCGCGGGCGTGGTGAACAGCTTCGTGGCCATCGGCTTCGCGCTCGTCGTGGCGTTTTGGATGCTCATGGAGCTGCCCGCGCTCGGCCCCGAATGCAAGCGCCTCGTCGGCCCGAAGCGGGCTGACGACTTGGAAATGCTCCACGTCACGTTCACGCGTGTGATGGGCGGCTACATCAAGGGCACGCTTTTGCAGTGCGCCATCATCGGCGTCGGCTGCGGCGTGCTGTTCGCCCTCGTCGGCGTGCCGAACTACGCGGCGCTCGGCGGCATCGCCGGACTGCTCAACATCGTCCCCATCGTGGGCCCGTGGCTCGGCGGCGCGCTTGCGGCCATTGTGGGCGTGTTCGTAAGCCCTTGGGTCGCTGTGATCGCGCTTCTCGGCACCATCGCCATCCAGCAGGTGGTCTACACGTTCGTTTCGCCGAAGATCATGGCGAGCTCGGTGGACGTGCATCCTGCGCTCACTCTTATCGCCTTGATGGCGGGGTCGGCCATCGGCGGTGCGATGAACGGCTTCATGGGCTCGCTTGTGGGCATGCTCGCATCCATTCCGGCTGTCGCCGTCGCGAAGGCCGTTTTCGTGTATTATTTCGAGAAGCGCACGGGCCGGCAGCTCGTGAGCCAAGACGGAGTGTTCTTCCAGGGAACTCCGTCCGCGGGTGACAAGGTCGACCCCATCGCCGACGCGACGTCGCCGCACCCCGACATCTCGGCCGCCTTCGAACGCGTCGGGCAGCGTCGGGCCGAGGCCGACGAGAAGGCGCGTCATCGTCGAGGGCGCTAAGGGCGCTGCGGGCGCTCGTGCCATAGCGTGAGCGATGGGCGGTGCCAACAGAGGGAACAGCGGGTCGCGCGGCGGCCCCCGAGGAGACGGAAAGAAAGCGAACATGGAATATATGACCAGTGCGGAGATCCGCGAGAAGTACCTGAGCTTCTTCGAGGAGAAGGGCTGCAAGCGCATGCCCTCGTCCTCCCTCATTCCCGACGACCCGTCGCTTCTGCTCACGAGCGCGGGCATGGTGCAGTTCAAGCCCTACTTCCTGCAGCAGAAGCACCTCGAGGCGCCCTACATCGGCACCACCACGGTGCAGAAGTGCGTGCGCACGAACGACATCGACATCATCGGCACGACGGGCCGCCACTTAAGCTTCTTCGAAATGCTCGGCAACTTCAGCTTCGGCGAGTACTTCAAGGAGGAGATGTGCGCGTGGGCGTACGAGTTCTCCACCGAGGTGCTGGGGCTTCCGGCCGAGCGGCTGTACTTCACCGTGTTCGAGGACGACGACGAGACGATCGAGATCTGGAAGAAGCTCGGCGTGCCCGACAGCCACATCTCGCGCCTCGGCGAGGATGACAACTTCTGGCGCGCCGGCCCCACCGGTCCGTGCGGCCCCTGCTCGGAGTTGTACTACGACCAGGGTCCCGAGTTCGGCTGCGGCAGCCCCGACTGCGCGCCGGGCTGCGACTGCGACCGCTTCCTCGAATACTGGAACTGCGTGTTCACCCAGTACGACGGGCAGGAGGACGGCACGCTCAAGCCCCTGCCGAAGAAGAACATCGACACCGGCATGGGCCTCGAGCGCATCGCGGCCATCCTGCAGGGCGTGCAGTCGAACTACGAGACGGACGTGCTGCGCAGCCTCGTGGCGGTGGGCGAGCGCCTTGCCGGCGTGGAGTACGGCGCCGACAAGGATGCCGACCTGTCCCTGCGCATCATGGCCGACCACAGCCGTGCGGTGACGTTCATGATCGCCGACGGCATCCTACCGTCGAACGAGGGCCGCGGCTACGTGCTGCGCCGCCTGCTGCGCCGCGCCGTGATGAAGGGGCACCTGCTGGGCCTCGACAAGCCGTTCCTCAACGACTACGTGGACGAGATCGTGCGCCTCATGGGGCATGTGTATCCCGAGATCGTGGAGAACCGCGAGCTGGCGCGTCGCGTGATCCTGTCCGAGGAGGAGCGCTTCGGCGCCACGCTGCGGCAGGGCCGCGCGTTTCTGGACGAGGCGCTGGCCGCCCTTTCCGGCACCACGCTGTCCGGCGAGCAGGCGTTCGCGCTGCACGACACGTACGGCTTCCCCGTGGAGGTGACCCGCGAGCTGTGCGAGGAGCGCGGCATCGCGGTGGATATGGACGGCTTCGCGCGCTGTATGGACGAGCAGCGCGAGCGCGCCCGCGCTGCGAACACGAAGGACGCCGAGGCCGCGTGGAGCACCTACGGCGGCGTGCACGCCGAGCTTTTGGAGGAGCTGGGCCCCACGGCGTTCGTGGGCTACGACAAGTTGGAAGCCGAGGCGCGCGTGACGGCCATCGTGAAGGACGGCGCGCGCGTGCAGACGCTTTCCGCAGGCGAGACGGGCGAGGTCGTTTTGGACGCGACGCCGTTCTATGCCGAGATGGGCGGCGAGGTGGGCGACACCGGCACGCTGCGCTCCGCTGGGGCCGTCGCCGAAGTGCGCGACACCCAGGCGCCCGAGAAGGGCCTTGTGGCGCACAAGGTGGCGATGACGGAAGGCGCGCTTTCCGTGGGCGATGCGGTGACGGCGACGGTGGACGCCGAGCGCCGCGCGCGCATCACGCGCAACCACACGGCCACGCATATCCTGCACGCGGCGCTGCGCCAGGTGCTGGGCGACCACGTGAAGCAGGCGGGCAGCTACGTGGGGCCCGACCGGCTGCGCTTCGACTTCACGCACTTCGAGGCCGTGAGCCCCGAGCAGTTGGCCGAGGTGGAGCGCGTGGCGAACAAGCACATCATGAAGGCCGTTCCCACCGCCATCTACGAGACATCGCTTGACGCCGCGCGCGAAGCGGGCGTGACGGCGCTGTTCGGCGAGAAGTACGGCGACGTGGTGCGCGTGGTGGAGGCGGGCGACTTCTCGCGCGAGCTGTGCGGCGGCTGCCATGTGGGCAACACGGCCGAGATCGGCTTCGCGAAGATCGTGAGCGAATCGAGCGTGGGCGCGAACCTGCGCCGCATCGAGGCGGTGACGAGCTACGGCGCGCTGGAGTACGTGAACAGCCGCGAGGCCGAGTTGAAGGCGGCGGCTGCGACGCTGAAGTGCCGCCCGCTGGAGGTGGCCGACCGCGCGGCGGCGAACCTGAAGGCGTACAAGGATCTGCAGGCCAAGAGCAAGCGCAGCGCGCAGGTGGCTGCGGGCGACGGCATGGAGGCGCTTCTGGCGGGTGCCGTCACGGCGAAGGCGGGCTATCCCGTCGTCATCGGGCGCATGGGCGAGGCCGACGCGGGGCAGATGCGCAACGCGTGGGATGTCCTGCGCGCGCGCCTCGGCGCACCCGGCGCGGCGGTGCTCGCGGCGCAGAAGGACGACAAGCCGGTGCTTTTGGCCGCCGGCGCGCCGGAGGCCGTGGAGGCCGGGTTCGACGCGGGTGCCGTCATCAAGGCCATCGCGCCTTGCGTGAAGGGCGGCGGCGGCGGCAAGCCCGCGATGGCGCAGGCCGGCGGCAAGGACGCCGCAGGCATCGACGCCGCGCTCGACGCGGCGCGGGAGATGCTGCTATAAGTTCCGCCGTTCTGCCGAACGGCGGACCGGTCGACGCTGCGAGGCTCCGATGCGCCCCGCCTCGCCCCTTTTCCGCTTACCCTTGCGCGCCCCGCGCAGGCGAGCTGCGCGGGGCGCGCCCGCTCGGGCGCATGGTGGGGGAGCGAACAAGCCACTGGCTTGTTCGCCAGCCGCGGAACGGGGCGATGCGGGGCGCATCGGCGCCTCTCGCTGATGTTTGACGGAAAAGTGAGGGAGATAAAGTAGGAATGCGCATTCTCGCGCTCGACATAGGACAGGCGCGCGTGGGCATCGCGGTGAGCGATCCGGGGGAGCGGGTGGCCTCGCCGGTGTGCGTGCTGCCAGCCTCGGAGGTGCTTGGCAACGCGAAGCCGTTTCGACGTGTGCTGGAGGATTGGGAGCCGGAGCTTTTGCTATGCGGCTTGCCGTACACGATGGCGGGCGAGGAGGGCCCTCAAGCCGCGCGCATACGGGCGGTGGCGCAGAAGATATCCGCTGCCTGCGGCCTTCCGTGCGAGTTTGCGGACGAGCGTTTGAGCTCGCGGGAGGCCAAACGGAGTTTGCGTGAAAAGGGCCTGAGCGAAAGGGAGATGCGGGGCAAAATCGATATGATAGCCGCGAGTTTGTTTTTGCAGGCGTGGCTCGACGCGCGCCGCGAGCGGGAGGAATGAAGGAAGCCTATGCCCTCACGGAGAAAGCAGGTCACGTATTCGCAGCGGCCGAACCATGCGGCGCGCTCCGCTCATGCGCGCGGCGAGCGCCAGTTCCGCACGTACGACACGAGCTACATCCGTCCGAAGCAGAGCAAAGCTCCCATCATCGTGTCCATCGTGCTTCTCGTCGTGGTGCTCGGCGGCCTTGCGTGGGGCGGGGTCACGCTGTTCAACAGCTGCTCCGGTCCGGCGGTCGAGCTGCTTGGCGAGGGCGAGGAGGCCACGGTCGAGGTGGCCGAAGAGGCGGGCGCGCAGGCCATCGGCCAGCAGCTCGTCGAGAAGCGCCTCGTGGCCAGCGCGTCGGAATTCACGCGCCGCGTGAACGACCTGGGTGTGGACAGCCAGCTCAAGCCCGGCACCTACACGTTTGCGGGCGGCACGGGCCTCGACGGCATCATCCGCGCGCTCCAGGCCGGTCCGGAGACGAACGCGCTCACCATCCCCGAAGGCTACAAGCTCGCCGACATCGCCCAAGCGGTGGCAGACCACACCGAGGGCCGCATCTCGGCCGAGGATTTCACCGCAGCCGCTTCCGACGCGAGCGCCTACGCGGGCGACTACGCCTTCCTCGAAAGCGCGGGGTCGAACAGCCTCGAGGGCTTTTTGTTCCCCAAAACCTACGACATCGCCGACGACGCCACGGCCGATTCCGTGATCCGCGCGATGCTCGACCAATTCCAGGCCGAGACGGCATCCCTCGATTGGTCGTATGCCGAAGGCCAGGGGCTCAGCATCTACGACGCCGTGAACCTCGCCTCCATCGTGGAGAAGGAGGCGAGCGGGGACGAGCTGATCCGCGCGCAGGTTGCGGCCGTGTTCTACAACCGTTTGGCAACCGATGACTATCCGAGCTACGGCTACCTGCAAAGCGACGCGACGACGGCCTACGAAGTGGGGCACGACCCCTCGGCCGACGAGGTTCACGCCGACACGCCGTACAGCACCTACAGCAATCCGGGATTGCCGCCCACGCCCATCTGCTCGCCGAGCCTCGGCTCTCTCGAGGCCGTGTGCGCTCCCGACGCCGACGCCCTCGGGCGCTACTACTTCTTCTACTTTGAAGGGGAGAACTACTACTTCAGCGAGACGCACGAAGAGCATCAGAGCACGTTCTCGTAGGCGGCGGTTTCCATTATGGCGTTTCTCGAGCCCGATCGTTACTTCGCGCGCCTGTCGCGCATCGACATCGACCGCGATCTGATCGAGCGGGGCTTTCGCAACGTCCTTCTGGACGTGGACAACACCATCCTCACGCGCGACACGCACGAGGTGCCGCGGGACGTGGGCGTGTGGCTCGCCCGGGCGCGGGATGCGGGCATCGCGTTTTGCCTCGTGTCGAACAATTGGCACGAGAGCGTCTATCGGTTGGCCAACCGGCTGTCGCTGCCCATCGTGGCGAAGGCGGTAAAGCCCCTGCCGCCGGCGTTTCTGATGGCGCTTGGCAAGATCGATGCGAAACGCTCGGAAACGGTGGTGGTGGGTGATCAGCTGGTCACCGACGTCTTGGGTGCGCACTTCCTCGGCATGAAGGCGTACCTTCTCGCGCCGCTTGTAGAGCAGGATCTGCCCCATACGCTGCTGCTGCGCAACTTCGAGCGCGTTGTCATGGCGGGCCGCCAGCCGGAAGGCGCAGGGGCCCCGTCGGCGGCGCAGCCGATGGAGACCGCGGGCGTTCTGGCGGATTGCGATGACGCCGAAGCACGTTGAATCGCGAGAACGGAGGTATCAACATGGGCGAACGTCTTTTCCTGCTGGGGCATCCCGTCGCACACTCGAAGTCTCCGGCGATGTACAACGCTGCGTACGAGCGCCTTGGCCTTCCATGGCGCTACGGTTTGGCCGACCTCGGCACCGAGGAGGAGGCGCGCTCGTTTCTGGCCGCAGAGGACTTCCTTTCGGCGAACGTCACCACGCCCTACAAGCCTCTTGCGTTCGAGGCGGCAACGCATACGGCCGCCACGGCGAAGCTCTCCCGGGGGGCGAATCTTCTCGTGCGCAAGAAAGGGGCGCTCATCGGCTACAACACTGATGGTCAAGGCTGCGTGGCGTACCTTGAGCGCGTAGGGTTCGGCTTTGCAGGCAAACGTGTGGCCGTGTGCGGCACGGGCCCCACGGCGCTGTCCATCCTGCATGCGAGCGCGGTGGCGGGTGCGGACGTGTGTCTGCTCGTCGGTCGCGACAAGGAGCGGACGCGTGGGGTGCTCGAAGGCTATGTTGAACGCTTCGGTCTTCTTGCGAACGCCACCATCGATCTGCCGGCCGCGCTGCCCCATCATCGCAGCTTCCGCGCTGCATACGAAAGGCCGGCGTTCAAGTTCGGCAGTTATGCGACCTCGTCGAAGGCGCTTGGATCGGCCGACCTTGTGGTGAATGCGACTCCGCTCGGCATGCATGAGGGCGATCTCGCACCGTTCGACACGGGTCTTTTGCATCCTGGCCAAACGGTGCTCGACGCGGTGTACGGTCACGGCGAGACGGCTCTTATGCGCGGTGCGCGTGAGGCGGGCTGCACGGCCTTCGATGGAGCGGGCATGCTTGTGGGACAGGCGGTCGCCACGGTGGGCATCGTGTGCGATCTGGCCGAGGCGGAGCTTTCAGTCACGCAAGACGAGCTGTTCTCCCTCATGGCCGGGGCGGCAGGGTTTGACGTAGCGTGAGGGTGACTCCCGGAAGCCGACGGGCGCAAGCCGATTTCGCGCAACCTACGACAAGGGTCTTCCCGCGGTTTGGGGTACAATACAAGGCGAACGTCATTCGGAAGCGCGGAAAGCGATAAAGCTATGCGATACCTCACAGCGGGCGAAAGCCATGGTCCCTGCCTCACGGCTATCGTGGAGGGCGTGCCGGCGGGTCTCAAAATATCGGAATCCCAGATCAACGCTGATCTTGCACGGAGGCAGTCCGGCTACGGGCGGGGAGGTCGGCAAAAGATCGAGCGTGACGAGGTGCAAGTTGTGTCCGGCGTGCGCTTCGGGCGCACAACCGGCGCGCCGGTGGCGCTCGTGGTGCGCAACCGCGATTGGGAGAACTGGGCGGAGCGTATGGCTCCGTTCGGTGAGCCCCCAGCAGACCTCAAGCGCGAGGTCACCCCTCGTCCCGGACATGCCGACCTTGTGGGCGCGCTCAAAACCGACACCGACGATTGCCGCACGATCCTCGAGCGCGCGAGCGCACGCGAGACGGCGGCGCGCGTGGCGGCTGCCGGCGTCGCGCGCGAATTCCTTGCCGACCTCGGCGTGGAGGTGTTCTCCTACGTGACCTCCATCGGCGAAGCGAGCTTCGAGGAGAGCGATCCTCTCATGCGTGCTCCCGACTACAAGCCGCTCTCCATCGAAACGAGCGAGGTGCGCTGTCCTGACGAGAAGGCCACCAAGGCCATGAAGGCGGCTATCGACCGTGCTAAGGAGGCGGGAGAGAGCCTGGGGGGGACGTTTCGCGTCGTGGCAACGGGCCTCGTGCCGGGCGTGGGGGGCTACGCCACGGCGGGCGACCGCCTCACCTCGCGCATCGGCGGCGCGTTGTTTTCCATTCCCGCCGTCAAGGGCGTCGAGTTCGGCTTGGGCTTCGCGGCGGCCCGCCGTCCCGGTTCCCAGGTGCACGACCCCATCGAGCTCGATCCTAAAGCCGGATTCGTGCGCGCGTCCAACAACGCAGGGGGCCTCGAGGGCGGTATGACCACGGGCATGCCCCTCGTTGCGACGGTGGCCATGAAGCCCATCCCCACGCTCATGACGCCGCTTCCGACGGTGAACCTCGACACGCTCGAGACGGAGGATGCCTCCAAAGAGCGCAGCGACACTTGCGCTGTGCCCGCTTGTGCCGTCGTGGCCGAGAGCGAGGTGGCGTTCCAGCTGGCCGAAGCGTACCTGGAGAAGTTTGGGCGCGACGCTATGGCCGATATCAAAGCCGCGCTGCGCGCGTATCGCCAGCGGCTCAAGACGATGGCGCGCTAAGACGATGGCAAGGCGGATCGGCGCAGCGAAACTGCGCCAAAAGCGGCGAGGAGAGGAGCGAACGTGAGCGAAGCGAGCGAGCCTACAAGCGAAGAGGCGGTTCTTTCGGAGCCGACGCTGTCGGTGGTGGCTCCCGAGGAGCCCGCCTCGGTTATCAGCGCGCCTGTGCTCGAGCGCTCTGAGCGCCCGCGGTACGAGCTTGCGACCCCCGTGTTCTTCGTCGGCTTTATGGTGGCGGGCAAGACTTCCACTGCGCGCAAGCTGGCGCGTGCTTGCGGTGTTGCGTCGGTCGATCTCGATGCGTATGTGGAGCGGCGAGAGGGCAAGACCATCAACCAGATATTCTCGGAGGCTGGCGAAGAGGGCTTTCGCGCTATGGAGACAGAGGTTCTGCGAGATTTCTCGCAACGAGACCCTTTGCTCATCTCGTGCGGCGGTGGCGTGGTGCTCAAGCCGGAGAACCGCGAGATCCTCAAACGATCGGGCTTCGCGGTGTATCTGAAGGTGACGGCTGAACAGGCGTACGCGCGCGTCAAAGACGTCTCGTCGCGTCCGTTGTTCCGCGATTTGGAGACGGCGCGCAAGACCATCGACGGACGCCTGCCCCTGTACGAGGAAGTGGCCGACGCTTCGGTGGATACAGCAGGTAAGTCGGTCGCCCAGGTAGCTCGCGAAGTTCGGCGCATTCTCGAGAAGGAGGGCGTTCTGTGCCTGCAACGAGGGTAGTCGTCAACATTCCCGGCGAAGATGCCTACGACGTGCGCATCGGCGCCGGCGTGCTCGCGCGTCTCGGGGCGCATCTGCGCCGCATGCCGACGTTCGAGCTGACTGAGCGCGCGCTCGTCGTGACGGATGCGAATGTCGCGCCGCTTTACCGGGACGCTGCGAAGGCGTCGCTCGCCGAAGGGGGCTTCCGCGCAAGCGATATCGTCGTGTGCGCGGGCGAGGATGCGAAGTCGGTGACGGTGGCCGCCGAGGTGTGGGACGCGATGGCGCAGCTTTCCCTCGGACGCGACTGCGTCGTGGTGGCGCTCGGTGGCGGCGTGGTGGGCGACCTGGCCGGGTTCGTCGCGTCCGCCTACATGCGCGGCGTGCCGGTGGTGCAGGTGCCCACGACGCTTCTGTCCATGGTGGACTCGTCGGTGGGCGGCAAGACCGGCGTGAACCTCGCGGCTGGCAAGAACCTCGTGGGGGCGTTCAAGCAGCCGGCTTACGTGTGCGCCGACACCGCGACGCTCTCCACGCTCGACGGGCGCGAGTGGGCGTGTGGATGCGCCGAGATCGCGAAGGCGTCCGTCATCGACTCAGACGAGTTCTTCTTTTGGCTGGTCGACGCGGCGGATGCTCTCGCCGCGCGCGACGAGGCCGTGGTGTCCGAGGCCATCGCGCGATCGGTGGTGTTCAAGGCCGACGTGGTGGCTGCCGACAAGACCGAGAGCAAAGGTGTGCGCGAGTGTCTGAACTACGGCCATACGCTCGGCCATGCGGTGGAGGCGCTCGCGGGTTACGGCACGTTCTCGCACGGCGCAGCCGTGGCCGAGGGCATGCGGTTCGCCGCGCGGCTGGGCGCGGCGCTCGTGGACACGCCGCTCGATCTGGTGGAGGCGCAGGATGCGCTGCTCGACGCGCTCGGGCTTCCAGCGCTTTCCTGGTCGGCCGAGCCGGAGGCGATGCTTGCCGCCATGAAGCGCGACAAGAAGGTCCGTCGCGGGCAGGTGCGCTTCGTGCTGCCGCGCGACGTGGGCGATTGGCAGGTTGTAGACGTGGACGACGACACGCTGCTCGCGCATATGGGCGCGTGGGCGCGCTCGAAGGGGTAGGGTGCGGCCATGATGAAGATACTGCTGATGAACGGACCCAACCTCAACCTGCTCGGCGTGCGCGAGCCCGATGTGTACGGCACGGTGACGCTTGCCGACATCGAGCGCGAGGTGCGCGCATACGCCGCCGAGCGCGGCGCGGAGGTGGACTGCTTCCAGTCGAACCACGAAGGCGCGCTCATCGACCGGCTGCACGCGGCGCGCGGCGTCTACGACGGCATCGTGTACAACCCGGGCGCGCACACGCACTACTCTTACGCGCTGCGCGACGCCGTAGCGTCCATCGACGTGCCTACGGTGGAGGTCCATCTGTCCGACATCGATGCACGTGAGGAGTTCCGTCGCGTGTCCGTCATCGCCCCGGTGTGCGTCGCCCAGATTAAGGGCAAGGGCAAGGAGGGCTACAAGGAGGCCGTCGATGTCTTGCTCGCACTCTAGCCCTGTTCCCTCGCTTCCCGGCGATCCGAAAGATCCTTCGATCCTCCACCCGGTGCGGCCCGGCAGCGCAGTTCCCCATGCGTCGGTTGACGGTTCCGATCATTCGGAGTTCTTGCAGTCGGTTCGAGGAGACGTCTCTTCGATCGCCGCTTCCCGTCTTGGTCGCTTGCGCGTTGCATGCGCGGATGACGGCATCGACGCCTTTCTCGTACGTGACACGTCGAACATCGCCTGGCTCACCGCATTCGACGGGGTTTTCGACGAAGAGGATGCGCATGCGCTGCTCGTCACGTCGGACGGTGCTGCGCTTCACACCGACTCGCGTTACGCCGAAGCGGCCCGAGCCGCCGCAGCGCGCGAGAGCGTCGTGGTGGTGGACAGCTCCCGATGCGCACACGCCGCGTTCGCTGCGACAGCGCTTTTTGGAGCCTGCGCTCCTTCTGCCAAGGAGACGCTGCAGCGCTGGGCGCTCGGCATCGAAGATTCCATCGCGCTTGCCGAGTACCGTCGCCTCGAGGCTGCGTTCGCGGACGACGGCGCTCGTTGCGAGCTGCGCGAGACATCCGGTTTCGTTCGCCGGCTGCGCGCCGTCAAGGAGCCGTCCGAGATCGCGCGTTTGCGCGCGGCCCAAGCTATCACGGATGCGGCGTTCTCCCATATCGTCGCTTTCATGCGTCCCGGCCTCTCCGAGCGGGAGGTGCAAATCGAGCTCGAAGACTTCATGCGTCGTCGCGGTGCCGACGGTCTTGCGTTTCCCTCCATCGTGGCTTCCGGCGCGAATGCGGCCAGCCCCCATGCCGTGCCCGGCGACACGAAGCTCGAGGCGGGCCAGTGCGTCGTGCTGGATTTCGGTGCGCGGGCGCACGGCTACTGCTCGGACATGACCCGCACGGTATTCCTCGGCGAGCCCAGCGAGCGGATGCGCGCGGCCTACGAGGCGATCCGCGCCGCGAACGAGCGAGTGGAGGCCCAGCTGAGGCCCGGCGTCACCGGCAAGGAGGCTCACGAATTGGCCGAAGCCGTGCTGGCCGAGCACGGCTTCGGCGGCGCGATGGGCCACAGTCTCGGCCATGGCGTCGGCATCGACATTCACGAGGAGCCCAACCTCTCGCCGCGCAACGACGAGCCGCTTGCGGTCGGCAACGTGGTGACGGTCGAGCCTGGCGTGTACCTTCCCGGCGAATTCGGCATGCGCCTGGAGGACTTCGGCGTCGTCGTCGAGGGCGGCTTCGAGGTTTTCACCCGCTCCACGCACGACATGGTGGTGCTGTAAGGGCGCCTCTGGACGAGCGAGTGGCGGCGAGCTTGCTTGCACCCGCGTTGGCGACGGCCCATGCGGGAAGCGCGGCGTGATCGGATCGCGGGGCGACGAAGGCGACGCGCGCTTCGCGGCCGGCGAGGATTCGCGCGTTCGCTCGACGAGCGCGCGGTGGGCGGGCGAGGCGGCGGGCCGGGGCCGCCGCCGTTCGGGCGTGCGACGGGGGCGTCGGGCCGCTGCCGACGCGAGCCGTTTTCTTCCGGTTCTTTCTCGGGCCTCGGCGGCGGGGAGGCCGTGCGCGGGCGAGTTCTGACTATACGCCTCCGCGTCGTCACGCCAGCCCGCTGTTCTCGTTCGCAACCGTTTCTCCTCGTCGGCTTCAACGCCGTTCGGTACGATTCGCGGAGGCAGTGCAGGGTCCTCGCAACGATGCGAGGGCCCTGCGAAACGGGGGGGGCGGGGCCGACGCGAGACGCCGGGTCGGACGCGCGGGGTCGACCCGGCGAGAAACGGGGGAGTGGCGGATGGCTTGAGCGGGGGCGTCCGCCCGCCTTGTCGCGTTCTCGTCAGCCTCTACCCTGGTTTTTTTCTGGTAAGGCTTGCGCTGAACTGGTCGAAAGCGCTTTCAAGGGTATAATGAAACAGTTTGAACGCCGATCGGGTTCTGCGCCGCGCAGCGGATGGGCTCGTGAACGAAAGGATTACCTAGCATGGCCATCTCTACCGCCGACTTCAAGAACGGTATGTGCATCGAGTACAACGGCAAGCTCTGCACGATCGTCGAATTCCAGCACGTCAAGCCCGGCAAGGGCGGCGCGTTCGTCCGCACGAAGCTCAAGGACATCAAGACGGGCCGCGTGGTGGACTACACCTTCAACTCCGGCACGAAGTTCGACACCGTGCGCCTTGAGACGAAGAAGATGCAGTACCTCTACAACGACGGTGCGGATTTCAACTTCATGGACAACGACACTTTCGAGCAGCTGGCCATCTCGGCCGAGATGGTGGGCGATGCTGCGAAGTGGCTCAAGGAGAACGACGAGGCCACGCTTCTGTATGCCGGCGAAGAGCTCATCAGCATCGAGCCGCAGATGTTCGTGGAACTCGAGGTTGCTCACACCGAGCCGGGCTTCAAGGGCGACACGGCCACCAACACCACCAAGCCCGCAACCCTTGAGACGGGCGTCGAGCTGCAGGTTCCCACGTTCGTCGAGATCGGCGACGTCTTGCAGATCGACACGCGCGACGGTCGCTTCATCAAGCGCGTGTGATGCGCTTTAAGAATCGCTGAGGAGCGAGCGGCGTCCCGACCGGGGCGCCGCTCGTCGTTTGAGGCGAAGGCGGCGCTTCGTGGAAGCGGGGCCGGGCTCGAAGCTCGTGAGAGCGGCTCGCGCCATGCTCGTGAAAAAGGAGGGGATGGCCGGCCGTTGGGGAGGTGTGCCGACCATCCCCCCGTACGCCCGTGCCTGAATGGGGCGGCGTGGCGGGTGGGGGGGGCGTCGTCGCGACCAAAGCGCTTCGGCAACCGTGCCTTCGCCGATCACATGTGGTCGTGCGACGGCATCCCCGTCTTTCCGTCGCGCTCAGGGTCGCGCATGGCCGTCGGGCGGGAGGGGATAGTCCCTTGGGTGGAATGCGCACAAATCGACAAGCTCTCCAGGACTGATGTCGAGCGCTCGTGCGAGTTCGGCGATGTGGGATAGCCGCGGGTCGGCCTTCGAGCGCTCGAAATCGCTGATCCTCGAATACCGGGTGTTCAACATGTAGCCCAACCGGTCCTGAGTGAGGTGCTGGCTCTTGCGCGCCGCGCGCAGGTTTTGGGCGAACTCGTCCACGAGGCCCCGGCCGAGTGGGTCTTTGATCGTCTTGCGTTTTTTCTTTGTCTGTCCCATGTGGTAAGCGTAACCGCGTTGATACACCTCTTTGTAATCCATTGATTACAAATGGAAGGATTTCATTGTGCGGATCGTCTTGTGGCGGCTTTGCGCTCTTCGAGGCAACCCCTTCCGTCGGTTTCCGATGCGAATTGCGGCGAGCGGGCTTTCTCGGAGCTCCTCCGCTTCCATTACCCTGCGTTCTGGTCGGCGGTTTGGCGGTTCGGGCGCTCGTTTTGGATGGAGAGGGGCGCGGGATCGCCGTCGAGGCTTTCACCGCCCTGCGCTTTTGGGCGGGCGGTTTCGGGCTGCCGACGAGTCCGAGGACCCGCCCTTCCGAGGCGTGCGGTTGGAGTGAATCTCGGCGTGCGATCCAGCTGCTCTGCCGAGAGCGGAACGCGTCCCTTCCCATTCTCGCCCCCCGACTGCGCGACAGGGCCATGTTCCTTTCGCGGCTGTCGAGCGGCGCTCGTGTCCGCGAGCCGTCCGGCACGGTGTCGAAGCTTTCTGCTGACTGAGAGCTCCAAAAGGCGTTTTCGCCGACCAAATCGCGCACCGGCGTTTGTCGGTTGGCTCTCCTGCCTTTCCGGACGTTCGCGGCGAGATCGCTCCCTTCTTCCTGCGCGGGTGCGAAAGAGGGGCAGGGGCGAACGGGATCGTTTGCCGGAGTGCGGTGCTGTGCGCGAGGTTCGAAAAAAGCAGGGCGAGCCCCTTTCGCGCTTCCTTGGTCCTTGCGCCTTCTGCTCGGGCGTGCTCGCGCCTCCCGTCTCCCGTATTCTGTTCCTTACCGGTGATTTTTCTCGAAGGGCATCCGGAGGGCCTCCCCTTACTCTATAATTTGTGCTTCGATCTTTGACTAACTGCAAACCGAAGGGGGTGTGAGTTCATGCCAAGGCTTCAGATCATGGATACCACCATCCGTGACGGCCAGCAAAGCCTCTGGGCCACGCGCATGCCGATCGGCGACATGCTGCCGATTCTGCCGAAGATGGACCGCGTTGGATACTGGGCTATCGAGGCGTGGGGTGGCGCGACGTTCGATACGTGCATGCGTTTCCTCGACGAGAATCCGTGGGAGCGGCTTCGATCTATCAAGGCCCAGACGCCGAACACGCCGCTCGCCATGCTCTCGCGCGGACAGAACCTGGTGGGCTACAAGCATTACTCTCGCGAGATATGCCATCGTTTCATCAAGGCTGCCAAGCGGAACGGCATCCATGTGTTCCGTGTGTTCGATGCCCTCAACGACATTCGCAACGTCGTGGACAACGCCGAGGCCATCAACGAGTGCGGCGGGCATTTCGAGGGCGCCATCTCCTATACGATGTCGCCGGTGCACACGCTGGACAGCTATCTTGACTACGGTCAGAAGCTCAAGGATCTCGGTGCGGACTCCATCTGCATCAAAGACATGGCCGGCATGCTCACGCCCTACCGCACCGAGCGCATGGTGAAAGCCTTCAACGCCGAGATCGGTTTGCCGCTGCACATTCACTGCCATTACGTCGGCGGCATGGCGCCTGCCAACATCCTCAAGGCCGCCGAGGCCGGCGCGGCCATCGCCGACACGGCCCATGCGCCTCTGGCCTTCGGCAACTCGCATCCGGCGGTGGAGATGATCGTGGCCGCCCTGCAGGAGAGCCGTTACGACACGGGCCTCGATCTCGATCTCCTGTTCGAGATCGCCGAGTATTGGGAGGAAGTGCGCAAGCGCGGGCACTACAAGCGCGGCGTGTCCTCGCTCATCCATATGCAGGTGTACTCCCATCAGGTGCCAGGCGGCATGATGTCGAATCTGCTCTCGCAGCTCGAGGTGCAAAACGCGAGCGACCGCCTGCCCGAGGTGATGAGGGAGATCCCCAAGGTTCGCGCCGAAGTGGGCTACCCGCCGCTCGTCACGCCGATGTCGCAGATCGTGGGCACGCAAGCCGTGTTCAACGTGCTCACCGGCAAGCGCTGGGGCGTGGTGTCCAAGGAGATGAAGGACTATATCTGCGGCTACTACGGCAAGGCTCCGGGCCGCATGGACAAGGACATCGTGGCGAAGGTGGTGGGCAATTCGGAGATGTTGCCGCCCGACGTGGCGCCCGGGTCTCTGGTCACTACCACGTATGCGCAGGTTGAGGAGGAGATCGGCGACCTCGCGAAGAGCGAGGAGGACGTGCTCATGTACGCCCTGTTCCCGAACGAGGCGCGTACGTATTTGAGCAAGCACCGTACATCGGAGAAGGTCGACTTCCTCATGGAGCAGGAGTCGAGCCATACCAAGGAGGACGATTACGTGGACATCAATCAGATTCGCGAGCTGGTTCGCGTCGCCGAGGAGAGCGGCGTCGGCGAGATCGTAGTCGAGGAGGAGGGCACGCGCATCGCCGTGCGCATGCCGGGCGTTGCGGGCGCCGAGGCGGTCGCGGCGGCCGCTCCTGTGGCCGCCGTGGCGCCGGCTCCCGCTGCGCCGGCCAGCGCAGCTGCGGACGCGGCGAGCGACGGCGTGGAGCGCCCCTCGAACTGGTATGCGGTCACCGCGCCAATGGTTGGCACGTTCTACACGTCCCCCGCTCCCGGCGAGCCGCCGTTTGTCCAGGTGGGAGATGAGGTTGCCGCCAAGCAGACGCTCTGCATCGTGGAGGCCATGAAGCTTATGAACGAGATCACGGCCGAGGAAATGGGCACGGTGCGCGAGGTGTGCCTCGAGGACGCCACGCCGGTGGAGTTTGGCACGGTGCTGTTCTACATCGAGCCGCATGGCGCGGCCGATCCTGCTGCGGAGAAGGCTAATGTTTAACAAGATACTCATCGCGAACCGCGGCGAGGTGGCGCTGCGCGTCATGCGAGCCTGCAAGGAGCTGGGCGTGAAGACGGTGGCGGTGCACTCCACCGAAGACGCGGACACCTATCCCGTGCGCTACGCCGACGAGGCCGTATGCATCGGCCCTGCTCAGGCGAACAAGAGCTACCTCGTGATGGCCAACATCATCGCGGCGGCGAAGAACACCGGCGCCGAGGCCATTCATCCCGGTTACGGTTTCCTTGCCGAGAACGCCGACTTCGCGCGCGCGTGCGCGGACAACGGTCTCGTGTTCATCGGCCCCTCTGCGGAATGCATCGAGCGTATGGGCGACAAATCGGCCGCGCGCGAGACGATGAAAGGCTGCGGCGTGCCTACGGTGCCCGGCTCCGACGGATGCATCGACACGGCCGCCGAGGCCAAGGCGTTTGCCGATAGCGTCGGCTACCCCGTGCTCATAAAGGCAACGGCAGGAGGCGGCGGCAAGGGCATGCGCGAGGTGCACGACCCGGCCGACCTCGAGGCCCAGTACCAGGCGGCCCGCACCGAGGCGGGCGCCGCGTTCGGCAACGACGGCGTGTACCTGGAGAAGCTCGTGCTCCGTCCACGTCATGTGGAGGTGCAGGTTCTCGCCGACGATTTCGGTAACCACATCGCGCTGTGCGAGCGCGACTGCTCGGTGCAGCGCCGACATCAAAAACTCATCGAGGAGGCGCCCTCGCCGGCGCTCGACGACGAGCTGCGCCGGGCGATGGGCGTGGCGGCCATCAAGGCGGTGCGCGCCGTGGACTACCGCAACGCAGGCACCATCGAGTTTTTGCTCGACGAGCGCGGTAGCTTCTACTTCATGGAGATGAACACGCGTGTGCAGGTGGAGCATCCCGTCACCGAGGAGATCACCGGCACCGACATCATCAAGGAGCAACTGCGCATCGCGGCTGGCGAGCCTATGAGCTGCGCTGCCCGCGCGCCGTTTTCGCCTGCAGGCCACGCGATCGAGTTCCGCATCAACGCGGAGGATCCGGCCCATGGTTTCCGTCCGTGTCCCGGCACTGTCACGCGCTTCGAGCCTCCTGCGGGGCCGGGCGTGCGCGTGGAGAGCTACGTGCGCACCGGTTCGCGCATCTCGCCTTACTATGACTCGCTCGTGGCTAAGCTCATCGTGCACGGGCAGGATCGCGACGAAGCGCTCGCACGCGGCCGTCGTGCGCTCGACGAGTTCGTGATCGAGGGCATCGAGACCACCATCCCGTTCCATCGCCGTGTGCTTGACAACGCTGTGTTCTGCGCCGGCGATGCGACGACGGACTTCATCGAGACCCAGATGGGAGATGTGCTATGACCGATTTGAACGTTGACGGCATGGCGCTTGCGCCGGGCGTCGTCGAAACGATCGTATCAATCGCCGTGGGCGAGGTTGAGGGCGTTGCTTCGGTGGGACCCTCCGCCGCGAGCGGATTGCGCTCGGTGTTCGCCAGCAAACCCGTCACGCAGGGCATCGACATCTCGCTCGACGAAGAGGAGAAGTTGCACGTGTCGGTGCGCATCGAGGTGTGCTACGGCTACCCGCTGCCCGATCTTGCCGCCAACGTGCGCGAGGCCGTCGCCGATGCGGTGGCAAGCCAGGTGGGCGCGTCGGTCGGTGCCGTCGACGTGTACGTCGATGGGATCCAGTTCGCCCGCTAGACCACAGAGGACAGAAAGACATTCATGGCTGCGAAACGACACGAACGAACGCGCGCCCGTCGCGAGGCGCTCCAGGTGCTCTACACGAGCGAGATAACCGACGAATCGGCTGCGGCCATCGCCGAGGGGCCGATGCGCCTCGCCGAGGATGGGCCGCTGCCGGAGTACGCGCTTACGCTCGTTCGCGGCGTGGAGGCGCATCGTTGCGCCATTGACGGTCATCTGTCGGCCACATCCGAGAACTGGTCGCTCGCGCGCATGCCCGTCATCGACCGCTCCATCTTGCGCTTGGCGGCCTACGAGATGATGTACGTGGACGATGTGCCCACGTCGGTCGCCATCAACGAGGCGGTGGAGCTGGCGAAAGATTTCGGCGGCGAGGATGAATCGCCCCGGTTCGTGAACGGCGTGCTCGGCCGCATCGCAAAGCGCCTGGAGGAAGCCGTTCCCTCGGTTGCCTCCGCATGCGACGAGGGTGTTGCGTGCGCTCGGGACGCCCAGGATGGAACGTGTCGGGAAGAGGTTTCGGAGGGCCGTTGCGAAAGCCCGTCGGAAGGGCGCGGCGTTCTCGGGGCGCCCGCTTTGGCGGACGGCTCGCTGGAGGGAGGGCGCTTCCATGGCGCTTGAGGAGTACGACAGCTTCGAGGCGGTGAAGTCTCGTCTTGACGAGATCGTTGACGCTGTGAACGACGATGATCTTCCGCTTGACGACGCGCTTGCTCTGTACGAAGAGGCCGTCTCGCTTGGTTTGCGGGCGAGCGATCTGCTTGAGGAAGGCATCGAAGCGCAAAACGAGGCGGATCGCGAGGAGGAGGCGGAGGCGCTAGACGGCGTCGCTGCCGACGAGGGATCGGTTGACGATGCGGGCGACGGCGATCCGGCTTCCAACGAGCCGACGACGGCCTGATTCTGAAAGGCACGAGCATGAACGATCAACGCATTCTCGATATGGTGTCGTCCCCTGCCGATCTCAAGGTGCTCACGAATGAGGAGCTGTCGATACTCGCTCGCGAGATCCGCGAAGATATCATCACGGTAACGTCCGAGACGGGCGGCCATGTGGCTTCCTCCCTCGGCGCGGTGGAGATCATCCTCGCTGCGCACAGCATGCTCAACTGCCCCCACGATAAGCTCGTGTTCGATGTGGGGCATCAAGCGTATGCGCACAAGCTGGTCACCGGACGTTTGGACGAGTTCAAAACGCTGCGCTCCTACGGCGGGCTGTCCGGTTTTACGAAACCAGACGAGAGTCCCTACGACGTGCATCCGTCCGGGCATGCATCCGACTCGCTGTCTGTGGCGCTCGGTTTGGCGCAGGCGCGCGAGCTGTCCGGAGGAGACGAGAAGATCGTTGCTGTCATCGGCGACGCGGCGCTGTCCGGTGGTATGGCGTTCGAGGCGCTCAACCACATGGGCCAGGCGCAGATTCCCATGGTCGTCATCCTCAACGACAACGAGATGTCCATCTCCCGCAACGTTGGGGCGCTTATGAAGCACCTCGGTTACATGCGCGCCTCCACCCAGTATCGCGAGACGCGCGATTTCGTGCAGGAGAAGATGGAGAAGAGCGGCCCCTTCGGCACCGCGCTCGCCAATTTCGGGCGCAACGTGAAAGAATCGCTCAAGCAATTCATCATACCGCGCTCGATGATCTTCGAGCAGCTGGGCATAATGTGCACCGCGCCTATCGACGGGCACGACATAGGCCTGCTCAAGGAGACGCTCGCTGCCGTGCTCGACACGGACGGGCCGGTGCTCATCCATGTGGTCACGCGCAAGGGCGCCGGCTACGCTCCCGCGGTGGCTGATCCCGAGAAGTTCCACGGCATCGCGCCGTTTCACATTGGCACAGGAGAGGTGAAGAAGAAGCCTGCGTCCGCTCCGACATACACGAGCGTGTTCGGCAAAGCGCTCGCAGCCGAGGCGCGCCGCGACGAGCGCATCGTGGCCATCACAGCGGCCATGCGCGGAGGCACCGGGCTCGACGGGTTCTTCGAGGAGTTCCCCGACCGCTTCGTTGACGCGGGCATCGCCGAGGAGCATGCGGTGGGGCTGGCCAGCGGTCTCGCGCTTGGCGGCAAGAAGCCGGTCGTGGCCATCTACTCGACGTTTCTGCAACGGGCTTTCGACCAGATCATCATCGACAACGCGCTGCCGGATCTCGATGTGGTGTTCGCCATTGACCGTGCCGGCGTCGTCGGCGAGGACGGGCCGACGCATCATGGCATGTTCGACCTCGCCTACATGCGCATGATTCCTCACATGCGCGTGCTCGCACCCTCCGACGAGGCCGAGCTCGTCCATGCGTTGCATACGGCGCTTGCTTTGGGCGGGCCGTTCGCCATCCGCTACCCGCGCGGAGCGGGCGAGGGCGCGCCAGTTCCCGAAGAGCCCGAGGTGCTCGAAGAGGGTCGTGCCCGCGTTGTGCGCGAAGGCGGCGATGTGGCCGTTCTCGCGTTCGGGCGCATGGTGTCGCGCGCGCTCGGGGCCGCTGACCTTCTGGCGGAGCGCGGTTTCGATGCGCGTGTCGTGGACATGCGGTGGGTGAAGCCGCTCGATGCCGAGGAGATCGCGCGTGCCGCGCAAACGAAGCTCGTGGTCACCGTGGAAGGCGGCGTCGTGGCCGGCGGAGCGGGCGAGGGAGTGCTGGGCGAGATGGCCCGTCAGGGCTTGCACGCCCCAACGCTCAATCTGGGCATCCGAGATCGCTACGTGCCGCAAGGCAGGGTCGATCTCCTCCTGCGCGACCTGGGTCTCGATGCGGAAGGCATCGCGAACTCCATCGAGGAGCGACTGTGCTCATAGGAAGGGCGGCGGATGCTCTTTCGAGCGCAGGCGCCTGCGGCTTCTCGTCGCGTGCGTGCGGGCGGGGGCTTAGGCGCGCCCTTTCGGGGTCGATGTTTGCACCTGATGCCGGCTTCGGTGTTGCATCAGGTGCGCATTAGACCTCTCACCTCGTATTTTACTTAAACTTGATCTTCATTTTACGTATATTTGACGGAGTGTTTCTATTATGGCTCCGAGCGTTGTGTTCTCAAAGTCCGAAAGGGGATGGGTGTGGAGTACGAACTTGCGGCGTTCGCGACGGCCTTCGTCAGCGATCCCGTGCTCGCGGTCATCGTGGTGCTGACGCTGGGCGCCACCATCGTCAACGGCGCCACCGACGCTCCTAACGCCATAGCGACGGTGGTAGGCACGAAGGCCATGCGCCCTGGCCCCGCCATCGCCATGGCGGCGGTGTGCAACTTCGTGGGCCTTGCGGGCATCACGATGGTGTCATCGGCTGTGGCGCTCACCATCTTCAATATGGTTGATTTCGGCGGCGACAACCATGCGGCGCTCGTGGCGCTGGCTGCTGCCATGGTGGCCATCATCGTGTGGGGTGTGGCGGCATGGTACTTCGGCATTCCCACTTCGCAAAGCCATTCGCTCATCGCGGGTATCACGGGCGCGGCCATCGCGCTGCAGGGCGGATTTGCCGGCGTGAACGGTGCTGAGTGGATGAAGGTGCTTTACGGTTTGGTCGTCTCCACGTTTTTGGGCTTTGGTGCCGGATGGCTCTTCACGCGTCTCATACGCGTGTTCTGCTGGCGTGCGCAACGCTCGCGCGCCAATGCGTTCTTCAAGTGGGCGCAGATTCTCTCGGGCGCGGGCGTGGCGGTGCTGCACGGAGCGCAGGATGGACAGAAGTTCCTCTCTTTGTGCATGCTCGGCATCATGATCGCCATGTCGGGCACGGTGGATGGCGACGTGACGTTTCCGTTCTGGCTGATCCTGCTCGTGTCGGGGGTGATGGCGCTCGGCACGGCCATCGGCGGCAAGAAGATCATCAAGTCCGTGGGCATGAACATGGTGAAGATGGAGCAGTACCAAGGCTTTGCCGCGTGCCTGTCGGCGTGCTTCTGCATCGGTCTGGCCACGTTCACCGGCATGCCCGTGTCCACCACGCACACTAAGACCACCGCCATCATGGGCGTTGGCGCCGAGAAGAGCATTCGCAGTGTGAAGTGGGGTCTAGCGGGCCGCATGGTGCTCACCTGGGTGCTCACTTTTCCCGGTTGCGGCCTCCTGGCCTTTGTGTTCACCCATCTGTTCCTCATGTGGTTCTAGAGGCGCGGGATCGGTGGGTCCGGTATCGCGGGAAGGGGAGGTTGCGCACGGGCGGGGCGGCTTCGACGCGAGAGGAGGGCTTTGCCCTCGCATCGCGTCGAGAGCGGTGTCGGCTGCGAGGGGCAGGCGGCGTTGGTGCGATGCGCCGATGCCGCTCGTCGGTCAGTGCGGCCGCATGAAGCCTGGCATACGAGCCCGTCGTCGCGGTTTCGCGCGAGGACGGGCTGGCTATCGAAATCAGGACGGTTGCTGCGCAGGGCGCACGGCCGAGGGCTTCGTGTCGAGATGGATGGACAGCGGCTTGCGGCAGGATCCGGTCTGAAGGTCCCGACCTCCTTTCCTTCCACGTGCTCGCCTGCAGGTTTTCGGTGATCGCCTTTCGCGTCAAGCGCTCTCGATGCGCTTCTCCATGATGTAATCGTCCATGATGAACCCGTTGCCGATGTCGGTCTCCGCGGCGTCGATGGTTTCGAATCCCTTGCCAAGGTAGGCCCGAATGGCCAGATCGTTATGCTTGTACACCGTCAGATACATCGCGCGCAGTCCGCGCTCGCGGCACAGGTTCTCGTAGAAGCCGATCGTCCGGCTGGCGAAGCCGTGCCCGCGCTCCTCGGCCCGCAGGTAGATCTTCGAGATGAAGAAACGGTTCGTCTCGGGCTCGACGCGCCCTCCCGTGTAGCCAACGATGCGTCCGTCGTCCTCGGCTCGCAGCAGCCAGTACTCGTAGGCGTGCTCGGCCATGTCGCGCTCGATGGCGGCGATGCTCTGGAAGCGCTCGACCATGTAATCGGTTTGGGCCGGGCCGATGAGAGCGGGCCAATACTCGTGCCAGATCTCGTCGGCGAGCGCGGCGAGGCGCTCGCAGTCGTCGGGGGTTCGAACGGGGATGAATGCAATCGTCATGATGTCGCCTTTCGTCTGTGCATGTTCCCGTATTGTAACGCGAGCGCACGGATTGCGCGTCGTTCGCGCCTTAGGCGATGGACGGTTGGGCCGCGCTGGTCGGCCGCGTCCTGTCACGAACGGCGTGATCGGGGTTGTGGACGTTCGCGGCAGAAGCGCCATCCCTTCTTCGTCCGTGCGTCTTGTCTTTACTAATGATATATAATCCTATTTAATTTATACTACGGCTAACGATTCGTATGGCGAGGAGGCATCATGGCGACCACGATTGGGAACGGGAACGACCGCGCGGTAACGCGCAACACCATACAGCGAGCTCTCGTTCTCGAGTCCGTGCGCTCGCTGCGCAACCATCCCACGTCCGCCGACGTGTACGAGTCGGTGCGCGAGCATCATCCGAGCATATCGCGAGCCACGGTGTACCGCAACCTTGGCGTGTTGGCAAGCCGGGGCGAGGTGCTTCGCGTTGAGGTGCCAAACGGCGCTGATCGCTATGATTTCCGCACAGCCCCTCATTGCCATGCCGTCTGCCGCATGTGCGGGGGCGTGTTCGACATCGAGGTTTCTCAGGTGGATCTCATGTCGCAGGTGAGCGACGCGCATGGTTTTTCCATCGAGCGCCATGCGATCATCTTCGAGGGAGTGTGCGCGCAATGCCGGCATGATGGCCGAGCGTGCGCAGAGGGACACTGAGGAGCGAGCTTTTACGGGTTCCGGCTTTGCCGACCCTCCTCGCGGTTGCAAAGGGGTTTGTCTGCTGCGCTTGCGGAAGGCGCGGTTCTCGGGAGGATACGGGGCGGAGGAGGGGCGCGACGCGGAGTGGCCGAGCGTCCGAAAGGGCAAGGGGAAGAGGCGGAGCGAAAAGGGTCTCAGGGGTCGAAGGGGCGGATCCGGGCTCTATTTCCGCATCGTGACGCGCTCGGATGCACTCGAGTTGCGCAGAATTCGACAGATTGCTGCCGTGATTCGTCCGAGCAAGGGGAGCGTGGGCGGAATCCCCTTTGCTTGAAGTGCTGATTGCGAAGAAAGGCCTGGCCGAAAAAAGCTGGATGGTTCTGGCGGCTGCCAACGGTGGCAATCTGGCGATTTTCGCGCCCGAAGGGAAGGCTTCTCCGCCATTGAGCCACCGTTGGCGGATGTCGTGCCGGTCCACCGCGCGAAAGCCCGTCGGTGCTTGGGAGGGTTCTTTGTCCAACGGTGCGGCCCCTCGTCTCGCCCGTTCTCGAGGGGGTCCGATCCAGAATCCGGCGAACGCTGGTTCGCGCCGATTTCGGCTTGGCGGCGCAAGGGGACTCCGCTTGTCCGAAAGGGCGTGCCCATTTGCGCGTCCTTCCCGGCGAACCTCGCGGTTTCGGCGAGCGCGGCTTCTCTCTCGATGCCGCAGCGCTCGCCGCTGAAGGGCCTCTTGAACCAAAGCGCACAGAGGGCCCGCTTCGGCTTGGGCCGTCTCGGCGCGCGCCGACCTCTGAAGGCCGTCTGCGAGCGTGGCGCGAGGGCATCTTCTTACCTGTTCGCGAAAGGGCTGTCATTTTTCATGTGAAAAAGGGTGTGCTGGCTTGCGTGCGGAAGGAGGGGGGCGGGGTGCGGCGGTTTCGCGTGGTCGGGGACGAAGCGGGCGCATCGAGGGTTCGGGTGCCGCTTAAGCGCGAGCTTCGAGATCCTGTCTTCATTCGCAGGCAGGACGGCGAGATAGGCCGATGGGCATTCCGTTGCGCGGAGGGTCGCAGAGCAAAAGAAAATCTCGTGCGTGCCACGAAAACGAGCATGCGCTTCGCGACGGCTGTGCTATACTAATACGGCTTGTAGGACAACCCTGCAAGCGAACGGTATTGCAGGCCCCCGAGACATGTTTGTTGCACTGCTGGACGGCAAGTTTCTTGCACGAGCGAACATGGTATGAGCAATCAATCATGACGAAGGGTCCCCGACGAGAAGGAATTGAAAGGGGTCCGTTTTGACCGACATCAAGAACACGTCCGTCATCGACTTCGAGGACATTTCCGACGCCGACATGAACGCGATGATCGACGGCACGCTGACCGAGTTCGACGAGGGCGACCTGGTCGACGGCACGGTCGTCAAGATCGAGCATGACGAGGTGCTCGTGGACATCGGCTTCAAGAGCGAGGGCGTCATCCCCTCCCGCGAGCTGTCCATCCGCAAGGACGCCGACCCGTCCGACATCGTGGAGCTGGGCGAGAAGATCGAAGCCCTCGTGCTCCAGAAGGAGGACAAGGACGGTCGCCTGATCCTCTCCAAGAAGCGCGCCGAGTACGAGCGTGCGTGGATCCGCGTCGAAGAGAAGTTCAAGGCCGGCGAAGTGGTCACGGGCGAGGTCATCGAAGTCGTCAAGGGCGGCCTGATCCTCGACATCGGCCTGCGCGGCTTCCTGCCGGCGTCGCTGGTCGACCTCCGTCGCGTCAAGGACCTCGATATGTACCTCAACACCGAGATCGAGGCCCGCGTCATCGAGATGGACCGCAACCGCAACAACGTCGTGCTGTCCCGCCGCGTGCTGTTGGAGGAGGGCCGCAAGAACGAGCGCGCCGAGATCCTGGCGAAGCTGTCGAAGGGCATGCGCCTCAAGGGCACCGTCTCCTCGATCGTCGACTTCGGCGCCTTCGTCGACCTCGGCGGCATCGACGGCTTGGTGCACATCTCCGAGCTGTCCTGGAACCACGTCAACCATCCCTCCGAGGTCGTCAAGGTGGGCGACGAGGTGGAGGTCGAGGTGCTCGACGTCGATCTGCAGCGCGAGCGCATCTCGCTCGGTCTCAAGCAGACGACGGAGGATCCGTGGATCAAGCTCGTCGAGAGCTACCCGGTGGGCTCCATCGTCGACGGCAAGGTGACGAAGATCGTGCCGTTCGGCGCGTTCATCGAGCTCGGCCAGTCCATCGAGGGCCTCGTGCACATCTCCGAGATGGCCATGCGCCACATCGATACTCCGGCCCAGGTTGTGAAGGCGGGCGACGCGGTGAAGGTGAAGGTCATGGAGATCAACCCCGAGCGTCGTCGCATCTCCCTGTCCATGAAGGCCGCTGCGGCCGAGCTGGGCTTCGAGATCGAGGTGGACGAGTCCATCCAGGCTGAGGAGAAGCCGGCCAAGAAGAAGACCGAGAAGAAGGATGCTCCTGCCGAGGAGCAGGCTGCGGAGTAGCTTCTTGCGTAATGTTCGCGAAACGGGGCCGACGCACGTCGGCCCCGTTTTTCGTATGGAGCCGACAGGAAAGGGGAAGGGCATGGCGCGTGAGGGCCGCATTGCGCTCGGGATGAGCGGCGGCGTGGACAGCGCGGTGTCGGCGGCGCTGCTCATGCGTGCCGGGTACGAAGTAGTGGGGGTGACCTGCCGCTTCCATGATGGCGAGGCGTCCGACGCTGCTGCTTCCGACGCCGCTGCCGTGTGCGAGCGGCTCGGCATCGCGCACGTGGAGCGCGATTGTTCTGACGCGTTCGAGCGTCGAGTGGTCGTTCCTTTCGTTGAATCGTACGCATGCGGTTTCACGCCGAGTCCCTGCATCGGGTGCAATGCCTCCTGCAAGCTGCCAGAGCTTTTGGAAGTTGCGAGCGAGCTTGGCTGCGATCAGGTGGCCACTGGCCATTACGCGCGCATCGCACGGTATCAGGCGACCGGACGCTTCGTGGTGAAGACCGCGCTTGACGCCCGCAAGGATCAAAGCTACATGCTTGCGCTGCTCTCGCAGGAGCAGCTCGCGCGCCTCGTGCTCCCGCTTGGCGCTATCACGAAGGCGGAAGTGCGCGTCATTGCGGCCGACTTGCGGCTGCCCGTAGCCGAAAAACCGGAAAGCCAGGACAATTGCTTCGTGGAAGGCGACTATCGCGATTTCTTGCGCAACCGCTGCGTGGCGAGCGAGTCGGGCGATGTGGTGGATCGCAAGGGGCGTATTCTGGGACGCCATACGGGGTTGCCGAACTATACGGTGGGGCAGCGCAAGGGCATCGGCATCGCCGCAGCGAAGCCGTATTACGTGGTGGGCAAGGACATCGCGCTCAACCGGTTGGTGGTGGGGTTTGCCAACGAAGCGCTCATGAAGGCCGTGCACGTGGGGGATGTGAACTGGCAGGCGCTTGATGGGCTGATCGAGCCTCGCGAGGCCATGGGAAAACTTCGCTACCGAAGCAGCGCCGCTCCGTGTATCATAGAGCCGGAAGGTGGTCGGCGCGTGCGGATCGTGCTGCGCGAAGCCCAGCCGATGACGGCGCCGGGCCAGTACGCCGTCATGTACGAGGGCGACACCGTGCTCGGAGGCGGTATGATCGAGGAGGTAGAGCAAGCATGAGGAAGCTGTTCATCATCGGCGGCATGGGCGCGGGTAAATCAACTGCTCGCAAGGCGCTCGTTGACCAGGGACTTCCCTATATCGATCTCGACCAGGTGGGTCATGACGTACTCATGTGGGACACGGTGAAAAGGGAGCTGGTCGATACGTTCGGCGCGGATATCCTCGGCTCTGACGGCGAGATCGTCCGTAGCGCGCTTGCGGCGAAGGCGTTCGTGAGTCCAGCAGAAACCCGCAAGCTCAACCGTATCACGCTTCCCCGCATCGAGGAGGCGTTCACCGACCTCGTAGCCGAGCTTGGAAGCGAGGGACATGCGGCAGTAGTGGTGGAGCACTCCGTGTTCAAGAACCGACAGACATCGCTTGCTTACGACGCGGACGTGGTCTTGGCTGTGCTTGCGCCGCTCGATATGCGCATCGAGCGCGCGGTGAAGGCGGGTTGGGAGGAGGCAGATGTGCGCCGCCGCATCGCCCAGCAGATCACCGATGCGGATCGCATCGAAGCTGCCGACGTGGTGTTCAACAACGACGGCACTCCCGATGAGCTGCGCAACCAGGTGCTGGCCTGGTGGGCAGAGTACTCAAAGGAGCTGTAAGGATGCGAGGGGCCCTGGCCGGGCCCTTCTTGCGCCATCGATAATGTGCGGGCTGCGAGCACTCTTTCGCCGCATTTTGCCGTGGCGGCTCTTCGTATGCTGGGTTACTTGTTGGCGCGCTTCGCGTTGTCGCCCGAAACGGTCGTTTTTCGCAGCGGAACCGACCGTTTCGGGCGACAATGGGGCCATTATGCCGGCCTTACCACAGTCCGAGCGCGTACTGCATCCCTAAGCTGACGGCGGTGATGGCCGCCCAGCAGACAAACCCCATGAGGATGGGCTTTCCGCCCGATTTCACGAGGTGCACGACATCGGTGTTCAGCCCGATGGCGGCCATGGACACGACGATGAGGAATTTCGACAGCGTTTTGAACGGCTCGAACAACGCCTGATCGGCTCCGGCTGACGCGGCGGCGGTGGTGATGACGGAAGCTGCCAGAAACAACACGATGAACGGGGGAAGCGCGCGCCGCAAGCTGAAGTTTCCCAGCCTGCCCGCAGGTTTGACCACGCTGTTCTTGCGAGCCTCCAGTGCGACGGGGTCGCGGCGCTCCTGCCGCGCCGCCCAGATGCCCAGCACAAGCGTAATGGGGACGATGGCGAGCGTGCGGGTGAGCTTCACGATGGTGGCGTGGTCGAGTGCGTTCGATCCTGGATGCATGCCGTCCCAAGCTGCCGCAGCGGCTGTTACCGACGAGGTGTCGTTCACTGCGGTTCCCGCGAAAAGCCCGAAGCCTTCGTTGGACATGCCGAGCGTTTCACCAAGCGAGGGGAAGATGAGCGCGGCCAGCACATTAAACAGGAAGATGACCGAGATGGCTTGGGCTATGTCTCCATCTTTGGCCCTGATGACTGGAGCGGTGGCCGCGATGGCCGATCCGCCGCATATGGACGAGCCTACGCCGATGAGGGTTGAGATGCCGGCCGGCATGCCCAACGCTTTGCCCAGGGCGTATGCTACGATGAGCGCTGCGGCAATGGTGGAGCAGATGATGGGCAACGACGTCAATCCTACTTGGGCGACCTGCGCAAGACTCAATCCAAAACCCAGTAGCACGACGGCTGCTTGGAGCACTTTCTTGCCGGCGAGCGCGATACCGGGTTGCGTACGGCGACGCGAGGGCTGCTTCCAGACCACGGCGATGGCCATTCCCGCCACAATGGCGAACACGGGACCCCCTATGAGGGGGAACAGCTGCCCGACGAGCCAGCAAGGCGCGGCAATGGCGAGGCAGACCGTGAGGCCGGGAAGATTTTTCGCCAAAGTGGCCACATTCATCCTTTCCAACGGGCGGTGACGCTGCAGGGCAGGAACCATCGGTCCTTCCTCTAGGCGCTCCACGTCTTTGCGCAACGATGGCAGAGTATAACATGCGCTGTCGATTTCAGACCTCGTAGGCACCCTTCTGCTCAGGGACGATGTGGCCCCATAGGACGCTGCGAGCTTGCGGCTGCCTTTCTCTTGTCGAAGATGTGAATTGTGCGGAGGTTTTGGGCATGATCGCTCGATCGGGCGCGCGGCTCTCTTGGATGTGCCGGGCTCGATGGCCACCCATCTCCAGACGAAAATGCTCTGAGTTGGAGAAATGCGCCGTCGTTTGCACGCGATTGCCCGAATATGGGTTGCAAAACGCCTGTTCAAAAAATTATATTCGTTTCAATCCGCGTTTTGAGATATTGCGTCGATGCGCGATTGCCCGGCGGTTCTCATCCGTTCGAGCAACCTCCGAGTTATGGAGAAATCGGGGGGGGGGGCTTCAGAGAAGGTTTCCGAGAGTTGTCGAAACGCAAAAGCCCTAGTATCATTACAAAGTCGTTTTCTGCGGATGCTTTTGCGCGCCGCCAGAGCGCTGTCCTGACGACTCCTTGTGATCGAAGGTGGGATCGGGCGCCGCGAGCGGGATGCTGTCCTGCCGTTGGGCGAGGGACTCGGTCGATGAGCTGTCGTACGGGAACCAGCTGCGCGAGCTTTCTGCAAGGAGGCCGATGGGGAGGGGTGTCCCTCGTTCGCCTCATCAGCTTCTTCGCAGGAAACTGCATGCGCCCGCAAGGGCGCGACTTTTCGACATACCTTGATGCGCGAAATCGATGCCACGTGTGCGTTTCGTTAGCTTCTTGGGAATGAATAGCCGTTGCGGAATCGGAGCGTTTGTTCGCGCCTGCTATCGAGGCGAGGGCGAAGCCATGGTTTCCGTGCGGGCGCTTTGAAGGGCGACCGGGAGATCGGGCGAGGAGATCGGCATGTGGTACGTGGTCCAGGTGATGGCCGGGCGGGAGTTCGCTGTGCAGCGGCTCATCGAGCGCATGGTGGGCGACGAGGTGCTCGACGAGTGCTTTGTACCGTGCTACGAGGTGCAAAAGCGCATTCGAGGAGCGTGGCGCACCTGCACGTCCGTGCTATTCCCCGGATACCTGATCGTGGTGACCGACGATGCGTCCGATTTGCAATCGGCGCTTCGTCGCGTTCCTGCGTTCGCGAAGGTGCTGGGCAGCGACGGCAGATTCATTCCCTTGGAGCCGCGCGAGGTCGCGTGGATCGACGCCTTTACCGAGAAGGGGCATCGCGTAATCGGCGTGTCGGAGGGTGTTGTGGAGGGCGACCAGGTTGTCATCCTGAAGGGTCCGCTGATGGGGCATGCGGGCTGGATCAGGAAGATCGACCGCCGCAAGCGCACGGCGTATCTGGAGATGGGCATGTTCGGCCGCACGATTACGACCAAGCTGGGATTGAGCATCGTGCGGAAACAATGAGAGGGAGTAGCCTGCCGGGCGAGCACGATGGATATCAGTGAAAACGGAATAGCATTAGAGGGCGCTCTCGACGACATGTCGGAAGCGCCCTGTTCCGAGGGGTCGGACGGCTGGGCCGCCATGGCCGAGCGCCTTCACCCCGGCGTGTCGGTGAGGCCGCCGCTGTCGCGCGTGCCGGGCCGCGGCTACGCGCACGTCAAGCGCGCCCTCGACGTCGCGCTCTCGCTGGCGGCCCTCGCCGCGCTCTCCCCGGTGCTCCTGGCCTGCGCCGTCGCCGTGAAGGCGACGAGCCCGGGGCCCGTGCTGTTCCGCCAGGAGCGCTGGGGCAGGGCCGGCTCGCGCTTCACGTGCTGGAAGTTCCGCACGATGCTCGCGGAGACGCCGCCGGACCTGCCCGCCCGGGACTTCGCCGACAAGGGGGCGTGGATGACCCCCGCGGGGGCCTTCCTGCGCAGGTGGTCGCTCGACGAGCTGCCCCAGCTGGCCAACATCCTCAAGGGCGACATGTCGGTGGTGGGCCCGCGCCCGGTGATCATCCGGGAGCGGGGCCTCGTGGAGCTGCGCGCCCCGCTGAACGCCGACGCCGTGCGCCCGGGGCTCACCGGCTGGGCGCAGGTCAACGGGCGCAACCTCGTCTCCGACGGGGAGAAGGCGTTTTTGGACGGCGAGTACGCCGCCAACATGTCGCTCTCCTTCGACGCGAGGATCCTCGCGCGCACCGTGGCCGTCGTGCTGAGCAGGCGGGGAGTGGACCGCGAGGGGGCCGGCGGGGAAGGGGGCGGAAGGTGAGGATCCTCGCCGTCT
>NZ_NFJP01000024.1 GCF_002159915.1 Gordonibacter sp. An230
AGATGTGTATAAGAGTCTGGGCCGGGCGGGCCGACGCGAGCGCGCGGCCGGCGCCCGAGACGAGCTCCACCGCGTCGTCGGCCGCCGGCGCGAAGGCCTCGGCCGGCTCGTAGGGCGCGCCCGCCCAGGCGGCCTGGCCCGACGAGAACTGCTCGTTGTAGCCCACGAGCATGAAGAACCTGCCCGCCTGGGACAGCGCCGCCGCGTCGGGGCGGCGGATCATCTCCTTGGAGTCGGCCGCGTCGGCCACCTTGAGGCAGACCTTGAACTTCGAGTTCGACCATATCTGGTCGTTGACCACCCCCGTGGGCTTCTGGGTGGCCAGCACCAGGTGCACCCCGAGGGAGCGGCCGATGCGCGCGGCGCTCACCAGCTCGTCCATGAACTCCGGCTCCTGCTGCTTGAGCTCGGCGAACTCGTCGGCCACCACGAACAGGTGCGGGCAGGGCTCGCCCACCTTGCCCTCGCGGAAGAGCTCCAGGTAGCGGTAGACGTCCACGGTGCCGCCCCCCGCCGCGGGCCTCGCGGCGTTGAACAGCGCCTGGCGCCGGCGCAGCTCGCTCTTCAGCGAGGCGAGCGAGCGGGCGATGGCCGCGCCGTCGAGGTTGGTCACCGTGCCGGCGAGGTGCGGCAGGCGGGCCCGCTCGTTGTCGAAGGCCCCGGCCAGGCCGCCCCCCTTGTAGTCGATGAGCACGAAGGCCGCCTCCTCGGGGGAGTACTCCACGCACATGGAGAGCACCCACGAGATGAGGAACTCCGACTTGCCGCTGCCCGTGGTGCCGGCCACGAGGCCGTGCGGGCCGTGGAAGCGCTCGTGGAGGTTCAGGAGGAACGGCTCGCCCGACGGGCCCGCGCCCACGCGGGCGGCCAGCGTCTCGGAGGCCTTCGCCTCGGCCCAGCGGGCGCGCACGCCCAGCTGCCCCACGTTGCCCGCCTCGTACATCTCCAGAAAGCCCAGGGAGTCGGGCAGGGCCTCGCGCGCGGAGGCCACGTCCAGGCGCACGAGGTCGAGCGCGCGGCAGAGCGCCTCGCAAGCCCGCGGATCGGCGAACGCGTCGGGGCGGAACGCCAGACCCTCCCCGCTCGCGTCGTCCTTGGCGCGTATCGTGCCCGCGCCATCGGCCACCTCCACGATACAGGTGCACTGCCGCGGCAGGTCCTTGCGCGCCTCGGCCACGCACACCACGGTGAACCCAGGCGCGGGGCGGCGCGCCAATCCGGCCACCAGCTCGCCTTTGTCGGCGAGGCGCTTCGACGCGCACACCACCACGTAGTGCGGCAGGGGCGCCGCGCCCCCGCTCCGGCCGGCCTCGCGCCGCTCCTCGGCCACGCGCCCCAGGGAGAGCCCCAGCTCGGTCGCCTCCTCCAACGTGGACGCGGCGTAGCGCTCGGCGCGGTCGTCGCTGAAGGCGTGCGGAAGGGCGCGGGCCCAGGCCCACGCGCCCGCCTCCGCCCCCTCCGCAAGCACGACGAGCTTCACGTCCTCGTAGGAGTGCAGGCACGCGACCTGCGCCACCAAACCGAACGCGAACGGTCGCGCCTCGGACGCCGGACCGGCAATGCCCACCACGGGGTTGGCCGCCAGCGGCACGGCAAGAGGGGCGTCTTTGATGTCCTTCGGCTCGCGGGCCAGCCGGAACACCACCTCGGACAGGTCGTCCCTCTCCACGCTGAAGCGCTCGTCGGGGTAGCGGACGTCGGCCGCGAGCGGCACCGCGCCCGTGCCGACGCGCACCTCCAGGAAGTCGTCGTGGGCGGGCGTGCGGTCCATGAGGCGCGGATCCCGCTCGAACGCGCGCCGCAGGCACTCCCCCACCTCGACGCGGTTCTCCTCGAGCACCTCCTTCTGGTAAGCCGCCTCGTCGCGGATGAGCGACCTCATCCTGTCCAAGTAGGCGGTGTAGGCGCGGCGGCGCTCCTTTTCGGCGCGGTCGGCGCGCCTACCCTCGAAGCGCCGCGCCAAAACGGGCCACAGCACGCTGCCCAGCACCAGCGACACGGCCATCACCAGCGTGGGCGCGGCCGATAGCGGCGACCCGCCGGACTCCTGCATGCGCACGAACATGGCGGCGCCCGAGAACACCGCCGCCAGCGCCATCACCATCGACGGCCCTATCTTCATGGCAAGGGGCGTCTCGTCCGGCTTCCGGGGCGCGGGCGGCGGGTCGACCGAGAGAGCCCGGCGCACGACGTCGCGCTTGAACCGGGGAGCGGGGTAGAAGCGCTCCTCCTCGTCATCGCCCTCGACCTCCCGCCCAGCATCGGGGGAGGGAACGGCGGGCGGCAGCTCGAAGGGCACGAACGTGGGCGTGGGATTCACTGCGAGAGCGCCGCCGGGATTGTTGAAGCTGACGAACCGGTGGCCGAATGCCATCACCAACCCCAAAACCTCCAGCACATCGCCTGGGGCGAGGGGCGTGCGCCGCTGCGGCTGGATGCGCCGACCGTTCACGAACGTGCCGTTGGCGGAATCCAAGTCGGTAACGGAGAACTCATCGCGCTCGTAGTCGATGCGCGCGTGGTGCGACGACACGAAGCGCGAGGAGTGCGCCAGCGTGTTGTCGGCCGCACTTCCAACGGTGAGGCATTCGTCGTCGGAGAAACCCACGATGCGCCATGATCGATCCCCCGTCGCAGCCGGGCGAACCACCAGCGCCGCCGACGCTTCGCCCCCTTCTATTTGGAACACGGCCTCCTCGTCGCGCGTGAGCGCAGCCTTGCCCAGAGGCTCACCCTGCTCGCTGAGGAGGCGAAGCCCCCGCTTGGGCGAGAGCACCCACGCGCCGTCTTTGGCCTCCGCGAGGGCCCAGCGCCGCCCGCCGCACGAGGCAGGTTCGGCTATCCAGACCATGCCGGATGCCTCCTCGGGCAAAGAGGACGTGTTGATGTTCCCGTCAGATATCAGCGTGATCAGCATGTCCGTCTCCGTTTCGCAGGGCCGCCCATCCGGTGCACGCCGACTCTCCTTTCGCCGTCTTCCGACGCGATGGGCCCTGACAGACGGCCGCCCCGCCGGCAGCAAGGGCCTGCGGGGCGGCCGCTGGACGCGTCGCTCGCTAGCCCCTGAACCCGCTCGCGATGGCCGCGTCGGTCTCCTCCAGGGTGGCCGCCGTCTGGTCGAGGGCCTGGGCGATCTCCTGGATGAGCTCCTCGGCCTTCTGGAAGCCGGGCTTGAGCTCGGCGTAGCGCTGGGCGTAGGACTGGCTCGCCTCGCCCTCCCACTCGCTCTGCAGCATGCTCAGCAGGTTGTCCATGCTGGCGATGACGGCGTTCACGTTGGCCGCCTCGTTGCGGTACTGGCCCGCGCGCTGGCGCATGACGTCGGGGGAGATCCTGATCTGTCCTGCCATGTGAGTTCCTTTCTCTCGTCCGCCTCCTAAAGGTTACGAAGCAGATAACATAATACCAGAGAATGGCATACTTTTACCATTAAAATTAAAAACACGGGCGTCGGCGGCCCGTCTCGGGAGGGCGTCTCCGGATCGACTCGAAGAATGCGGGCGTCGGCCACGAAGCGCACGACCCTCCTTCCCGCCCCGCCGCGATGCGCTATACTCGCTCCATCGACCATAAGCGACCACGATAGGCGGCTTCCATGAGCGAGAGAGAGCGCATACGGCTGACGCACCTCACCGAGAAGGGTGGTTGAGCGGCAAAGTGGGGTCCGGGCGACCTCTCCGACATCCTGAAGGGCATCGCGCCGTCGCCGACGGCCGAGCTGCTGCTGGGCTTCGACACCTCCGACGACGCCGCCGTCTATCGCTTGGACGACGACACCGCCGCCGTGCTCACGCTCGACTTCTTCGCGCCGGTGGTGGACGACCCCTACGAGTTCGGCGCCGTCGCCGCGGCCAACGCGCTCTCCGACGTGTTTGCGATGGGCGCGCGCCCGCTCGCGGCCCTCAACATCCTCGCATTCCCCTGCAGCCTCGGCAAGGACGTCGCGTCCGAGGTGCTGCGAGGCGGCTCGGACAAGGTTCGCGAAGCCGGAGCCGTCTTGGCCGGCGGCCATTCCGTCGAGGACGACGAGCCGAAGTACGGGCTGGCCGTGTTCGGCACCGTCCATCCCGGCCGCATCGTGCGCAACGACGGCGCGCGCCCGGGCGACGCGCTGTTCTACACCAAGCCCCTCGGAACCGGCATCGCGAACGCGGCGTTCCGCGCGGGGCTCATCGACGACGCAGGCATGCGCCCCGCCATCGACTCCATGATGGAGCTCAACCGCGCGCCGGCCGAGGCCATGCTCGCGGCCGGCGCGCACGCGGCCACCGACGTGACGGGGTTCGGCTTGGCCGGGCACCTGCACGAGATGCTCGAGGCGTCGGGCGCCGCGGCCGCGCTCGAGTGGGGCGCGCTGCCCCTGCTCGACGGGACGCTGGAGCTCTCGCGCGACTTCTGCCGGCCGGGCAAGACGTTCGACCTCGTCGAATGGGCGGGCGCGTTCGTGTCGCAAGAAGCCCTCGACGACGCGGAGCTCGAAGCGCGCATGGGCGTGCTCTGCGACCCCCAGACCTCCGGCGGCCTGCTCGTGGCCGTGCCCCCCGATGCGGTCGCAACGTTCGAGGAGGCGTTCGAAAAGGCGGCGGGACGCGCGCCGTCGCTCATCGGGCGCGTGACGGACGGAGCGCCAGGGACGATCGAGGTTCGCTGAGGCCCTCCCGAGCCGCCCTTCCTTCGGGGCGCCGACCCTGCGCACGGCCTCCCGCGCGCCCGAAACCGCGTCCGCGCATCGTCCGGAAACGGCGCCGCAACGGCGCGCGGCCCGTCTTCGAAACCGGAAGCGCGGCGACGCGTCAAGGCGCGCGCCGCTTCCGCGGAAAAGTCGCGAAGCTCCGACGCCATGGCGTCGGGGCAGGGCCCCTAAGGGGAGAAGCGGCCCGCGGCCACGGACCTTCCTGCAGACGGCATCGGGAACATGCCGGGAAAAGAGGCCGGGCCCCTTACCAGTCACCGCCCTCCCCTGCCTCCTGCGCGGAAAAAAGGCGCGAAGGGGCCCCTCAGTACAGCTCCACCTCGTGCAGGGCCTCGAAGGGAAGCGCCCTCTCCTCGAGAGCGCGCTCCAGGTCGCCGCGCTCGCGGGCGTCCACGCACCAGGCCAGCCCGCAACCGGCCGAAACGGCCGCCGGCACGGGGATCATCCGGCCGGGGACGCCCCCTTCGCGGGCCGCGGCCTCCACGGCCAGCGCGTCGCCCGTCGAGGTGAACGTGGCCACCACCTTGGGCACCTTCTCCCGCACGGCGCTCACGAGAACGCCGCCTCGGCCACTTCGGCGACGGCGCGCACGGCCGCATCGGCCTCGGCCTCGGTGCCGAGGCAGCTGAAGCTGAACCGCACCGCCCCCTGCCCCCGCGTGCCGAGCGCCTCGTGCATGAGCGGCGCGCAATGCGCCCCCGCTCGCACGCAGATGCCCCAGCCCGCATCCAGCTCGCCGGCCACGATCGCCGAGTCGACGTCGGCCACGTTGATCGCCACGATGCCGCATCGCCCCGCGTCGCCTCCCCCGCCGAGCACGCGCACGCCGGGAACGGCGCGCACGCCGAGCTCGAAGCGCTCCGCGAGCGCGCGGGCCCGGGCGCCGGCCGCCTCCACCCCGCGCTCCTGCACGAAGGCCACGCCCGCAGCCAGGCCCGCGAGGCCATGCGCGTTGAGCGTGCCCGCCTCGAGGCTCTCTGGCATGCGCGCAGGATGGCGACGATCATAGCTGCGCGCTCCCGAGCCCCCTTCCTTGAAAGGGGGCACCTCCACATGGCAAAGCGCGGCGAGACCGCCCGTGCCCTGCGGGCCGTAGAGGCTTTTGTGCCCGGTGAACGCCACGAGATCTATTCCGTCTCGAACCATGTCGAGGGGCACGCAGCCCGCTGTCTGGGCCGCATCCACCAAGACGAGCGCCCCGTGCTCGTGCGCAAGGCGCGCGATGCGGGCCACGTCGTACACATCGCCCGTGAGGTTCGAAGCGTGCGCCACCGCCACGAGCCGCGCGCCGCGGGAAAGCTCGCGCTCGAGCGCGCCGTAGTCGAGCGCGCCGCGCGCGTCGTGCGGCACCACGGCCACCTCGCATCCCTCCTCGTCCTGCTTGCGAAACAGCGGGCGCAGCATCGAGTTGTGGGAGGCGGCCGTGGTCACCGCGCGCTCGCCGGGGCGCAGAAGCCCCGCCACGGCCGCGTTGAGGGCCTCCGTGGCGTTCGCGCAGAACGCCACGCGCGACGGCGACGGCGCGCCCAAAAGCCGCGCGAGGGCCTCGCGCGCATGGAGCACCGCGACCCCCGCGTCGAGCGACGCCCCGTGCGCGCCGCGGCCCGCGCCCCCGAAGCCGTCGATGGCGCGGGCGACCGCGGCCGCGACCTCGGGGGGCTTGCGCGCCGTGGTGGCGGCGTTGTCCAGGTAGATCATCGCCTCACGGCCTCACGACGACGCGGGCCGACATCTGGCGCTCGACGATGTCGTACATGTTCGTGGGCTCGCCCACTGCCAAACGCTCGGTCAAGCCGTAGTGCGAAAGGCACGTGCCGCAGCTGAGCACGTCCGCGCCCGCGCCCGCGAGCGCGCGCAGGTCGTCGAGCGCCTCGGATCCCTCGCAAGCCCATTTCACTCCGCCGTTGTACAGCAGGACGGCCTCCGGCGGATCGTCGAGCTGCGTGAGCGCGAACAGGAAGCCCTTCATGAGCGTGCGCCCGAGCCCATCGTCGCCCGAGCCCATGGTCTCCGACGACACGACGGCCACCCGCCCGCCGCGCGCGGACGCGGGCCCTCGCTCCGCCGCGTCGCCCGCGGAGGACGCGGCCGCATCGGCGCCGGCGACCTCCGCGCCCTTCGCGATGCGCACCGCGAACTCCGTCCCCCCGCGCCGCTCGCTCTCGGAGGCGCACTTGAGGGCCCGCGCGAGCGCCTCGAGGTTGCGCGCCGCCGTCTCGTTGTCCACAAGCACCTCAAGAGACCCCTCCCCCATCGCAGAGAGCGCCTTCTTCGCCCGCACCACCGGCAAAGGGCAGGCCTGCCCCCGCGCGTCGATCCTCTCCATAAGCGCTCCTCTCTCTCGCGCCCTCCCTCGGGTGGCCCAGCGGGCAGGGCGTCGACGCTCGGCGGACCGCGAAGGATGCGCCGCCGACCTCGGACATCGGAAAATCGCAGAACGACATGCTCGCGCATGCGGCTCCGCCGGGAAGACCGCGCGGCGCCGACGCGCCGAAGAGCTTCGGGCGCCTCTTCGAGCCCCTTTCGAACGGCCTCGCGCAAAGCGACGGCCGCCAGCGGCCCCGCCTTCGACTGCGGCGCGCCAAAGCGCCTGCCGCGGCGGTCTTTTCATCTGTGGTCGCGCGACAAGGGCGCGCGGACGCGGAGCGGCGGCCCGCAAAGGGCGCGGCATGCGCGCAAGAACGCGCTCGCAGCGTGCAGAAAGAGGGGATCCGCGCAGAAAGGACGCCCGCGAGAAAGCTGCAAGCAGGGAAATGATACCTCCCTCGGCCCCGTTGCGCAATCGCGCGGAAGCCCGCAGGTCGGAAAAACACCGATGCCGCACATCGCATGATGCGGCCGCATGGGAGGCCTTGCCGCCTCGGCGCGCTTCGCGCGGACGCGCCGGGCGCCGCAGAACCACGGGCGCGCCCGACTTCGCCCGAGCACCCGTCGCGCCCCCCTCCGAGCCGCGCTACCCCGATGCGGCCTTCCTGCGGTAGACGAACCAGTAGGCAGCGCCCACGAGCAGGCCGCCCACGACGTTGCCAAGCGTGACGGCCGAAAGGTTGCACAGCGCGGACCCCGCACCGAGCGCCTCGACGCCCGCCACGGCCGATCCGCAGCCGAGCGCCTTCGCGAGCAGGCCCATGGGGAGGAAGAACATGTTCGCCACGCAGTGCTCGAAACCCGCAGCCACGAAAAACGAAATGGGCAGGAGGATGCCGAGCACCTTGTCGGCCACCGTGCGGGCCGAGTACCCGATCCACACTGCCAGGCACACCGCCATGTTGCACATGACGGCCTTGGAAAACAGCGTCCCCCACCCCGGCGCGACCTTGCCCACGGCAACCGACACCATCGCATCCCCCACGGCGCCGCCGTTCATGTCCGCCACGCCCGCCGCGAAGACGAGGGCCACGGCCAGGAGCGACCCCGCAAGGTTTCCCGCCCACACGATCGCCCAGTTGCGCAGCAGCCCGCCCATCTTGATCCTCTTCGACAGAAGCGAGGTCACCATGAGGTTGTTTCCCGTGAACAGCTCCGCGCCGCAGCACAGCACGAGCACGAGCCCCAGGCAGAAGCAGACGCCGCCCATCGCGCGCTGCGCCGCGAACGGCAGGCTCGGGTCGCCCGAGACCACCAAGAAGTACGTGGCGCCGAAGCCGATGAACGCCCCGGCCAGCATCGCCGAGACGAAGCACCGGTCCGCGGCCATGCCCGCCTTCGACACGCCGAGCGCCTCGGCCTTCTCGAGCGTCTCTGCCGGAGTGAGCGCATCGGGCCTCGAAGCCTCGGACCCGTCCCGCGTCGTCGCCATGGAAACCCGCCTTTCCTCTCTTCCGTCCGATCCCCCGCCCGAAGCGGCTGGGAGCCCGCGCCCCTCGCGCGCCAAGGCCCCTCGGCGCCGCGCGCAGACGGGGAAGATCGGAATAGCCTCTTCGCGCAACCCTCGGAAACGTCATATCATCGCAGATTCCGCCCGATTCGCCAAGCGAAAACGAAGGGAGGGCGCGCAAAGGGAAGCGAGCGGCGTGCGCAGGCCGTCCGCACCGTCCGCACGAGCCGTCCGGACCGTCCGCGCCGGCCGTCTTCCGCGGCGTGCGGGGATTGCGTATACTGTGATCCGTTCCATCCGTCGAGAGCGGGTCCTTCCCGCACGCGAGAAAGGCCCCGTATGACGACGCCCCGAACAGACCAGCTTCGCATGCTGCCGCAGGTGGAGGAGACCCTGCGCGCCCCCGAGCTGCGCGCCCTCGAGGCGATCATGGAGCGCTCCGTGCTGGCCGACTGCGCGCGAGAGGCCACCGACGAGCTCAGGCAGCGCCTCCTCGCCGGAGAGCGGACCTGCGCAGACGCGGACGAGGCGGCTTGCACCGTCGTCGAGGGGGCCGTCGCACGGGCGCTCGCCTGCCTGCGTCCGTCGCTTCGGCGCGTGGTGAACGCCACGGGCGTCGTCGTCCACACGAACCTCGGGCGCAGCCCGCTTCCCGAGGCGGCCGTGCAGGCCGTCGCGGACGTGGCGCGCGGCTACTCCACGCTCGAGTACGACGTCGCCTCGATGGCCCGCGGAAGCCGCCATGACCACGTCGAGCGCCTCGTCTGCGCGCTCACCGGAGCCGAGGCCGCCATCGCCGTGAACAACAACGCGGCCGCCGTCATGATGGTGCTCTCCGAGTTCGCCCGCGAACGGGAAGCCGTCGTCTCGCGCGGCGAGCTGGTCGAGATCGGCGGGTCGTTCCGCATCCCCGACATCATGGAGCTCTCCGGCGCGCTCATGCGCGAGGTGGGCACGACGAACCGGACCCGCGCCGCCGACTATGAGCGCGCCCTCGCGCCCGGCACGTCGATGCTCTTGAAGGTGCATCCTTCGAACTACCGCGTGGTGGGATTCGCCGAGGACGTCGGCGTGCCCGAGCTGCGCAGGATCGCCGACGAGGAGAACGCGCGGCGCGGGGCGGCGCGGGGCGGGCGGGATTCCGTCCTCGTCTACGAGGACCAGGGATCCGGCACGCTCCTGCGCCTCGGATTCCTGGGCTCCTCCGCCGAGCCCACGGTGGCCGAGTCGCTGCGCTCGGGCTGCGACCTCGTGTCGTTCTCGGGCGACAAGCTGCTCGGCGGCCCTCAGGCGGGCATCGTCGTCGGCTCGAGCGAGCTGGTGGGGCGCCTCAAGAGAAACCCGCTCGCCCGCGCGATGCGCCTGGACAAGATGGCGATCGCCGCCCTCGAGGCAACGCTTCGGCTCTACCTCGACCCCGAAGGGGCGCTTCGGAGCATCCCCGTGCTCCGGATGCTCTCCGAACCCGCCGAGGCCGTGCGCGAGCGCGCCGAGCTCCTGGCGCGAACGTTGCGCGAGGCCGTGCCCGAGGGCTGCGCGCGCATCGAGGTCGTGCCCGAGACGGCGCGGGCGGGAGGAGGGGCCCTACCCTTGTGCGACATCGAAACGCACGCCGTGCGCGTGGGCTTCGAGCGCGGATGCGCCCAGAGCTGCGAGGAGTTCCTCGTGAGGCGACGCGAAGTGCCCGTCGTGGCCCGCATCAGCAAGCAGGCCGTGCTCTTCGACGCGCGCACGCTTTCCCACGACGACCTTTTCGAGGTGGCCGCGGCCGTGCGCGCCTACTTCGAAGAGGCCGGGACGGCCGGAAAGGCGGGCGCATGAGCAGGGCGGACGGACGGACGAGGGAAGACCTCGTCCTGGGCACGGCGGGCCATATCGACCACGGCAAGTCGTCGCTCGTGAGGGCCCTCACCGGCGTCGATCCCGACCGCCTGGCCGAGGAGAAGTCTCGCGGCATCACCATCGAGCTCGGCTTCGCGCGCCTCGAGCTGCCCGACGGCACGTCGCTCGGCATCGTCGACGTGCCGGGGCACGAGCGCTTCGTGCGCCGGATGATAGCCGGCGCGACGGGCATCGACCTCGCTCTCCTGTGCGTCGCCGCAGACGACGGCGTCATGCCCCAGACAGAAGAGCACCTGGCCGTGCTCGACCTCCTCGGCGTGCGCACGGGCGTCGTCGCCCTCACGAAGTCCGACCTCGTCGATGCGGAGTGGAGCGCCTTCATGGCCGAGGAGGTGCGCGCGCGGTTGGAGGGAACCCCCTTCGCCGATGCCGAGATCGTGCCGGTTTCCAGCCGCACGCGGGAGGGGATCGGCGAGCTCGAGGCCGCCTTGGCGCGCGCCGCCGCGCGCACGACGCGCGCCAAGGCGGGCCGGCTCCTGCGCCTGCCCGTAGACCGCGCGTTCACCGTCAAGGGAGCGGGCACCGTGGTCACGGGCACGCTGTGGAGCGGAACGGCCGCGGCGGGCGACGAGGTGGAGGTCCTCCCCTCGGGGGCGCGCACGCGCATCCGGGGCGTGCAGATGCACGGAGAGCCCGTCGAGCGCGCGCGGGCGGGAAACCGCGTCGCGCTCAACCTCAACGCGCTGTCCGTGGACGAGGCCCGTCCCGGCTGCTTCCTGACGGCGCCCGGCGCGCTGCGGGCCACCGACCGCTTCGACGCCGAGGTGCGCTACCTCGGCGCTCCCGGCGCCGCGCGCCCGCTCGAGAGCGGCGCGCATGTGCGCGTGGCGCACGGCACGCGCGAGACGGGCGGACGGGCGCTTCTCATGGGCGGACGCGAAAGGCTCGCGGCGGGAGAGCGCGCCTTCGCGCAGATCCGCCTCGACGAGCCGCTGCCCGTGTCCTGGCGCGACCGATTCGTCCTGCGCTCCGCCTCCTCGGCGCGCGTCGTGGGCGGAGGCACGGTGCTGCGCGCGCGGCCGCGGCGCTCGACCGCGCTCGACCCGACGACCGAGGAGCTGCTCGTCGCGCTCAGGGACGGGGACGAGGCCGCCGCCGCGCGCGCGGCGTTCGCCCTCGAAGCGCTTCCGACAACCGCCGAGGAGCTCGCCGCGGCGGCGGGCATCGGCGAGGAGGCGGCGCGGCGCGAGCTGGCAGCTCTCGAGGCGGAAGGGAAAGCCGTCGCCCTCCCCTCCCGCGACGGAAAAGCGCGCTTTTCGGCGCCCCAGAAGCTGCAAAGGCATCGAGCCGCCCTCGAGAACGCGCTTTTGCGCTTCCATGCCGAGGAGCCCGCCGCAGCGGGCATCGCGAAGGACGCGCTCCGGCGCCGCTGCCTCCCGAACGCGACGCCGGAGTGCTTCGACGCCCTGCTCGAAGACGCAGCGGCCCGCGGAGCGGCGGAGGTCGACGAGGGCAGGGCGAGCCACCCCCGCGCGGGCGCGAAGGCTCGCAAGCGAGACGAGGAGGCCGCCGAGAAGCTGCATGCGGACCTCGCCGCCGCCGGAGCCGCACCGCCCTTTGTCGCCGAGCTCGTGGCCGGCTGCGGCTACGAGCCCGCCGTCGCCCGCCGCGCCCTCGGAGCGCTCGAGCGGCAGGGGCGCATCGCGCGCGTCGGCGCCGAGCTCTGCTTCGACGCCGCGGCCCTCGAGGCGCTCGAGGCCGCGGCGCTCGAGCGCCTCGCCTCCGGACCGGCCACCGCCGCCGAGCTCAAGGAGGCCATGGGCACGAGCCGCAAGTACGCCATCCCGCTCCTCGAGCACTTCGACGGCAAGGGCCTGACCCGCCGCGAAGGCGACTTGCGCGTCCTCAACGCGCGCTGATCGGGACAGGGCCCTCCCGCCGGGCCGCTCTCCATCTTCGGAGGTTTCGTTCGAGGGCCGATAGGCGAAAGGCGGCCCGCACCGCACGGAGGGGCCGCCTTTCGCAGGTCGGGACGGGGGATCCGAAGACGATCCCTAGCCGGGGATCATGAACGACAGCAGCCCCGATTGCAGGAACACGAGCAGGCACATGCAGGCGAGCAGCCCCAAGCTCCACGGAAGGACCTTCTTGAACAGCGACGACTCATGCTCTCCGGTGGCAACCGCCGCAATGGCCAGAGATTGGGGGGATATCATCTTGCCCATGACGCCGCCCATCGTGTTGGAGGCGAGGAACAGATCCGGCGATGTGGCCGCAAGCGAGGGGTTGGCCTGGGCGGCCGTGTGCTGCAGGCTGGCGAACAGGGCGTTGGCCGAAGTGTCCGAACCCGTCACCGCCGTCCCCACCCAGCCGAGCACGGGCGAGAGCAACGCAAAGAACACGCCCGTCCCTGCGAGAAGCTGGCCGATGGCGATGGTCTGACCGGAGAAGTTCATCACGTAGGCGAGCGACAAGACGAGCACGATGGTCAGGCACGACAAGCGCATCTTCCACGCGGTCCTGAACAGCTCCCGAACGACCGTGCCCATCGTCACCTTGTACGCCCCGCCTCCGTCAAACACCGAGTAGATGAGCCCCACGATGAGACCGGCGACGACGAGCATAGTCCCTGGATTCGACAGCCAGTTGAACGTGTAGGTGGTGCCCGGGTCGGCTCCGAGGGCGTTCGTCACGTTGCCGGCCAAGCCCGGCCACGGAATCTTTATGTCGGTCGCGGCCAACACGTCCGGTATCCCCAGCTTGCCTATCGCGAACACCGCCGTCACCACGACGTAGGGCAGAAGGGCCATCCAGCCGCGAGAAAGCGAGAGCTTCCCGGCCGCATCCGAGGAGCCCGCCGGCGCCCCCATGCGCTCGCGGGCCTCGTCGGCTCCCTTGGCTTTCCACACGCGCATGAACACAACGGCCGCGCCCAAGGACACGAGCGACGCGATCACGTCGGTCAGCTCGTAGGCGAAATGGTTCGAGCACCACCATTGGGTGAGAGCGAAGGACGCGCCGATGACGAGGGCGGCCGGCCAGCAGTCGCGCACGCCCTTGCGCCCGTCGAGGACGACGCACACGAGCAAGGGCACCACAAGGGCGAAAAGCGGAGCCTGCACGCCCACGATGGCGGCCACGTGCTCCGCCGTCTCGGCGGCGACCGAGGCGTCCCCGCCCGCCACCATGCTGCCAGCCGTGGTTATGGGCGTGGCGACCGCCCCGTAGGCGACCGGGGCGGTGTTGGCGATCAGCACCACGAGAGCCGCGCGAACGGGCTTCACGCCCAAGGCGAGCACCATCGTGGCCGTGATGGCGATGGGGGCCCCGAATCCCGCCAGCGCTTCGAGCAGCGCTCCGAAGCAGAACGCCACGAGCACCGCCTGGATGCGGATGTCGCCTCCGCCCACGATGTCGAAGAAGCTGCGCAGATCGTTGAAGCGCTTCGAAACGACCGTGATCTCATAGAACCACACGGCGGCCACGATGATGAACACGATGGGGAACGCCCCGTAGGCAGCCCCCTGCAGCGCCGAAAGCAGCGCAAGGTCGATCGGCATGCGAAAAGCCAGGATCCCCACGAGAAGAGAGGCCACGAGCGCTCCCAACGCGGACACGTGGGCCTTGAGCTTGAAACCTGCGAGCATCACGAAGAACGTTGCCAGGGGGGCGCAGGCCGTAAGCGCCGAGAGCGCGAGGCTTCCCCCCACAGGGTCGACGGTTGCCTGGAACATGGTGCCTTCCTTTCACGAGACCCCTTTTCGGGGGGCAGGCGGATGCGGGCGTTCGATCCCGTCTTCATCAGGCCGATGGGGCCGGCCCGTCCTCGAGCAAGATGACCGCCGTCTTCACGGGCCCGTGCACGCCCACCACGCGGACAAGCTCGATGTCGGAGGTGGCGGATGGGCCGGTCACGAACACGAGGCTCGACGGCAGAGGGGGCAGCTCCCCGCTATCCCGGGCTCCGTCGATCCGCTCGAGAACGTCTATCATGTGCGGGACGATCGTGGATGTCCCGACGATGGCGATGTGGCACGCGGGCAGCAGGCTTATCGACCTGCCGCATTTCTCGTCGCAATGCTGCGCAACGGTCGCCGTGGTCGCGATCCCCGCGAACGGAAACGTGATGCCCACATCGGCGTCACGCGCGCAGGCGATGCTCTGCTCGGGACGCCTGGGATCCCATGCGGTGCCGAGAACCCCCTCCTCCGTCAGGGCCTCGACCAAGCCGAGATCGACCATCCGGGGGTCGTCCGGCCACACGGCCCGCCGCGCTTCGAAAGCGCGCGCCTGCCGGGCCAGAACCCCCGGCAGCGTGTCGAGGGTCGCTCGGGACACGGCCGTTCCGATAGCGGCGGCCTCCAGCTCGAATCGCTCGACCAGCTCCTCTCGGGAAAGCGAGGCGAACCGCTCCCTTTCCATGCCGAAGGAAGGATCCGGGGACGGGCCGGGATCGGCCGGAGAGCGGCGTCCCAAGGCCGCCGAGATGGGCCCCAAGAACTCCTCGAGCGTCGTCTCCTTCATCGACGGCCTCCTTCCTCGACACCCGACGAGGCGTCAGCGTCCCCGGCGCCATCCTGACGAGACCGCTGCCGCTCGGCGAATTGAGATCGAAACGTCTTTTTCATCGGATCGAGATCACGCGATCCGGTCCAGCCTTTGAGAACGGGGATCCAGTTCGAAGCCTCGCCGACGCGCCCCGACTTGCCCGTCATCGCCTTCATGCCCAAGCGGCCGACGCCCGCCATCATGCCGTACAGCGCACGGCTTCCCAGAAGCTTCCCCGCCGCCTCGAACGCGATCCTCTCGCCGCCCTGCACGTACCCGCCGTCCACCAAGTTGTTGCGATGCTGCAGGATGAGGCTGTTGAGGGGGATGCGCACCGGGCACATGTCGGCGCACGCCCCGCACAGCGTGCAGGCGTTCGGAAGCTTCTTCGTCCTCTCGTAGCCCTCGAGCAAGGGGGTCATCACCACGCCGATGGGGCCGGGGTAGATCGAGCCGTAGGCGTGACCCGTGATGTGCCGGTACACGGGGCAGGTGTTCATGCACGCTCCGCAGTGGATACAGCGCAGCGCATCGCGGTAAGGTCCGGCGAGGATGTCGCTGCGGCCGTTGTCCACCAGTACGACGTGCACGCTCTTCGGCCCGTCCGCCTCGCCCTCAAGCCGCGGACCGCTGTTGAGCGTGAAAGAGCTCGTCAACTTCGACCCCACGGCGCTCGTCACCAGAAGGCGGGTCATCACATCGAGCGAAGCGAGGTCGGGCACGATGCGCTCGATGCCCACGAACACCACGAGCGTCTCGGGAAAGGACGAAACCATGCGCCCGTTGCCCTCGTTCGTGACGAGCGTGCACGTGCCCGAATCGGCGACCGCGAAGTTGCACCCCGCAACGCCCACCCGCTCCGAAAGGAAGCGCGGACGCAGAAACGAGCGCAGGAAACGAGTGATCTCCTCGGGGTCGTCCTCGCCCTCGTAGCCGAGACGCTCACGGAACAGGTCTCGTATAGACGCGCGGTCGAAATGGAGCGCGGGCACCACGATGTGCGAAGGCGCGCTCCCCGCCGTCTGCAGCACGACCTCAGCGCAGTCGGTCTCGATGGCGCGCATCCCGCAGGCTTCCAGATGCTCGTTCACGCCCACTTCTTCTGTGAGCAGGCTCTTGGCCTTGATGCACGTCGCGGCCCCCGCGTCGCGCATCACCTGCTCCATGATGGTCGCGGCCTCGTCGGCCGTGCGGGCGAAATGGACGCGGCATCCTCGCCGCTCCGCGTTCTCGGCGAACTGCCGGACGTAGAAGTCGAGGTTGTCGAGCACATGGGCGCGGATGGCGGCCGCCGAGGAGCGCAGGTGATGCCATCCGGGCTCCGCCTCGACCAGGGCGTCCCGCTTTCCGGTGATAACGTCCTGAGCGGACATGATGGCGCCATGCTGGAACTCCTTGGCCAGGTTGGTCTTCACCCGCTCCTTGAAGGGGGCCTCGTCGTAGATGACCGGCATGGGTCACGCTCCTTTCCGCATGTCGAGGATCTGGGCTATGTGAAGGACGCGCAAAGGCGAGTTCGTCTCCCCCCGCTCGCGCATGCGGTCGAGGCATCCTTTGATGTTCATGAGGCAGCATTGATCCGCGCCTACGAGGAAGTCGGCGCCGCATTCGAGCGCCGCAAGCGTCTTCTCCCGAACGATCTGCTCGGATATCTCGGGCTCCTTGAAGCTGAACGTTCCGCCGAATCCGCAGCATCGATCCGCCGCGCGCATTTCGACAAGAGACAGCCCTTCCACCGCCGAGAGCAGGGCGAGCGGCTGCCGCTCGATTCCGAGGCAGCGCGTCAGATGGCAGCTGCGGTGGTACGTCGCGGTGCCGTCCAAGCGGGCGCCCACGTCGACGACCCCGAGCACGTCCACGATGAACTCGGTGAACTCGTGGATACGCGGGGCGAGCGCCGAGAGCTTCCGCCGATAGGCCGCATCGTCGCCCACGAAGCGCATAGCCTCCTCCTTGAGCGCGTAGGCGCACGAGCCGGACAAGGACACGATGGTCTCGTAGTCTGCATAGGCGTCGATGGCGTTCTTGACGATGGGGGCAGAAGCCTTGCCGAATCCCGAGTTGAACAGAGGTTGGCCGCAGCACACCTGCTTGTCGGGCAGCTCGACGTCGCATCCCAAGCGCTCAAGCACACGGACGGCCGCCATGCCCACTTCGGGGTAGAACATATCGACCAGGCATCCGGGAAAGAACGCGACCTTCATGAAGCCTCCTTTCTCTATTGCTTCGCCTATTTTCCTAAAAGCAACTCATTTAATTCCATATTTCATCGACAAGCAGGTGTTCTCGGCGGCAAGCGGAAAGCCGCCCCTTCGAAAAAACCGTTCGTCGGCTTATAAGACCGCTGACGGCTCCGGGAGAGCACCGGCCGCCTTGCGATCCTGGCCGCTTTGAACCCGTCGCGCCGCCCTCCGCGCGACCGCGCTCGGAGAGAAGCGTTCGATCGCCAAGCGCCCACCCCCCCCCCGCCGACGACGCACGGTTCCTTATATGACACATATGTGAAATCATTTTAGACGAGGGGTGCGCGCGGGAAAGGGAGCTGCAGTGGGATCGACGAGAGGAGGGAGGGATCGCCGACGACGCGTTGCGCGGGGATTCTTCGAGGCTCGTGGCGTCGCGTTCGCCGCATCCGCGCCCTTCGAGCCTACGCAGGGTTCCAGAACGCGCGGCCCAAGCAAGGCGGGCAAAGGCCGACGGCGAGCGCATGGCCGTCCGCCGTCGCAACACCGGCCGATGCGAGGCCGTCCGCGCGACCCGGAACAGCCGACTCGTCAGCGCAAAAGGCGGCTGCGCCATCCCGTCGGCGAAAAGGCGCTCAGCCCGAAGGCCGTTGCAACGCCTCGAGTGCGCAGCTTCGTCGGCCCTGGAACGAAGGAGGCCCCCAACGCCCTGACGCATCGCGCTCGACAGCGCTCCAACCAAGCGCATCCGAATGGGCGCCCGGCTCTTGGGACGTCGCAGGCGCGACCGGCGCATAGTCGGGCAAGGCGCAGCCTGCTGGCTCCAACCGCAAGCGAACGCCCCACCCGAACGCTTCCCTCAAGATTCGAGCCTTTTTCCTATCCAGTTGTCGGGATCAGGTTCATACGATGCGCTTTTCCGCCTCGTTGGCGGAGATGCGTGCGAATCGAACGCACCCGAGACGTTCTGCGCGCCTCACAGCGGCTTTGAAGGCCGTGGGGCCCACCAGGGCCCATCCATCTCCGTTTCGACCGCGCGCCGAAACCGGCGCACGGCCATGATAGCGCAAGCGGCGGCAAAATCAAACGCCGAGCCGCGCCCGGCCGCCGAAGGGCGCGAAAGTCGTCCTCAGCCGTCGAGGATCCCGGAGGCCGTATGCCGCACCGTCTCGAACCGCTCGAGCTCCACGTCATCGTCGGCGAGGTCGATGCCCGCCGAGCGCTTGGCGAGCTCGATCTGCTCCCGCGCCGTGCCGACGCCTTCGAGGCCCGGCAGCGCGACCCCGCGCCGTCGACCCTTCGACACGGCCACTCCCCAGCGGGCGGGGTCGAGCTCCGAGACGGATCCGACCGGCATCGCCGGGCGCAGCACGTCCACCACGTACGACAAGCCTTCGAGCTCGCAGGGGCTCACGGGCGCGGAGAGCGCGCCGTCGGTCGCGGCAGATGCGGCGTTTCGCATGATCTCATCGGCAACGCATCCTGTGACCGGCTCGAACGTCCCCGCGCGTCCGCGCAGCCCGGCGCGGGCGCGCAGCGAGACGAACACCCCCGCGCGCTCGTCCATGAGCTCGGAGGGCAGATGCGCGGGACGGTCGATGGGCCCGCCCGTGCGGGCAAGCCCCTCGACGCTCGCCTTCGCGAGCGCCGCGTACGGGTCCGCCCCCTCCTCGCGGATGGCCTGCCGGACCGCTTTGCGCGCGGCCGCTTGGGCATCGACGGGCGACGAGACCGCTCCGTCTCCCTGCGCGCCGCGCACCTCGAACGCCGCCGCGAGCCGCATTGCGCCCGTCGGCGCCTCGCGACCCAACAGCTCGTGCGTGAAAGGAGCCCCCTCAAGCGCCCCCGCCATGACCTGCAGAGGCCTGAGCGCGCACGCGCCGGCCGCCTCGGCGTATGCAGGATCGACGGACAGCAGCCCTTCCAGATCGCCCGCATCGAGCAACGCCGCCACGCCACGGGCGAGCACGGTGCCCTCCAAACGCGCCGCCCCACGCGCATCGCCCGAGGCAGCCACTCCGATTTCGCCGTCCAAACTGCCGATCGCCACGAGCACGCATTTCCTGTCCAGATCGCGCGCCGCCTCCGCGATGCAGCGGCCGAGGGCGAGGTGCGCTGCGGACGGAAGGTCGGAGACACCGACGCGCACGACGCGCGCGCCCCCGAGCGCCTCGGCAAAGAAGGGGAGCAGGAAGGCCGTCGCGGAATCGAGCCGGGCATCTCCCATCCCGCTGCCGCAGATGGGCGCCGCATGCTTGCGCGCGCATGCGGCCACGGAAGCCACGAGCGCTTCGTCGTTGCGCACCGCGCCCGCGAAAGCCCGGGAAGGGGCCTCGTCGACAAGGGCGGCCTCTCCGGTCGCGAGATGGAAGCAGTCGCGAAACCGGGGCGCGCGCGGAGAGATCGCGATCACGGTTTCAGGCGCATGCGCGCCAATGCGGCGAGCCACCTCGCGAAAGGCCCCGAACGAGCCCACCTCTTCGAGCGACGATCCCAATCCGGCGCGCTCGGGCGCACCCGAGCGCGCCGCCTTCGGATCGCGAAGCGACGGATGGACGACGACGTATGCGGCGACGATGCTCATGGCGAGCCTCCTTTCCCAAGGCGCGCGGCAAGGCCCTCGCGCACTCCGCAGCGGACTCCCCGGACAGGCGCTCCTTGCGCGGAGCGGCCCGCGATGCCGGGCATGCGCGCCATCTGCAGCCTCCCTGGCCCTCGGATGCATGCGCGCCTTCCTGAGCACTTTAACGGCGACACGCGCCGTCGCGCGTCGGAAGCGGCAGCCGTTGCCGCTCCGTGCTGCCGTCGTCAAGCGCCCGCGACGCCGAGCGAGCACCGCGACCAGGCGGAAGCAGCCCGGCAGAAGCCCGTTGCCCGTCCTTCCCTTCTCGGCAATCCACGCGTTTTGCGAAGCGCGCACAATGGTAGCCACACCGCGCGGGAGACGCATGAGTTGCGGGCTAGGGGTCGAACGGACGCCCGACGCGCTTGGCAAGGGCGCGCTCTTTAGAAGCCCGCCGTGCCGGGATCGAGATCGGACCGTCAGGACAGCTCGAGCTCGTCGATGCGACGCAGATCCTCCTCCGAGATGTCGAACCAGAATACGCGCGCGTTCTCGGAGATGCGCGCCGGATCGGCGGACTTCGGCAGCGGAATGGCACTGCGCTGCAGGCACCAGCGCAGGCACAGCTGCGCCGTCGTGCAACCGTACCTGGCCGCGATGTCCGCGAGCAGGGCGCTCCCGAGCACGCGCCCGCTTCCGAGCGGCGACCACGCTTCCACTACGATGTCGTGGCGATCGCAGAACGAGCGCGTCTCCTCTTGGGCGCAACCGGGATGCAGCTCGATCTGGTTGACCATGGGAAGTATGTCGGCTGCGTCCATGAGCGGCTCGAGATGGCGGCGCTCGAAGTTGCTCACGCCGATGGCGCGCACCCGGCCGTCGCGGTACAGCTCCTCGAGGGCGCGCCAGGTCTGCCGGTTCGTGCTCTGCCACTCGTCGTCCGCACCCTGCGTGGCCGGCCAGTGAACGAGGTACAGGTCGAGGTAGTCGAGGCCGAGCCGCTCGAGCGACCCTTCGAAGGCCTTGAGCGCGGTATCGCGGCCGCGATGGTCGTTCCATACCTTCGAGGTCACGAACAGATCCTCGCGGGCGACGCCGCTGTCGCGCAGCGCCCTGCCCACGCAGGGCTCGGTGCCGTAGACCTCGGCCGTGTCGATGTGCCGGTAGCCATCGGCGAGGGCCTGGCCGAGGGCGTCGAGGCCCGCCTCGCCTTCGGGCAGCTTCCACGTGCCGAAGCCCACGCACGGCACGCCCGTGCCGTTGCGCAGCTCTATGCGGTCCTTCACGCTTTCCAATCGCGCCATAGCGCCTCCTCTCGCACGCGCCCGACAGAGCGGCGGGCGCACGGTTCGTCGTCACGCACCACGATACGACCAGGACAGGAGAGGTCGCCGAACCGTGGCGCAACCGTGGCGACGCGGGAACCTGCGCTTCATTCGCCGTCCACGCGGGCGCGTCGCGCCTTCGTCTGGGCACGATGGCGCTTGTCGGCGAGGCGCCGCTCCTTCGAAGCGCGGGTCGGCTTCGTGGCTCGGCGAGGCTTGGGGGCCGCAGCCCTGCGCACGAACTGGGCATGCAGCTTCCGGAGGCACAGCTGACGATTGCGGAACTGGCTGCGCGACTCCCGCGACGACACCGCGATGCCGCTGGGTCGGTGCGTCATGCGCACCGCCGAGTCGGCGGTGTTCACGCATTGCCCGCCCGGCCCGCGCGCATGGAACGCGCGGACCTCGCAGTCGCGCGCCACCTCGTCGAGAGGCTGCGCCGCCCAGCGAGCGAAGTCGCGGTATGTCGGCTCGCGAGAATCCATGGGGACATGATAGCGCAATGCCGGGGAAGGCGTCCGGCGCGGCGTGCCCGATGCGGCGCCGATCATGCGGGCGAATCCAAGATCGTCGCGCGGATCCCGTTTCTCCGACAAGCCCCCCGGTCGGGCAGCGGCCCCCTTCGCCGCTGGACCGAAGCCGATGCGATCCCATGCTCGGCAGACCCCGGATCGATCCCCTTGCGGCCAGAGGAGACGGGGCCGTCCGTTGGGGAAGAAGCCCAGACTCCGAAGGGAGCTGCGCGACGTGCCTGCACGGCCTCCGCCGATCCCGCCCCGGCCGTGAAAGGATCCTTTCGCAGAAGTCCCTCGCTCCAAAAAAAGAACGAAGGGGAAAGGAGCCGAGGGCAGGGGGGGTGCCAGCGGACGCCCCGGCCCTCAGTCCTCGATACCGTCGCGCGCGCGGATGAGCTTGCGCTTTATCTTGCCGCCGATGGTCTTGGGAAGCTCGTCGGTGAACTCCACGATACGGGGATACTTGTAGGGTGCCGTCGTGTGCTTCACATGCTCCTGAAGCTCGCGCACGAGCGCATCCGACGGCTCCCAACCGCGGGCCAGCACCACGGTGGCCTTCACCACCTTGCCGCGAACGGGGTCGGGCGCGGCCGTGACGGCGCACTCCACCACCGCGGGATGCTCGATGAGCGCGCTCTCCACCTCGAAGGGCCCGATACGGTAGCCCGAGCACTTGATGACGTCGTCGTTTCGCCCCACGAAGAAGCAGTATCCGTCCGAGTCGCGCCATGCCATGTCATGCAGGTTGTAGCAGTCGCCGCCCACGGCGTCGCGCGTGCGCTCCTCGTCGCGGTAGTAGCCCACGAACAGCCCCGGAGGGTACGCCTCGCGCAGGCCGGTCACGCAGATGGCGCCCTCCTCGCCGTCGGGCACCTCTCGTCCCGCGTCGTCCAAAAGCCTGATGTTCAGAAGCGGCGAGGGCTTGCCCATCGAGCCGGGGCGCGGCTCGATCCACGGGAACGTCGCGAGAAGGACGGGCCCCTCCGTCTGTCCGAAGCCCTCGCGGATCCTCTTGCCGGTGAGGCGCTCCCATTGGATGGTGACCTCGGCGTTGAGCGGCTCGCCCGCCGTGGCGAAATTGCGCACGCTCGAAAGGTCGAAGGACGCCACGTCCTCCTGCAGCATGAAACGGTACATCGTTGGCGGCGCGCAGAACGTTGCAAGACGGTAGTCCTGCATCTTCTGCAGAAGCTTCGTGGGCACGAACCTGTCCATATCGTAGGCGAACACGGTCGCCCCGCAGATCCATTGGCCGTATATCTTGCCCCAGCCGAACTTCGCCCAGCCGGAGTCGGTCACGCTCATGTGCAGCTCGTTCTCCCGCACCTGCTGCCAATAGCGCGCCGTGAGGATATGCCCGAGAGGATGCGCGAAGTTGTGGCACACGGCCTTGGCGAGCCCCGTGGTGCCGGAGGTGAAGTAGATGAGCATGATGTCCTCGCTCGTGACGCCCGCATCGCCCGTCGGTCGCGCGAACTCCTCCGGTTCGCCCGCGATCAGCCCGTCGAACGCCGTCCAGCCCTCGCGCTCGCCCGCCACGACGATGCGGCTCCCAACAGACGGCGCCTCCGGCAGCGCCTGCTCCATCTGCCCGCACACGTAGTCGTCGTCCACGCATACGACCATTTTGACCTGCGCTGAATTAGCGCGGTAGACGATGTCCTTCTTCGTGAGCTGCAACGACGCGGGGATAATGGTGGCGCCCAGCTTGCAGAGCGCCACCGCGCATACCCAGTACTCCCAACGGCGTCGCAGGATCATCATCACCACGTCGCCCTTGCCAATGCCCAGCTTGCGAAACGCGTTGGCCGCCTGGTTCGACAGCCGCGCGATGTCGGAGAACGTGAAGGCGCGCTCCTCGCCCGCGTCGTCGCACCACAGAAGCGCGCGCTTGGCGGGCTCCACGCGCGCCCACTCGTCCACCACGTCGAACCCGAAGTTGAACGCCTCGGGCACGTCGATGCGGAAGTTGTCGTAGAAGTCCTCGTAGGAGTCGAACTCGATACGGGGGCAGTATTTCTTCAGGATGTGGTTCACGGGTCGTTTCTTTCTCTCTTTGCTCATCGGTCGAACGTAAGTCAGCAAGAAGCATTGAGGTGTCCGAGATTGCCGTGTTTCGCGGCCGAGCGTGCTTCGCACGTGAGAGAAAGCGAAAAAGCGGCAAGATCGGGCGCATCAATGTTTCGCAGCGTCGAGCAGTTCCGCCGTTCGGAGAACGGCGGAACCCATTACTCGGCGATGATCGTCACGAACTTCGCCGGCACGTCGCCGCCGCAGCGTTGGCCGTGAGGGCGCTCCGGGTTGAAGTAGATGCTGTCGCCGGGATTGAGCTCGAACTCCTTCTCCCCCCAGGTGACGACGACCGTGCCCTCGAGCACCAGGTTGAACTCCTGACCAGTGTGGCACACGAGCTTCGCCGGCGCGTCCGAAGGATCGAGCACCACGAGCAAGGGCTGCATGACCTTTCCCGCATAGCGCCATGCGAGATCCTCGAAGTGGTACTCGGGGTTGCGGTCAACCTCGCGCCCCTCGCCCCAACGCACGACCTGGTAGGTGTCGAGCTTCGCCGCGGTGCCCGTGAGTATCTCGGTGAACTCCACACCGAAGCGATGCGCCATATGGTAGATGGCGCTGATGGGCACGTCCTCGCCCGTCTCCTCCCAGCTCGCGTACGTCTCGAGCGGCACCTCCAGCTCGGCCGCCATGTCCTCGGCGCGCACGTCGCACGCTTCGCGCAGGCCCTTGATGCGCAGGCCGATCTCGGCCAGTTCATCTACCATGCGCACTCCTTCCACCGTATCGTCGGTTGCAAACACAGGTCGGCGAGACGCCGCATCGAGCCTCCGGATGACCCATAGCGCGTCCGGAGATCGAGCGTCAGCCATCCCGCCCGAGCGCGCCTCGCGCATCCGCTCAGGCAGGCCGCTCGGAGAGCAGCGGCCGAACCGTCGGACGGAGGCGGGGGCCGTCAGGCCGCCGGCTCCGCCTCGGCCCTCATGCCCAACGCAAGCGCCCGCTTGTTCAGCTCCAGCATCTCGGCCTTGCGGGCGGGCACGCACGCCTCCATGGCCTTCCACAGCGCCTCCTCGCCGCAAAACGACGTCTCGGCGTACAGGGCGCCGGCGAGGATGATGTTGGCGAGCTTTTTGAAGCCCGCCTCCTCGGCCATGGCCGTGGCGGGAACGGCTCGAACCCGCACGCCCGGAATGACGGGTATGCGCTTGACGAGCGTGGAGTCGGCCACCACGACGCCGCCTTCGACCACGCTGCCCTCGAACTTGTCGAGCGAAGGCTGGTTCATGGCCACGAGCGCGTTCGGGGCGAGCACGAGGGGGCTTCCGATGGGATCGTCGGACAGGCACACGCTGCAGTTCGCGGTGCCGCCGCGCATCTCGGGGCCGTAGGAGGGAAGCCACGACACCTCGCGGCCCTCCACGAGTCCGGCGTAGGCGATGAGCTTGCCGGCGAAAAGAACGCCCTGCCCGCCGAACCCGGCGAGCACGATGTCGAGGCTGCGGCTCATCGCGCACCTCCTTCCGTCTGCGAGGGCTGGTTCGCGACCGGGCAGTCCGCAGAGCGCGCCGCAGCGGCCTCAGCGGCGTTCGCGAAGCCCTCCGCGCGCACGTCCTTGTACACGCCCAGCGGATAGTACGGCAGCATGTTCTCCCGCATCCACGAAAACGCCTCCTGCGGCGTCATGCCCCAGTTCGTCGGGCACGTGGACACCACCTCGACAAGCGAGTAGCCCACGCCGTCGATCTGATTCTCGAACGCCCGCCTGATGGCTTTCTTCGCCTTGCGCACGTTCTTCGGGCAGTCCACGGTGACGCGCTCCAAGTACGCCACGCCGTCAAGCGAGCTCAACAGCTCGCACACGCGGATGGGATACCCCGCGCTCGCCACGTCGCGACCGTAGGGCGAGGTCTGCGTCACCTGGTTCGGCAGACTCGTGGGCGCCATCTGCCCGCCCGTCATGCCGTAGATGGCGTTGTTGATGAAGATGACGGTGATGTGCTCGCCGCGCGTGGCCGCGTGCACCGTCTCGGCCATGCCGATGGAGGCGAGGTCGCCGTCGCCTTGGTAGGCGAACACGACGCCCTCCGGATGCACGCGCTTCACCGCCGTAGCCACCGCCGGAGCGCGGCCGTGCGCGGCCTCGATCATGTCGCATCCGAAGAAATCGTACGACGTCACCGAGCAGCCCACGGGGGCGACGCCCACCGTGCGCCCCTCGACGCCCAGCTCGTCCAACGTCTCGGCGACGAGCCGGTGCACGATGCCGTGCGTGCAGCCCGGGCAGTAGTTGGTCACGACCGGCAAAAGCGCATGGGGCCTCTCGAACACGACCTTGGATTGTGCAGCCATGGCCTACTCCCCTCCCTTCCCGACGAAGCGCCCGTTCATGTCCACGATCTTGGCCAGCACCTCCGCCGGCGTGGGGACCACGCCTCCCGCATGCCCGAAGAACTCCACCGGCCGCCGACCGTTCACGACGAGGCGCACGTCATCCACCATCTGGCCCATGTTCATCTCCACCGACAGGTACGCCTTGGACGCGGGCACCGTGGCCTCGAGGACGTCTTTGGGAAACGGCCACAGCGTGACGGGCCGGACGAGCCCGGCGAGCACGCCCGCATCGCGCGCGGCGACAACAGCGCTTCGCGCGATGCGGGCCGAAGCCCCGAAGGCCACGAGCACGATGTCGGCATCGTCGACGAGGAACGCCTCGGCGCGCTGCTCATCGCGCTCGATGCGGGCATAGCGCTCGAAGCGCTCGACGTTGAGGCGCTCGAGGGCCTCGGCCGTGAGGTACAGAGAGTTCGCCACATTGTGCGGACGCGCGTCCGCATGCCCAGTGGTGGCCCAGGGCTTCGCGGGCAGGTCGGCGGGATCGAGCGGCTCCGGCAGCTCCACCGGCTCCATCATCTGGCCCAGCATGCCGTCCGCGAGGATCATCGCAGGGGTGCGGTAGCGGTCGGCCACCTCGAACGCCTCCCGCACGAAGTCGGCCATCTCCTGCACCGTGGAAGGCGCGTACACCACCACGTGGAAGTCGCCATGGCCGAGCGCGCGCGTGGCCTGCCAGTAATCGGATTGGGACGGCTGGATGCCGCCGAGGCCCGGGCCGCCGCGCTGCACGTTGATGATGACGCCCGGCAAATCGGCGCCGGCCATGTAAGATATGCCCTCGCCCTTGAGCGAGATGCCGGGACTCGACGACGACGTCATCGCGCGCGCTCCCGCAGCCGCGGCGCCGTACACCATGTTGATGGCCGCGATCTCGCTCTCGGCCTGCAGGTACGTACCGCCGACCTTCGGCATGCGCTTTGACATGTAGGCCGCAAGCTCGGTCTGCGGCGTGATGGGATAGCCGAAGAAGAACCGGCATCCCGCACGTATGGCGCTCTCGGCCAGGGCCTCGTTGCCCTTCATGAGCACTTTCTCTGCCATAGGGCTCACCTCTCTACTGTGATGGCGACGTCGGGGCACATGATGGCGCACGACGCGCAGCCGGTGCAGCGCGCCTCGTCGACGCACTGGGCCGGATGGTAGCCCTTCGCCGTGATCGTGTCGGCGTCGAGCTCGATGATGTGCACGGGGCATGCGTCGACGCACAGGCCGCATCCTTTGCAGAAGGTGTCGTCTACGCTGATTCTCGCCATGGTCCGCCTCTCTCGCGTCTCTCTTCTCCTCCGCGCCCCAATGCGCGCGGAGCGCCTCGTCCTCCCGAAACGTTCCGCGCCCGGGGGGCGACTGCCGCCCGCAAGCGCACGGAGCCCGTCTCGTCTATTCCCAGGGTGTCTGCGCATATACTCGCACAGGATAAAGCCCATGCCCACCGTCGGTTTGCCGAAAGCGGCCGTTTTGCCGGTCGGCGAACGGCCCGGCCAGCTCGGCGGGAACCGCCGTGAACGCGATAGGCAAGTCGGCGGCTTGCGCGACCGCCTCAGCGAACGGCACGCCCGCCTCGAGGACGGACAGGTCGGTTTCGGCTTTGAGATGCGTGTTGTTCGCAATCGCGGTCGCGCGCAGACGGCAGGCGGCTTCGATCTCCCGCAGGATCGCCACCGCCCCTCCCGCGTCCCGAGAAAGGACGCGGCTGCGGTTCACCACGTAGAGCATCTCGTAGGGCCCGGCCGCCACCGCGCGCGCGAAGCGCCCGAGGGCCGTCGCGCCCGCGTCGTCGCCGCCCGCGTCCACGATGAGCAGCCGCCCCTCCCCCGCGCGCGCCCGCTCGATGGCCGGCAGGATGGTGCCCGACAGGCTCGGCCCGTCCAGGTTCGTGCCGGCGAACACGGGCGCGATCACGCGCACGCCCGCCTCGTCGAGCAGCGCGCGGTAGTCGCTCGAGCGGAAGAACGGGTTCACCACGTCGAGGTCCGCCACCGCGACCTCCAGCCCGCGCGCCGCCGCGTCGAGCGCCAGGTTGAGCGCGAGGTTGGTCTTGCCCACGCCGTAGTGCCCGGTGACCACGAGGACGGGCGCGGCGGGCGCCCAGGCGGGCGCCGTCACACCAATCCCTCGGGGGTCTTGGGCCTCTCGTCCGCCTCGCGGATGGCGGCGCGGCGGATCTTGCCGTTCACGGTCTTGGGCAGCGCGCCCACGTACTCCACGATGCGCGGGTACTTGTAGGGGGCGGTGCGCTTCTTCACCCAGGTCTGGAGCTCGCGCGTGAGCTCGGAGGAGCCGGCGAAGCCCTCGGCCAGCACGATCGTGGCCTTCACGGCCTTGCCGCGCACCGGGTCGGGCACGCCCGTGACCGCACACTCGCGCACGGCCTCGTGCTCCAGAAGCACGCTCTCGATCTCGAAGGGCCCGATGCGGTAGCCGCTCGACTTGATCACGTCGTCGTTGCGGCCCACGTACCAGAAGTAGCCGTCCTCGTCGCACCAGGCGGTGTCGCCGGTGTGGTACCAGCCGCACGTCATGGCCGCGGCGGTCTTCTCAGGGTCGCGGTAGTACTCCAGCATGATGCCGGCGGCCTTATCGTGCACGTCGATGCACACCTCGCCCGTCTCGCCCGTGTCGCAGCGGCTGCCGTCCTCGCGCTGGATCTCCACGTTGTACAGCGGCACCGGCTTGCCCATGGAGCCCGGACGCGGCACCGATCCCGTGAGGTTCGCGATGGTGAGCGGCGTCTCGGTCTGGCCGAAGCCCTCGTAGATGGTGAGGCCCGTGTGCTCCTTCCAGAAGTCGAACAGGTCGGGGTTCAGCGCCTCGCCCGCCGTGGTGGAGTACATGAGCGTGTGCAGGTCGTAGGCGTCCACGTCCTCGGCCATCATCATGCGGTACATCGTGGGCGGGCAGCACAGCGTCGTGATGCCGTACTTCCCGATGAGCGAGAGTATCTCGGAGGGATGGAAGCGGTCGAAGTCGTAGGTGAACACGCACGCCTCCATGAGCCACTGGCCGTAGTACTTGCCCCACACGGCCTTGCCCCAGCCGGTGTCGGCGATGGTGAAGTGCAGGCCGTCGGGCTGCACGTTGTGCCAGTGCTTGGCCGTGACCAGGTGCGCGATGGCGTACTCGGAGTCGTGCAGCACCATCTTGGGGTTGCCCGACGTGCCGGAGGAGAAGTACATGAGCATGGGGTCGGCGGCGGCCGTCTCCACACGTGCGAAGTCGGCGCTCGCCGCGCGCACGCCCGTGTTGAAGTCGAGCCAGCCCGCGCGCTCGGCGGGCGCGGCGCACACGCCGTCCGGGCCGGAGAGCGCCTCGCCAAGCGGCAGCCCGTCGTCGGGGAACACGAGGTTGCCCTCCGCGTCCTCGGGCGTGAGCCCGCCGCCCGCGCCGTTCACGAGGATCTTCGCCTCGAGCGTGGGGCACGCGCCCGCCACGTTGTCCACCACGTCGGCGATGTCGCCGAGCGAGGTGGCGATGACCGCCTTGATGGACGCGCCGTTCAGGCGGTACTCCAGGTCGTGCTCCTTGAGCATGAAGGTGGCCGGCACCATGACCGCGCCCAGCTTCGCGAGCGCCGTGGCCACGAACCAGAACTGGTAGTGGCGGCGCAGGATGACCATGACGTAGTCGCCGCGCCCGATGCCCGCGTCCGCCAGGAAGTTCGCGGTCTTGTCCGACCAGCGCTTCATGTCGGCGAACGTGAACACGTGCTCCTCGCCCTCGGGGTTGCACCACACCATGGCGCGGCGGTCGGGGTCGTTCTCGGCAATGTCGTCGACCACGTCGTAGCCGAAGTTGAAGTGCTCGGGGCAGTTAACGGCGAAATCAACGAGCAGGCCTTCCTCGTCGTAGGCCTCGTGAACGTAACGGAGATGGATGTTCCTCGTGGTGTGCATGGATGCGGCTCTTTCTCGCAGGATGCGGCGGGCAGGCTCGCCGCAAGGCGGATGATGTCGTCGAGCGGAACGGCGCATGCGCCCCGCCCACCGACGCGGAAGTCGCGTCACAGGGGGGGGGGGCGCATGCGCCTAGATAATCTCTCCGCCCGGCTTCATCACAACGGCCAGGAACACGCATGGTTCGCCGCCCGTGGCTATCATGCCGTGACCCCGTCCGGAGTCGTACATGAGCACGTCGCCCGCTTCGAGTTCCTCCACATGGCCCTCGTAGGCGAAGCGCATCCTGCCCGAGATGACGAAGTCGAGCTCTTGCCCTTCGTGGTAGGACAGGTGGATGGGCCGGTCTTGCTCCTCCTCGAGGTACGGCGCCGTGACGAGGAACGGCTCGGCCAGCTTGTTCTTGAAACGCGGCGCCTTGTGCAGGTACTCGAACCCCGCACGGCGTTTGATGGACAGCCCTTCGTTCGCGCGAACGAGCGAGTACCCCGACAGATGCGGATCCTCGCCGGTGAGCAGCTCGATGACGTCCACGCCGAGACGCTGGGCGCACTTGTAGAGGAATGTGAACGACAGATCCTCGTCGCCAGACTCCTGCGCGGCGTACTCGGCCACCGACCGCCCCGTCGCGTCGGCCATCTCCTGCATGGTCAGGCCCATATCCTCGCGCAGCGCTCGAATGCGCCCCGCCACCTCTTCGATGTTCGGCTCCATGCTCTCGGACCTCCTTCGCTGCTGCGCGGCTTTCATTCTGAAAAAGTCGTTTCATTGTAGAGCAAACCGGGCGAAACAAAGCGAAAAAGTCGGAAAACCCCGTGCACGATGGGTGCGCGGCATGCACCATCAAGGTCGCCATGCCGGGAAAACCCGCGCAACGTGAGCGCCACAGCGCGCGGCAGCCGACGCATCGGACGCCCGAGCGCGGCCTTCGCCCTACGGGCAGGAGGCTCCCCCATCATCGACTCGCGCGAACCGCACGGCGAAATGGGCGTCGGGCGAACCCTCCGAGAGCCTCGTGGCGATGCAGGATCCTCCGGCTATGGGAGCGAGACGGAAACGCGAACCCTCCTCGGTCTTGAGGAACGCCTTCGCCACGGCGTCGTTCTCCATGCGGGTCACCGTGCAGGTGGCGTACGTCAGCGTGCCCCCGGGGTTCACATGGGAGGCGAGCGCCCGCAACATAGCCACCTGCTGGCGCGCCATGTCGACGATCGCGCCGGGCTTCAAACGCCAACGGATCTCGGGATGGCGGCGCAGCGTGCCGAGGCCCGAGCAGGGCGCGTCCAGGAACACCGCGTCGAAGGACCGCCCCGGCAGAAGCTCGTCCGCGCTCAGCACGTCGCCGACGAGCGCCTCGGACACGCGGATGCCGCAGCACTCCACGCGCTCCTCGAGCACCTTCTTCTTGAACGCGCGATTGTCGAGCGCGACGTACTCCTCGATCTGGGCTTCCCACCGCCGCAACGCGCCGTTTTGGATGAGGATCGTCTTCGTCGCGCGGCCCGATCCCACCTCAAGAAACGACGTCGGCCTCTCCTCGGGAAGCGCGTTTGCCGCCACCCACTGAGAAGCGGCGTCGGACACGAGGATGCGCCCTTGCTTCAAAAGGCGCTTCACGTCGGGGACAAGCAGCGTTCGAGGGTCGTCCAAACGCAGGCACCCCGGCACCTCCACCCCGTCGATCTCCACGCGCTCGAACTGCTCCCCTATGCGCTCGAGCGTGCGCAAGACCAGATCGTCGCGCGTCTTCGCAGCGTTGACGGCCACGAACAGCGGCGCGGGCTCGTTCGAGGCGCGCATGAACTCGAAAGCGGCTTCGGGGCCTAGGTCGTTCATGAGCAGGGCGGCCTGCCACGTCGGGAACGCATGGAGGCGCGCAAGCGCTTCGATGTCTTTGTTCGGATCGGCGAAGGGGAACTCGGCGCGCAGGCGCACGAGTTGGCGCAAGACGTAGTTGGTCAGGCCCGCGGCAGGCGGCGCGACGGACTTCACAAGCTCCACGCCCTGGTCGACGGCGGCATGGAAGCGCTTGTCGAGGAAGAGCACCTCGTAAGCCGAGATGCGCAGGGCATCGCGCACCTGGGGGCTCACATCGCGGGGGTCGTCCAGCACGCGGTTGATGATCTCGTCGAGAGTGCCTGTCGAGCTGACCACCCCGAGCACGAGCCGCGTTGCGAACGCGCGGTCCTCGGGCGTGAGCGACGAGTCGTCGATGTCCTTCGCGATGAGGTCCTGGGCGTACGCCCTGCGCTCGCGGACCTCGCGCAGGACGGCCAGCGCCGCAAGGCGCGCGGGCGTCGCCTTCGTGCGCAGAGGCCGGGGGCGGTCGGATCGGCCCGCGTAGCCGGAAGGCGCGCGCTTGCCGGCCGCATCAGAGCGGGCGGAGCCGCGCTCGTCGGAGCGCGGCGCCTCGGAAGAGCCGGGGGCGCTCCGGACGCCTCGCCGGGCGCCGGCCGAAGCGCCCCCGGAGCGCGAGGGGCGCCGGCCGTCGCGCTCCGGGCGAAAGCCTCGAGCATCGCCACCGCGCGCAGGACGCACGCCCTTCCCGCGGCTCTCGCGGATGGAACGCGCATCGTCCCCGATAGAAACCGCATCGCGGCCTTCGCCGCCATGATGGCCGCGGCGTTGCGGAGCGTCGGAACGCTCGCCTTTTCGACGCGGAGCGCCTGAGCGCGCAGACGCTCGGCCCTCGCCGTCGCGGCGCGGGGCGCCCTTGCCCTTCCCGCCGCGCGGGGCGCCCTTGCCGAGGTTCTTCCCGCCGCGCGGGGCTCCGGACCGGCCGCCACGGGGCGGCCGGCTATCGCTTCGCTTCTCAGACACAGGGCTCCTCCCAGGTCAGGTTTCCGTCCTTGATGCCATGGACGCCGGCGGCGAACGCCTTGGCGTCCATGGCCTGCTTGCCGTCGGGCTTGCAGGAGAGCACCTCGAGCGCTCCTTCGGCCGTGCCGAGGAGAAGCCGCTTTCCGACGAAGCGCACTCCGCCGGGCGCGAGGCCCTCCGCAAGCGCACGCGCGTCCCCTTCCGCTTCGGAGGCGCTCAGCACCGTGAGGCCCCTTCCCGCCACGACCGCACGCGAAGGGTGCGCGGCGCTCGAAGCCCTCACCCGTCGCTCGAGGACGCGTGCGGGGGCCTCGGGCGAGAGGTCGAGCTCGCCTTTGGCCACCTTCTCGGCGTACGTAGCCCGCCTCTCGTCCTGCTCGGTCCACACGTCGGCCCCGCGCTCCACCCGCACGAGCGCCGTGAGCAGGGCATGCGACCCGAGGTCGGCCAGCTCCTCGGTCAGGTCGTCCGCGCTTTTGCCGGCGACCGAAGTCGTGCGGCACACGCAGTAGGCGCCCGTGTCCAGGCCCTCCTCCATGCGCATGACGCACACGCCCGTCTCCTCGTCGCCCGCCAAGATGGCGCGCTCGACGGGGGCGGCGCCGCGCCAGCGCGGCAACAGCGACGCATGCACGTTGAGGCACCCGAAGCGAGGCAGGTCGAGCACCTCCTTCGGCAATATGGCGCCGTAGGCCGCCACGCAAACGACGTCGGGCTCGAACGCCGCCAGCTCGCGCTGCACAGCCTCGTCGCGCAACGAGCGCGGCGTGCGCACGGGAAGCCCCAGCCGCTCGGCCGATGCCTTCACCGGAGACGCCTCGAGCCGCCTGCCGCGCCCGCGAACCGCGTCGGGACGCGTGTAGACCGCGGCCACCTCGTGCTGTTGCGCGAGGTTCTCCAGAATGGCGGCCGCGAAGCACGGCGTGCCCATGAACACGACGCGCATCGTCAACGCACCTGCGCTTCCACCGACGTCTCGCCGGGACGCGCCCCGGCGGCCAAAGCGAGCTCGTAGTCGCGCAGCGCCTGGATGCGCACAAGGGGGTCGCAGCGCTCGAACATCGTGATGCCGTCGAGGTGGTCGAGCTCGTGCTGCAGGCAGCGGCCGAGCAGTCCGTCCCCTTCGACCTCCCACTCCTCGCCGTCCAAGTCGAAGTAGCGCACGCGCGCGAACGGAGGACGGGCGATGGGCACGGAGATGCCAGGGCACGACAGGCAGCCCTCGCCCTCCGCGACCGGATCGCCCTGCGTCTCAACGAGCACGGGGTTCACCAGCACGAGCGGATCTTGCTCGCCGTCCTCCTGGTCGCAGTCCACCACCACGAGGCGCTTCGTCACGCCCAGCTGGGGGGCGGCCAGGCCGCACCCGTCGTTTTTGTACATGGCCTTGGCCATTTGCTTAGCCAGCTTGCGCAGGCTTTTGTCGCCCAGCTCGCACGGCTCGCATACCGTGTTGAGGATGGGGTTGGGAGATCGCACGATGGATATCATGGTCGGCACGCCCTTCTGTTGCGATGAAACGCGCCGCAGGTCGCGACGCGGAATGGTTCCGCAGGCCATTGTCCGCAATCGCGGACGCCTTGTCCAGACCGCAGGGAAAGTTCCACAGAACGCCGCCAGCGCGAGGCCGGGGAAAGCGCCCAATCGGGAAAGCGTCCGCAGCCCGATGCGGCGGCGAGCGGGCGGCGGATCGGAGCAGAGGCTTCGGATCCACGGGGATGGGACGCAACGCGAGCCCGCCCGAAGGAGCGGCGCTTCGGCGGAGGCGGCGCGCATCCCGATTCGCCCCCGCCCGGCCGGGACGAGGCGAGGCGGAGGGGGGATCGGAACCGACGCGCGTCGGACGGACGGGCCCGGCCCCCTCACGGCCTTCACCAGGCGATCCCGACGTCTCGCTTTCCGGAGCCTCCGTCGACAAAACCCGAGACGGCAAGCTCCTCGGCGACATCTTGCCGAAGCGCCTCTCGGACCGAAGAAGAGCACCGAAACGGCGGCGCTTCGAAGAGGGAGCGAACGTTCCGACCGCACCGGACCCCAACCCCCGCCCTCGCCTTTCGGCGGCGCGCCGAAGAGCCCTCGCCGCTCCATCGCCGAGAGATCCGAACGCGAGGCCGCCTCGAGGAGGGTCGATATCGGACGGGAAAGCCGATGCGGAATCGCCGCCGAGCTCCGTGCATGCCGAGACAGGCGCGAAACCCTTTCGGAAGGAGAGCCGCGCCTGCGAAGCCCCGCCACGAACCCGAGACCCCCCCCCCGCTCATCCAGCGAAGGGCACCCGGGTGCCGGGCTACGCCCCCTTGGTACCCTGCGGAGCGTCGTCGGCGACGACCTCCTTCAGCGATGCCGCCAAGCCGGCCAACCCTTGGATCTCGGAGGGGATGATCAGCTTCGTGGCGCGTCCGTTGGCGACGGACTTGAGCGCCTCGTACGCCTGAAGCGTGAGCACGGCGCCGTCGGCCCCGGCCTCGCGCACCATCCTGATGCCCTCGGCCGTCGCGCGCTGGACGTTCAGGATGGCCTCCGCCTCGCCCTCGGCCTCGCGAACCTGCTTCTCCTTTTCGGCCTCGGCGGCGAGGATGACCTTCTGCTTGTCCGCTTCGGCGGCCAGGATGATGGCCTGCTTCTCGCCCTCGGCGATGGTGATCGCCGACTGCTTCTCGCCTTCCGCCAGAAGTATCGCCTCGCGTTTCTCGCGCTCGGCCTTCATCTGCTTCTCCATGGACTCCTGGATGGCCGCAGGAGGCGTGATGTTCTTCACCTCGACGCGGTTCACCTTGATGCCCCAGGCGTCCGTGGCCTCGTCCAAGATGGAGCGCATCTGGGAGTTGATGGTGTCGCGCGAAGTGAGCGTCGTATCGAGGTCGAGCTCGCCAATGATGTTGCGCAGCGTCGTTGCCGAGAGGTTCTCGATAGCCACGATGGGATTGTCAACTCCGTAGGTGTAGAGCTTCGGATCGAGCACCCGGAAGAACACGACCGTATCAATGGACATGGTGACGTTGTCCTTGGTGATGACCGGCTGTGGGGGAAAGTCGAACACCTGCTCCTTGAGCGAGACGAAGGGGCGCACGCGATCTATGAACGGCAGCTTCACGTGAACGCCGTTGCTCCATGTGGCGAGATAGGAACCGAGCCTCTCGACCACGGCGGCCTCCGCCTGCGGCACGATTTTCACGCACGTGACGCTGAACAGCACCACGAGCACCACGAGCACGATGAGGACGATCATCGCTGCCTCCTTTCGACGATGAGCCTGACGCTTTCCCGCCCGACCACCACCACGCTCTCGCCGACGGGAATGGGGTTACCGTCGGCAGATCGGGCGGCCCAGGTCATATGGTCAGACGTCTCAACGCGACCCGTCATCAGATCGTTGTCCACAGCCTCGCGCACCACGGCATGCTCGCCGAGAACCGAGGGCTCCTCTTTCTTGCCGCGCTCGCGGTACCTGACGAACACAGGACGCAGCACCGCCAAACACAGAACCGACACCGCGAGGAATACGAGCACTTGAACGAACAGACTGGCCCCAAGCACGTTCGCGACGAACGCGGCAAGCCCGCCCACGACGAACCACAGGGTGACGAGGCTCAACGATACGACTTCGATCACGGCCATCACGGCCGCGACGACCAACCATGCAATGGGGCTCACAGTCTCTCCTTTCCTGTTGGAAGTATAGCAGAAACTTCAAGACCCAAAGCCCCGAAAAAGCGATGGAGCGCGCTTGGCCCGGCCAGCCCTGAAAGGCCGGGCGAAGCCCCCTCGCCGCCGGAGGCCGTCCGCCCGGCCCGTCGTCCTGGCAGCTATCTCGCGCTCGCACGCTCGGGAGGCCACGATGCGTCCCGCGCCCCTTCGAGGTAAGCCTCCACCGCGTCGACGAGCGCGTCGTCGCGGGAGGATCTCAGGCCCTCGAAGAAGACGCGCTCCACCCGGTCTCGGGAGAAGAGCAAGGAGTGCTCGGCGTCCACCAGCCCCTCCGGATACGGGACGCCGAGGTAGTCCCACACGAGCCCCTCCTCGTCCCGAAGAGCCCTGCCGATCACGGCAAGCGGGACCGACGCGCCGGCAACCGCCACCACGCTTCCCACCGGGAGGAGCCGGATTCCCTCCCGCTCCCCTTTCTCACCATGCGGCCCATCAGGATCGATCATTGCTTCTCCCTTCGTTCGAATCGCTTGCCTTGGCTCCGCGCCGCGGCGGCTTGGGCCAGCGCACGCGGTAGAGCTTGGTGAAGAACTGCCCGAATAAGACGTTCGGATTGGCATGGGGGCTCGTCTGGCGCGCCTTGCCCGACAGCCGCCAACCCCTCGTGCGCTTGAAGCGGAAGCGCGGCTCCAGGTGGGCGAGCAGGGCGTCCGCGTCCCCCTTGACGAAGGTCGCGGGGTCGACCACGACGTCCCACACGCATTCGAGCCCCTCCCCCCAGCAGAACCTCAGGACGAGCATGTCCTCGGCGCGCCAGGCGCACGTGATCCACCCGTAGGGCAGGCGCATCCACGACCTCCCGGCCCGGCCGCGCCGCCCCGTCTCCGCCTCCTTCGGGACGCGCACGCCGCTGAAGCCGTCGAGGACGTCCATGCTCTCCCGGCGCGCCTCGACGCGGGCGGGATGGCGCTCGCCCGAGCGGGAGAGGTGGATCTCTTGCGACCGATACCAGCTCCCCCTGCTCCGACCGAATTTGGAGAACCTCCAAACATAGAAGCGCTCGCTCAAAGACAGGAGGACCAAGCACGGAAACCCCACTGCGAAGGGCACGGACACAAGCGGGAAGACCGGCCAGAGAAGGTACAGCATGAAACTGTGGCGCGTGGCCATGGCTGAGAAGCCGGGCCACTCGCCTCCGCCCTCAACCCACACGACGGTCATTTGGACTGCCACGACAACGAGCACGACGCAGAAAAGGGCCAGCACCTTCCTGCCATGCGACATGGTGACGACGCGGTAGCGCCCGTAGACGTTGCCCTGCGCCCCCCGCGGCCGCGCCTCGAACAGGACGGGGTCGTCCTCGCGCTCCACAGCGCTCATGACTCGGCCTCGCTCCCCTTCGCCCGCTTTCCGCGCCGCGGCGGCTTGGGCCAGCGCACGCGGTAGAGCTTGGTGAAGAACTGCCAGAAGAAGACGTTCGGACTGGCGTAGTCGCTCGTCTGGCGTGGGCCGTCCGGCTTGCAATTGTAGCTCGTGCGCTTGAAGCGGAATCGCGGCTCCAGGTGGGCGAGCAGGGCGTCCGCGTCCCCCTTGACGAAGGTCGCGGGGTCGACCACGACGTCCCACACGCATTCGAGCCCCTCCCCCCAGCAGAACCTCAGGACGAGCATGTCCTCGGCGCGCCAGGCGCACGTGATCCACCCGTAGGGCAGGCGCATCCACGACCTCCCGGCCCGGCCGCGCCGCCCCGTCTCCGCCTCCTTCGGGACGCGCACGCCGCTGAAGCCGTCGAGGACGTCCATGCTCTCCCGGCGCGCCTCGACGCGGGCGGGATGGCGCTCGCCCGAGCGGGAGAGATGCCGCCTCTGCCCTTCCGACGAGTAACCTCGGAGCAACGTGCATTTCGAGAACCGTCCGACGAAAAACGACTCGCTGCACGACAGGATCAGGAAAACGGGGAACCATACGATTATCGCCGGCGAAAGGATCGGGACAACCGGCCACAAGAAATACATCGTGAAATGATGGCGCGTCAGCCCGGTGGAGAAGCCGGGCCACACGCCCCCGTTCTCGAGCCAGAGCGCGAGGAGGGTCGCCGCCGCCCACCATACCACGGGGCAGAACAATGCAGCCACCTTCCTGGCGTGCGACATGGTGACGACGCGGTAGCGCCCGTAGACGTTGCCCTGCGCTCCCCGAGGCCGCGCCTCGAACAGGACGGGGTCGTCCTCGCGCTCCACGGACCTCACCTCGCCATCCCGGTCGGCGCGGTGACGAGCTGCTCCCAGAACGCCTCGGCGCATCCGTTGGCGAAGGCGTGGCCGCCCCCGGCGTACCACCATTCGTCGATGTCGCCCTGAACCGTTCTCCCGTCTCCGTCAAGGTCGGACTCGAGATAGGTTTCAACTCCCTGAGAGAAGACAAGACCGACCACAGCCCCCACCACCACCCCCGCAGGCCCTCCTAACGCAAGCCCCGCAACGGCACCTTCCAAAGCCCCCGCTCCCGCCGCCGCGAGAGACCCGATGGCGGCGGCCTCGGCATCGGAGCGCCTGCGATCCTCGTCCTTCCCCTCGCCCTCCTTGTAAGTCGAGCCGTAGGCGCTCGCCGCGCCCGCGCCTACGAAGAACATCGAAAGCAGCCCGCCTCCCGCCCTCAGTCCGGACGCCTTCGCTTTGGCTGCGGCCTCCACCTCCTCGGCCGCGAAGACCGCTCCCGGGCGGGCGTGCTTTCCGATGTTGTCGGCGCTGATGCGCGTGGTCATCTTCTGCGCGCCCTCGGCCATCGTGAAGCCCGAGAACACGATCTTGCCGTCAGAGGTGAACCGGTACGTGCCCGCCTTCTCGATGCCGACGGCGCGCAGCACGTCCGAAGCGGTCGCCTTGCCGTCGAGCTCCGCCTTGAGCGCCGCGAGGTCGATGCTCGCGCCGAGGCCGGTTTCGGCGAGCGCGGCGATAAGCTCGCTCGAAAGGAGGCCGGAAGCCGTCCCGGCGAGAGGGAACCTCTTGCCCGAGACGTACGCCCACGCGCCGTCCTCCGAGACGCACACCATGCCCGGCTCCTTGCGCGTCGCCTCCAGCAGCACCTGGTCGGCCACTTTCGCGGCCTTCTCCCGAAGCTCGACGCTCCACGACATGTCGAGCGCGCCCCATCTGCCCGCCTCCGCATCGAACCCCGACGACGACACGGCCGCGCATCCCCGGGCAAGGCACGAGGTCAGATCCGCGAGATCCCCTTCGTAGGCGCCGTTCGTCTCGTCGCAGTAGGAGTACACCTTCGACAGCATGTCGCCCGCCAGGTTGGCGGCGTCGTAGGCGAAGGCGGCGGCTTCCTCGTACATCCTCGCAAGGCCGGCGCTGCCCACTGTCCCGTGCAGCGCCCATCGCGCCCGCTCCTCCATCAGTCTGGCTTGGGAGAGAGCGTCGCTTTGACGGTCGAGCCACTCCCGCTCGCTCACACGCTCGCAGCCTTCGAAATAGCCCGCCAGGGCCGATGACACCCGCTCGTCCGCCTGCATCGTCCGCTCGGCCGCCGTCGTCAGGGCAGAGAGCAGCGCGCCGTAGGAGGCGATCCGGTCCTTCGACGCCTGCCATCCCGCCCCCGTCAAGAGCGTGTCCTGGGAAAACCCCTCGACGGAAAGCAGCTTCGAGGCGGCCTCGTCCCGAAGCGCCTCCAGGGCCTCCTTCTTGCGCTCGATCTGCTCCATGACCGCCGCGGGCCTGATCTCGATCGTCATCGTCCATCTTCCTCCCTCAAGGCCCGCAGATGCCGCTCGTAGAGCTCTTCGCGACGCCGGTCGAGCGACGAGCGCTCTTCGAGGTTCTCGTCCAGAAGATCCCCCACCGTCGTCCGGCACTCGGCTTCGAGCGCCTCGGACATTTGGAGCAATCGGAAAAGACGTCCTTGGCCTTGCGGACCCGAAGGCGTCGACGCCGCGCACTCGTCGAGCCACGACCTCCGCCAAAGAGAGAAGCGCTCGAAGTCGTCCCATGCCTCCTCGAGAAGCGCGCGCCGCTTCCGATTCGCACCCTGGGCGTCCTCGATTTGGAGTATGGCCCGCTCCATGCCCTTCATTCGAACCCCTTGGCACTGGCGGTGTCCGCCGCCTCGTACGCCTCGGCCGCCTTCTGCACGTTGCCGGCGTCCGCATCGAGAGAGGCCAGGAGGGTTTCGCCGCAGGATTTCAGATCATGATGGCTGTTGTACACCCCGCTTTCCGCAAGGGTGTTGTCGTCGTCGACTCCGTAGAGCCCTTCGGGCCTGAAGCCCGTGCGCAAAAGACCCGACCATAAGGCGGCCTGCGCGTCATTGGACAAGATGGGATGGTCCATGTCCACCTCGATTCGCACATGTTCGATAACCTTTCGACAAATATTATCATAAAGGTATCAGTAAAGCACGGGGAAAGCGAGCGGCATCCCGCTGCCATCGAAGAGCGGCTGATCGTCAAACGCGAGCGGAGCACGGCATCGGGCGGAAAGGGGCGGGTCGAGCGCGCGACGGCCCACTTTTTCGCCATCCGACGCCATTCAGCCCAGCTCGCATCTTCGCGAAGCGGAGTCAGCGCCCATGCACGAGGAAGCGAAGGCGCGGCAAGCCGGGGGGTTGTCCGAAACGGAAGGAAGACGAAGCCGGAAGGCTCCGAGGAGCGGAGGGCGCGCCTTTCCGTCAGGCCGAAACAGGGCAAGCGGGGCTGCAGGCCGAAAGTCGCTGCAAGCCCGCGAAGGGAGAGCCGGAGCGCGGGGCCGTGCCTCCCTACGGCGTTCGATCAGCGACCCGGAAAGCGGAGCGGATTCGGCGGGAGCGCGCCGACGGGATTCGGCGCCCCTACCCCACCGGCTTGTGGGCGGCGCGACGGCGAGCGAGATCCTTCTGCATGGCGGCCACCGTCTCGAACAGCATCTCGTACTCGTCGGCGGGCAGACGCGCAGGATCGACGAGCTGCGCGCGCAGGGCGGCAACGGCGTCCTCCGCATCGCCGATGGAAAGCTCCTCAACGAGGAAGGCCGCCAAACGCTCGTCGCCCGCACCGCCCGCGGGCGCGCCCGCCGTCAATAGGTTCGCCGCTGCGGGCAACCGGCGGGCGGCATCGGTGACGATGCGCGCCGGCGATGCCGCAGGGTCGTCGGCGAGCGTATCGAGCACGCTTTGGGCGATCTCCGCGCTCGCACGGTCGTGCCACTGCGTCTGAGCGAGAGCGTCGGCGTGGACGAGCGCCAAGTCGGGCCGGCGCGCGGCGAGGGCGAGCAGCTGCCGCTCGAAGCGACGACGGCTCCGCTCGGCCGACGACAGAGCCGCGCGACGCGGTGCAGGAGCAGGGGCGTCCGAGGCCGGATGCCCCTGCGTCGAGCCCTCGTCGGGCATCGGGCGAGGAGCCTTCAAATGCGCGAGCTCGGCGAGCACGTCCTCCTCGCGCGCCCGGCAGCGACTGGCGATCTGCACGGCGTAGTCCTTCGCGAGCATCGAATCCTTGATGGGGGCGAGAACCGAGAGCGCGTCCGAAAGCGCAGCGGAGCGCCCCTCGGGACGCGAAAGATCGTGCTTCGCCAAACGTCGCTCGATGCCGTAGGTGAGCAGGGGCTGCGCGCGCTCGACGAGCTGCCGCAGCGCGTCGGCTCCACGCGCGCCCACGAACTCGGCCGGATCGAGGGCGTCGGGCAACGTGACGGCAGCCAGCTCGATGCGGCTCTTGCCGGCCTCGGGCGTCATGGACCCGTCGATGAAGGCGAGCGCCCGGTCGGCGGCGCGCTGCCCGGCCTCGTCGCCGTCGAACAAGTACACGATGCGATGGCGGGCATGGCGCGAGAGCAGCCTGATGTGGCGCATCGTGAGCGCCGTGCCGAGCGTCGCCACCGCGTTGCGCAGCCCCGCCTCGTGCAACGCGATGACGTCGGTGTAGCCTTCGCAGACCACCGCCGTGCCCGTGGAAGCCATGGCGGCCTTCGCCTTGTCCAGCCCGTAGAGCACCTGCGACTTGTGGAACAGCGGCGTCTCTTGCGAGTTGAGGTACTTCGGCTCGCCCTTGCCCACCACGCGTCCGCCGAAGGCGATGCACTCGCCCTGCGGATCGTTTATGGGAAACATGATGCGGTTGAAGAAGCGGTCGCGCAGCCTCCCGTCATCCTTGCCGACAAGCGCCACATTGGCCTGCTGCATCTCCTCGGCAGTGAACCCCGCCGCCGAAAGGTGCCTCACGAGGCTTCCACGTCCCGGAGCGAACCCGAGCCGCCAGGCCTTCGGCACCTCCCCGCCAAGCCCGCGCCCCGCCAGATAGCTTCGCGCGGCCGATGCGTCCGGACCAGGGTTGCGCATGAGCTGAGTGTGGTAGTACTCGGCCGCCTCTGCGCACACGGCTTTGAGGCGAGCCTTGCGCCCGGCACCCTCGCCCGGACGCCCTCCCGACTCCGATATCTCGATATGGGCGCGTTCCGCGAGCCGCCGCACGGCCTCCGGAAACGACAGATCCTCCGACTTCATCACGAAGGCGAACACGTCGCCCCCCTCGCCGCAGCCGAAGCAGTGCCACAGCTGCAGGGCGGGGTCGATCTTGAACGAGGGCGTCTTCTCGTTGTGCAGGGGGCAGCAGCACCAGAAGTCGCGCCCGCGCTGCTTCACGGGCGTGCGCTCGCCGATGACCGCGACGATGTCGCTGGCCTCGCGTACCTTCTGGATGTCCTCTTCGCTGATGCCCGCCATGGATGCGCCCTCGCCGCCCTTCCCGTGCGCCCGACGTGTGTTTCGCATCAGTATAGCGCAAGCGGGAAGGGCGGCAGGGCTTAGGAGGGAGGGAGAGGGCATATTCGGCGATGCGCTTTCCGACCAGGTAGCCGTACGTGAGGGCGAGGCTGTGTCTCATGCCCGCGAGCGTTATGGGGTAATCGTTTCGATAGGGCCATCGGCCAATCCGAATCGGCGGAAGCCCATGCCCGCAAGCGACGCGCGCCGATCGATGCCGCAGTCCGCCGCATCTGCGCGATCCCGCGCCTGCCGCACGAAGCGCCGCTCGCAACGACTCCGTCCGCTTCCCCGGGAACACGGCTCTCCCCGATTGTCGCGTTCGGAGGGCTGCGCGCATCTTGCAAGGATACGCCCGGGCCGCGTTTCCCGAATCGCCGCAAGCCGCAGGAAAACGAAACATCTCGGGCAAAACCGCACGCCCCTTCGGCGTCCGCACGCTCGGACGCGCGGCAAGGCCGCCGCAACGCAGTACCGTGCGCCGATGTTTCACGTGAAACATTTGTACGGTACTGCTCCATGCGCTACAATGTCCTCGATACACACGTTGCGCCCTGCGAAGCGGGGCCCGCGCAGCAGAGGACGCCTATGGAACGCACGGACATCCCCTATCTTTCGCTCGACCCCGACATCGAAGCCGCCATCCGCGCCGACCGCGCCGCGGGTCGACTGCACCCGCATCGTTTCGACGACGCGAACGTGGTGCGGCGGGAGCGGAACCCGCACGACGACGCCACGCTCACGCGCCCCGCGTTCGCGCGCGACATCGAGAAGATACTCAACGTGCCGGCGTACAACCGCTACGCCGACAAGACGCAGGTGTTCTCGTTCGTGGAGAACGACGACATCAGCCGCCGCGGCCTGCACGTGCAGCTGGTCAGCCGCGTGGCCCGCGGCATCGGCTCGCTTCTGGGCCTGAACTGCGAGCTCATCGAGGCCATCGCGCTCGGCCACGACGTGGGGCACACCCCCTTCGGCCATGCCGGCGAGCGCTATCTCAACGCCTGCTACCATGCGCGCACGGGGCGCTACTTCAACCACAACGTCCACTCCGTGCGCGTGCTCGACCAGCTGTACCGCCGCAACATCAGCCTGCAAACGCTCGACGGCGTGCTGTGCCACAACGGCGAGTTCGCCCAGCAGGTGCTGAGCATGGGCGACACGCGCGACTTCGCCGCGCTCGACAGCCTTGTGGAAGCCTGCACCGCAGACGAGCGCGCCATCAAGACGCTGCGGCCCTCCACGCTCGAGGGATGCGTCGTGCGCGTGGCCGACATGATCGCCTACATCGGCAAGGACCGCCAGGACGCCATCGACATGGGCGTGCTGCACTCGCTCGCGCCGTTCGAGAGCACCGTCATGGGAAAGGCGAACGCCCAGATCATCAACAACCTCACGGTCGACATCGTGAACAGCAGCTACGGATGCGACCGCATCGCGCTCAGCGAGGAGATGTTCGCCGACCTCAAGCGCGCCAAGCGCCAGAACTACGAGCTCATCTACGAGCGGGAGGGCATGGTGAACGGCGCGGGCAACATCGTGGGAGAGATGTTCGAGGAGCTCTACGAGCGGCTGCTGTCCGACCTCGAGGCCGGCGACGAGAGCTCGCCGGTGCTCAAACACCACATCGCTTCGCTCGAGGCAAAGTCGCGCACGATGAGCGCAACCGACTACCTCGCCTCCGATCCGAACCAGATCGTCGTGGACTACATGGCCTCCATGACCGACAGCTATTTCATGGCGCTCTACGCCCATCTGTTCCCGAAGAGCGGCAAGCGCATCCTCGCGCGCGGCTATTGCTCCGACTTGGCCTGAGGACGCTCGAGCAGGTCGATGATCTCCTGCTTGTCGTGCACGTCGAGCTTGCGGTACAGGTGCGCGAGGTGCGTGTTCACCGTGCCCGCCGTCAATCCGAGCGCTTTCTGTATGCGCGGCGTTGAGCGACCCTTCGCGACGAGCGCCATGATCTCCTGCTCGCGGGGCGTCAGGCTGTACTCGCGCGCCACGCGCTCGCAGCGCTCGCGGAAGGGCCGCCGCCTGCTGTCGGGGCGCACGCCCAGAAGGCTCGTCATGGAGCGGTCGGTGAACAGGAACAGGTAGGCCAGGAACAGCAGACACACGCACCCGAGCTCGACGACGCTCAGCACGCGCGGCGCAAGCTCGATGAACGACCCCAGCAAAGCCCCGCCGAACGTCCCTGCGAGCGACCCGGCCACGTGCGCGCCCCAGCCCACGCCGAACGAGAACGGCGCCACGAGCCCGAACAGCCCCGTGATGCGCACGAGCACGATCCACACGAGCAGCGTCACCGTGGCGTACATCGTGAGCGCCACGATGTCGGCGGGCAGCGACCCCAAGTCGAGGATGGGCAGCAGCAGGAACATGAACCCGAGCGCGAGCACCGCCGCGCGGTACGCCGCGGCCACGTCCAGCCCGTCCGCCGAGAACAGCGGCACGCACACGAACGCGATGGACGCCATCGTGGCCACGAGGAACAGCCATGGGTAGCTGCCCTCGCTGATGATGGGCGAGGCGTTGAAGAACAGCGCCCGGATGAACGACTCGGCGAACGACAGCACGCCGAGCGACAGCAGCGCGCGCACCGAGAACGCCCCGCGCCTGAGCGGGGCCGGAGCGCTCGCGGGCTCGGCGGCGTCCTTCCACACGCCGCGCGCGAGCACGACGAGGCCCACCGCCAGCGGCAGAAGCACGGTCGCGACGACGCCGACCGGGCGCGGCAACGCGACCACCAGGGCGAACAGAAGGGCGGCCAGCATGAACGACGAAGCCGTCTCAACGACGGCCTGCGTCGGGGCGAGCCGTCGAAACTCCTCGCCCCACGCGAGGTAGAGCACGCCGAGCCCGGCGCCCGCCGCCATCGAGGAGAGCGAGCACCACGGCTGCGTGAAGAAGTTCAGGTCGATGACGACGAGCACCACGGTGGACACCGACATCACCGCCGGGGCGAGCGCGCGCATGATGGGCGCCCGCATGGCGCGGGCGAAGCGCTTTGGGCCGAGCGCCGCCGGCAGCAGCACGGCCAGCATGCCAACGCTCGAGAACCCCACGACGCTGTTGAAGTGGCTCACGTCGTTGCGCGTGGAGAAATGCACGGTGGTGCTGAAGAACACGATGGACGCCCACGCGAGCGTCAGCGCGAACCCGAGCGCCCGCACGTCGAACACGTCGGCCAGCGTCACGGCCTTCAGATGCCGTCTGAGAGCGGCCATCCGCTCCACGATCCCCGCCTCCATGGCGACCCCTTCCCCCTGCCGCTTGAGCGGCTGCCATGCATCGGCGGGTATTGTACCGCAAACGGCGCTCATACGAAACATATGTCTTCCCAGATGGGAAACGTATTTTGCCAGCCTGTGAAACCTACGATTCAAAATGGGCGATGACCTGCGTAAAGTGAAGCCATCGCATAAGCGATCCCGACGAGGGGCGCAGGGAAACGCGGGCGGCGTGCACGGAGGAGGGGTTCGACAGCACAGGCCGACGGGCGCGAAGCGTCGGGGGGAATCGATCCAAGAGGAGGGATCATGCCAGAACTGACGAGGAGAACGTTCTTCAAAGGCGCCGCAGCCCTGGGCGCCGCAGCCCTGCTGGGCGGATGCGCCCCGCAGAAGATGAAGGAGTCCGAGGGCACGAACGCCGCAGCCCCGGCCGCCGACGACGCCGTCGTCGAGGTCAAGCACGCCTGGTGCAAGATGTGCGGCCCCGCCCGCACGCACTGCTCCACCCTGTGCACGGTCAAGGACGGCCGCTGGGTGCACGTCGAGGGCAACCCCGAGGCCGGCAACAACTTCGGCCGCGGCTCGCGGACGCTGTGCGCCAAGGGCAACGCCGCCATGCACACCGTGTACTCGCCCACGCGCCTTCTGTACCCCATGAAGCGCACCGGCGAGAAGGGCGAGGGCAAGTTCGAGCAGATCACATGGGACCAGGCGCTCGACGAGATCGCCGCGAAGCTCAAGGAGCAGAAGGAGCAGTACGGCCCCGAGTCCTACGCCGTGCTCAGCCCGCAGTTCTACGCGGTGCTCGGCAGCCTGGGACGCCGCTTCCTCAACGTGCACGGCTCGCCGAACTACCTGCATTCCGCCATCTGCAACTCGCAGCGCATGTTCTCGCGCCTTGTGACCATCGGCGGCCCCGAGCACGCCAAGGCCACCGACACGGCGCCCGGTCAACTCGACAAGACGAAGCTTTTGGTGGTGTGGGGCTACAACTCCGAGAACTCGGCCGTGAACCAGGGAAACCCGTACGCGCGCATGAACGCCAAGGAAGGCGGCATGCAGATCGTGGACATCCGCCCGATGCAGGAGGGCCTCGGCGCGCACGCCGATCACTGGCTGCCCGTGCGTCCCGGCACCGACACGGCGCTCGCGCTCGCGTTCCTCAACGTCATCATCGGCGAGGACCTCTACGACCACGACTTCGTCGAGAACTGGACGACCGGCTTCGACGAGCTGGCCGAGCATGTGAAGCAGTTCCCGCCTGCCTGGGCCGCCGAGATCACCGGCCTGCCCGAAGAGCAGATCACGGAAGTCGCCCGCCTCATGGGCACCGTGAAGCCCATGGGCATCAACATCGGCAACGGCATCGGCGACCAGGCCAACGACGGCCACTGGACCGTGGCCTGCGCCTGCATCATCGAGGCCATCACCGGTAACCTCGGCATCGCGGGCGGCGGCGGGGCGGGCATGGTCATGCCCGAACCCCTCATCAAGACGAAGGGCATCGACCTCTTGAGCGACCGTTTGCCCGAAAGCGAAGAGGACAAGGCGAACGGATGGATGGCCGGCGCCTCCAAGCTCGTGGCGCCCGAGACGCCGCGCTGGTTCCAGAACATGATGACGCAAGAGTCCGGCCCGACGAGCGCCTACAACAAGGGCCTGCAGTCCATCCTCACCGAGGATCCCTACCCGCTGCGTTTCGTGTTCGGCCAGTCCTCGAACCCGATGTCGGCCACCCGCCAGCCCAAGACCATCGCCGAGGCCTTGAAGAAGCTCGACTACTACGTGGTCATGGACACGGCGTGGAACTCCTCATGCGACTACGCCGACATCGTGCTGCCGGCCACCACGCAGTACGAGTCGGCCGACCAGTTCGCCACGAAGAACTCCCCCGCCGGCACGTTCATCGGCATCAACCAGGTGATCTCCGAGCCTCCGGGAGAGACGCGCTCCGACTGGCAGTACTACCTCGACCTGGCCGTGAAGATGGGCTACGGCGCCGACTTCTGGGACGGCGACATCGACAAGATGCTCTCCGAGCAGCTGGACGGCTCGGGCGTGACGCTCGAGGAGCTGCGCGAGAAAGGCTACGTGTTCAAGGAGCGCACCGACGGCGCCAAGCCGACCGAGCCGGCGTACCAGGACTACGAGAAGATGTTCGCGAACCTGCCCGGCGGAAAGGTGCAGTGCGTCAACGAGTGGATCGGCGGCAAGCCCAACGCCATGGACAACGGCACCATCCCGAGCCTGCCCGAGTACACGGGCGCGCCCGAGAGCATCGTCGGCACGCCCGACATCGCCGCGGAGTACCCGCTCGTCATCTCCGACGTGCACGCCTACCGCCTGTGCAACCACAGCTACTACCACGACGTGCCCTACCTGCGCGAGCTGCAGCCCGAGCCGTGGGTGAAGATCAACCCGGCCACGGCCAAGCAGTACGGCATCGACGACGGCGACTGGATGACCGTCGAATCGCCCCACGGCTCCATCAAGATGGTGGCGCGCTACTTCGAGGCCATCGCGCCCGACGTACTGATGACGAAGCGCGGCTGGTGGGAGCCGTGCGAGGAGCTGGGCCTGCCCGGCTACGGCGCGCTCGACGGCGGCAGCGAGGTCAACGTCCTGTACGACGACAACATGGAGAACTTCGACGGCTTCACGTCGGCGATGGCCAAGCAGACGCTCGTGAAGATCTCGAAGAGTGAGGGGTAGATCATGGCTGAGCAGTACGGATTCTACGTCGACACGAGCCGCTGCATCAAATGCTGGGCCTGCCAGATCGCCTGCAAGCAGTGGCACGGGATCGAGGCCGGCACCGTGTCGCGCCGCAACGTACGGGAAACGGTGGACGGCACGTTCCCCAACGTGAAGCGCATGTTCGAATCGCTTTCGTGCATGCATTGCGATCGTCCCGCATGCTTCGCACAATGCGCGCAGGGCGCCATCAGCAAACGCGAGGAAGACGGCGTCGTGGTGGTGGACGACGAGAAGTGCATCGGGTGCAAGACCTGCTCGACGGCCTGCCCGTTCGACGTGCCGCAGTTCCGCGAGGCGGAAGGCGGCGGCCTGAAGATGGACAAGTGCGACACCTGCCTGTCCATCGGGCGAACCGAAGAGGGCGAGCCGCACTGCGTGGCGTCGTGCCCCATGCAGGCGCTGCACTTCGGCCCGCTCTCCGAGATGGAGACGCAGGCCGCCGAGAAGGGCGGCGCCCGCATGGAAGGCGAGACGAACCCGAGCGTGTACGTGTCCTGAGGCCGACGTTCCCGGGGGCCGCGCCCAGCCGCGGCCCCCTTCCCTCCCCAGCACGAAGGGCGCTTCGGCGCCCTTCGGCGTTCGCAGCCCGCGACGACGACCCAGAGGAGACCCCATGCAAACCAGCGACATCATCGAGCTCATGGGCGAGCGCGCCCTCGCCTACCGCTTCCTCTCGCGGGCCTTCCGCACCGCACCCGACGCGGCCTTCATCGCCGCTTTGCGCGAAGCCGCGAAGGACCGTCCCGCCGACGACCCGCTCGCGGAGTTCTTCGCCGAACTGGACAGCCGCGACGCCGCCGAGGACGAGGCGCTGCGCATCGACCTCGCGGCCGAGTACAACCGGCTGTTCCTGGGGATGGGGCCGCATCCGGTGGCGCCGTACGAGTCGGTGTACACGAGCCCCGAGCACCTGCTCATGCAGGAGGCGCGCGACGAGGTGCTGACCGCCTACCGCTCGCAGGGCCTCGACGCGCCGGACGATTTCGACCTGCCCGAAGACCACCTTGCGCTCGAGTGCGCGTTCGTCGCCGAGCTGGCCGACCGCACCGCGGAGGCATGCGCGAAAGGCGACGGGGAGGCCGTCGGCGAGCTCGTCGCGTTCGAGCGCGCGTTCGTGGAGAACCACGTTGCCTCCTGGGTGCCCGCATTCTGCGACGACGTGGAGGCGCATGCCCGCACGTCGTTCTACCGGGGGCTGGCCGCCCTCGCGCGCGAGCAGGTGGAAGCCGATCGGGAAGTGCTCGCAGGGCTGTAGGAAGCGGGTCGCGCGCCTGAGCCGTTTGCGCTACACTGGCACGACCGACGAAAGGAACGCCCGTGAAGCTGCTCATCGCATCCGACCTGCACGGCTCGGCGCCGGCCGTGCGCGCGCTCGCCGCGCGCATCGAGGCCGAGGCGCCCGACCGCATCGCCCTGCTGGGCGACCTCCTGTACCACGGCCCGCGCAACGACCTGCCCGCAGGCTACGCGCCCAAGGAGGTCGTCGGGCTGCTCAACGACCTGGCCGATCGCATCGTGGCCGTGCGCGGCAACTGCGACGCCGAGGTCGACCAGATGGTGCTCGGCTTCCCCTGCATGGCCGACTACGCCCTCGTGGAGGCCGACGGCCACCTTCTCTACCTCACCCATGGCCACCTGCCGGGAAAGACGCCCGCCGATCCGCCGGCGCTGCCCCCTCGAAGCGCCTTCCTCTCGGGCCACACGCACGTGAAAACGCTCGAAGAGCGCAACGGCTTGCTGCTCGTCAATCCGGGCAGCACATCCATCCCCAAGGACGACTCAGCAAGCTACGCCGTCTACGATGACGGCCGTTTCTCGCTCAAAACGCTTGACGGTCGCACGCTGTCCGAGAATGGCTGGAGTTAGAAAGGCCAAGCCTGCTCCACCATGGCGGCGAGGTCGCGCTTCCTACGCATCCCGAGTTTGCGGCACGAGCTTTTCGAACAGGTGGGCGCCGTGCCGACGAAGATGCGGAGCGCTTCGGCGTCATGGCCCAACGCGCATCCCTTGACCAGCAGGAACGCCACGTCAGGCTCACGTTGCGTCAAATCGAACCGTTCCGAAGCGAGCAAGAGGGCGTTCGACCGCGAGATCCGGGCCGACGGGCCCCGAGAGGCGGGCAGCGTCGAAGCGCGGGACGGACCGCCTCCCCGAATGCAATCGCCACCGTCGCAGCGACGAGGACGAGCGGCATGGCCGCCATCGCCATGATCGCCTCAAGATCTGGAATCGAAAACGATCATGCCGGCAAGAAGCGCCCCCATGCCGTCGCGATGACGACGGACGACGGGAGTGCGTGCGTCGTCTCGGCGAAACAGGGAAGCCGCGAAAGGCTCCTGCCGCTGATGCTCCCCGCAAGCGCCACCCAGCGGAACAGCGCGAGGCGTTCTCTCGTCGCTCGAAAAAAGCTCGCGGCGAAAAGCGGATCGCCGCGCGAGAAGGACGAGAAGAAGAGGAGCCCGCCGAAGATGGCCGCCACGAACGGAGGCCAAACGCTCTCCGAATCCCGTTTCAGCGCGAATACCCAGATGCGGCAGAGGGCGAGGCGCCGAAGGGCATCGTTGGCAGACACGTCCGGCAGGAAGGGCGCAGAGCCCGTCAGTCGCCTCGCCGAGCCATCCGCACCTTTGTCGGAGGCAGGCGGACCCGTCGCAATGCGCAGGTCGGAGCCCTCTTTCGAGGAGAGCGGCCCGAACGCCCGCCTAATCGCGCTCCTTCCCCTCTGGCGCAAGGAAGATGAACGCAAGCGAGCTCAGAAGCAGCAAAAACGGGTAGAACAGAAGCGGGATGATCTGGAACGCCGACACCGCGTATCCCAGCTCGGATGCCGCCGAGATGGCCACGAGCATCTGAGCGCCATAAGGGATGACCCCCTGGAACACGCACGAGAACGTGTCGAGGATCGAGGCCGTCTTGCGCTTGGAGATGCCGTAGGTCTTCGCCATGTCGGCGGCGATGGGGTTCGCCATCACGATGGCCACCGTGTTGTTCGCCGTGGAGATGTCCATCGCCCCCACGAGCAAGCCCATGCCGAGCTGTCCGCCCTTCTTGCTTTTGAACAGGCTCTTGATGCCGTTCAAAAGAGCGGTGAAGCCTCCGTGCTCGCGGATGAGCGCGCAGATGGCGCTCACCAGCACCGCCACCATCGTCGTCTCGAACATACCGGCAGCGCCCGACCCCATGTTCGTCAGCAGATCGACCGGCGCCGTGGCCCCGGTAGCCACCATGATGAGAGAACCCGACGCAATGCCCAGCAAGAGCACGACGAAAACGTTCACGCCCACGATGCCGCCCACGAGAACGATGAGGTACGGGACGAGCTGGACGAGGTCGTAGTCGTGGCTCACGGTGCCGCTGATGTCGGATCCGAGCGACAGCGCGAGGATGATGACGAGCGTCGCGAGCGCCGCCGGCAACGCGATCTTGAAGTTCTCGCGGAACTTGTCCTTCATCTGGCACCCTTGCCCCTGGCAAGCCGCGATGGTGGTGTCCGAGATGAACGAGAGGTTGTCGCCGAACATCGCACCGCCCATGACGGAGGCCACGCACAACGGCAGGTCGAACCCCGACGCGGCGGACACCGCCACGGCGATGGGCGTGATGAGCGTGATGGTGCCCACCGACGTTCCCATCGACAGCGATACGAAGCAGCTCACCACGAACAGCACGAGCACGGAGAACTGCGCGGGAATGACGGACAGCATGAGGTAGGCGACGCTCTCGGCGCTGTCGCGGCCCACAGTGCCCACGAACACGCCCGCCGCCATGAAGATGAGGATCATCGTGACGATGGTCTTGTCGCCGATGCCCCGCCCCATGATTGCGAGCTTGTCATCGAAGGGGAGCGCGCGGTTCTGAAGGCACGCAACCAAAAGCGCGAGCAGGAACACCACCACGACCGGCACGGACGAAAACCCCATGGCTATGCCCAGTCCGTACTCGAACAGAAGCCCCAACCCCAGGTAGCACACGAGGAACACCCCGATAGGCAGAAGCGCCTTCACGTTGCCTTTCTCCATTGCGATCCCTTCTCCGAAACGACAGCCCGCCTATTGTAACCCAGGGGCGCCGCGATGCGCGCGGCATATCCCGCAGACGCGCGGAAGCGCGCAAGAGAGGCGCGAAAGGGCCGCCCGTTCCGCTTCGCCGCGAATCAGCAGATGCGCCGACCTCGCAAAAACTCGTCTGCGCTATCGTCGGTTGAGGGCGTGAAGCACGCCCAGACCGCGCAGCGTGAGGTGCTCGTCGGCCTCGTCGATGCGCGCGGAGAGGGCGCGCATCGTCTGCGCGTCGGCGCCCGTGGCCACGACGAGCGTCTCTCGGCCCAGCTCGCGCCAGATCATGTCGATGAGCCCGTCGATGCGAGCCACCTCCCCCATCACCACGCCGGCCTGCACGGCCTCGCGCGTGCTCTTCCCGATGACGGATGCGGGCGCGCGCAAATCGACCACGGCGAGCTTCGCCGCCGCATCGGCGAGCGCTCGGGCCGACAGCGCGAGACCCGGTGCGATGATGCCGCCCACGAACACCCCGTCGGCGTCGACCACCTCGAAGTTCGTCGTCGTGCCAAGATCCACCACGACGAACGGCGGCTTATAGGACTGCCTCGCGGCGGCAAGATCGGCCACGCGGTCGGCCCCGAGCTCGCCCGGATCGTTGTAGCGCATGGGCACGCCCGTCTTAAGCCCCGGCCCCACCACGAGCGGACGCCTGCCGCACAACGCGCCCGAAGCAGCGGTCCACGCATCGGTCAGGCCGGGCACCACCGAGGCAACGATGGCGTCGTCCACCTCGCGCGCGCCGTCCGTCGCGCCCAGGAACGACATCGCTGCCACGCGCGCCTCGTCGGCCGTCATGCGCTCCGGCGTCGTGAGCGACCACGTGGCGACAAGCTGTCCGCCTTCGACGATCCCCAAACTCGTCGTCGTGTTCCCCACATCAATCGCCAGCACCGCCCGGACCGCGGGCGCCGCCGACGCCTCCCGCTTCGCCATGCTCTCCGCCTTTCCCCTCGCACGCCGCCCGAGCGCGCCCAGACCCACAATCGCGAGGAATTAACGATGTCTTCGACCCTTTCGCTCGATTATACTGTACCCGTCCCGCTGGTAACCCGACTTCCCGAGCGAAGGGGAAGCGGATATACGCAAAGGAGAAGGGCATGGACTCTGTCAAAGGGCAGTTGACGCTGCGCGGCATCCTCATAGGCTGCGTCGGCTGCATCGTCATCACCGCCGCATCGGTCTACACGGCTCTCAAGATGGGGGCACTTCCTTGGCCCATCGTGTTCGCGGCCATCGTTTCTCTGTTCTTCCTCAAGGCGCTCGGCCACGGCAAGGCCAACCTCAACGAGGCGAACGTCACGCACACCGTCATGAGCGCAGGCGCCATGGTGGCGGGCGGCCTGGCTTTCACCATCCCCGGAATCTGGATGCTCGGGCACGCCGAGCAGGTCGGCTGGTACGAGATGCTGCTCGTGGCGCTCTCGGGCGTCGTGCTCGGCCTCGTGTGCACCGCGCTTCTGCGCCGCCATTTCATTGAAGAGGCGGGGCTCACCTACCCCATCGGCGAGGCTGCCGCGCAAACGCTCATCGCCGGAGAGTCCGGCGGCAACACTGGCTGGAAGCTATTCGGCTCCATGGGGCTGGCCGGCATCTTCACGGCGCTGCGCGACTGGCTCGGCGTTATCCCGACGATGCTCTTCGGGGGCATAGCCATCCCAGGCGTTTCATTCGGCATCTACCTTTCGCCGATTCTCTTGTCGGTAGGCTTCCTCGTGGGAACCGGCGCCGTCGCCGTGTGGTTCTCCGGCGCGCTGCTGGCGAACTTCGGCATCGTCGTAGGCGGATCGGCCGCCGGCATATGGGACGTCGCACAAGCCCAGGGCATCGTATCGAGCCTCGGCATGGGCGTCATGATGGGCGCCGGTGCGGGAGTTGTCTGCAAAGACGTGATCCCAAAGGCGATCGGCGCGCTGCGACGGACGCGCAGATCGAGCACGAGCGGCCCCGCCACCCCGGATGCGCAACCCTCGAATGCGAGCGGCTCCTCCGAAGAGGTCGCAGCGCCCGGCGGCCTCCGCGTCACCGCCGGGCTCGTCGCGCTCGCCGTCGCGGCGGTCGCGCTCGTCGCGTGCTTCGGCCTGGGCCTCGGCCCTGTGCCCGCCGTCATCGTCGTGCTGCTCGCGTTCGTCGCCACCGCCATGAGCGCCCAGAGCGTGGGGCAGACGGGCATTGACCCCATGGAGATATTCGGCCTTATCGTGCTTCTGGCCGTGGCTGCCGTCTCGGACGTGCCGCAAGCTCAGCTGTTCTTCGTCGCGGGCATCGTGGCCGTCGCGTGCGGGCTGGCGGGAGATGTGATGAACGATTTCCGTGCCGGGCACGTGCTGGGCACCTCGCCGAAGGCCCAGTGGATCGGCCAAGCCGTCGGCGCGGTGGTCGGCGCGGTGGTGGCCGCCGCGGTCATGGCCGTGCTCGTGGGAGCATACGGCCCCGAGGCGTTCGGCCCGCAAGCGTCGTTCGTGTCCGCGCAGGCCTCCGTCGTGGCCACGATGGTATCGGGCGTTCCGTCGGTGCCAGCCTTCGCCCTGGGGTTGGCAGCGGGTTTCGCACTCTACTTGGTCGGATTCCCCGCTATGATGCTGGGGTTGGGCATCTACCTGCCCTTCTACATGTCGCTCACCGCGTTTCTGGGCGCGCTTGCGAAACTCGCCTACGACGCCGCGTGCGCCCGCCGACGCGCTGCCCTTGCGCCCGAAGAGCGCACCGCACGCGAGAAGGCGCAAGTCGAAACAGGCCTTGTCGTGTCGAGCGGCCTCCTCGGCGGCGAGTCAGTCGTCGGCGTCCTCGTGGCGCTTGCCGCCGTCGCGACGGGGCTGGGATCGTAGGCGCATCGACGTCCTCGTGGCGCTTGCCGCCGTCGCGACGTCCGCCTCCCAAATGCGTTGTCGCCCGAAACGGTCGGTTTTCGCGCCGAAACCGACCGTTTCGGGCGACAACGCGCGCGTTCAGAAGGGAATCACGGTGAACAGATGCGCCGATGTCGAACGCGATCGCGCCAAACGCCGTTCGATGCGCGCGTCCTCGTCGTTTCTCGGAACCCCATAGCGGTCGAGAAGCTCGGCGAAGCGACCTTCGTCCATCACGTCCTGGTATGAGAATCGGACGATGGGCATGCCATACAGGGTGAGCTGCGCTTCGCGATGGCGCTCATCGGCAAGCGCCCGCAACGAAGAGCGCCCTGCGAGCATTGTCGCGTCCTCGTACTTCTGCATGCCGTCGAACTCGCCGAGCACTTTGCCGCCGTCCGTGCGATTCCAAAGGAAGTCCACGCGAAAAGAGCGCTCCCGATTCAAAGGCTGCGGCAAAACGACCTGCAGTTCGGGAAGGGCGAAGCCTCGACGGATCATCACCGCACGCGCGATGGACTCTCCCCCGCTTTCGCTGCGGGCGTCGGCGTAACGCATCGTCCGCACGGCATGGGCAGTCCCCGTATGGGTGCCGCCCATGTGCTCGAAGCAGGCGGCAAACGACGCTGACGTCATTCCGCTCACGCGCAGGGCGCTATCGGCGGTGGCTAGCGCTTGATCGAAACCGGAGGTGCGCATGCAGTCGAAAACGGTCCTCGCCAAAGACGTGACGCGGACGCCACGCACGACAGCGGTTCCATCACCCTCGACGACATGCCATCGAACGCCTTTCGAGCTCGCATTGCGAACCGACCGAGATGTCGAGACATGAACAGATCGTAGTCTCTCATACGGAACCGCCAAACCGAATGCGGCAGCGGCCGACTCATGGCAAAACACCCAATCCGGATGGGCATCCTGCATCGTCCGCATCATATGGAGCATCTGCCGGGACCTCGTGAGAGCGTTCCAATAAGTCGTTCTCGCGAACATACCTCGTGCCGGTCGAACCACCTCGCCCCGCTCGACCCTTCGACGCAAGTTAGAACGCACCTGCTCAGAAGAGGGAGCCAGGCACATCTGCCTGGATTCCGCCCGCGAGAAAAGTCGGGCCATCTCAACATCGTTGGCTCTCATAGCCCATCACCGCCGTCCGCGTCTCCACGACCCTGCCCATCATCCCACACGCCAGCTGATCGCGATACGTCCGCAGGTCTTCCTCCAAAAAACCGACGTTGTCGCCCGAAACGGTCGGTTTTCGCGCCGAAACCGACCGTTTCGGGCGACAACGCATCCTGGAAAGGGCGTATGACGCCAGCGCGCCAGCAGAGCCGCGCATCGGAGCGCTCATCGGCATGCGGCGGCCGCGCCCGCCGCATGCGACGCACCATGGGCTAGTTGAACTTGAAGATGCGCCGCGCCATCCGGTAGCCGGAGATGCCGATCTTGCGACCGAGCTCGGTGGGCAGGTTCGTGCCCATGTTCAGCACACTGCGGCGGATGCGCCGGTAGACGTCCGGGTTCTGCTCTTTGAGGTAATCCCAGATGGCCTCGCGTTTGTCCTCGGCCTCATCGGTGTCGATCATGCGCAAGAAGATAGAGCAGATGCACATCATCATGGACAGGTAGTTCTCCATGTAGCGCTCGAGGCGCTTCTCGGGAACGGCATCGGGCAGCCGCACGGCGTCGATCATCAGGCGCGTCACGCGCAGCTGCTGGTCGATGCGGCCGATCATCACGCTCTCGTTCACGCTCTGGTCCTCGCGGCCGATGAAGTAGCGGTACATGTCCACGTCGCGGTAGTAGATGGTCTTCACGTGCGGCAGCGGCACGTACACGAAGATGTTGTCCACGTAGAACGTGTGCTTCGGCAGCTCGAGCCCGATCTCGCGCAGAAGCTCGGTGCGGTAGATCACCGAGTGCATGAGCAGGTATTGGCTCTGGCCGAAGTGGCCCACCTCGTCCCAACCGAACTCGCGGCCCTCGGGGAACACGTTGCGGTAGTGCATGACAGTGCGTGCGCCCTCGGAAACCTTCTCGTACACGTAGTTGCCTATCACGAGGTCGGTGGCGTCTTCGAGCTCCATCTGGCGGCGCAAGTAGGCCATGATCTCGCGCATGGCGGCCTCGTCGAGCCAATCGTCGGAGTCCACCACCTTGAAGTAGCGCCCCGTGGCGTTGGCCAAGCCCGTGTTCACGGCCTGGCCATGCCCGCCGTTCTCCTGATGCACGGCCTTGACGATGCCGGGGTGTCGCTCCGCCCACGCATCGGCCTTGGCGGCGGTGTCGTCCTTCGTCGAACCGTCGTCCACAACGACGATCTCGACATCGCCCACGCCCCCATCGCATTTCAGAATGGATTCAATGCAATGGTCCATGTAACCAGCCGAATTGTAACAAGGAACGGCGAATGTAACGGTCTTCATCGCTGCCCCTCCGAACCGATCACCAGCTCGTCGGCCAACGCGAGCGCGCGGCCGACGATGACGTCCATGTTGTAGTAGCGGTACTCGGCAAGGCGGCCAAGCGGATGGAAGTTCGCAAGCGGCGCGGTGAGCGCGCGGTAGCGTTCGTAATGCGCCCGATTCTCGTCGGAAAGGATGGCGTAATAGGGGATTTGCGCCGTCGGATCCTCGTAGGAACGACTGTACTCTTTCATGATGGTGGTCTTGGGATGCGTCTGGCCGGTGAGGTGCTTGAACTCGGTGATACGGGTGTAGTCTTCGGTCACCGTGAAGTTCACCGTGCCGCAGGGAAGCACCTGCTCGGCGTCGTGCGTCTCGTACACGAAGTCCAGGCTGCGGTACGGCAGGCGGCCGAAGCGCGACAGGAAGAGCTCGTCGAGCGGACCGGTGTAGACGATCGGCCCTTGGAAGGGCGCGCCTTTGATGAGGATCGCCGAAAGCGGCGCGTCCTCCGCCTCGCTTGCGAACTCGAGGTCGAAGACGCTTTCGGCCTCGGTGTCCAGGCACACGAGGATGCCGTCGCAATCGAGCATCCGCTCGAACAACGGCGTGTAGCCCTCGGCCGGCATTCCCTGGTAGGCGTCTTGGAAATAGCGGTCGTCGCGCGAGACGAGCACGGGAACGCGTGCCGTGACGGAAGGGTCTACCTCTTCAGGAGTGAGCCCCCACTGCTTCTGCGTGTAATAGAGGAACACGTTTTCGTACACGAAATCGGCGATCTCGGATAACTCGGGGTCGTCCTGCTCGCGCAGCTCGGTGATGGTGACCTTGCGCTCGTCGCCGAAGACATCGACGAGCTTGCGGACGAGCCGCGCGGCACGTTCCTCGCCGAAAGCGATCTCCATCGAGTTTTTGTTGAACGGAACAGGAAGGTAGGTGCCGTACCAATCGGCGAGCACTTTGTGCTCATAGTCGCGCCAATCGGTGAAACGGCGCACGTAATCGAAAGTGCGCCTGTCGTTCGTATGGAAGATGTGCGGCCCGTAACGATGCACGAGAATGCCCGCTTCGTCGAGTTCGTCGTACATGTTGCCGCCGATATGCGAGCGCTTCTCGATGACGAGCACGCGCGCGCGCCCTCTCTCGGCCAGCTCGCGCGCGACAACGGCGCCGGCGAACCCGCTGCCCACCACCACAGCGTCGAAGTCGCCGTGGTCGAGATCCTTGAAATCGCAGTAACGAACTCCCATGGAGAACCCTTCCCGTCCGTCCAAACGGCGCCCACGCACCGCGCCGCGCATCCTCGAAAAGGGCGCGTTCGGCCCCTTTGACAAACCGGAGGCTATTTTACCGAAAAGCCTGGGAGGTGCGTAGATTATCATACGAAGGAGACAAATCCCGATGCGATGTCCGTTCGAAGGCGGGCACGCCGCGAGAAAGGATCCCCATGAGCGCATTCCTCGAATCGATGCTGGCCCGCGCCAAAGCGGACAAGCGCACCATCGTGCTGCCCGAGGGCGACGACGAGCGCACGCTGGCCGCTGCCGAGCGCATCCTGGCCGACAGCGTGGCCGACCTCATCATCTTGGGCGACGCGGACACCATCGCGAACAGCGGGTACGCGCTCGACGGTGCGCGGCTCATCGATCCGCGCACGTCCGAATTGCGCGAAGAGCTCGCAAGCGCGCTCTTCGAACTGCGCCGCCATAAAGGCCTTGCGAAGGAGGACGCGCTCAATCTCATGGACGACGTGCTGTACTTCGGCGTGATGATGGTGAAGCACGGGCTGGCCGACGGCATGGTGGCCGGCGCGTGCCACGCCACGGGCGACGTTTTGCGACCTTGTCTGCAGATCCTCAAGACCGCTCCTGGCGTGAAGCTCGTCAGCTCGTTCTTCGTGATGGTGGTGCCCGATTGCGACTTGGGCCAGAACGGCACGTTCGTGTTCAGCGACTGCGGACTGGAAGTGCAGCCGGACGCCGAGCGCCTGGCCCATATCGCCGTGAACTCGGCGCGATCATGGAAGACGCTCATGGGCACCGAGCCGACCGTGGCGCTGTTGTCTCACTCCACCTACGGTTCGGCGAAAAACGACGACGCAACGAAAGTGGTGGAGGCGACGGCGATAGCGCACGAGCTGGCACCCAGTCTCTCGCTCGACGGCGAACTGCAGCTCGACGCCGCCATCGTGCCGTCCGTGGGTGCATCGAAGGCGCCCGACTCCCCCGTAGCCGGACGCGCAAACGTGCTCGTGTTCCCCGACCTCGATGCGGGCAACATCGGCTACAAGCTCGTGCAGCGCCTCGCGGGGGCCGAAGCGTACGGCCCCATCACGCAGGGCATCGCAGCACCGGTGAACGACCTGTCCCGCGGCTGCACCGCAGACGACATCGTGGGCGTCATCGCCATCACCTGCGTGCAGGCTCAGGCGAAAGTCGCTGAATAGCGAGGGCTTGCAGGCCGCCCCGTCTACGCGCGACGAGGGCGGCTTACCTCGCGGAAAACGCCCCTCCGAGTCACCGTTTTGGCCTTTGTGAAGCGTTTTGGGATGGCGAGGACCTTACTCGCCGCGGTATGTCGAAGCGCTCGCCGGCATTTGCCCAGGTAAACAAGAGCGGTTCGCCCACGTTGAGTCCGAACGAGCTTCACAGCGGCCAAAACGGTGACTTGGAGGAACCGAAACGTCGAAGAGCCCGCGACGCTGCCCCTGATCCGACGGCGCAGGATAGTGCAGGGAGCACCATGCCCGACATGCCAAGCGGCCTCACGCAACGCGCGAGGCCGCTCCAAACTCCGAGTTTCTTGGCGAAAGCGCCTACGCCAGCAACGACCCCTCGTCGAGCAGGGCACCCTCCACGCGCATCTGCTCGTGGACGATGTCGTAGGTGTCGCGCGCGATCATGTACTCCTCGTTCGTGGGGATGATGATGATCTTCACCTGCGAGGAGTCGGCCGATATCTCGCGCTCGAAGCCTCGCTGGCGGTTCTTCTCCTCGTCGAGGATGATGCCGAGCGGCTGCAGGCCGGTGAAGATCATCCGGCGCATCTTCTCGCAGTTCTCGCCCACGCCGGCCGTGAGCACGATGGCGTCCACGCCGCCCATGACGGCGATGTAGGACCCGATGTACTTCTTAACCGAGTTCGAGTACATGTCGTAAGCCAGCTGCGCCCGCTCATGCCCCTTCTCAGACGCGTCGCGCACGCTACGCAGATCGTTGGAGATGCCGGAAATGCCCAGCAGGCCCGACTTCTTGTTCATGAGGTCGTTCATCTCGGCGCCGGTCAGGTTCTCGTGCTCCATGACGAAAGGCACGATGGCAGGGTCGATGGCCCCGCAGCGCGTGCCCATCATGAGGCCGTCAAGCGGCGTGAGGCCCATGGACGTGTCCACGGCCACGCCGTGGTCGACGGCGCTGATGGAGCAACCGTTGCCCAAATGGCAGGTGATGAGCTTCAACTCGTCCAGGGGCTCGTCGAGCACGGCGGCCGCGCGCTCCGATATGTAGCGGTGCGACGTGCCGTGAGCACCGTACTTGCGGATGGCGTACTTCTCGTACAATTCATAAGGCAGCGGGTACATGTAAGCCTTCGGCGGGAGCGTCTGGAAGAACGACGTGTCGAACACGGCAACCATGGGCACGTCGGGCATGTGCTTTTGGCAGGCGCGAATGCCCATGAGGGCCGCGCCGTTGTGCAAGGGCGCGAGCTCCGCCAGCTCATCGATCTTGGCGACGACGTCGTCGTCGATGAGCACGGAACGGTCGAAGTACTTGCCGCCCTGCACGATCCGATGCCCCACGGCATCGATCTCGGAAAGCGAGTCGATGGCCTTCGCAGGGCCGCTTGTGAGCGACTCCAGAACGAGCGCCATCGCATCGTCGTGGTCGGCCATGTGCGCGTCGATGACCACCTCGTTCTCGTCGAGCCCGTGCTTGTGGAACGCCTCGGCCGACCCCACACGCTCGCAGATGCCCTTGGCGAGGAGCTCGTGTTGCTCGACGTTGACCAACTGGTACTTCAAGGAAGATGATCCAGCATTGATGACTAGTACGTTCAACGGCCTGCCTCCTTATGCCTATCCTGAAACGTTTATTTTAGGCGCAGGCAACTGACAGCCGGGTGAGACGCAGCGTCCCGTCGGCAAACGGCGCGCCGCTCGCCGAAAACCACCCCTTCAAAAAGAAAGGCGTCGCGAGGAAGGGAGAGGACGCTGTCGAATTCTGCGACGCATTGCAGAGAGCGTATCGTATGCGGAAGCGGAAGCATGCCCCTCGCGACAGGGTCCCCTTCTCGTCGCGCCTACGGAACCACACGCCGAATTCAAAGCTTCCCTAACAGAAGCCCCCGCTGTTGGAAACCCTTTAGGCGAAGCGATGCCCCAGGCTAGCTCTTCGAGGGGTCGCCCGAGTTCATGGGCGCGCCGCCGAGGACGTGCACGTGCACGTGATGCACGGTTTGGCAAGCGTCGTCGTTCGTGTTCACGATGACCCGATAGCCGCTCTCGGCGACGCCTTTGATGTCGGCCACTTTTCGCACGGTGTTGAACAGATGCCCCATTTCGTCGTCGGGAATGGAGTCGCCGATGTTATCGTAGTGGTTCTTCGGCACGATGAGCGTGTGCACGGGCATCATGGGGCTCACGTCCTCGAACGCGAGAACGCGCTCGTCCTCGTACACTTTGGTCGACGGAATCTCCCCCGCAACGATCTTGCAGAACAGGCAATCGTCCTTGCGCATGGCGCTCTCCTCTCTCGCGCTGCGTTTCCTCAGCGTCCGTCCAAAGTCCATCAGGCCGGCACGGACGGCCGTTTTCACGAAAGGCTCGTGTCGCGCGTTTCGTCGTCGGCTTCCGGCACGAGCTTGCCCATGAGCACGTCCACTTTCTGCTGCGCCTCTAAGAGACGCGATTGGAGCGCGGCGAGCAGCGCAACGCCGCGCTCGTAGCTCCTCAAGCTGTCCTCGAGTTCGAGCGTGTTGCTTTCCAGCACGCCCACGATGCCGTCGAGCTCGGCCATGGCCTCGCGAAACGTCAGCTCCTCGACGGGCCTAGGTCCTTCTGTCTCGGTCATGACAGGTCCTTCCACTCCATGATGTCCGTATCGATGCGCCGCATCGCCTCGACGCGACAGGCCAGCACGCCGTCGGATAGCGACACGTTCACCTCATCGCCCTCCGCCACGGCCTCCACGCTTTTCACCACGGCGCCCGCCGAAGTGCGCGCCACAGCATAACCGCGTCCGAGCACGGCGAGAGGGGAAAGATCGTGCAGTCGCGCAGCCGCAACCGCCGTCTCCCGTTCGAAGCGCCCAACGAGCGCACCTCCGCAAGCCACAAGCCGTTCGCGCCCTCGCTCAGCCTGATCGCGAGCACGTCCAACGGCGGCAGGCAAGGTGCGGGCAAGGCGCTCGCGCTGCCGTCCCACGCTCGCGACATCGCGCTCGAGGCTCGCAGGCAAGGTGCGGGCAAGGCGTTCGCGCTGCCGCTCCACAACTGCCGCATCGCGCTCGAGGTTCGCAGGCAGGACGCGGGCGAGGCGCTCAGCGGCAAGGTCGAGCGTCTGCGCCTCGACGGCGAACAGAAGGTGCGCGTCTCGGAACAAAGGCCGTGTCGCGCAGCGGCGCACGTCGGCGACGGCCCGCTCGAGCGCACGCTCGGCGCAAACCGAGAGCGAACGGGCCCGCGCGACGAGGCGGCGCTCCAGATCATCGCGCGCAGGGCTCACCGCTTCGGCAGCCGCAGTGGGCGTGGAAGCCCGCACATCGGCCACCATGTCGGCGATGGACGTGTCGGGCTCGTGCCCGATGCCCGTGACCACCGGCACAGGACAGCGCGCGATGGTGCGCGCGAGGCGCTCGTCGTTGAACGGCATGAGGTCCTCGTACGTACCCCCACCGCGCACGATAAGCACCACCTCGGCACCGGCCTCGACCACGCAACGCATGGCCTCCACGATGCCAGCCGCCGCCGTCGCGCCCTCCACCGTCACGCCGGCCAAAAGGACGCGGGCGAGCGGGAACCGGCGTCGCAGCGTGCGCAAAACGTCATGGACGGCATCGCCGCGCGGCGATGTGACCAAACCGACGACGAGAGGATACGACGGCAAGGAACGCTTGCGGGCGGGATCCATGAGTCCCTCGGCCTTAAGCCTGCGCGCAAGCTCGGCCACCTGTTGACGAAGGCGTCCCTCGCCGGCAAGCGAGAGCGAGAACACGTCGAAGTTCATGCGCCCCTTCGGCGCGTACAGAGTGAAGCGGCCGCTCAACTCGACAAGCTGCCCCACTCGCAGCTCGACACCGGCCGCGTTGAAGCGATTGTTCCACATCATGCACGGCAGCGCGGCGCGCTCGTCCTTCACCGTGAAGTACACGGCCTTGTATCCGGGCTTGTTCGACACCTCGGACACCTCGCCCACCAAGCGCACGACGATTCCTTCGAGCGCGCCCTTCGCGAGCGCCATCGCCCCCGACACCGACAGCGCCTCGGACGCCGTCCCTTCTCTCTCTTCGCGAATCACGGGGACGGCTACTCGCGGTTCTGGCTGAGCAGCCACAGAAGCTGCAGGATGGAAGTGAGCGCCGCGGCCACGTAGGTGAGCGCGCAAGCGCGCAGCACGCTGAACGAGCCGGACTGCTCGGACTGGGGGAGCCCGGTCGATCCCATGTAGACCATCGCACGACGCGAAGCGTCGAACTCGACCGGCAACGTGACCAGCTGGAACACGACCACGGCAGCGTACATGACGATGGCGAGCATCGTCAGCTGGGCCATCTGCAGAAACACTCCCAAGATCAAGAGGAATATCCATGCGTTCGACGCCAGGTTCACCACGGGAACGAGAGCGCCGCGGATCTTCATGGGAGCGTAACCCTGCGCGTACTGGTAGGCGTGGCCCACTTCATGGCAGGCCGTGGCCGTGGCCGTGACGGTGCGACCCTCGTAGGCATCGGGCGAGAGCGTGACCGAGTTCGTGCGAGGATCGAAGAAATCCTGCCCCGGCCCGCCGCGGTGCACCTCCACGCCGGAGATGCCGTAATAGGAAAGCATGCGGCGCGCGGCTTCCGCACCGGTGAGGCCCGTGGAGATGGGCACGCGCGAGTACTTTTTGAGCTGCGAGTTCACGTACCAGGTGGCGAACCCACCGATGATGAGCGTGACGATGACCAGCATCCAATAGCCGGTGCTAACTCCGAAAAGCATGATTGGAACACTCCTTCAGGGGGAGACATGCGCGCGGCCCCCAGGCCGCCGCCCTCTTTCCCCGCCATTATACCCGACGATGTCGGAGGGTCGAGCCGCCCGCTGGCCGAGCGTTAAACTTCCGTAACCTTGATCTCGCCATCGGACAACGACAAGGCGATCCTGCCCTCGAGCAACCTCAGAAGCTCTTCCCCCACAAGCGAGCGACGCCATCCGCGCAGAACATCGATGCCCTCGCGGTAGCCGCGCGCCACACGCGCGAGATCGTCGTGACTTGCCAGCGTGGGAAACGCCACGCCGTTTTGCTTCGCCCGCAAGCGAACGAGGGCGCACATGAGATCGAGCTCCGCATCGACGTTCGGCTCGTTCTTGCCGCAACGGTCGGGCTCGGGCCAGGCGCTCGGCGGGGCGTCGAGCGCCGAGGACACGAGGGACACCACGGTCCGCGCGTCCTTCGTGGACAGCCGGTCGGACATACCGCGCACCATGAACAGCTCGTCGATCGAGCGCGCCTCGCGCTTGCACGCCTCCACGATCTGCTCGTCGGTGAGCACCCATTTGCGCGGCACGTCGCGACGCTGGGCTTCCAGCTCGCGCCACGCCGCCACCTCGCGTGCGGCCGCAAGCTGGCGACGCGACAGCTGCGAGACGCGCTTGAGGCGCCGATACCGTTCGCGCTCGTTCGCGGCATAGCGCGCCGGATCGGCCATGTCCTCGAAATCGCGATCAAGCCACGAAAGGCGCCCCAGCTCCACGAGCTTGGCCCGCATTCGCTCGTACATGCGCGGCAGATAGGCCACGTCGTCGGCCGCGTACTCCAACTGCGAGTCCGACAGCGGCCGGCGCGACCAATCGGTGAACGAATCTATCTTCTTGAGCGTCACGCCGCACTCGGCATGAACGAGCGCCGCGTAGCCGATCTGTTGCGTATGGCCCAAAAGCGCGGCTGCAACCTGCGTGTCGAACAAAGGCCTCGGCAGCGTGCCCACCTCGCGCAGCAGTATCTCGAGGTCTTGGCCGCCAGCGTGAAACAGCTTCACCACGGACCCGTCCTCAAGCACAGGCGCCAGCACGCGCAGATCCTCGACCTCGAAGGGATCCACGATGACCGTCTCGTCATCGGTTGCCAGCTGCAGAAGGCACAGCTTCGCGTAATAGGTTTTCTCGCGCAGAAACTCCGTGTCGACGGCGAGCACGCTCGAGCGCATCGCGCGGCGTGCGAACGCCTCGAGGCTTTCTTGGTTTGCTATGTACACCGGGAGATCCTCACCGTTCCTTGCCTTGCGTTTCCGGCTTCATGTTGTACCATGCCATCATAGCAATTGAAAGGGCGTCTGTGAAACTGCTCGTCATTAACAACCTGTCCTCGGGATTCGGCGAAGGCGCCGTCTACGATTTCGCGCGCTCGTTCGCCCGAGACGGCGACGAGGTCTGCCTGCGCTCCACCGACGGCTCGACCGATGTGCGCGACCTGCTTCGCGACGCCACATCCTTCGACGCGGTGGTGGCGAGCGGAGGAGACGGCACAGTGGCAACGGTGAGCTATTCCTTGGCGAACTCGGGAGTGCCGGTGCTCCCCTTCCCCGCCGGTACGGCGAACCTCCTCGCCCTCAACCTCGCATCTCCGCTCGAGCCGCATGCGCTCGCCAAGATCGTGCGCGAGGGGCGCACGCTCGATTTCGACCTCGGGGAGATTGAGGTGGCCGGCCGCAGGTTCGGCTTCGGCATCATGGCTGGAGCGGGATACGACGCTGCCATAATGCACGGCGCGGAAGCCGGCAAGCGCCTGTTCGGCCCCATGGCCTACCTTTCGGCCGCCGTGCTCAATCCGATGCCCCAGAAGTCGCGTTTTTTCATCGAGCTCGACGGGCGCACAGTGGAAAGCGAAGGGCTCGGCATCCTTCTCGTGAACTTCTCGAAGATACAGTTCGACATTGCGGTCACGCACGAAAACGAGCCGCGCGACGGCGAGTTCGACGTGGTGGTGCTCAAGGCCAAAACCGCCTTCGAGCTCATACCCGCCGTGTTCGCCGGCCTGCTCGACCGCGGCGGCGAGTTCCCCGACCGGACGGGCGCGCTCGAGATACACCGAGCGCGCAAGGTGCGCGTCAAAGCCGACCCGCCCATGGAGGTGCAGTACGACGGAGAGGCAACGCGCCTCATGACGCCTTTCTCCGCGCGTATCATGCCCCGCGCCGCGCGCCTGTTCGTGAGCGACGAGGGCTGGGATCTGTTCGCCCAGAAGTAAGGAACGACGCCGACGGCAAGGGCTCGTCCAAACACGACCTGGGGACAGGAGCGGCATCGCGCTCTCGGAGGCGGACGGCTATCGAAAGCCATCGGAAAACGCGTCGGCGGCTCGTCTTTTCTCAGCAGACCGCATCCCACCGTCCCGCAGCTGCGAAGCCCTCGCGGCGGACGCCTACCCTTCGTCATCCGAGCACGAAAGCACGACGTCGACGAGCTCCTGACGACTATGCACCAGCATCTTTGCATAGATGTTGCGCAGATGCGTTCGCAGCGTGCTCTCGGTTATGCAGAGCCGCTCGCGGATGACGGCGTTGTTCCTTCCCCGTGCCACCAGGGCGGCTATCTCCTCTTCGCGCTTCGACAGCCCGAACCGTCGCGCGGCGTTTCCCGCGCATCGCGCGCACGCCTCCTCGTCGTCGGCAAGGCGCTTCGCGGTTCCCCGCCGCTCGAAGAACCGCCTGATGTCCCCTTCGCTCATCACGAACGCCGAAGTGGCCACCGCAAGCCCGATAACGCCCGATATGGCAACGGGCAGCGGAGCGTCAAGCCCGCACAGCACCGCATCGTAGAGCGCCTGGGCGAAGGTGCTGCATGAAGTGAGCGCGAACTGACCTGCGGCGAACACGCACGCCGCCGGAACGCGAGACCGCGAGGCGATGCTGCACCACAGGGTCCATGTGAAAATGCGGAAGAACGTCCATCCGGCGCCGATGGCGTACGCCTCGTACTGCTGATTCCCGCTTTCGAGCATGAGAACGGGGATGATGCTGAAGATCATGAGGGGCGTGAGCATCCGGTATAGGAACATGAAATCGAACCTCTCGCCGCAACGTCGGGCGAACAATGCGACAAGCGTCGACACGGCAAGCCCGGCGAGCAGCGTGTTGAGCTCAGCCGTCGCAGAAGACTTGGCCTCGGAAAGCGAGTTGGTGAGCAGGCTGATGGCGCCGAACAGCCCTATGCCCACGAATAGACGCATCGGAAGGCGAGGGACGCGAGCCTCTTTGGGCAGATCGCCCTTCGAGGGGGCGAATGCGGCGTCCGAGCGAAGCGACAGCAACGCTCCCCCCGACAGCAACGGCATCGACGCGTGGACGACGAGCGCCGCAAGGGGCTTGAGGCCAGCCACCAGCAAGCAGAGGGAGAACGCCGTCGCATACACCAGCGACACGCACAGAAGGGCGTCGCGGAAACGGACGCGGCATAGGCATTCGGCCCATAAGAGAAGAAGCGCTGCTTTGGACGCCTCAAGCACCACGCCCGCCGCCGCACCGAGAGGCGCATCGACCGCCCAACCGCACGCATACGTGAAAGCGGTCGAGAGGGACACGAGCAACGGCGCCCCCGCGACGAGGCGCCCGCAATGCCGGGCGGAGGAATGCGGGAGGCGG
>NZ_NFJP01000025.1 GCF_002159915.1 Gordonibacter sp. An230
CACCGCCCGCGGCCAAGGCGGTCGGCGAGCTTCCTGAACGACTCCTCCGACAGGCAGTGCTCCATGCGGCAGGCCTCCGCCGAGGCGGTCTCGGCGTCCACGCCGGACTCGGCGAGCAGCCGCTCGAAGAAGCGGTGCTTGGCGAGGGTGGCCTCGGCGAGGCGCCCGCCCTCATCGGTCAGCCGCACGTCGCGGCCGACCACCTCGGCGAGGCCCCTGCGCGCCAGGTTGCCGAGCGCCTTGGTCACGCTCGCCTTCGAGACGCCCAGCCGCTCGGCGATGTCCACGTTGCGGCACGACCCGCGCTCGGAACGGATACGCAGGATTGCCTCGAGGTAGTCCTCGGATGATTCGTTTCTGTTCATGCGGTTGCCTAAGAACCTATGGACCAGCGGGAGCTTGCGTTCTGAAGGTCGACCATGCGCCTGAAGAGCCCTCCAGCTTCCAGGAGGTCTTTCGGGCGGCCCTGCTCGAAAACCTTGCCGTCTTTGAGGACCACAACCTTGTCGGCGTTGAGGACCGTCCTCATCCTGTGCGCGATGACGAGCACCGTCTTTCCGGCCAAAAGTCTCGAAAGGGCCTCTTGCACCTGCGTTTCGTTCTCCACGTCGAGTGACGCGGTTGCCTCGTCGAGCAGCACGATGGGCGCGTCCTTGAGAAGCGCGCGGGCGATGCTGACGCGCTGGCGCTCTCCGCCAGACAGGAGGCTGCCGTTCTCGCCGATCGTCGTTTCATAGCCGTTCGGCATGAGCCTCACGAACTCGTCGCAGTTGGCCGCGCGGGCGGCGGCGAGCACCTCTTCGTCGCTTGCGTCCGACTTGCCGAGGCGGATGTTCTCCATCACCGTGTCGTCGAACAGGACCACGTCCTGGAACACCTGGGAATATTTGGAAAGAAGCACCTCTGGGTCGACGGTCGAGATGTCCACCCCACCGACCTCTATCGTGCCGCCGTCCGCATCCCACAGCCTCGCGGCGAGCTTCGCGCACGTTGATTTGCCGCCGCCCGACGGGCCGACGAGTGCTGTGACTTCACCCTCCGCAGCCACAAAGGAGACGTCGGAAAGAACAGGGGCCTCCTCGTCGCCGTAGGAGAACGACACGTTTTTGAAAGACACGTCGTAGCCCTTCGGGGAGAAGTCCTTCGAGCCCTGCTGGGCGGGCTCGTCCATGATCGCACGGATCCTTTCCAGCGACAGGCGGACACCGAGAAGCTCTGCAATCACCTCGAGCACGGCATTGATGGGGTCGTATATCCTCGTAACGACGAGAAGGAAGGCGAAGAACACCATGAAGTCGATCTGGCCTGAGGCGATGAGCACAGAGCCGATGAGGACGGTCGTCGCTATGCCCATCCTCATAACGGTCTGAGCCGATGCGACGAGGGCACCCGTGGTGAGCTCCGCGCCGATCTGTGATCGCTCGAAATCGTCGATTTTGCCGTGGAGCTTCTCAAGGAACGCAGCGGACCGGTTCGACGAGCGGATCTCCCGCGCGCACTCGATGAACTCCTGAACCCCGTCGCCAAGTGCAAGGCGGCATGCTGTTTCCTTCTTAGAGCCGGCCTGCTGCCTCTTCGCCGACCCGAGGACGATGGCCACCGCCACGGGCACTGCCCAAAGTGCGGCGAGCGCCAGCCTCCAGTCGAAAACGAGCAGGGCTGCTGCCACCAGCACGGTCGAGATTCCCGTCCCGAACAGCTGGGGCATGATGTGCTGGAACATGCGCTCCTGGTCGGAGCAGTCTTTCATGATCGAGGCAGTGAGGTCGGAGAGGTTCTTCCTCCCGAAAAACGAGAGCGGGAGCTCCCTGAGCCGTTCGGCGAGCGCGATTCGCTTGCGCGAGGACTCCTGGAACACGGTTCCGTAAGTCGCGCGGTATTCCGCCCATTGGGACAGATACATCGCCGCCAGGACCGCGACAATGGCGGCCAGGTATGGGCCCACGGACGGCAGCGGAGCCGCCGGGTTTTCGAGATGCGTCACGAACTCCCCTGTCACGAGGTAGAACACGCCCACCGGCGCCATGAGGACGAGGTTGGCGAGGGCGCAGAAGAAGACGCCCCTGCGGAAGTCGCGCGCGCCTTCCTCGCTCAAACCAAGCTTCTGTTGCAGCATTTAGACATCGCCCCTTTCGATCTTCCAGGACGTGGATTTCTGGTAGTCGTCCCACATGCGGGAGTAAACGCCGCCCGCATGCACCAGCTCTTCGTGGCGCCCGCGTTCGACGATACGGCCTCGGTCCACGACGCAGATTTCGTCCGCCCCGACAACGGTCGAAAGGCGGTGCGCGATCATGAGAACGGTTTTCCCGCAAGTGAGCTTGGAGAGCGCTTCCTGGATGAGAGACTCGTTCTCCGGGTCGGCGAAGGCGGTCGCCTCGTCGAGAACCACGATGGGGGCGTCCTTGAGGATGGCGCGCGCGAGGGCTATCCTCTGCCGCTCTCCGCCCGAAAGGTACACGCCGTCCGCGCCGACCACGGTCGCAAGGCCGTTGGGCATCTTCGCGACGATGTCCTCGCAGCGGGCGGCCCTGACCGCCTCCTCCACCTCTGCTCGGGTCGCATTCGGGCGGGAGGCCCTCACGTTGTCGAGGAGGCTTTCCTTGAACAGGTGCTCGTTCTGGAACACGAAGGCCACCAGGTCCATGACCGTCGATTGCTTCATGTCCCTCACGTCGATCCCGCCGATTGCCACGCTGCCTTCGTCGGCGTCCCAGAAGCGCGGCACCAGGCTGGCGATCGTCGTCTTGCCTCCCCCCGACGGCCCGACGAGTGCGACCGTCGACCCCTCGGGAACCGAAAGCGTCACGCGGTCGACCGCCCTCCTGTCGCTGTTGGGGTACGAGAACGACACGTCGCGCAGCTCGACGTCGAAGCGCTCGGGGCGCCCGTCGCCCGCCGAGCGCACTTCGGGCACGGAGAGGAGCTCCTCTATCCGCCTGATGGCGTCCGAGCCCATGGTGACCGCCTCGGACGCGTACATGACCTTGTTCATCATCGAGGTGGTCAGCGCCGAGAAGATCACGAAGAACAGGAAGTCCGTCAGGAACATCGGGAAATCGCCCGCAGAGGACGCCAGCAGAATTCCGGCGGGAACCAGCACGGCGAAGGTCGCGTTGATGGCGACGAGCTGGGCAAGACGAGGCTTCTCGCAGAGAAGGACGTATTTCGATGCGAACTCCGTGTAGCCGTCGATCGCCTGCTTGAACGCCCTGAACGAATTGACCGTCTGCTGGAACATCTTCACGACGGGAATGCCGCGCACGTACTCGGTGGCGGCCTTGTTCATCTTGGTCAGGGCATCCTGGTATTTCATCATGAACTGCATGTAGTCGGATTCCCCTCCGCGTCCGCCGCCCATGAGGAGCCACATGCAGATAAACGAGATCGCCACGGGGATCAGGCAGACGGCTCCCAAGGCCCAGTCGACCGCGAACATGACCGCCAGCAGTGCTATCGGCGAGACCAATGAGCCGACGAAATCGGGGAGAGTGTGGGCGAGGACGCCCTCGGTCTGGGCTGCGCAGCCGTCGATCACCCTGCTGATCTCGCCCGACGCGTGCGTGTCGTAGTATCCGAGGGGGACCTTTGCGAGATGGTCCAAGGACCTCCTCCTCATGTTCGCCGCCGCCCTGAACGCAGCAAGATGCGTGCACACCAGCGCGCAGAAGTAGACGACCACGCCCGCCGCCGCGAAGGCGAAGGCGAGCCAGCCCCACTTCGCCACCCCGGAAGCGGCGCCCCAGTCGGGCGCGACCGAGACGAGATCGCGTAGGACGAACCAAATGCACACGAGCGGCGCGATCGCAAGGACCGCGTTCAGAGCCGAGAGCAGGCACCCTGCGACGGCAAGGGCTTTTCTTCTTCCCGCGTAATCGAGCATTCGCGCGACGGGGCCGCGCTGTCTTCTTGACATCGATACCGCCTTTCCTCCGTTGTCCGAATTGTTTGTTAAACAGTGTATAACAAATCAATCGATAATATGTTGGTGCAAGTGAACTTTCTTGGAGAAGCTTCGGGCTGCTATAGTGGGGGCATGCAGTCACAGAGTTCACAAAGCAACAAAGCGCGCCGCAGAAAAGAGGGGCTTCCCGCAATCACGCCGGAAGCGATCTGCGACGCGGCCATCTCCCTTACGAAGGAGAAAGGGCTCGAAGGCTGGAGCATGCGCGACCTGGCAGCCGAGCTCGACGCGTACGTGCGCGTCATCTACTATCATGTCGGCGATCGCGACGCGGTGACCTCCCTCGTCATCGAGCGCGTCCTGTCCGAGGTCGCGATCCCCTCTGCTGCCTCTGGTTGGCGGGCATGGTTCGACGACCTGCTTCGTGGCCTGAGGGACGTGATGAGGAGATACCCGGGCGTCGCCAAGAGGTTCGCGCTGGTGGGTCCGGGCGGCCATGCGGCAAGGGCAATCGCCGAGACGGGCATCTCGCTTCTTCGGGAGGCCGGCTTCGGAGAGCTTTCGGTTCCCGCTTTCAGCCTGCTCCTCGAGCAGACGTGCCAGTTCGTGGCCCAGGAAGACGACCGCGACGCCCTTCCCAGTCTGAGAAAGAGCGCGGCGTCCGAGTATGCCGCTTGCGCCGGCGTCCCGGGAGGGATGGGCGACCTGAGCAAATCGGTCGCCCATGCAACAACTTCGGAAAGCTCGTTGCGGCGGTACTACGACGATTCGTTCGATTTCTTCCTCAGAACCGTCCTCGACGGCCTCGAGGTCAGGCTTTCAAACATGCGGGGCTGACCGCCCGGGTCGCAGCCTGCCCCTGCCCGACGGGGATCACGCTGTCGCACAGCGACGATGCCACGTCCGCCGAATGCGTGACGACGACGAGAGCGACCCCCTTCGACTCCCTGATTGTCGCGAGCAGGCGAAGGACCTCCTTCTGCGTCGCGACGTCCAAGGCCGAGGTCGATTCGTCGCATATGAGAACCGACGGCTCTTGGGCGAGGGCGCGCGCTATGGCGATCCGCTGCACCTGCCCGCCAGACAGCGAGGGGGTTTTCCTTTTCGCGAGGTCGGAGGAAAGGCCGACCGATTCGAGCAGTTCGGCGCACCGCTCCCTCCTCCGCTCCCTTTTCCACTCGGGATGGCGACGGGAGATTGCCCGCGAGAGCTGGAATCCGACGGTCAGCGCGGGATTCATGCTCGTCGAGGGGTCTTGCGGCACCACTTGAACGGAGAGGAGCTCTTCCACGGAGCGCCTCTCGAACCTGCGGTCGAGAGGCGCCAGAACGCCTCCGGCGCGCAAGGAGATCGACCCGGCTTTCGCCGGGGCGGTTCCGCTGATGGCTTTCACGAGGGTCGACTTTCCCGAACCGGACGGGCCCACGACCGCAACGCTGCCGCCTACGGGGAGGTCGAAATCGAGGTCCCTGACGGCGGTCTTTCCGTCCGGGGTCTCGACGGTGAGTCCCCTCAGCGACAGCGCGGCCTCGGCGTCCTTCTCGGTCTGCGGGGCCATCGCTCCGAGGGCAAGCGCCCCGACGAGCCTTTTGGCGCATTCCGATTTCGGGGAGGAAAGGACGTCGCCCATCGCTCCGCTTTCGACCACCGACCCAGCCTGCATGATATGCACGGACCTCGCGATCCTGCTAGCGAACGCGATGTCGTGGGTGATGACGAGAATGCTGGCTCCCGAAAAGGCGGCTCCGTCCCGCACGACCCGCACCACGTCGTCGATCGCCTCGGCGTCGAGTCCGGCAGTCGGCTCGTCGAGGATGACGAGCTCGGGATCCGACGCCATGGCCCTCGCTATCGCCACGCGGCGGCGTTGCCCTCCCGACAGGGCCGAAGGCCTCCTTTCAAGCACCCCTCCGACGCCTTCAAGGCCGACCTCGGCAAGAAGGGACATCTTGCGTTCGTCGTCTCCGTCGAACGCTTCTCCGAGCAGCTCCCTGACGGTCATATGCGGGGTCAGGGAGAGGGCCGGGTCCTGGGAGAGCCATGACACTTTGGAGCTTCTGTATTCGCGCAGCTCCCTTTCGGAGAGGGAGAACGGATCCCTCCCGCACACCGACACCGAGCCGCCCTTTTTCACCAGTCCGTTCCTGACGTGCCCCAAAAGCGCAAGCGCAAGGGTCGTCTTCCCCGATCCGGACTCTCCCACGATGGCGAACGCCTCTCCCTTTTCCAGAGACAGGGAAACCGCTTGCAGAACCGTCGACCCCGCGCGGGTGCAGACGGTCAGATCCCGCACCTGAGCGATGGGCTCGCCCTCCTGTTGCCCGAGCATCACGAACGCCCCTTTCCAATCCTGTCGATGAGCAGATTTCCTGACACGGTTATGCAAGCCAAAGCAATGCACGGCGCGATTGCCGCCCACGGGTTCAGCGAGAGTCCGTCGAGGCCGGACTGGATCATCGTCCCCCAGTCGGATGCGCTGCCGAGCGGATCGAACCCCATGAACGCGGCGCTCGACACGAGATAGACCGCGCTGATGAAGCGAAGGCCCGCATCGGTCGCGATGGGCAGCGCCACGCACGGCAGCACGTCGAACATAACGGTCTTCCAGAGCGGGTCGCCCGACAGCCGGGAGGACTCGACGAACCCCGACCTCAAAACAGGTCCCACCACCGAACGGGTGTAGCGCGCCGTGAAAGGGGCCGAGACGGCAATCGTGACGAGCACCATCGTGGCGACCCCGGACCCCAACCCGAAGACCAGGACCATCATGACGAGCACGGACGGCATCACCACGAACAGGTCGGCCACTGCGGAAAGGGCCGTCTTCGGAATACCCTTTCCGGCGAGCGCTATGCCCCATGCGACGCCGACGACGGTGGACGCGATGGTCGACAGGACCGAGACCCCGAGAAGCTGCGCCCCTCCGTGCAGGAGGCGCGCGAAGACGTCCCTGCCGAGGCTGTCGGTACCGAGAGGGTGGCCTGTCCCTGGCGGAGAGAAGCTCGCCCCGAACGTGGACGACCCGTCTGCCGGGATTAGACAGCCGACCAGTGCGAACAGAACCGAGCCCGCAAACAGCGCTGCCAGGAGGACGGTTCCCGCCCTCCCTCTTCCTCTAGGCATCGTTTTCACCCTCCTTCAGCAACGCGTCCGCCAGCCAGTACGCGACAAGCGAAACGGAAACCATGACGAGCGTGCACGCCATGAGGACGTTGGGCTCCCTGTTCTGGACGGCGCTCACCATAAGCGTCCCGATTCCGGGAAAGTTGAACACGCACTCCACGATCACGGCGCCCCCGATCAGGTACGGGACCACCGAGGCGAGCGCTTGGGCTATGGGCGCCGCGCACGACGGCAGAAGATGCCTGAGCACCACCCTTCGCTCGGGAACGCCTGCGAGGCGCGCCGCCTCGATATACGGCTCGGCGTTCTCCCTGGCGACAACCGCCCGCACGGGCCTGATCACGGAGCTCATGCCGACGAGCGCTATCGATGCCGTCGGCAGCACGAAGATTTCGGGAGCGGAGAACGCGCTGGCTCCGACGGGGGCGAGGGACACGGCCGGGAGAACCTTCAGGCACGTGGCGAATACAAGCACCAAGACAAGCGCCACTACAAACTCGGGCATTGACCGCACGATCAGGGCCCCAGTGCTCACCGCGCGATCAGACGCCCTTCCGGAGCGCAGTCCCGCCAACACGCCCAAGCCGGTTCCCGCGATCGCGACCGCCAGGAACGCGAGGCAGAACATCGCGGCCGTTCTCGAAAGCGGGCCGATGAGGGCATCCGCCACGGGGCGGCCCGTGGCGAACACCTCGCCGAGGTCCCCCGAAGCCGCTCCGGTAAGCCATGAGGCGAACCGTTCGATGAGGGGAAGATCGAGCCCCCACTCGTGCATGAGAGCCTGTATCTGCTCGGTCGTGCCCGTGAACCCCAGCTGCTGTGTCGCGGCGTTTCCCGGAAGCAGGTCGAGGGCGCAAAACACCAGGAAGCACGCGGCCAGAAGATACACCGCGAATTTCAGGATCACCATCGCCGCCCGCGCGGCACGGGCGGCGATTCTTCCTCTTGGCCTCGGCATCCCTACGCCATCGAGGCTTTTGCGAACAAGGGGACGGATTGGGTGATCCCAACCCCGGAGACGCCTTCGATATGCGCCGAGAGCTCGTAGGCGTAGCCCCACATGACCTCGGAGCCCCGCTCCCATAGAATCTGCTGTGCCTGGTCGTAGATCTCCGTGCGCTCAGCTTCGCCACCTGTCTGGGACGCCTGCGTGAGCAGGGCGTTGTACTCCTCGTCGGCCCACTGGCTGAAGTTGTAGGGGCTCGTGGCTCCCGTGTCCATGTAGGCGCGGGCGGCGTACGGGCGGTTGATGAGGTAGGTCGCGAAAACCTGCGTGTCGTAGATCGGCTGCATGTCGGTGAAGATGTTTGCGGGATCGACCTCCGTGACGTTGAGCGCGACGCCTGCTTTCTCCATCTGCTGGGCGAGCATGTCGACGGAGTCCTTGATGCCTGGAACGAGCTCGGATGTGAGGACGTCGAGGGAGGTGATGTCCTTGTCGCGGAACACCTGCGCCGCCGATTCGAAGTCGAGAGAGCGCTGCTCGATGGCGTCGTTGTACCCGGGAAGGCCCTTGCCGATGACATCGTTGCCGACTTCGCCCTCGCCCCGGAATATCGTCTCGACCATCGCCTCGCGGTCGACGATCGCCTTGAACGCGGTGCGAACCTCCTCGTCGTCGAAGGGGGCTTTGGTCGCGTTCAGACAGAACTTGTACACCGACGAATGAGCCACGCCGCCGGACATCACGGCGAGGCCCTCGGCCCCTTCGATGGTCGCCACGTCGGTCGAAGAGATCTGGTGGGCGAAGTCGATCTGCCCGCCGGTGAGCGCGGTGACGCGCGACGAGGACTCCATCATCGGGAAGAGCTCGATTCGGTCGATCTCGGGCGCACCGCCCCAGTAGCCTTCGAACGCCTCTATCACGGTGCCGGAGTCAGGATCGAACGAGACGAGCTTGTAAGGGCCAGACCCCAGGTCCTCCACGTCGAACTGATCGGCGGTGGTGCCGTTCGGGAAAATGGTCGAGATCGGGGCGAGGGCCTCCTCGACGAACGTCGCCTGGGGCTGCGTCAGCCTGATCGTCACCGTGCGGTCGCCGTCGGAGACGGAGCTATCCCAGTCGACGTACATGTACCCCATCATGCCGTTGGGAGAGGTCGACAGGTACTGGAGGCTGTAGAGGACGTCGTCCGCGGTGAGCGGGTCCCCGTTGTGGAACGTGACCCCCTCTTTGATGACGATGGTCCATTCGGTTCCGTCATCGTTGGTGGTTATCTCGTCGGCAAGCTGGTAGGTCATCTCCTCTCCCTCCATGAGCACAAGGGAATCAAAGATGTTGAGGTACACGGCAAAGGGAAGCATGGCGCCGTTCGCCATCGAGGGGTCGATGGTGTCCGTGGAGCCCCCGGCGATGCCGACGCGCAGAACCCTCTCACCGCCTCCTTGCTCTGTGCCGCCTTGCTCGGCTGTTTGCCCCGAGCATGCCGACAGCACGCCGCCCGCACCGAACGCCAGCGCAAGACCTCCCATCAGCTTGACGCAGTCGCGACGAGAAATCGCGACACCTGTTTGACTTCCGTTGGTTTCTGGCATTGTCGCCCCTTTCCTCTATCCAAAAAATTGTTATACATCGTATAACTAGCAATATGATAGCCGTATCTAACTTTTTTGGCAAGATTCAGTCTTACGGAGTCGGGACGTTCGGCTGCCTTGCATGTCACTATTCCCTCGCCGAGAGAGGGGGTGATTCTATGCAGGACGTAAGGAACGCCGTCGGCAAGCTCGTCTGCCGTGCCGACGGGAAGTCGCATCGCGTCGAAATCGTGCGCAAGGGGCAGCTTACTGTTGTCTCGTTCGGACGCAACGGGTCCGTACGCGTGACCAACGCGTCGAAGCAGTAAAAGAGACAGCCAATTAAAACCGAATACCCGCCGATCCGCCAGACGGACAGGAGCCAAGCGCCCTGCCCGTCTTTTTTCGCACTTCGGTCGGCCGCCGCTCCTGCGGGCCGAACCCGAAGGAGCGAACATGACACGGTTCTATGAGAGAGGAAATGTGGACGAGGCGCGGGGAGAGTACCGCATCGTGGTGGGGACGCCCGACGGCAAGCGGGTCGAGATTGACCTGCCGCGCCGCGTGTTCGAGGAGATTGAGGAGCTTCAGCGCGAGTTCTGGCGCACGGAGCGCCGCGAGGCCAGGCACTCCCTGAGTCTGGCCTCAATGGACGAAGCTGCCTTCTCCGAGAGCAATCCCGAGAAGGACCCGGAACGCGTCCTCGTCGAGCGCCTCGAGTCGGAGGCGCTGCTCCGGGCGTTCCAACAGATACCAGCCGTGCAGCGCAGGCGGTTCCTGCTGAGGCACCTGGTCGGAATGCCGACGGCGAGGATAGCCGAGATCGAAGGATGCTCTGACCGCGCGGTGCGCCGCAGCATCGGGCTCGCGCGGGAGAACCTGAGGGAGATTCTCTCGTCCGACATTTAGCCCTGTTTCCCCGGAGGGGGTTCCGAGCCGCGCGCCCGCCTGTCCGTCTTTATGAGGGCGGCACGCCCTTCGCGAACCTTGACATCTCCATACCCGCCCGCCCTGGAAAGGGCAAGAGCGCGCCACGCGATGAGGGTCCTCGCGGGCGGGCGGGAGCCGCGAAGGCGGCGTTTCACGGCTGCGGGTCGGACGAACCCGGCCCGCAGCCGCTTACATAACCGACCCAGGAGGTGCCCTATGAGCGAACATCCTCGCAGGGGCGATGTGTTCCTCGCGTTTCTCGACCCCGTGATCGGATGCGAGCAGGGAGGCACGCGCCCCGTCCTCATCGTCCAGAACGACGCCGGCAATAAACGCAGCAGAACCGTTATAGTCGCCGCGATAACCAGCAAGCCGAAGCGCGCGCTGCCGACGCATGTCCCCGTTCCCGCAGTCGCCGGGCTGAGGGAGGAGTCCGTCGTGCTCCTCGAACAATTGAAGACCATCGACAAGGCGCGCCTGAGGGCGTATATCGGCCATATGGGGCAAAGCCAGATGGAAAAGGTGGACTCTGCGCTTGCAGTGAGCCTCGGAATCAAAGGGGCCGGGGACGGCTTCATGCTGCTGACGCTTTGCCGAAAGTGCCATCAAGCGTTCTGCGATTCCGGCGACTACCTGGTGTACCGTTCCGACTTCCGGCAGGAAGAGCGCGAACCCTGCACCATCTGCAATACAAGAACGGGCTACGACTACAAGGTGGTAAAGAGGTGACGGAGGATCGCGGCTTGAAATCGTTTGATGCGGAGGCACACGGATGTACGGTACATGTGCATTTTCGAGAGAAGCGAAAGAGCGAAACGTGCATCCCTCAAGTCACGGCATTTCTTCTCGACGCGATTGCTCAGCCATCGCAGGCCCGACAGCCGAAATCGCACAATTGCGAGAAGGAAGCACGTGATTTACGATCAGCCGCCGGATAGGGATTCCTTATCCGGCGAAACTTGAAAACAGCAAAGTGGCGTAACGCTGTCCTGAAAGGATGGCTTTTGCATGAAACGCGTATACTGCCTGTATCGGGTGTCCACGAAAGGACAAGTCGAGAAAGATGACATCCCGATGCAAAAGCAGGCGTGCCACGAATTCGTGGCCGAACAGTCGGACTGGCATATCGAAAAGGAGTTTTCCGAAAAAGGAGTGTCAGGCTTCAAAATTGCGGCAAAAGACCGTGATGCCATTCAAGATCTTCAGAAAGCTGCCGTCGAAAAAAAGTTCGACGTGCTGCTTGTTTTCATGTTCGACCGCATCGGTAGAAAAGAGGACGAGACCCCCTTCGTCGTGGAGTGGTTTGTCCGTCAAGGGGTCGAAGTGTGGAGCGTAAAAGAAGGCCAGCAGAGGTTTGACACCCATGTCGATAAGCTGCTCAACTACATTCGGTTTTGGCAGGCATCGGGCGAGAGCATCAAGACCTCCATCAGAACAAGAACCCGGATGGAACAGCTTGTAAAGGAGGGACATTTCAAAGGGGGGACAGCGCCTTATGGCTATCGCCTCGTTCACAAGGGTCGCGTCAACAAACGCGGGCACGAGGTATTTGATCTCGAGATCGACGAGTACGAGTCCACGGTCGTCCGTAGGATTTTCCATCTTCACACCGCCTACGGAATGGGCCCTCAAACCCTCTCTCGACGCCTTACGGAGGACGGCGTTCTCAACCGTGCAGGAAGGAACTTCGTCGCGCCCTCGATACGCAACATCCTAACGAATCCAATTTATAAAGGCGTTCTTCGTTTTGGGGAAACACTTTCCGAGCCTTTCGAGCACCTGAAAATCATCGACGATGAAACGTTCCGCCTCTCGCAAGAGCTGATGGAGCAACGATCGCGAAACAGAGAAGAGCTGAGGCGTGTTCCGAGGCGCCTCGCGAAAAACTGCCTCTTGGTTGGAAACATCTTCTGTGGTCACTGCGGAGGACGGCTTGTCACCTCGACGGCGGGAACAAGATACCAAAGAGCCAACGGAGAGGAAGTCTATCGGCGCTGGTGGCGATACCTGTGCTACAACCGAGTTCGTCACAAGGGAGAATGCTGCGGACAGACTGGCTACTCCGCAGAACGAATCGACGAAGCCGTAAGGGAAAGCATACGAAAGCTGCTCGATGGGCTTAAAAAGATTCCCATGCAGACCGTCGTGGAGAGGCGCTACGGATTGGCGGTGGACGATCTGGAAAAGCGACTCAACGAAGCACGGCGCATCGAGGCAAAAAGCGAACGGGGAATCAAAGCCTTGAAGGCCGAGCTTGCCCCCGCTCTTATGGGGGAAAGCAAATTCGACCCCGATCTCCTTGGGGATGCCATACAAGCCGCCCAAGTCGAACTAGACGAAGCAAGGCGGTTGGTCAACAACCTCGAAAACGAGCTTGCAGATACGGAGACGATAATCCGCACGCTCGAAAGGCAGCATAGTCGTTTGGTAAGCCTCTCTGAGCTATTCGACGGCTGCGATCTCGATGCCCAAAGAATGGTTATCAGCCAACTGGTCGATGGCGTATATGTCTCATCTGGATACCAGATTGAACTAAGGCTCAACGTCACGTTGGAGCAATACGTAGAATGCATGGACGAAGCAAGAGCAGGAGGTGAGAAAACGACAATGGTACTGACCGCATGATTGCCGACAGGCACATTGATCATTCTTGATTCCGAAAATAAAAAACGGTCGTCAGTTATCGCCGACGACCGTATTGAGTTTGGTGGAGCATAGGGGGATCGAACCCCTGACCTCGGCATTGCGAACGCCGCGCTCTCCCAGCTGAGCTAATGCCCCATATTCAAATGTCAAACGCGCTCAGCAATTGTACATTTCCCTGCTTGGGATGGAAAGTGCTTATCGTATAACTACTATTAGCACTCCCAGCTGAGCTACATCCCCACGGGTTATGTGCGCTCTCGCGCGGGGAACTATTTTGCCGGTAATGGAAGCGTTTGTCAAATGGGGATTCGAAATGTTCATAGAACGTGCGGGTTGCTGGCAGATGCTAGACACCTCTGCCCCCTTCCGCAGGATCGAAGTCGTCATCATCGTCGATGTACTTCAAAATGTCGCCCGGCTCGCATTCGAGAACTTTGCAGATTGCATTGAGCGTTGAGAAGCGGATGGCCTTGATCTTGCCTGTCTTTATGCGCGACATGTTCACGTTGGTGATGCCAACTTTATCAGCGAGATCATTGAGCGACATGTTGCGGTCGGCCATGACGCGGTCCAGATGGAGAATGATGGACATCGCCGACGCCTAAAGGGTTTCGTCCGAAAATTCTTGCAGAAGGACGCCATATTTGAATACGAAAGAGAAAGCGTAAACTACAGCTGCAGCTATGAAAGGCGTGAAGTTAACAGTTACTATTGCACTGTTTGTAGAAATATAGCCTGAATTGATTATGTCAATTTGCATAACCGCCACGGCGTTGGTCGCAACCATGTCTAGAATCGCATAAAGTAGAAGCAAAGCTGCTATTATCCTCAAACGCTTTACTTGCGACATGGCGAAAGGAGTCTCTCCTTTCGCCGTATTGGAAAAAATACTTATGAATACGACAAAAAGTGACGCGATGATAAAGCCGTAAGCAAGATAAAGCAGAATGCTGAAGAAACTAATTCTGCCATCCTGGGCAATAACAAGACCGGGATTAAACATCGACAAAAGCATCGCACCTACAACAAGTATCCAATAAATACATATTAACCCGAAGACCACTTTTAAACCCACGCTTATGCAGTTGCAAATTTTCCTAGTTTTTTGAAGAGAGTTATTAGCTTCCTCAAGCTCAACATCAAGCATACGTCCACCTAAAATAGTCCGTTTATCAACTACGACAACTATATATCAGCATAAAAAGCCCCTCTCGTTTGAAAGGGGCTTTCGAAGAACCAAAAAAATGACTAGAGGCCAGGAGCGAAGCATATCCCACCTGCAATACCGATGTATGGGCAAACCCCTCGCGAATCGTCCTCACTGTAGAACAGCATATTACGCACCTCCTCTCTTGTTCTCTATTGCGGCTTTCATGGCCGCTCCTAAACGGTCGTAGAACTCTAGGGTCATCGCGCAGTAGGAGTCGGGCGACTCCAGACTGCCCGATGCGAACAGCGAGCGGGCTCGGCAGCCTCCCCCGCAGATTCGCTCGTAACGGCACGTGGCGCAGCCCTCGAAGTTGGCGGCATCCAGGGCGCGGCACCGTGCGGATACCTCGCTTTCCAGCGCCTCCGCAAGCGTGCCGGCGAAGACGTTGCCCATCGCCAGCTCGGGGCGGTGAAGCATATGGCACGGGTAGACGGTGCCGTCGGCGGCGATGCTCACGCCGCGATAGCCGGCGCCGCAGTTCCTCTTCACCGTGAGGTTCAGGCCCACGGGGGCATCCATGAGGGCGAGCGGCTTGCCGCCGTCCAGCGTGAGGATGCTCGCGCCCAGCTTCCGGAGAGCCTCCTCGTCGGGCAGCAGGGCGGCCAGCTCGTCGTCGGGCGCGCACGTGAGCAGGCTGAAGTTCAAAGTGGCGCCCAGGTCTTTCGACAGGCGGACGTAATCGGCCAAATCGTCGATGTTGCGCTTGTGCACCGTGGGAATGATGTGCGCCTGGATGCCGGCGGCCTGAACGGCCTTGACCGCGGCCACCAGCTCGTCGAAGCGCTGCTCTTCCCGGATATAGGCGGGGGCTGATGCCGAGCTGCCGTCGAACGAGATGGATACGCAGTCGACATTCGGCGCGAGCGCGGCCAGAGCCTCATCGGCAAGGCAGGTGCCGTTCGAGAGCACGGTGACGGACTTGATGCCGCAGGTGCGCTTGGCGTAGGCCACGATGTCGGGCAGGTCGTCGCGCAGGAACGGCTCACCGCCCGAGATGATGAGCGTGGCAAGGCCGGCGGCGGCCAGCTCGTCGAGGGCACGCTCGATGGCTTCCAGCGGGGCATCTGGCAGGCAGTTGCGCTGGTCGTCATACGAGTAGCAGCCCACACAGTTCAAGTTGCAACGCTGCGTGACGTGCAGGTAGGCGGACACCACGGCGTCGGCGGGCTTCTCGTCGCTGAAGAAACCGCCGCGAACCAGATGCTCGAGCAGAGCCGCATCGACGGCGGCTACATCTTCTTCGGGCACGTCTTCCTCAAACAAGCGCGCGCAAACAGCAGCCCCTTCCTGAGTGAGGCCAATCGCGTAACCTGTGTCAAGGGACCCCACCATGGGTATCCCTGCGAAATCGAACGACACCACCTTTTCGGCGAACCTCAACGCAGACTCCTCACCGCGTCCCTCCCGTACAGAGTACATACTATACACCTTCAAACGGACAACCTGAACGCAAGAGGTAAGAAACAAGGAAACAAGATTATCCCCTCCATTAGTGTAATCTTATGGTTACATTCGCAATTACCATTCTCCATCTGGGAAAACAATCTAATTTAAGTCGCCAAGAAAAAGACCTCAATTTAATGTTTTGCGATAAAATACGACAGGCAGGCAGAAGCCGACGAGCACCCTTTCGGCAGGAAAGCTGACCACAGTGAATATCAACCAGTTGGAGTATTTTGTAGCAACCGTGCGGCATGGCAGTTTCTCGTCAGCCGCAAAAGAGCTCTTCGTCGCTCCGCAAACCGTCTCGAAAGCAGTCAACGACCTCGAGCGAGAGCTTCGCGTCAGCCTATATGAGCGAACGAAACGAAGCATCGAGCCAACCCCGTTCGGGCAGATGCTCTCGGCGCGTGCCTCGGAGATACTCTCGCGCTTGGCCGAACTCGAATCCCTCGCAAAGAACCAGGCATCCTCGCAGACCGAGGAAGGGTCGGCCACTTTCGCCATCGCTTGCTCTCCATGCCGGGGAAACGCATTGCTCCCGAGCGATTTCAAACCTTTCGACGAAGCGCATCCGCACATCAGGCTCGAACGAACCTTCCATCCGAGCGGAGTGTGCCTTGCCGCCCTCGAAGAGGGCGTGGTGGATGCGGCCATCGTCACAGGGCGCGTGACGAAGCCCGGAATCGAGTGCGTGCATTTGCTGTCGTCTTCCCTCAGCCTCGTGGTCTCGCAAAACCATCCTCTCGCCGATCGAAGCAGCGTCGCCCTCGACGAACTGCATGGCACACCGATCGCGGAACCCGAGGATTTGCGTTACTGCCGCAGCGTCATCGCCATACGCCTGATGGCAAAGGGAGTCGATCCGGATTTCGTCATCTTGCCGCCTTACGTTGCAAGCCATCGAGCGTTCCTCGAAGACGAGATGGGCGCATTCTTCGCCATGAACGACCCCACCCTCGCCGCACTTTACCCTAAAGCCGTCGTGCTCCCCGTCGCCCCCGAGGACCCCGTGTCCATTCCGCTGTGCCTGGCATACGCGCAAAACAGCGACAACCGCGTACTGGCTACTGTCGAAAGCTACCTGATCAACCTGGCCGCGCGCATGCGCAAGCGGGGCCGATGACCGCCCAAGCCCCGCTACCCCGACATCTCGCGCGCCGCGGACCGAGTAGAAAGGAAACCGTATGGGCACCTTCCCCGATCACGAGCTGAACGCCCGCCTCGCCGAACTGTCGAAGATCGCGAGCAACCTGTTCGAACATGCGAGCATCACCGGAACCGTGCGGATCGAGCGCGAGGAAGTGCTGCGCGTCATCGCCGAGCAGTCCGAACACGCCCGCAAGCGAATCTCGCGACCGAGAAGGTAGCGGAGCGGACACCGGGATAGAAACCGCCAAAAATCGACTCAACGCATGCGTTCTGCGCCGTTCGCCGATGCAGGAGAGAGGACTGTGAGAAACGATCCTCGAGCCCGACGCGAGGAAGGCCCCTCCCACCGGCCACGGTAGGCGCGATGCCCCTCCTCCCTCGCGCGGCGAGCTCGCCGCGCGAGTGGCGGATGCTTGCCTTATACTAGGAGCATGAACGACCAGACGGCATACGACGACCCCATCCCTCTCGAGAGCTCGCACGAGACCCGCGGACCCGACGACGCGGGCATGTCGACGCATCTGTTCTACGCGTTCAATACCGTTGTCACGCTGCAAGCCTATGGCGATCCCGCGCAGTGCTCTGCCGCCTTCGATGCCGCCCGTGCCGCATGCCGCACCTTCGAACGGCGGCTCTCGCGCACACTCCCGCACTCCGACATCGCGCGCCTCAACTCGGCTGCAGGAGAAGCCGTGACCGTGCATCCCGACACTGCGAAGCTGTTGCGGGAGGCGTTGCGCTACTGCGCCGACAGCGAGGGCCGCTTCGACATCACCATGGGCGCAGCTGTGCGGCTGTGGAACTTCCACGAGGGGACCATCCCCGATCGCAAGGACCTCAACGAGGCGCTTGCGCACGTGAACTGGCGCATGGTGGAGGTATGGAACGAGGAAGGCCATGCGAACGCTTCGGCAAAACGGCCCGTTGGGCCTTGCTGGTTCGCACGCATCCGCGATCCGGAAGCCGCCGTCGACGTGGGCGGCATCGCGAAGGGATGGATCGCCGATCAGCTTTCCGCGCTCATGAGCGCGTACGGCCTGGCCTCTTTCGTCGTGAACCTGGGCGGCAACGTGATGGCGCACGGCTCGAAGCCCGACGGCTCGCCGTGGCGCATCGGGCTTCAGGATCCGCGACGCAAAGACGGCATCGTAGGCGCAGTGGCGATCCGCGACGCCTCGGCCGTGACGAGCGGCGTGTACGAACGCTGTTTCGAACGCGACGGACGCTTCTACCACCACATCCTCGATCCGCATGACGGGTTCCCCGTGCGAACAGACGTCGCCGGGGCCACCGCGGTGGCCCGCCGCTCTATCGACGCTGAGGGCTACTCGACCACGCTCGTGGCGCTCGGCATGGAACGCGGTATCGCGTTCGCCCGCTCCCATCCCGCCATCCTGCGCGCCTTTTTCGTGGACGCCGACGGAAAAGTGCACGAAGCGTAACCCCCCCCCCTTTTTTTTTCCATACGGCACCCCGTCCTAGCGGCGCAACGCGGCGCCGAATCCGTTCGCTTCGCAAGCCGGCCCGAAGCTCGGACGCAGAGACATCCTGCCGCCAGCATGCGCCACCCCGCAGAACCGATCCGATCATGCGGACGCGCTTGCCGCATGGCTCCCGCCCCATGCCGTGCGACATCGTTCGGACAGGCGGGCATCCCGGGTTATACCGCGGGTTACGAAAATAACCGCGTTTCCCGCATCGGGCCGATGCGCGCTCTCCCCCCGCTGTCGCATGATGCAGGCCGCGTTGCCGCCGAAGATGCGCCGGCCGTCGCCCAGACGGCGCTCCGAGGCACCTTCGACGCAGCCAGAGCGACCACCGTTTCGAGGAAGGGGACATCATGTCAAGAACGAATGTAACACGCCGCGATCTGATCAAGCTCGGAGGGCTTGCCGCCGCAGGCGCGCTCGGCGCTACGGCACTTGCCAGCTGCGCACCGTCCACACCCGAGGAGGCCGCCAAAGCGGCAGACAAGACGGGAAGCCTAGAGGGTGTGCCCGCATTCTTGCAGGCACCCGAGCCCATCACGGAGTTCGCCGAAACAAAGGAGTACGATGTCGTGGTCGTGGGCGCAGGGGAGTCGGGCCTGTCGGCCGTCCATGCGGCGCTCGAGGCGGGCGCGAAAGTGGCGTGCATGCAGAACATCAGCACCGTGCAGACGGCGGGCAATATGGCCGCGGCGCTCGATCTGGACAAAACGAGCGAAGCCGGCCTGAAAGCATGCCTGTCCTTCGTCAATTACAAAAGCGACTGGCGCTCGAACCCCGACCTCGTTGAAGTGTGGGCCCGCAACTCGCAGGAAGCGCTCGCGTGGTGGGAAGCCGCAGCAGCCGAGGGCGGCGTCGAATCGAAGCCCTACGACTACAGCATCACCTACAACGGCTACGAGTTCTTCCTGCATGCGAACACGTACTTCCATGTGGACGGCGCGCACCAAACAGCGGCCAAGGTCATCGGCGAGGCGCTGATCGCAGAAGGAGCCGACTTCATCTTCAACACACCGTGCGTGCAGCTGCACAAGGAAGGCGATCGCGTAGCCGGCGCCATCGGCCGAAACGCCGACACCGACGAATACATACTCGCGAAAGCCTCGAAGGGCGTCATCTTGGCCACGGGAGATTACGTGGGCAACCGAGAGATGCTCGATTTCTGGGCACCCGACACCAAAGGGCTGCATCAGGCCGTCGAGTTCCGCGACGGCAGCGGCCTGTGCGCCGGCATGTGGGCGGGCGCGCAGATGACCGCCCCCTGCCACACGAAAATGGTCCACGGAGAGGCGGCCTCCGTGCGCTTCGAGATGCCGTTCCTGTTTCTCGACCGCCACGGCGAACGCTTCATGGACGAGGGATGCTGCCGCATGGGCTACCTCAACGAATTCAGCAAAAAGTACCTGGCGGAAGCGGCATTCGAAGACTCCACCGCAACGAAGTTCTTCAGCATCGTGCCCGCAAACTGGCAGGACTACTACGAGCAATGGGACGCGCTCGCACCCTACGACATCGCCACGAACAACGCCTACCGCACGGTCGACCCCGAAAGCTGGATCAAGGCCGACACGCTCGAAGAGCTTGCGCAAGCGATGATCGACTACGCCGACGAGCAGCCATGGAGCCACGAGCTGACCGTAGATGCCATCGTCTCCTCAATCGAACGCTACAACGAGCTGGTGGCGAAAGGCGCCGACGACGACTTCGGCAAGCGGCCCGAGTACCTCGCGCCCATCGAGGCCCCGTGTTACGCAGTGCCACGCGGAGCGAACAACATCGACGCCATGCTCGACGGGCTGGAGGTCGACGGCAACTACCAGTGCCTCGACGCTAATCGCACGCCCATCGAGGGCCTTTTCGCCGTCGGCAACGCCTCCGGCCCCTTCTTCGGCGGCGCCAACTATCCCATGGATATCGAAGGCCTCTCCATCGGCCGCGCCATCACGACGGGATTTGCCACCGGACGCTACGTGGCCGGACTCTAAATACCGGGCAAGCCCCGCCCTCCCCGAGCGCCATCGCGTGAAGGGCGCGCCCTCCCCGCGCGCCCTTCACGCATCCCGCACCTTGCCGCCGTGACGCCCATGCGCAGCACGTCACGGCGAAGCGCCGCTTCGACCGACCGAAGCGTCCCTCCGACCCGCCTTCACGCGCGCCCTGCGCAAGTCGCAACGGGAACCGCGCAGAAGACGCTATACTGTCGGTCGAAGAAGGAGGGCCCGTGAAACGAATCGACCATCTCGAGCAGATGATCCCCTACATGTTCGCGCATGGCTGCGCTCGCGCGTGGCTCACCCTCCTGTTTGCCGAGCCCGCCGTCGCGACGCTTTCCCCCTTCGACCCGCACGTTCCATTCGATTACTCATTCGCGCTCGCAGGCGTGGGCGTCGCGCTCGCAGCCCGAAGGATCGTCCCATTGCAGGAAGGCCGATGGGCCAAGCCGCTCGCGTTCGCCCTGTGCGCAGGCGCGTCGGCCTGCATGCTGGCCGCTTCGCGCTCGCCCGAGCTAGCCACGCCCCTCGCCCTCGTGGGCGCGGTGGCAGGCGGAGCGGGCTTTCTGCTGATCGTCCTTCTGAACGCCGAGGCGCTCGTACCGCTCAGCCTCATGCGCATCCTTTTGTATCAGGCGGCCTCGATGCTCGTGGCCGTGCCTCTGTCCTATCTCTGCCAAGGACTCGATCAACCACGGCTCGCACTCGCCCTGTTCGCACTGCCCGCCATCGCGGTGCCGTGCGTGTCGTTCGCCTACCGAACGACACCGGAGGCCGAACGGCCGCGCAGCACTTGGCCGCGCTTCACGTTCCCCTGGAAGCCCATCGCGCTGTTCGCACTCTACTCGTTCGCCTACGGCCTGCGCGAACAGCAGCTGCTGTCGGTGAACGGCGCGGGTATGCACTCGTCCCTGTCCACGGCGCTCGCATCGGGAGCAATCGTCGCGGTGCTCCTCCTTGCACGACGCCTGCCGCTTGGCGCGCTGTACCGTTCCCCGTTGCTTTTGATGGTGTGCGGGTTTCTGCTCGTCCCCCTGGAGGGACTCGTCGGAAAGGTCGCCTCGAGCTACCTCATCTCGATGGGATACACGCTCATGGGCCTTTTGCTGGGGCTTCTGCTGTACGACCTGGCAAAGCGCATGGGGATCGCCATCGTTGTGCTCATGGGCGCTGAAAAGGCAACGTACCTGCTCGTCATCTGGGGAGGCGACTGCGCCTCGCTTTTGCCCGCATCGCCGCTCTCAACCCAGACGCAGGAAATCGTGCTCATGGTCGCAGTCGTCATGCTCGTGTTGGCGGGAACGCTCATCCTGCTTTCGGAGAGGGATCTCTCATCGCGGTGGGGCATTCGCCTCCTCGGAACGGACGACCTCGCCGAAGAGGGACGACGCGCCGAACTTGTGGCGGCGCGCTGCGACGAAATCGCTCGCCAGTGCCGTCTGTCGCCGCGCGAGGACGAGATACTCCGCCTTTTAGCCAGAGGCACCTCGAACCAAGCCATCGAACGCGAACTGTTCATCGCGAACGGCACGCTGAAGGCCCATATCCAGCATATCTACGCGAAAACGGGCGTGCACAGCCGCAAGGAATTGCTCGCGCTGTTCGAAGAACCGAAAGCGGCCGAAGAGCCGTAGGAGGCGACGGCGCATGATCGGAGCCGCCACGGAGCGGCTTGGCAACCGCGAGGCCCGCGACCAGGCTCGTCGAAGGCGGAAGGAAACGGCGGCATCCCGAAGGGTTCGCCATCCCGGCATCGCATTCGGCGAATGAAACCCATCTCGCCCGCAAAAGCCCGCTTCGGCTGCATGCCGCAGCCGCTGCCGTGGCAAAGAGCGGCGGCAAAAGGGCCCGGCAGAAAGCCCGCCCTCGCACGCTCGCGCGAATGCCATGCGCCCGCACGCCCCCAGAGCGTGTCGTCATGCGAAAAGCGCACTACAACCCCGGGACGCCCCGTCTTCGGCGCGCCCTGAGGCTGCCCCCCTTCGCTCGCAGAGCTCAGGGCGGGTTCAAAGGCAAAGCGGGCGAGCCTGGCAGACGGCTCGATGCAGAAAGGTCGCCGGCGCATCCCGCGTCGAGCGCGAAAAGCCCGGCGGAATGCGCGCGCAGAACGGGCAGCCGCCGTCAAGCCCTCCGCAAAAGAACGGGGTTCTTCTGGCGGACTTAGCCGCGCCGCAGCTAAGAGAGGACCTTCTCCTCCTCGTCGGAAGCGACCGAGCTTTCGTCTGCCAGCATGCCTTCGGCATCGGGGACGAAAGGCTCAAACAGCGGCTCGCCGTTCTGGGACAGCTCAACCATGCCAGTGAGCACATCGACGTACTGGTAGGACTGGCGCGCCGTGCGACCGCGCTTGCGGTCGACCTCCATAATGAACAGCTGGGGATGCACCTGCGTGAGCACGCCCTCGTTCTCGACGATCTTCGAACGTCCCATGTTGGCGCGCACTTTCAGGCGTTGACCGACGAAGTCGTGTAACGTATCATGGATGGAGTCGACGATTTTTGCCTGCTTCGCTAAATCCATGCTCACTCTTTCTCGCGTATGCTGCGTACACAAATAACAGCGTGGAATTATACCACCTCGGTCAATACTCTACAGAATCCGCACAGTCCGTTTCCGGAATCGTATCAATTCCCCATCGGCCACGATGCCGACCGCCCCATATGAGCCGGAGGCGACGACACCCCGCGCGGAAGGAGACGGATGGGCGCAAAAAGGATGCTCGCTCGAAAGCCGCGGGGAAACACGGCAGGCAGGAGGAAAGGGATCGCAAAGGCCGTGCCCGCGTGAAGAAGCGAAAAGGGAAGGAGAAGCGCCAGCACAGGAAGGCAGAAGCTGCGCCCACGTGCCCCTGCTGCTCGAAGGGCTGCCCCCTCTCGAAGCCGAAATGCGGCAAGGGAAAGGCGATCCGCGCGAAGATGACGCGAAAGGCTTAGGCACGTCGAGGGACGATTCATCCTCCTTCGACGCGCATCCTCCCCTGCTACCGATCATGGACCGGCCGACGGGCGCTCAGGCAAGGCTCCTATAGGCGGCCCCCAGGCGGACGAACTCGTCGAGGGAGAGCGTCTCGCCCCTTCGCGCAGGATCGACGTCCGCGCACTCGAACAGCCGCGGAAGCGCGGCGGCGATGCGCGCGCCTTCCCTCCCCCGCCCGGCGAAGTAGGTTCTGCAGGAGTTCGCGAGCGTCTTGCGCCGCGTGGCGAACGCAGCATCGGCCATGACGCAGGCGGCCTTGAGGGCGGCTTCACCGAGCGGGTCGCCCGCGCCGTCGCTCAGAGGGCGGCGATCCAGGCGCACGACAGCGCTCTCAACGCGCGGCGGAGGGAAGAAGTTGCCGGGGCCGACGGAGAAGCGCCCGACCGGCTCGGCGTAGAGGCGCAGCTTCACCGTGTACGCCCCGTAGTTTTTGGAACCCGGATCGGCGGCCATGCGGTCGGCCACCTCCTTCTGCACCATCACCGTCGCGCTCTCCATGCCGGGGAACCGTTCGAAGCAGTCGAGCACCACGGTGGCGGCCACGGCGTAAGGCAGGTTCGCCACGAGCTTGGTCGGCGAGAACGGCAGATCGGCGGCGGTCAGATCGAGCGCGTCCTTCTCCACGAGCGTGAAGCGGTCGGCCCATGGGGCCAGCGTCTCGGCAAGCACGGCGGGCAGATCCGCATCGCGCTCGACGGACGCGACGCGGCCCGCGCGCTTCAGCAGCGCGACGGTGAGCGTTCCGATGCCGGGGCCGACCTCCAGCACCTCGTCTTCGGGCGCAAGCTCGGCCAATGCGACGATCTTGCGCAAGATCGCATCGTTGACGAGGAAGTTCTGGCCGAGCGAGTACTTCGTGGAAAGGCCGTGCGCCTCGAGGACCGCGCGCGTGGCCGAAGGGCTGGCCAACGGAGAGAGCCGATCCATCACGCCTCCTTCGTCGACGAGCCAAGGCGGGGACGCACGCCGTCGGGACCTGCGCACGTGTACGCCGAGGCGGGGTGCACGCGCCCGCCGGACAGCGGGTCTGCTCCTGCAGGAAGCGCTCCATCAGCAGAAATGCGCCCCACCCAGTCGTGCACGTCTGCAAGCGCGAAGCCCGCCACCGAAAGCGCCGAGCGCACCTCGCCCACCAACGGGCCGAAGCCGTGCGGGTCGCCGCCCTCGCCCACCACATGCAAATGCGCTGGGCGCTTCGGCTTTGCGCGCCAGTTGGCGTGGAAGTAGGGCTGCAGACGGTCGAGGAACGATTTGAGCTGGGCCGGCGCACCGGCGAAGTACACAGGCGACACGAGCGCGAGCTCGTCGCACTCGTTCAGCAACCGCCGCACGCGCGCCATGTCGTCGGCGATGATGCAGTACAGCTCGTCGCGGCCGATGTTGGAGGCGCATGCGTCGCAACCCGTGCAGGGAGCGATGCGCACGTCGGACAACCGCACGACGTCCACGCGATCAGCGGGAAACGCGCGCTCGTACGAGAGGCGCACCGCCTCCGACAAACCTGCGCTGCGGCCACGGGCGCGAGGCGATCCGCAGATGACAAGACGGTTCGTCATGGGCATCACGCACCTTCCCCGAAAGCGGAGTCCGACGACGCAGCATCGGTTGCAGACGCGCGGGCCGACGCCTCACCAGAAAAGAGCCCGGACGCCCTCGCGGAAGCCGCCCGAGCGCGCTGCCACGGCGTGGACGGCCGATCGAGCAAGGCGCGCGCGTTTTCCATGAGCTGCAAAAGCAGTGTCCTGCGCTCGCCCCCCGGCGCGCATCCGCGCGCATCCGCCAAGCGGGCCGCCGTGAACACGACATGCTCGGGACCGCAGGTCATGCCGCGCATCGGCTCGGGCGTCATGTAAGGCGCGTCCGTCTCGGTGAGCAGGCGGTCGAGCGGCATGCGGGAGGCGGCATCGCGCACCTCGTCGGCGTTCTTGAACGTGAGCGGCCCGCCGAACGCCGCATGGCATCCTTCCGCGAGCCACGGCTCGAGGGTGGCCCAATCGAGGTTGAAGCAATGCAGAAGCGCGCCCGCTGCGGGAAAGCCCTCTTCGCGCATGAGGGCGAGCGCATCGTCATGCGCCTCGCGCACGTGCAGGACAAGCGGCAGCCCCGCCTCTTTCGCCAGGCGGATCTGCCGACGGAACGCATCGCGTTGCGCATCGCGCGGCGAGAAGTCGTAATGGTAGTCGAGCCCCACCTCGCCGAGCGCGCACACGCGCGGATCGGCCAGCCGCTCGCGCAGACGGGCCTCGAGCGCATCGTCGTAGTGCTTCGCATTGTGCGGATGGCAGCCTATCGCGATGCGGACGTGCGGCACCGCATGCCCCGCGGCCCCGAAGGCAACGCTTCCCGCGCCCTCCGGCGCGCCTTCGAGCGTCGCAGCGAGCGCCGCCGCCTCTTCGCGCCACGCGTCCAGCCGCTCGAACGTGGTCGCACCGTCTTCGAACGCGTCGACGATGGTGCAGACGAAACCCACCCCGTGAACAGCGCAGCGCGCGAGCGCGAGCGCCGGATCGGGCAGCAATTGCAAATGGGCGTGCGTGTCGGCCACCGGCGCCTCGAGCGCGGGCGGTTCGACCGCGCGGTACTTCCCGTGCTTGCGCTTTTGGCGGAACAGCGCATCGCGGAAAACGGGCTCGCGGCACTCCTGCCGTTCATCGGACATGATCGCGTCCTTTCTGGCTCGAAGGGATGGGAGTCGGAGAGGGATGTCGAAGGCAAACGGTCGCCGTCGGCATCCCGCGAAGGCCGACCGCCCCGAATGCCCGCGCGCGACGCCTCTTCCGCGCGCAGCCGCAAGGCGGCACGCGGAAGGAGGAGCTACTCCATGCTCAGGTCGATGGCGTCCGTGTCCAGGCGCGGGAACAGGGGGTCGCCGATCTCCACGGCGTTGCCGGCGGGCAGCTGGCCCCAAGCCGTGGCGGCCTCGATGTCGGTCACAGCCGTGATGTCGCCGAGCGACAGGCGGCGGAACACCTCGGCCGACGTGAACGGCATGAGCGGCGCCATGTACAGTGCGATGATGCGGATGGCCTCGAGCGCGTTGTAGATGACCTCGGCCAGATCAGCGGCGGTTTCCTCGCTCTTCGCGAGGTTCCACGGCGCGCTCTCCTCCACGTAGAGGTTCACGCGACCGGCCAGCTTCTGCACCGCAGCGGCGGCACGCGTGAAATCGGCGGCGCCCAGCGCAGCGTCGTATTCGGCGTACAGCTCGTCGGAGATCGCGCGCAGCGGGTTCTCCTTTGCCAGCACCTCGGCGGGCACCTCCGGCACCTGACCTGCGAAGTACTTCTTCGTCATGTTGAACACACGGCTGCAGAGGTTGCCCCAGGTGTTCGCCAAGTCGGCGTTGTACACCTGCACCATGCGCTCCAGGGAGATGGAGCCGTCGGCGCCGAACTGCACGTCGCTCATGAAGTAGTAGCGGTACGCGTCCACGCCGAACACCTTGCACAGGTCGGCCGGTTTGAGGGCGTTGCCCTTCGACTTCGACATCTTCTCGCCCTTGGTGAGCAGAAAGCCGTGGCCGAACACCGTGTGCGTGATGGGCATCCCGGCCGCCATGAGCATAGCCGGCCAGATGACGCAGTGGAAGCGCGTGATGTCCTTACCCACGAAGTGGTACTGCATGGGCCAGCGGGCATCGAACTCGCCGGCGCGCTCGCCCTCGTCGCCGTAGCCGATGCCGGTGAGGTACGCCAGCAGCGCGTCGGCCCACACGTAGGCCACATGTCCCTCGTCGAACGGCAGCGGCACGCCCCAGTTGAACGTGCTGCGCGAGATGGAGAGGTCCTTCAGGCCGCTCTTCACGAACGACACGATCTCGTTCTTGCGCGTCTCGGGGCGGATGAAGTCGGGGTTCTCCTCGTAGAACTCGAGCAGCTTGTCGCCGAACTCGGACAGCTTGAAGAACCAGTTCTCCTCGCCGCCCGCCTTCTGCACGGGGCGCTTGCAGTCGGGGCACACGAGCTGTCCCTCGTCGTTCTTCTCGAGGTCGCTCTCGGCGTAGTACGTCTCCTCGTGCACGCAGTACCAACCCTCGTAGCTGCCCTTGTAGCACCAGCCCTTGTCGTAGAGCTCCTGCCAGAACTTCTGCACGCTCTTCGCGTGGCGCGGCTCGGTGGTGCGCACGAAGTCGGTGTAGGTGATGCCCAGCATGTCCCACGCGTCGCGGAACGCGGGCTCCATGGAGTCGCACCAGTCCTGCGGGGTCATGCCCTTGGCGGCGGCCGTGTCGGCCACCTTCTGGCCGTGCTCGTCCATGCCCGTGACGAACGCGACGTCGTAGCCGTTCATGCGCTGGTAGCGCGCCACGGTGTCGGCCGCGATGGTGGTGTACGCCGTGCCCAGGTGCGGGGCCGCGTTGACGTAGTAGATGGGCGTGGTGAACGAGTAGGTTCCCTTTGACATGCGAGTTTTCCTTTTCTCGAGGCCGCAGAGCGAATGATGCCCGGTCGGCCGGCGTGCGAAGCTTGCAACCTATCTATTTTAGCACGACCACGCACGCAGAGCACCCAGGCCACAAGCCGCGCGCAAAGCGAGCGCGAGGAGCGGGGAGGGGCGTTCGCGGAGCGCCCCCAGTCGGGCGGAGCGAGAACGCGCGGGCGAGAACAAGCAGCCGTGCCGCTCCCAGCTCGACAACAAGAAGGCCCCGAAGTGTCACAGATCGCATTTTATGCATAGGTCAAAGCCGCGAAATCACGAGCGCTCATTTCGCGACCTGCTTTTTGCTGGAAGAAGCGCAGCGGAAGGCGAATCCCGGGCCGAAAATCCATACACAAGACGCAATCCGTGCCACTTCGAAGCGTCCTCGGCACCGGCACGCCTTCGCGCTCCCGCAAAGCACCGCGTCCGCGGCATTGTCGTAGCCGGCGTCCACGACGCCGCACACCTTCGCGCGCACGCAAAGCACCGCGTTCGAGCGCTTCGACCCGATTGCGTTCGACGGCCCGGCGCACCCGCCGGGGGGTCAAGGCGATTCGGCTAGTCGAAGTAGAACAGGTCCTCAAACTTCTTGTCGAGTGCGATGCACAGGACGAGCGCCAGCTTCGCGGTGGGGTTGAACAGGCCTGTTTCGATGGCCGAGATGGTCTGGCGCGACACGCCCACGAGGCGCGCAAGGTCGATTTGCGACAGGCCCGCTTCAGCGCGGGCAGCCTTCAGGCGGTTCTTGAGCTCGAGCTCGCCGTCGTTGCCGTGGATGTCGTCGATCCCGAGGGAAGGAAGCTTCATCATGGCCGGCCCTACATCGTTCCCAAGAGGTACTTGATCGCGAACGTCACGGCTCCGAACGCGGCCAAGAGGCCGCAGACGAAACTTAACTTCATTCTGAACTGGTAAAACTGCCAGAAGCCCATAGCGGCAACGCCGGAGAGCATGATGGCGCCGCCCTGACTGGTGTCCAAACCGCGGAGCACGTCCCAAAGAAACAGAAGCAGCCACATGGCCAGCATGGCGCCGACCATGACCGCGCTTTGACGTTGGTTCAGGATGCGAAACCGCTCGTCGGCACCGCGGTTGTCCTCGCGGCTCTTCGCCAGGATCTCCTCTTTGTCCATGCCGTACCTCCCGAGCCACCAGTCTGATCATCCGAATGTTTCACGTGAAACATTCGTTCGTGTTACTGACAAGTTTTCTTGTCAATGCGACAAGTATACTTGGCGCATCTGAGAAACGCAAGGGGTGCGGTACGTCGACGGCATGGCATGGGGGCGAACCCGAAAAGGCACGCGCGGCGATAACCTGCTATCATCAAGGACATGGAACATCAAGGGAACGACCTCAAAGAGCCGAAGGCCGATACCGAGGCGAAAACCGGCAGCGACGTTTCGGCGGCCACGCCGCCGGGCACCGCCGCGGCCAGAGCCGCCGCGCCCCGTCGGCGCTGGCCGCGGCGGGTGGCTATCGTGCTCGTGGCGCTCGTCGTGGCGGCGGCGCTGGCGGTGGCGGCGTTCCTCGTGTACGCGAGCGACTACTACCGCGATGCGGACGCCGCCCACGAGAACCTCGTGTCCACCCCGCAGCTTCCCGTGACCCAAGGCGCGCACTACCTGGCGTTCGGCGACCACGCGGCCGAGACGGGCCTAGTGTTCTACCCGGGCGCGAAGGTCGAGTACACCGCATACGCCCCGCTCATGCGCGATTTGGCCGCGCGCGGCTACCTGGCCGTGGTCGTGGAGATGCCCTTCAACTTCGCGTTCTTCGGCATCAATGCGGCCGACGAGGTGCGCGAGACGTTCCCCCAGGTGAGAGAGTGGTGGATCGGCGGGCATTCGCTCGGCGGCTCCATGGCGGCACAGTACGCGGCCGACCACGCCGATGATGGCGCGCTCGCGGGCCTCGTGCTGCTGGGCGCGTACACCGCAAGCGACCTTTCCGCCAGCGATCTGGGCGCCCTTGTTGTGTACGGCTCGGAGGACCAGGTGCTCAACCGCGGGAAGCTCGCCGACAGCGCCGCCCTCATGCCCGAGGGCGCGCGGACGATCGAGATCGTCGGCGGCAACCACGCGGGCTTCGGCGCCTACGGCCCCCAGGAGGGCGACGGCACAGCCACGATATCGGCCGAAGAGCAACGCGAGCAAACGATCGATGCCGTAGACTCCTACATCGCATCGCGCGCAACCTGACGCTCCCAACAGCGCACGGTAAAAAGCTGCGATGGTTTGCGAGCGAGGGAAGGCGAAACGACCCGGTTGCAATCGTCTCATCATTGCACGGTTGGTGTCGATTCGGTAACGACCGTCGATCATCGCGCCAACGTCTTTATACTGAGCGCATGCACACAGGATCGGACGTCCGTCAAAGGAGCACGGAGTGACGAAGCCAGTTCGCTCGATCGCAAAGGTCGCCGCCTCGCTTGTGGTCGTCATGATCGTGGGCCTGTTCGCCATCCAAATGCGCTACGTGGCCGCCTCAATGAACCTCGTGAGCATCCCACAGGCGTCGGCCGCCACCTCGCAGCCTGCGACCTATGCATGCGCAACCAGCACGAGCAGATCCGTGGACGTTGAATACTGCAGCGAAGCCGCGGCTATGCGAGATCCCGACAACCCAGCAGGGCTCACCTCCACGCGCCTCGCACTCGACGATGCCTGGTTCTCCGAAGACGCCGGCTCCTACAACCATGGCATCGCCACAGCGTGCGCGGTGCTCAGCGCGGTGTGCAACTCCGAATCGCGCTTCTACAGCAGCGACGGAGCCGAAGCCCCTTACGCCGAACGCGCGCTGACCGCCTTAGGGTTTCAGCATGTGCGCACCGAATCCTACGCACTGCGCAGCACTGTGATTGATCAAGTCGCGGCCCTTATGAACGGGACAAACGACATGTCAGCCTACACGTTCGCCGCGAAGAGCCTACCAAACGGAGACACGCTCGCATTCGTAGGCGTGCGGGGCTCATACGGCACGGAATGGCTCAGCAACTTCAGCATCTTCGAAGCGAGCGGCCTCCCCGATCACGAAGGATACCGCGCCGCCGAACGCGAGGTGGCGGATGCGCTGGCCGTCTATCTGCGCGAAATAGGAGCCGACCCCTCGCGCACCCGCGTGCTGACGACAGGCCACAGCCGCGGCGGCGCCATCGCGAACCTGCTGGCCGCCGAGCTCGCCGACCGTGCAAACGGGCCGAACGCCCTCGCTCGCGAGGACGGCGTGTACGCCTACACGTTCGCCGCACCGGGCGCGACCCGTTCGAAGGCCTGCGACGCCTCGGCCTACAGGGGTATCTTCAACATCGTGAATCCTTCCGACATCGTACCGCAACTCCCGCTCTCGTCATGGGGATACGCCCGCTACGGCACCACAATCGAACTGCCGAGCGTCGGCGACCCCTGCTTCGAGACAGAGCTTCCCGCTATGCAGCAAGCTTACGAACGCAACACCGGCCAAACTAACCAGTGCAACCTCGATGCGCTTGGCTCGCTTGCCGCGTTCGACTCGAAGATCGCCAATCTCTTGCCGACACCCGACAGCCTCTTGAGCCCGACGGGCGCGTTCTCGGCGCTGCAACAACTCGTCGCCGTCGATGCCAACTCGGCGTTTCTGTCGCATTGCCCCGACACCTACATCGCCTGGATGCAGGCCATCGACGAGGACGCGCTCTCTTTCGCGTGAGCGGATGCCCCTCTGCTAAACCGGGATTGACACGAACCCCGCGTTCGCCGAGCCTCGAGCCGAGCTTATCCTGATGGGGTTCGATATCGGGAGGGCGCAAACCGCGTCGATCCCGGTTCGGCACGGGCGTCGCGCCGAACCGGCGGGGGCCTCACTCGGCGGGCCGACTTGGCCTCTATCGACCTTGGTTAACAGAGACGTCGGTGCGAGCGTCAGAGACGCTTTCGACCGACCTCGTGCGGCAATCGTTTTCCATCGATCACCGCACGCGCCACACGCGCGACGGCGTACGCGCCGAACACCGCCGTGTACGCCGCCACACCCTGCACGGCCACCACGCCACCGTCGATCGCGCTGGGAAGCAGCATCGCCGCACTGTGCGCATAGGTGAGCGCGAAGAACGCATAGGCCCACTTCTGCACCCTCCTCCACCGCCGCTTCGACATGCGTGCCTTTACGCACGCAAGCGACGTCACGCCCAACACCGCCAGCAGCACGACAAGCGCCACGCCCACAGCCAACCCTGCAGCAACGAACGGATCGAGCGCCCGCGCCCCCAGCACACGCGTCGCATACGACATCCCGTATGCGACGATATGGCCGCATATCAGGATGCACGCGATGATGGACAGTTCCGCGCGAATGGGAGCGAGATGGCGCCGCACCCTCGATTCGCGGGAGAACACGCCGACGAACATCACCACAGCGAACAGGGCGACCGCCAGCATGCCCTTCTGCAAAAGAAGGAACACCGCACCCTTCACGACGGCGGGCAACAGCCCCTGCGTACCCGCCAAGTACAGCGCCACCAGGACGGCGGCCAGCGCGTACCACGCCGCCGGCGCTTTCGCGATGACCGGTTTCAAAGCAAGCACAGACGCCGCCGTGCATGCGAACACCGCAAGAAACATCATGCGCCCCTACCCTCCCATAATCTCATGTCTTACCGCATTCTTCCCGCCGCTTCTCACCTAGCAACCACGCCCTTTTCCTCCGAATGCGAATGCGGAACAGAGGGCGCGCGAAGGAGACGCCAGGCCTTCCCTAGCCCTTCCCCGCCTCGAACATGCACGCATCGGCCTCCAACTCGCCCAGATAACGCACCCCCAACGAGGCGAAAGCCTGGTACGCGCCCAGACGGTCACGCTCTCTCACCTCGTCCATGAACCGCGGAAGCCATGCAAGCGCATGCTCCCTGGAGAACAGCGCGATGCGCTGCGCCCAGAGGGCGGGACCGGCATCGTCGGGCGCACCGCCCTCGGCATTTGTCGAACCCTCTTCTCGTCGCAGCGCCTCGCCATGCCGCGCGTGCAGAAACGCCAAGAATTCGAATTCCAGAAACACGCTGTCCACCGGCTCGGTGCGAGCGGAGGCGGAGGCCACGCCCGCCTCCGCCATCTGCCGCTCCACATCGAGCGCGCAGCGCGTCCGAAATAAGCTAGGCGCGCCGGAAGCTACGGAGGCCCGATGCAGAAAGCAGCTCTCGTAGGGCCACACGGGAACGTCGACGCCCGGCGTGAGGAACAAGTAGCTGTACTCGCGCCGCAGCGCCTCGCGGTCGGCGCCCTCGAACAACTCCCGGCACCGCCCGATCAACCGCTCGTCCTCAACGGCTGCCGCACCGCGCGCGTCGCCCAAGCTGGCCTCCCAGTCGGCTAGAAACGACCCGTCAACCAACGCGTCGGCCAACCTCCCGTCTTCGGGAAAGCGAAACGCCGCCGCCAGAAGTGCCGCCATATCCGACATGCCCACCGCCCGGCGAAGGGCCTCGCCAACGGGATCCCACACCTTCATCACCTCCCAACGCACCCGGTATGCAAGCCGTTATTGCAGGTAGAACACGTTCGGATTCGTACCCGCATCCTCGCGCAGCTTCACGTATTCGCGCCCTTCGATGGCCCTGCTCACCTCCGATTCAGGATCGTCCAAATCGCCCCAGTAGCGCGCTCGGCCCGGACATAGCTGCATACAGGCGGGCACTTCGCCGCGCTCGATGAGATTGTGGCAGAACGTGCATTTCTCAACCGTGCCCGCCACATGTTTCGGAGCATCCGCCTCGCCCACCACCACGTCGAGGTAGTACTCCGGCTCGCTCTCGATCATCGTGCGAACGCCCTCGTAAGGACATGCCATGATGCACGAGCGGCACCCTATGCATCGCGAATCGTCCACCGTCACAATGCCATCTTCGCGTTTGTATGTGGCGCCCGTGGGACACACGCTCACGCATGAAGGATTCTCGCAGTGTTGGCATTGCACAGGAAGAAACCACAGCACAGGGTTTTCACGCGTGCCGCCTGCGCAGTCGTTGGAAATCGAACCTTTGGCCACCGCCATCCCAAAGTCGTCGAATCCTTCATCTTGTTTCGTGTATACCACGTTGTAGTTCAAATCTTTCGGCAGATTGTTCGCCACCTTGCACGCCGCAGCGCACGCTTGGCAGCCAAAGCAGCGGTTGAGGTCGATCGCCATACCGTAACGCGTCATGCAACATCACCCCCTATATCTTCTCGATCATAACCGCAACGTCGTTGAAAGCCTGATTCGCGATCATAGGGCTGTAGTCCTTCGAAGAAAGGCTGGCAAAGTGTCCCTCAATGAAGTCGTCCTTTTGCCAGCTGCGTCCCGAAGAGACCATTTTGCGCGGCAGACCAGCGCTGATGGCCACCTTCATAACCACGTAGCCAAAGTCGTTAGACAGCTTCACGGCATCGCCCTCGGAAACTCCCAATTCAGCGGCATCGTCAGGATTGATGCGAACGACAGGCTCGCGCTCAAACTCTCGCACATAACCGCACTCCCACCACTGAGTGTGCGTATGGGTACGCATATGCTCGGAAAGCACGCTGTAAGGATACTTCTGGCGATACTCGCGATCCTCCCCTATGAAGACGGGGGTTTCCCAATACAGTCCGCGCTCCAACATGATGTCGAAATCAGTCGTAGCTACGTTGTTGGGAGCCACGGACTCTTGATACAGTTGGATTCGACCGGTTTCGGTCGGAAGCATTTGGCCACCAATTTTGTCACCTTCGGGATAAATACGCACTGCTCCGTTTTCTTCGATGCTCTCTCGCGAAACGCCTAGCGCCTTCCAATAGTCGGAATCCAAGACGATGTCGGTGTACTCGTCACCCGTACACCAGAACTCACCCAAGCCTAACCTGTCGAGAATGGCGCCGAATATCTCGAAATCAGGCTTCGCCTCGCCAAGCGGCTCAATGCATTTATCCTGCCGCAGCAGATAAGGATGGCTTGAGAACAGAAAGCCTATATCCTTCTGTTCGAACCAATGCGCGGCAGGTAGCACAATGTCCGCGTATTTGCACGTCTCGGTCATGCACATATCGGCCACTACAACAAATTCAAGCGCATTGATCCAACTTTCCGTGTAATCGCGGTTGCACATGGTGACCATCGGATTCGTGCAATGTATATAAGCGCTTTTCACCACATAATCTTCGCCTTTGAACGTGCCCGTGGAGAACACATCGTAGAACACCGTGGTGTCTAGATGCCCCGCCACGCCCGGCGCCACGTTGCCGACAGAATCGGTTGGAAAACATGCCTTGGCAATGTTTGAATACAGCATTTGAGGGAGATACTCTTCACTTTGGCCGATAGCCGCCCCGGGCTTGCCGTAATTGTCGGTGAGAAGAGCAACCAGATACACCGGCCATCCAGTGTAATGGGCGTTGCGGTAATGGTTGAGACCCTGCATAATCTCAGTCGTCACCGGTCCGTCTTCATGATAAATACGCGCCAGTTCGCGAATATCTTCTGCCGACACACCGCATACCTCGGCAGCAGATTCCGGAGCCCATTGGGAGATGTAACTTATGGCGTTCTCGTACACAGTCTGAACCTTGAAGCCGTCAACATTTCCTACGCCCTCAAGCACCGGAGCAGAAGCCTCATTGAAGGGCACGGCCTTGCCCGCCGCCTCATCCCAAACCGCCGGTAGGTCGACTACCTTAGGTTTGCCCGTCACGGGATCAACACCCCCCTCCACCGGCTCAACGCCCAAGTCGCTCATACGCAAGAACATGCCATCTTCCTTTATAAGAAGGCCGCAGTTCGTCTTGCCGCGCAACGTACCGTCATCAATCCAACCGTTCTCAAACAGCACGTTCAAAACGCCAAGTGCCAACGCGCCGTCTGTTCCAGGCTTCACGGGAACCCACCAATCGGCCTTTGCGGCGTTGGCGTTGAAAACCGGGTCGATAACGACCAAACGCGTGCCGCTTTCCTTGGCTTCCATCATGAAATGGAGCGTATGCGGCAGCGAGATGGCCGGATTATTCCCCCATAGAACCTGGGTTTTCGCATTTTTTCGATCAGTGAGTTCATTGGCTAGATCGGCACCTCCATGAGCGCGAGTGGCACCGTAACCGGTCCCCACATCGACGTCGAGGCTACCATCGGTACAACCGAGGATGTTCTCGAACCTCACAAACGCGCCAACCGCATTGCAACTGCCGCTCAAAAGAGAGTAATTGCCCGACCCATAGAAAAACATAATAGACTGATTGCCGTATTGCTCGCGATAGCCCTTCCATTTCTCCGCGATGGTATCTAGGGCTTCATCCCAAGTGATGCGCTCAAACTCCCCCGATCCGCGCTCTCCTACGCGCTTCATTGGATACAGCACGCGATCAGCACTGTAGATGCGCCCCACATGCGTAAGACCACGAGGACAGATACGATTGTATTCTGCGTTCGGAAGGTCGCGCGCCGACGTGCGAACGACTTGGCCATCGCGCACATGCACGTTCAGGAAACATCCTCCCCCGCAGTTGCCGCGACACACGCCAGCGAACAGTTCCTCCGCTCCGGCTTTTGGAGGTTCGGACGAACTCTCCACCAGCGCATCCGTCTGTGCCGAGCATCCCGTCAACGCCCCTGCCGCCGTCAGCGCCGCAGCCCCTTTGATGAACGAGCGGCGCGTGAAACCCGAGCTGCGAGAGCCGGTCGATTGAGCAGTAGTCATACTCTCCCCCTTCCTTCGCCTTACAGCACGCATGCTGCGTAGAAGCAGTAACGGGCGCAGGCTACGGCGGCCAGCAGGCACGCGAACGTCGCCCACGCGCCAGCACGCAAAACCAGCTTGCCCTGCTTCGTCAGATACACCAACACGATGGCAACCGCAGCAAGCGCGGCGGCGATCACGAACAGCGCCATGTCGGCACCCACTCCGGCGAAATGCACGGCCTCCAGCGCAAACGCCACAAGGGCGAGCGCGGCCAGCGCCACGAGCGCCACGAAGAAGCCGCCTTTCCCCATCAAGCCGTTCTCGAACACGGCCACAAGCGCCGCGCCCATCGCCAGGTTGCCGAAGAAGTACAGCGGAAACGTCTGCCACGACGCCCATGCGGGAATGCCCGCGGACACGAAGTAGGCGTTCGCCATCACGAACATGAGCCCCAGCGCAGCCACGGCCCCCACGATGCGCAGCGCGCACGGCGCGGGGCCCTTCGCCTTCGCCAAAACGAGGTCGACAAGCAGCACGACGCCCAACGCCGCCGACCAGTACGCCTCCTGCGCGATCATGGCTCCGGGTTGCGTGAGCGCGATGAGCATGCGCTCGGGATGCCCCAGATGGAGCGGCAAAAACACAAGCCCCACCGCCAGCAGCGCCAAGCACGTCAGCGGAAGCAGCCACGGACGCACGGCAGACGCGCCGCCTTCGCCCGTCCTCGCGGCCTCGGCAGCCCCATCGGACCCGCCAAAGCCGCCCGCTTCGCCGGCAGACGCGCCGTGCATGCCCCCGCACCCGCTCACGGAAAACGCCGCGTTTGCAACGTAGGCTCCGGCAGACAGGCCGGCGAGCGTCGTGAAAACGAACAACGGAAACTCCGAAATCACGTTCTCCCCCTTTCTCTGCGTATCTCGTCCCTGAATGGGAAGCGGTGCGGGCGGTTGCCTAGGATACGCCGAGCGAGTCCCCTTCTCATTCGTTAGTGTCATACTAGTATGATTCACTAGTTCAGTCAAGGGGTATTCCACCTTGCCCGGTTTTGTAGGATAATGAAGCTGAGGAAAACGACGGGTGAAACGAACGAGCCGAACGAAGCGGGAGAGACGGACGAGCCGGGTGAGCCGAACGAACCAGGCGAAGCGAACGAGCCGGACAAGCCAGGCGAGCCGGACGAGCCGGGAGATGCAGGAGAAGCGGACGGAAGAGAGCGCGTGTACGGACCTTTGGTCATAGCCTATTTGTTCCTAGGAGGCATCGCAGCCGGCGGCTTTTTCGCAATGGCTGCATGGAGCCTTGCGTTCGAGCGCTCAACATCCGCGATCGGACGGGCGCCCTCGGATGCGGACGGCTACCGCAGACGAACGGGCAACGCCATCGCCGCCCCTGCCCGCAACGCCAGCAGCATCTCCCTTCGCTGCACGCAAGCGTTCGCCTCGCTGCAGGCGCGCATGTACACGCTCTGCCTCTTGCTGCTCGCCTTGGCCGTCGCGCTGCTGCTATGGGACCTCGGCCGCCCCGAGCGCGCGCTGCTCGTGCTTTTGCACCCGCACGCCACCGTCATCACGTTCGGCGCATTTTGCCTCGTCGTCGAGACGGCGCTTGGTTTCCTGCTCGTGCTGGGCAGCCTTTTTCGCCTCACCTTCGCACAGGGTCGCCTGAAACGCGCAGCCGAGATTCTCTGCTGCGCCTTCTCCCTCGCCACGATGGCCTATACAGGCGTGTTCCTCGTGGGGAACCTCGCAGTGCCGTTTTGGAACACCTGGACCATCGCGGCTGTGTTCACCTGCTCATCGCTATCGGGTGGCATTTCGCTGTTGCTGCTCGCAGACTACTTCATCAAGGACCAAACACTGCTTTTGCGCGCTGTGCGCCCACTGCAGAAATGCCACCTCGCCTGCCTTGCCACCGAAGCCGCATCGATCACCCTTTTCATGAGCGTCGCCTTCGGAAATCCCAACGCGCAAGGCTCGCTCGACGTCCTGTTCTCCCCCGGCATGCTGGCCACCGCGACGGTGGGCGTGCTCGGCTGCGGGCTTGTCGCGCCCGCCCTTCTGGAAACCTATTCGCTCGCGCGCAAGGAATGCCGGGCCGTCCCCGTGTCCGACGTCCTGTGCCTTTTCGGCGGGCTGTGCTTGCGCTACTGCGTGATCGCATGCGGGGGAATCTGACGACAACAGGAAAGGTGACATGCAAAGACTCGACAACGACAGCAACGACGCCATCGTATTCCGCGTGGACGAGACGTCCGACCTGCCCATCTGGGCGCAGCTGCGCAACCGTATCGCGTACCTCATCCGCACAGGGCGCTTCAAAGCGGGCGATCAGCTGCCCAGCGTGCGCAGCTTGGCAGCCGAGGCGAAAATCAACTACAACACCGTCGCGAAGGCGTATCGCGACCTGGAGCTCTCCGGATTCATCGTGTCGGTGCGCGGCCGCGGTATGTTCGTACAGAAAAGCGTGGCGGCAAGCAGCACCGAGGAGGACGCCATCGACGCGCTCGTGGAGAGCTGCATCGAACAGTACCGGGCCAAGGGCATGGCCTACCGCGAGGTGCGCGAGCGGATGACCGAGATCGTGGACAGCCTCGAACGCAGAGCCCGCGAGGCCGAGGAGGAGAAGAGGGACTATGCGACCGTTTAGCGGAAAGAACGGAGGACGCGACGTCATGGCAAGTGGAGAGGTGATGGGCAACGCAGGGGCGAATGGCTCTTCTGCGCGCAGCCCGGAGATCGAGGTGCTCAACTCGCCGCGCACTAGGCACGTGGACGACAACGCCCCCAACGTGTTCTCGGCATTCGTGTTCGTGCTGACATTTTTCGTCGTCACGACGCTGGGATTCCTCATCGTCGGCGATATGAACATCTGGGTGCTGTGCATCGGGTTCGCCGTCGCGGTCCTTGCTATCTTCACCGTGCGCATTGCCGCGCAATGGGAGCGCATCATCATCCTGCGCTTCGGATCGTTCCACCGCGTGGCAGGGCCGGGCCTGTATTTCACGATACCGTTCGTCGAGCACATCGCCCTGCGCGCCGACCAACGCGTCATGCTCACCGGCTTCAGCGCCGAGGAGACGCTCACGAGCGACCTCGTGCCCGTGAACGTGGACGCCGCCGTATTCTGGATGGTGTGGGATGCCGAGAAGGCGTGCATGGAGGTGGAGAACTACTACGACGCCGTGAGCATGGCGGCCCAAACCGCCCTGCGAGACGCCATCGGCCGCAAGAGCATCTCGGATGTGACCGTGCACCGCGATAAGCTGGATCAAGAGTTGCGCGACAAAATCGAGGAGAAGGCCAGCACCTGGGGCGTATCGGTGATATCGGTGGAGATTCGCGACATCGTGATCCCCAAGGAGCTGCAACGCGACATGGCCGCCGCCGCGAAAGCCGAGCGCGAGAAAGACGCGCGCATCGTTCTGGCCGAAGTGGAGAAGGACGTGGCCGCCATGCTGCTGGAGGCCACCGAGGTGTACCGCAAGGACGAGATGGCCTTCGAGCTGCGCTCGATGCACCTTCTGAGCGAAGGCGTGAAGGAGTCGAGCGGCACGCTCGTGATACCCAGCGCCTATTCCGAGGGCTTCAAGCGCGAAAAGCCGGCCAAGGAGTAGCGGAAAGGCGGCGGAGCCTCGGATGGCAGATGAGCCGCGGCCAGGACGGGCGCGGGCGAGAACCACGCGCAGGCATGGTGGTGCGTTCGCGGGGGAGCGAATGCGCGGACGCCAGACGCGAAAAGAGGGCACGAAGAGCGGCCATGACGACGAGCCACATGGCGAAAAGCGCCGCCCTCACCCCTTCGCCGTACGCGGAAGCAGCGCCATGCCGACGACGAAGCCGACCACGATAAGAGCAGCTTGAACCGCGAAGCTCACGCCAAAGCCGAACGCGTCGATGCCAAGAGGGTTGCCGGAGGCGCTCGCCATGACAGCGATGAGGGCCGATGAGGCAATGGAGCCGAATATCTGGCGAAACGATGTGATGATGGCTGTGCCCTGAGCGATATCGGCGGTGGGAAGCGCAGCGCAGGCATGGGCGGTCAGCGGCATCATGAGACACGCCACCCCCACCGTGCGCACGCCGTAGAGAACCGTCACCACCCACTCGGGCGTATTCGCGTCGAGCAGGCAGAACGCAAGCGTCCCCGCCACCAACACCGCGCAACCGACCACGATGAGCGGACGCGGCCCGCGGCGATCGAGCATCCTTCCCGTGACGGGATTGAGCATTCCGAGCAGCACGGCGCCCGGCAAGATGGTCAGCCCCGACACGGCGGCGCTGTCGCCTTGGACATCCTGCACGAATAGCGGCACCATGATGGAGCCGGCCATGAACGCCACCTGGGCCGCCAGCACCAGCACCGTTGAGACCGTGAACGTACGGCTGCGAAAGCACGCCAACTTAAGCAATGGATTCTCGATGCGGAGCTGGCGGCGTGCGAACACTGCAAGCGCCGTTGCGCCGGCAACGAATGCCGCCGCAGCCGCGAGCGCGAAGCCCTCTCCCGCCTCGGCCAGCGTCACGCCCGCCATGACGGCGCAAAATCCCAACGTGTACAGCAAGCCGGAGGGAACATCGAAGCGCTCGGGTTCGTCTGGACGCTTCACCACATCGGTAAGCAGGGGCAACGCAAGCGCGATCACCACCATGGTGATGATGCCCAGCACCACGAACACCGAACGCCACCCCCAGAAATCGATGAGAAAGCCGGATACGGTGGGCCCGATGGCCGGCGCGAAGCCAATGATGAGCCCCACGAGGCCCATCGCGCGCCCGTACTCGCTTTTGGGGTACACCGACAAGGCCACCACTTGGATGAGCGGCAACGCGATGCCCGCGCCACCAGCCTGCAACAAACGCGACGCAAGCAAAAGCGGATAGTTCGGTGCGAAAAGCGCCGCCGCGCATCCCGTCACAAAGCACAGCATCGATGCGATGAACAGGGTTTTCGAGTTCACACGGTGAACGAGAAACGCCGTCATCGCCGATATGAGACCGAGCGTGAAGATATAGGACGTAGTGAGCAGCTGGCCGAGCGAGGCGTTCACGCCGTACTCGTGCATGATGGTGGGCAACGCCGAGATCATCATGCTCTGCGAGATGCATGCGGCGGTGGTGCCGGACATCATGACGGCGAGCACGACGAAGCGCTGCCGCCTCGGCAGACCGTCGGGCCTTTGGTCGGTGTCTTCGATCATACGTTGCATGGCTCCCATAGTAACACCATGATGGACCCGTGCGCTGTTTTGCGGCAAACGGGCACGTTGGAACTGGCGAACGTGCAACCGAAGCCAACCATGCCGCTCAAATCCACCTGCCTACGCTCCTTTTTGTCCGAACGGGCACAGCGCTCGGGCTTTTCAACTTCGCAACGCACCAGCCGCATGATCGCCCTCTCCGAACCGCGACGTTCCGCGCATCCCTGCTCCCACGCACCACCGCGCCCTCCTCTTCCAGCCCTCGGCATTCGCACGCCGCCTCCTGGCCTCGAGGCGACCCGCGCAAAACCGCCAACGGCCCATTCTCTTCTTCCGCTCAACGCAATCTACGCCGAAGGCTCGGTTTACCCACGTCGAAGCCTTGATGCGGGACGACGCCCTCCGCCGTTAATCCAAAACCTGCAAGAACGGGCACTCTTCGAATTCCAGATCGAACCCCTTGCCACCAAGCGAGACAAAGGTCCGTTCCGCTGGATTCAAAAGCCCCAAAACCCGGCGGACTGGCGCGGCGGACTGGCACGACCCCTACCAATCTTGGTTTGGCAGCGGAAACCGCTCGAACTGGCACGGATCGCGCCTTGTGCATAGATTTTCACCCAGAAAGGCGTCATCATGACAGTTTGAAAAAGTTGCCATCTGGGAAAACCCTGAGAAAAGCGAGCGAAAGCGCGCCGGAACCTATGCACAAGGCGCGATCCGTGCCAGTTCGAGAGGGGTGCGACGTAAAACAACCTTTGACGCACGTCCTCGCCTCTCGTCTATCGTTTACCAATCAGCACGGTTCATGAAGGACGGCGCTCTAAATGCAGCAAAAAGAGAGACACCTGGAGAATATCTCCGAGAATCAAGCCCCGGACGGTCGAATAAGGGAATTCAGAAACGAAGAGCCGATCATCAAACCCAGATTGTCGCAACGACGGGAAAGGGCTCATGCGCACCCCCCCCCCCGTCAAGCGCGCGGGCGGCGGCGAAACGCGCTGCAAGACGATCCGAAAGGGCTTCTCGCGTATCCTGATGCCAAGCGCGCTTCGAGGCACGACCAATCCGCGTCCGTCCCATTACAGTTTGAGCCGACCTCCGGGTCGGCTCTTTTGCATCCATCCGCGCCTTGGGAATATGGTCGGAGCCGACCCCGAGGGGTCGCTGGCCGACCGCCCCGGACGGCCCTTCCGCCCTGCCTCTCGCGAAGCCCCCCGGGGGTGTTGCTGCCGGAGACGGGTCGCCGCGGATGACGACCGATAGAGACACGCCGGGAGGGACGCCCCCTGTCGGCGGCACCGCCCGGGGCGACCATCGTTCGCACGCCCTGATCGCTCCCGCCCCGTCTCGCCCGCCGAACCGCTTGCGATGGAGCGCTTTCACCGCGTTCCCTCATACGCACGAAGCGGCTGCGGCACGCAACCTGCCGAATCGGCACCCCGCCCCCCCAATCGCGCCGCTTGAAAGACGCGAGGTACGGAGCCTCGGCGGAAGCGAAGGAAAGAAAACGACTTGAGCGCGAGGAGGTGTCGCCCCCAAGGCGAGAAACGACGGGGCGACGGTCAGCGCAGCTTCGCGCGACGCTCGCGCCAATCGGGCATGAAGGCATCCATGAGGCTCTGGAAGCGGGGACCGTGGCCGCGCTCGAGCAAATGGCACAGCTCGTGCACCACAACGTATTCCAAGCACTCCGGCGGATAGAGCGCAAGGCGCACGTTGATGCAGATGCGCCCCGTTGCCGGTTGGCAGCTGCCCCACCGGCTCGTCATGTTGCGGTAGACGATCTTGCGGGCTTGCACGCCCATGATAGGCTCCCACGCCTCAACGAGCGCGGGAACGCACGCTTCGACGAGCAAGCGCCACTCGGCCACCTCGTCGGGCGCGGCGGTCGCAGCCCTGTCGCGAGGGGAGGCCGCCAGCGTGCGTCGGGCGTGATCGATCCATGCGCGGCGGTCGCGCACAAACGCCGCGACGGCCTCGCGGCTCGCATGCGGCGGCGCAGAGATGGCCACACGGCCGCTTGCGTCCTTCACCCGCAAGTTGATGTTCTTCACGCGCTTGCGCGTAAGCGTGACAGAGATGCCGTCAACCTCGAACTCCTCGGGCGGGGCCACCGCCGCGCCGCGTCCGCGCCCGACACGAGCGCTCACCGACACGAGCCCGTCGCGATCGCCTTTTCTCGCAGCGGAGCGCGCCCGCCCGCAAGCGAGCGCAACCGCCACGCCCCTGCGCCCGCCCGCGCGAACCTCCTCCGCGTCTCTCATGTCCTCCACCGCTCCTCCGCATGATCGGCCATCGAGCGTGGAACCGCACGCTCCCGCCCGATCGCAGCCACGAACGGAGGTGCAACCGTCCCTCCACGCGAGGCTCTCGCATTCGCATGCGAACGCGACCGTTGCGCAGTCATTCGATCGAGCGGTCCTCCCCTCTTGCACGGCGATAGGACGGCCGCACCGCGCGGAACCGCCCGCCAGCATGCCAGCAACTCCATCATCGTGCGACACGGGAAGAAGAGCCCTCACGACCTTCTCCCCATCGCCAGATCGTACGCCTCGTTGCGAGCGATGCCGAACTCGTCCATCAGCCGACGCGCCGCCTCTTTCGTGCGCAGCCCCGCCGCGCGCAGCTCGTCAGCCCGCGCGGCGGCCCCATCGACGGCCGCGGAGCGCGCGGCCGCGCCCTCCGCCTCGCTCGGCCCGTCGATCACCAGCACGATCTCGCCCTTCACGCCGCCCGCAGCCTCGCGCTCGGCCAGCTCGTCCCGCAACGCAGGCGCGGGCGCGCGCAGCACCTCTTCATGCAACTTCGTCAGTTCGCGGCATACGGCCGCTTCTCGCAGCGGGAACGCCTCGGCGATGCACGCGAGCGCTCCCGCCACGCGATTCGGGCTCTCGTAGAACACGAGCGCGGCGTCGAGCGCCCGCAAGGCGTCCAGAAGCGCGCGGCGCTCGGCATCCTTGCGCGGGAAGAAGCCGCCGAAATAAAAGCGCGGGTTGCAGCAACCGCTTGCCACGTAGGCCGTCGCAGCAGCCGTCGGCCCCGGCAGCACCTCCACGGGCACGCCCGCGTCGCGGCACGCGCGCACAAGGCGCAACCCCGGATCGGATACGCCCGGCATGCCCGCATCGGAGCAGTAGGCGATCACCTCACCAGCCCTCACGCGAGCGACGATGGCCTTCACGCGCTCGCCTATAAGCCCCTCGTCGAGTCGTTCCAACCGCTTCTCTATCCCGCACGCCGCCAGAAGCTTACCCGTCACGCGCGTGTCCTCGGCGCATACGACGTCCGCCGCACGCAGAGACTCAGCAGAGCGCGCGGTCATGTCGCCGAGATTCCCAATCGGCGTGGGGCATACGACGAGCTTGCCAACCATGATGCTCCCTTCGAGGCTTTTTCGCACCGCCTCATTTTCGGCCAAAGAAAGCACCTTGGCAAATGCCCTTTGGGATTTTGCCGACCATGACAAAAGAAAGCCGACGCGCCCGAGAACGATCATGCTTTACCGCAAGCTTTCTCGCGCCAAGCTCCGGCCAAAACAACTCGCCCGGCACGCGAGGGGCGGCCCCGCTCGATGAGCGGTCTTCCGTCGCCCTTTCGGCTACTCGCGTTTGAGCAGCTTGGTGTTGGCCAGATACAAGGCCAGCAGAAGCACGAGGATCGAGACTGAGAAGATGAGCGTGTGGACGGGATCGTCGTGATAGAGAATTATGAGCCTGATGATGGCCGTGATGCCGATGTAGATGAAGTAGCGCAAAGGGAAATGGAGTCCCGACTGGTAGTACTTCGCGATAAGCGCCAAAAACTCGAAATACAGGAACCACGTCACGATGGAGCCGAGAATCTCGTTGCCGCTCGTCTGATGCGTCTCGACGATAAGGAGTATGAGCGACCATGTGTTCATCAGCAGGAGCGTGGAGAGAATGCCGCCGAGGACGAACAGCACGCCCGAAAGAAACATCTGCATGAACTTGGATATGGTCTTAGGATCGGCGACGAACCTGAGCGGATCGCCGGTTTTTTCGGTTTCGTTCGAGACATCGGTCATGACGGTTTTCTCTTCCTTCGCAAAATAAAGGGCGGGAGCGGCACGGGCCTTCAAAACCCGGATCCGGAACCCGCCCGGCATGGACAGACGGGAGGCGTGGGCGGAGCCAAGGCATCAGCCCTTCCTCTTTAAATGATACTATATCACAATCAAATAGGAATCGGAGACCAAGGCCTCCGGCATCTTCGCAAGAAGCCCTCGCCACGAACGGTTCGCCATTGCCGCCGCAAGAGGAAAGACAAGAGAACCGGTCGGTTCGCAGCGAGTTGCCGCCACGAACCGACCGGCACGAGCATCATGGAACAAATTCCCGGAGTCGGCGCGAGAATCGCGACCGGATGGATCGATGCGCGCCGAGCCGGCAGATCGCAGAGGGCAGGCACGAAATCCGCGACCCGCGCCCGAGCGGCACGCCATGCCTGCCGAACCGAAACGAACGGGCGGCTGGCAAAACGGCACGGAAACCGCCAAAGAGAGGTCTTCTGAGACCCCCTATTTACGACGCATCAGCACGAACGCCGCCACCAGCACGATGAGCGCCACAACAACAACGCCGCCCACGATGAACGGCAGAGGATTGTCCCCCGTGCCCGCCAACGCACCTTGCGCAAGCCCCATACCGGTCGCCTCCTTCGGTTTCGTCGTTTCTCGTTGCGACCATTGTCCGTCATGTACGCCGAATTGGCAAACGCGCAGCCTTTCGACGCTTGCCACCGCATCGGCCTTCGACCCTTCGGCATCGGGCAGACGTCGATGCGCAGAACGTCGGCAAAGGACGAGCCGCACGCCGCAGTCGCCCTGAAGCGCAACGCCCTCATCCACAAACGAGAACGGAACGCCAAAACGCATTCCCGGTTCGTTCCCGAAAATAAAGCGAGGATCGAAGGGCCGCTTTTCCCGAACCTTCTCGCGCCGCCCGAAAGCGCGCCCTCGAAGCCGGTTCGCGTTTCGAGAACGACGATACGAGCCGAAACCCGAGGTCGCAGACAAATCACCGCGTACCGTGGAAGGACCCACTACCGAAGCCCTCGGATTGGCGCGGCCCCAAGCGACCCCTCCTCGCAGATCTGAAGCTCGAGAACCGGCGCTGCCGAGGACGCAAAGAGGCGCGGCGGGGCGCTTTGCCCCGATGGACTCCCGGGCACGAAAAGCTCGAGAGCTTTGCGTCGCAGGCCCGCGCGCAACGGGTTCCCCGAGAGCTCGACCAGCGCGCTGCAACATGCACGGGAACACGCCCAGGCCGCTTGCCCCTCTTTAAAGAAAGCACTTTATCGGAAGCCCTCCGAAACCGAGCACCGGGAAGAAGCGGCCCCTTTCCATGCAGCCACAAAGCGGCTCCCGAAACGCAACCGTTCGTTGACGGAGCACTCGCTTTCGAAGCGCCTCCGACGCGCAACTCTATACTGGGCGCCCAAGCCGACTGAACAGGAGGAACGCCCATGAGCACCACCCCCGCACCCACGCGCACCCCTGATGCGCATGAAGCCACCACCCCGCCTCCGACACCATACACGGGCCTCGACAAGCTCTTCATCGCCGGTGCTTGGCGCGACGGCGGCAGCGGCGAGCGCGCCCGCGACGTGAACCCCTACGACGGCAGCACCCTCGCCGTCCACACGCTAGCCGACAAGAACGACGTGCAACAAGCTTTCGAGATCGCCGAGCAAGCACAGGCCGCCTGGGAACAGACGCCGCCTTCCGAGCGGGCCGCAGTTATGAACGCAGCCGTGCGCATCTTCGACGCACGACGCGAGGAGCTGATAGCGTGGGTGCAGCGCGAGACGGGAGGCATTCGAGCAAAAGCCGAGTTCGAGGTGACCGCCGCCCGCGATGCGGCCGAAGAAGCCGCGTCGTTTCCCTACCGCATGGATGGCGACATTCTGCCCTCGGACATCCCCGGCAAGGAGAACCGCGTGTACCGCCGCGCGCTCGGCACGATAGCGGTGATCAGCCCTTGGAACTTTCCGATGAACCTATCGAACCGTTCGGTTGCTCCGGCCCTCGCCGTGGGCAACGCCGTAGTGCTCAAACCCGCGTCCGACACGCCCATCGCGGGCGGACTTTTGCTCGCGAAGATATACGAGGAGGCCGGCCTGCCCGCCGGCGTGCTCTCGGTGGTGGTAGGGCGCGGCGGCGAAATAGGCGACGCGATGGTGGAAAGCTCCGTACCGCGCCTCGTCAGCTTCACCGGGTCTACCGCCGTGGGAAAAAGCATCGCCGCAAAGGCCCTCGGTGGATCGCGCATGAAGCGCCTCGCCTTGGAGCTGGGCGGAAACGCGCCGCTCGTCGTCCTCGACGATGCCGATGCGGAACGTGCTGCAAACATCGCCATCGCCGGACGCTTCCTCCACCAAGGGCAGATATGCATGAGCACGAACCGCATCATCGTGGATGCGAAACTGGCCGATGAGTTCACCGAGCGCTTCGTCGCGCACGCCGCGAAGCTCGCATGCGGCAACCAGATGGATCCGGCCACCGACATCGGCCCCATCATCAACGAAGCGCAGCTCTCCGACCTTCTTCAGAAGATCGCACGTGCCCGCGACCAAGGCGCAACGCTCGCGCTCGGCGGCGAGCCGGACGGCCTCGTGATGCCTCCCGTCGTGTTCACGGACGTCGATCCCGCTTTCGACATTGCCGAACAGGAGAGCTTCGGCCCCTTGGCGCCCATTATCGTCGCGCATGGCGAGGACGAGGCTCTGCGATTTGCAAACCGCACGAACTACGGGCTGTCGTCGGCTGTAGTGGGCGGCGACGTGGAGCGCGCGGTTGCGTTCGCCCGCAAGATCGACGCGGGCATGACGCATGTGAACGACATGACCGTGGCGGATGAGCGGCACGTGCCGTTCGGCGGCGAGAAGAACTCCGGGCTCGGGCGCTTCAACGGACGCTGGATCCTCGAGGAGATGACGCGCACTCATTGGACAAGCGTCCAGCACGCGCCTCGCGCCTATCCGTTCTGATCGGACATGGTGCAGGGCAGCGTCGTTCGCAGCGCGCACATGATCGGGCCGTCTGGGCAGAACGGCCCGATCTTCGAAAGCATGGCCGGTCGACGGATGAGAGGCGGCGCCCCAGCCCTTCGATGGAGCATCGACGAACGCAGGTTCCCTGTTCGCCTCTCCACCCGTGCGCGAAGTTCGGCCTGCCTCGCCATGCGACGCGGAGCTCTGCTGCAATTTGACGAAGCCGCTCCGACGGCACGGAGCGACAAAAGGACGGATGGCGCTTATCGATCATTGCCCCAATCAGACGAGATGCGCTTTTTTGCGCGTATGAGAGCCTACGACGGCAATGCACGTCGACGCCTTTTCACGCTTTACCGCGCACAGCGAAAACCGAGCCCGGACGACAGGGAAAGACGACCTAGCGGAACCGCATCATGCGAAATGCCCGAGCACGCAACGCAAGGCGTCGAACGACAAGGCGATCGCGACGAGACGACGCCGAACGCTGCCGCGAGGCGCAGGGGCACCGCACCCGCGAGCGCGAGCCTAGGCGCAAGGCGTGGTCGCGAACGCGGCGCTGCCATAAGGTGCGAATGCCGACCGCCGCGCACCTCCCCGGCCACTGCAAAGCCCTTCGGCCCTTTGCCCGAGCGCCACACGCGCAGCGCCGCTCGCATCACGCAATGCGGATCGTTTCCGCAACCGACGGCCCTGGCTTGGGCGCCGGCCCGAATTCCCCAATCCCGCCCCAAGCGGCCTGCGCATCGTCCGGTTCAAAACCCTGCGAGCCCTCATCCTTCGCATCGGCCGTTTCTTCCGTATGGTCCGCGCTTTGCACGTCCAGCGCGAGCTCGGCAGCCGCTCGTTCGCGTCACATCGCCCGCCCGCACCGCTTTCTCATGACGACTTGCCCCTTCATCGCCGACAACCCCTTCACCGATACAAAACCGTCACCAACTGGCTCATAATGGTGTCGCCTGAGCCGCACGGGCTCACCTTCACATCGACGATCTCGCGTCCGTTCGTCTGCAGGAAGCCAAGCACTCCCTCCATCGTCATCGACAAGTTCTTGTACGAACTCAACCCCAACGCGCCTTGGAAGCACCCCACATGAACCGACCCGTCCTTCTCGGCAGCCGACTCCACGGTGATACCCATCTCGTCGAGAGCCTTCGCAACGCGCTCCTGAAGCTTCTCCTCGTCGGATTTTCCCGAACCGAACAAACCCATCGGCCTTCCTCTCTTTCCGCAACCCGCCCAGCAGTCGGGCGCATCCATCATGCGACCGGGGCTGTGCAGCCCCGGTCGCCTATGATCTCATATAAGTCGCCTGAAGCGCAGCACGCGTCACTTCTCGCTCGAGGATCGACGGCGAAGCGTCGTCACGACAAGCGTCGCCCCCGCCGCCGAAACGAGCGAGCCGAGCGCAAGCGGAGCCCACGCAAGCGCATCGCCCGTGCTGGCCAGTTTCTGCAACGCCGAGCCGTCGCCCTTCGCATCGGAGCCGGCACCGGGCTTCTCCTCGGAGCCGCCGCCCGCCTTCAAGCCGTCGGCCTTCGCGGCATCGAAGGCCTCTCGCGCGGCGGCAAGGTCCGCGGCGGCGCGCTCGATGTCGCTCGCAAGCGGACGCTCCACGCCCACGGCCGCCTCGGCAGCGGCGATGGCCGCCTCGAATGCGTCGTAGGCGGCACGGGTCACCCACGGCGTGCCCTTCGCCACATCGGCTCCATCCGCGCTCACGACGGTCTGCGTCAGATCGTTGCGCGCGTCTTTGATGGCGTCCTCAAGCTGCTTCACGGCCTCGGCGCTCGCGTACTCGGGGTCGGGCACCGCCGGTACGTCGCCCGGCTGCTCGACCGTCTCCATCGCCGTGGCGCTGAACACGCGGTACGGCTCGTTCTGCGCAGATGCCAACACGTACAGCTGCCCGCGATACGCCGTGGCCGCCGGAGCGAGCAGTTTCTGCCACGAAGCGCGCTTCTCGTACGCCGTTGGCGCAAAGGCCCCCTCGACGTCCAGCAGGTACGTGTCGGACGCGCCGTCGTCGCTTTCGGGGCCCACGAGCGCGAAGCCGTCCGCGAGCGCACCCGACGCCCAGGCCATCTGCCCTGTCTCGGTCACGAGCGCCGTCGTGTCCACCGGTCCTCCCGCAAGCCAACCGGTGGGAAGCTCCTCGCCCGTGTCCCAATCGTAGCCGCCCTCCGAGGGCGTCACCATCTCGACGCCCGCAACGCCGCCCAGTTGGTAGGACAGCGATACGCCTCCCGACACCGCGAACGCCCCGTTGCCGTACGCGACCTGGGGACGGATGCGGCCGGTCGACAGTTCGCCGCACTTCTCGGGCGCGGCATCCGGCGCAGCCTCGAGATCGATGCGGTACACGGCGGAGCTGTCGACAGCCGCGCCGTTGGCGAGAACCGCGCCGCCGAACAGATACAGCTCCTCGCCATCGCTTGCCAACGTGCCGAAAAGCGGCTTGTCCGGCCCGTTGAGCGCATAGCCGTAGCCCATCGCCTCCCAAGCCCCGTCGGCGGTGTAGCGAACGAAACGGACGGCGCCCGAAGCATAGCCCAGCTGCAGCACCAGCGCGCCATCAAGCGTCGCGCCCGACACATCGACGAGATTCTGGGGGCTGGCAGCGCCGACAGCATCGGTCGGCAAAGGCACCTGCTCCCACTCCTGCGCATCGGGACGGTAGCGCAGCAGATGATCGAACGGATCGGGTTCCGCGCCAAGCGTGCTCGTACGCGGCAAGCAGTAGATATCGCCGTCGAAACCCACGAGCTGCCACGAGCCCCATTGCGTCAGCTCCTCGGGAACGGGCAGGTTCGTCTGGTCGTAATAGGTCGCGTCCGCACGCGCGCCCAAATCGGCTCGGTGGCTGGTCAGTTTTCCGTTCGCCTCCACGCGCACGACCGTCTGGCCGCCCGAAAAGCCCTCGGGCTTCCGCACCGTCAGGCGCGCCTTGTCGCCGCCGAGGTCTTCGCGACCGACCACGGCGGCTTCCGCGTCGCCCAAACGCACCGTCGCGCCCTCGGGCATGAAGTAGCCCTCCACCTCCACAGCGTCGTTCGCGTCGCGCACCGCCATGATGGCCGGGCCGGGATTCTGCGCGCCATCCACCGTGGCGTATCCGCCCGTGGAGCACAGGCTGCCGTAGCGCGCATCCGGCTCGGCCGCGCCCTTCGCGAGCGCCGCCAGCTTCTCGGCCGACTTCGCCTCGTCGTCCGCCACGTCGGCCAGCCCCTGCCCAGCGATCACCGTCGCCGCGCCGGCCACGGCGGGGCACGCCATCGAGGTGCCCTGCATGTAGGCGTAAGGCACCAGATCGCTGCCCAAGCCAATGCTGTCGATCACCAAGGTGCCCGCCGCCGGGCCGCCCACCGCCTGGACCCCGCCCGTCATGGAGAACTCAAGCAGCGCGTAGAATATCTTTATCCGGAAATGGCTCCAATCCGTGTCCTCGGGAAGCTCGACGCTCAAGCCGTTCCACGAATCGCCGCCCAAGCCGAACGACGACCCCGCCTGCGCGGTCAACGGCGCCCATGCGGAGCCGCCGCCCTCGTCGATGACGGGCACAGCCGCCACAGCCTGCGCAATGCCCGAAACGCCTCCCTCGAAATCGGCGGTGTAGCGAATGCTCGCATGCGTCGGCTTCTCGGCCACCCCCGACAGATCAACCTCGCTGCTGACAACGGACATCAGCGGATTCTCCGAAGCGGGAGGGACATAGGGCAGCTCGTAGGCCGCCTCGCCGTCGAAGCGCTTGCCGCCCGTCACCACCTCGCCGACAGGCTCCCCCGCCTGCCCCTCTCCTTCAGAGAGAAACGACAGCACCGGCTCACCCGAAGCCGAAGCCACGCCTTCGTCCATGCGCGTCTTCGCATCGAAGCTCTCGTACAGCACCGCATCCGCATCCTCTTCTCCAAGGTAGATCGGTCCGTCGGTCACACGCGCGGCGTTCGCCTCGCCCGTCGCGTACGTGGACAGCGCGGTGGATCCGGGAGCCATCACGTCGGTGGCCGTCTCGCCGTACTGGGTGAACGCAGTCGCCTCTCCCGTGGGATCGAGCGCGTTCACCACGATGGCGTAGGGGTTGTCGGCCAGCGTGGTGGCCGTGCTGGCCGCCGCATCGTTGTCGAAAGCGGAGTTGCCCGACGCGAACACGCTCACGACGCCCTGCCGCCCCACTTGCGTGACCGCGACATCGATGGAGCGCCACATGCCCTGCCCGAAGCCCCACGAGTTGTTGGTCACCCGCACGTCCACGCCCGCGTCGCGCGCGCGGCTCACGTAGTCGAAGCACTCCAACATGCCGGCAAGCGTGTCGTTGTGACGCACCGCCATGATGCGCGCGTTCGGCGCGAGGCCCGAGACACCCTCGCCGTCCCACGCCGCGCCGATGGTGCCCGCCACGTGCGTGCCGTGGTAGCTGGATATGCCGGTGGTGGACGTGACACCCGCCGTCGCGTCGGCAGCTGCCGCGAAGCCGTGTTCGTCCTCCTTGCCAGTGGGCGCGATGCCGGAGGTCAGGCCCTCGTTCCACATGACCGGCGCGAGGTCGGGGTTCGAGGCGTCCACGCCCGAATCGATGACGGCGACGACCACCTCGTCGAGGCCGCCCGCTGCGGATGCGTCAGGCCACGCCGCATATCCCATGTCAACGGCCTCGTCGGCGGAAATGCCGCCCATGCGGCCATCGTTGCGAAAGCCCCACACGAAATCGTCGAGGTCGGCAGCGGGGCCGTCGTCGTCTTCGCCGAACACGACGTCGGTTGCGTCGTCGCCGTCGCCGTCCGCGCCGTCGGCGTCGCCTTCCGCATCTTCGCCGTCCGCGCCCTCGCTCGTGCCGTCGACCGCACCTTCGACGTCGCCGGCGCTTCCTTCGCCGCTGGCGCTGCCGGCGCCATGCGCGTCGTCGTCCCCGGCAGCCGCACCGCCCCCTTCTCCGCCATTCGCAGATTCGAGGCCGCCCGCGCCATCCACCCCGGCAGTCGGCGCGCCGCTTTCCTCCTGCAAGCCTTCGATCGCCTCTTCGGCGAGCTGGGCTATCGCCGCGTCCTGCGCCGCCTGCGCCCCGCTGTCGGCGTCCCCCGTCTCCACCACGGCGTTCGGCTCGGCGAACACCACGCGCGGATCGGCCTCGAGCTCGGCGATGAGCTGCTCTGTGGTCTTGGCTTCGTCGCGCACGAGCACCAGACGGCCAGCCGTCGCCCCACCCCCGTCGGACGCGGCAAGCGAACGCGCCGTTGCCGATGCCTGGGGTTCCTTCGCATCCGCGGCCCCGTCAAACGCCTCGGCCGCCGCATCCGCATCGACGTCCATCAGGGGTTGGGCACCGTCCAGCACGCCTCCGTCCGCCGAAAGCGGCAGCGCGCCGCCGTCCATCACATACGCGACGGCCTCATGCTCGACGTACGTGCCCGGCTCAAGCGCCGGTAGCGCTGCGGTAGCCTCGCCCGCAGCACCCGAGCCGTCGCCCGCAGTCGGCTCGTCGGCCCACGCCGCACCCGCAGGCACCGGCACGAGCGAGCACGCCAGCAGCGCTCCGAGCGCGATCCTCATTCCCTTCATCGTCTCTCCTTCGCTTCGCATGCGAACAATAGGCTCGTTCGATAGCTGGTTCTCTTCATAGTTCCCTACATAATAGAGGGTCATGAGCAACAAAACAGCAACAAACGCACCACTTACCCTACGATCTGCGTCTTTGGCCACCCAAGCCGCACTTCGCCCCAACTCGATCAGCCGATACGCACCTCCTTGCCCCCTCGCCGCAAGGCCGGCGTCGAGGGCGAGACAACTCGTGCGCGAAGCTTTCGCCCATTGTCGCCATCACCGCTATCGCCCAATTCCCAAACATGCCATGCCTTCCCCAAAAACATCGGAAAAGTGCAAACCGATGAAAATTTCCGGCAAACAATCGCCAGCGTTAGCAATTCGGAAAACGTCGGGTCGATCATTCGGAAAACGCCGATTCCTCTCTCATGCGAGCGAAGAAGGTGAAAAGCCCCCATGACAGACCTTGCACGCCTCAGAGAATCCCATCTTCCACGCATAGTCGACGATCAAGCAAAACGCCACCTTCCCTGTTCGGAGCGGTTGAAATATCCGGCACCAAATGGTGCGGGAAAACATGGACGGCGCGCGTGCATGGCAAAAGCGTCAGCTTCGCGGACGACGATTGCTCCGCAGCCCTTGCCGATCCCGGCCTTATGACGTTGGAAGAACAGCCGCACGTTATAGACGAATGGCAGCTGGCTCCTCGCGTATGGGATAACGTGTGCCGCAAGGTCGATGGACAGCGCTCTCTTCGCGGCGGTTGGATGCTGACGGGCTCTCCGACACCGCCATCCCCAGGGATGGCGAGAGGCCTCGGCACAGCGGCGCAGGCAATATAGGGAGGATACGCATGCACCCCTCTCCCCCGCAGAATCGGAAGATTCCGTCGGCACCGCTTCCCTCAAGGGGCTTTTCGAGGGAATCTTCGCCCGCGGCATGATGACGCCCGATAGCAAGGACGCCCTCCCTTTGGTGGATATCGCATGCAAAGGAGGGTGGCCGAGGCCATCGACATGGATGCCGCAGACGCGTAGACGGTGGCGCGCGAATACCTGCGGCTCCTCTACGCACAAAGCGTTCCCCGACGCAGGAAGAAGCCCGATATCGCCAGCAGGCTGGTGGCCTCGGTGGCGCTGACCCTCGGACAAGCGGCCACGCGCAAGACACTTCTCGCAGACATGCTCGAAGAAAGCGAGCCCTTCGGAAAAACCTCCTTGTCGCACGAAACGCTGGCTTCCTACCTCGCCCTTCTGAAGCCTCTGCATTTGCTGGTGAAGGTACCGGGCCGGATCCCCGAGGCAAGGTTGCCCAAACGCCTTTACGTAAAGCCGAAGGGCTACCTCGCCGACCCGTCCCTTGCCGCAGCCCAACCGGGAATGGGGTCTACGGCGCTCGTGCATAACTGGCAGACCTCCGGAACGATTTTCGAGAGCCCATGTATTCGCGACCTCCTCGTGCACGCTCAAGCCGTACCCGACATCGGGTTCGAGCCGGTCAGATGCTATCGCGACGATTCCGGCTTGAAAGCCGACGCGATCATCGAACTGGCAGATGGAAGGTGGACCGCCTTCGAGATCAAGGTCGGCGAAGAAGGGGTGCCTGCCAAAGTGTCAAGCCTCAAGCGGTTGCACGCAAAGCCCTGCGGCAATCCCAAGGCGCACGTGGGGGGATCCGAGTTCATAGCCGTCATCACCGGATTTTCCCTCTATGCCCGCAAAGCGGATGAGGGCATTTACGTCATCTCCATCCGCGCCCTCGCGCCTTGAGGGTCGGTCGCACGCGAAACCCGACGCGAACCCCTGAACCTGCCCATCAACCAAGATTGGCGGAAAGAACCACACGAAATGGCACAGATCGCATCTTGTGCACAGATTTCGCGCTCGCATTGGCGCTGCGGCCTTCCCTCTTTCGGCTTGCTTCCGGAAAAGCCCTGATCGGGCTTTTCCGGACCTCGCCATTGCCTCGATGGGGAACTACCAACCTATGCACGAAGCGCGATCTGCGCCACGTTCGCCCGCTCGCTCGCAAAACCGTCATCGATGCAGACCGGATCGCCACGCAAAGCTCGACAGCGCCTAAGAAGGCCCACGCAACGAGGACCTCGCAACGCCCGGTCGCAAGGGTTCTGCCCAAGATCTAGCGAATGCGGACTCGCGTCGGCCTTGGTTTAGCGGAGGAAGCTCGCCGCTCAGCCTTAGCGCACCCGCTACGAAGCACGCTTCCACACGCAGACGCATTCCGCAACGTGCCGCCTCGCTCGCTCGAGAGCGACATATCCGAGCTCCCAAAACGATAGCCGACGAATTCATCCGCATGACGAATGGGCGCTGCTCGACATCGCCGAGCAGCGCCCGCTTCGAAAGCTCGCTCGATCATGACCAAAGTCAAGGCTATTCGTTGATGAGCGTATCGTTCGCCAGCGCGTTGCCGACCAAGTGCCCGAACGTCAGGGCACGACCGTGGCTGATGCCCGGACATGTGACCGGATACGACATGCCGAAAAAGTCTCCCTGCACATTGCCGACGGCGAACAGGCCCGCAATGGGCTCATCCCGATCGGTGCACACCTGGGAGTTCCGATCCACATGCAAGCCGAATGGAACGGTCAGCGTGACGGCCGGAACAGGTTGCGCGTAGAACGGCGGCGTGTCGACGAGCGCGAGAAAACGTTCCGGCACACCGAAGTCGACGTCGGTGCCGCTCGCGCACAGCTCGTTGTACCGCTCCACCGTCGCCTTAAAGGCGTCTGCCGGAATGCCCAGTTGCGCCGCCAGCTCGTCGAGCGTATCCGCTTGCCACATCTCTCCGCTCTCAACGCCCTCGGCTATGCGCTCGGCCGCCCCAGCCAGCATCTTGTCGGCGGTATCGGGCTCTTGGGCCCGCACTTTCTGTTCGTAGGCCCCATCGAAGATGCTGTAGCCCACGTTTCCCGGCTGATTCATGCGCGCATTGGTGATGTAAGGCTCGTACGGAACCTCGCAGCAATACCGTTTCCCTTGGTTGTTCACTGCCAACCATGACATCGACAGCGCTGAAAGGGGGAGCGTCGACGCTATGGGATGCACCATGGGTGCCGCGGGCGATTTCGAGACGGCCGCGCCGGCCCACACGCCCATGAGAATGCCTTCGCCCTTGTTGCCACCTTCCGGAAAATATTGGCACACATCCGCGCGCAGCGCGATGGGCGCCCAGCATGCGAGCATTTCCTCATTGCCGGAAATATCCCCCGTTGCCAGAATCACGCCTTTCGAAGCATTGAACTGAACATGGTTTCCGTCCTCCGTCGTAACCACGACCCCTGTGATGCCGCTCTGCGCATCCCCGACCAACTGCTCCGCATGGGTGTTGAAGAACGCTTCGGCACCTTTGGATGTCGCCTCGTCAAGCAGTGTTTCAACGATGTGCGATTCGACAAACGTGAAGCTCTCGGCGTCAATGACGACGCCTTCTTCTTCGCTCCCGAACGTCACGCCCGTGCGAAACTCGCGGAACTGATCGGGCAGAGCATCCCAGTCGGTTTTGGAAGTGTCCGATATAGCCAGAATGGCGGGGATATCGCGCGCCGCGCAGAGCTCGATGAAATGATCGAACACTTCGCCCGAGCGCGATGCCCAGGTATAGACGAGATCGCGGTTCACCGTGCCTTGCGAGAAGTTGAAGAGGATGCGCGTCGCTTCGCTCGGATCGATGTCGATGCCCGCATCGCGGTGCACCTTCGAGTTGATCGCTCCGTTGTCGGCACCATGCGCGGTGTAGCCGGCAGCCTGCTCGATAACGGCCACCGTCGCTCCCGCCGATGCGGCGGCTTCGGCGGCGGCGCAGCCGGATGGACCTGCTCCGACGATCACGATATCGTAGTCTTTGACGTCCGCGATGTCATCGATTGCGCGAGGCGCAACATCCCAACTGTGCGCACCGGTCGCCCCTGTCCGCCCTTCTTCCTGCAACGCACGCTGCTTCCCTTCGGCATTCGAGCCGCTTACGGCTGGCGAGCATCCCGTCATCCCAATGGCTCCGGCAGCTACCGCACTCGCAGCAAAGCCTTTCAAGAAATCTCTTCGATTTAGCTCCATTGCTCCCTCCTTCATCCGATCTGCCTGAATCGACCGTCGGCCGACCGCAATGAATGTACCGGCGGGAGACAACCGGACGCCAGCCCCATAGCGGGGGAAATCTTCTGCCCACGTCGCTCCCCCTTAAGGGGGAGCGACGTTGAACTGCGATTATCGCCGAACCAGCTACAGCATCTGATCCTCCGCTTCATTCCGAACTAGGCGAACAAGAGCATCGCGCGAATGCACGCCGAGTTTTTGATAGAGATGCTTCGTATGGCTTTTCACGGTTTCCTGAGAAACGCACAATACCTCCGAAATGGCGCTGCGGCTGTCTCCCCGCATGACCAGCCCGGCAATTTCACGTTCTCGCGGAGTGAGACAGCACCGCTTCGAAATCGCATCCAACGCCTTGTCCATAAGCGGATCGGGGGCGTCCGAAATCGATTTCCGATGTCGATTGGCCGCCGAAAAATACACGAGCGCCGCAACGAACAGCAGGTACACCATGCCGAACGAAACATACAAAAGCGCCGAGTCGATGGATCCGAACAAAGCCACGAGTGCGACGCACAGGAAGCTGCCCGCAGCCTGACCAGCCTGGTTTGCGAACAGCCCGACCGAGAACGCCCATGCACCACGACCGCTTGACCAAGCGTAATACGAACAGAAGAACCAGACCAGCAGCACAAAGCAGAGGAAGCCCACAGTATGCAAGGCAAAAGCGACCTTCGGCTGATGCGCCACAAGAGCAAGCGCCACGAAAGCTCCAGCTATCACGATAACCACGATCTGGAAGAGCAGCGTGGGCTTCGCGTTGTCGGATATCTGGGAGAACAGGACGAGAACGCACCCGGTGACAAGAACCGTTCCGACGAACAGAGGGCCCTCGGCAAACGTAAGTTCATCGCCCAAACCAACGCCACGCATCAACCCGGCCGAAAGGCCGATGACTACGACCAGACTCGTCAGACTCCCCAAAACGAACGAAGGTCGCTCGGCAGGCTGCGACGGCGTTTCCTCGATCTGCGGCTTTTCGGCAGATTGACGCACCAACTCGCGGCGATACACCCAGCAAAACGCAAAAGGCAAGGCAACCATAGCCATGCGCGCAGCCAATGGGACAAGCGCCGCAGTAACGACAAGATCGAGCAACGCCCCGCCCGCAAACGAGGCCGCCATGCACATGTAGGTGGTTTTAGGCGTCACTCCGCTGACGACCTTGGATAGGCACGCCATGAGCAATCCGGTTCCAAAGCCCAGCATCATCGTGCCTGCAAAATAGGCCGCCTCCCCCATGCCCCGCGAGCACGCAAGTCCGCACGAAAGCAGCGCGGTGCCCACCGCAGTCAACCATGCAGCCGCCCGCGAAAGGCGCATGAAATCAACACGCGACGCCCGACCGGCGCCGAGGCAGAAGGCCCCGAGAGCAAGCGCGTTGCAGGTGACCGCCACGATCCAAAGCGCATCACCGCCAATTCCCCAAAAGCTATACGAGGGGAGAGGGGCGAACGCTTCACTCCAGAACACCACGTAATGAAATCCCCAGAACGCAACAAGCGCCCCAAGGAGAAGACGATGCTTTTCGAACTCGAGCAGTATGGCTTTCAGTGCTTTTCCCATGTTTCCCCGATCGACGAGAAACCCATTCGGGGCGATCCCAAAAGCGAGCTGAAGTGAAAAAGCGTCGGGCCGCCGCTATCCGCAGCGTCCAGGCGAAACGAGGGGTCCCGATGCGCGGCGGCCCCTCGGCGCTACGCTTTCTCGGTCTCGATCTCCAGCTCGCCGGCGTCCTCTTGGGTTGCCTGCGGGCGGGCTGCGCCCACGAACCGATCACGTGCCTGCTTGGCCTCGGCCTCCTTGTCGGCGAGGTTCGCCTTCGCCACGCTGATCATGAGCTTGATGCGGTTGAGCTGGTTCACCTCCGACGCGCCCGGATCGTAGTCCACGGCCACGATGTTACTCTCGGGGTAGCGGCGGCGCAACTCCTTGATGACGGCCTTGCCCACCACGTGGTTCGGCAGGCACGCGAAGGGCTGCGTGCACACCACGTTCGGCGCGCCCGTCTTGATGAGCTCCACCATCTCGGCCGTGAGCAGCCACCCCTCGCCCATGCTGTTGCACAGCGATAGGATCTCGCTCGCGTACTCGGCCAGCTCGTAGATGTTCGCCGGCGGCTCGAAGCGGCTCGATTCGCGCAGCGCACGGGTCACCGGCGCACGGAACCTGTCGATGACCGCAAGCGCGATGCGGCTGCCCACCTCGCTCTTCTTCGTCTTGCCCAGCTGGCGTTGGAAGATGCCGCCCGCGATGCCGAACAGGAAGAACTCGATGAGCCCCGGCACCACGGCCTCGCAGCCCTCGCGCTCGATCACCTCCACGATCTGGTTGTTCGCCGTGGGATGGAACTTCACGAGGATCTCGCCCACCACGCCCACACGCGGCTTGGCACCCTCGCCGACAAGCGGCAGCGTGTCGAAGTCCTCCACGATGGCGCGCACCGTGCGCTTGAACTCGCGCCGGCCCATACCGCGGCGCAGCTGCTCCTTGCACACGCCCATCCAGTGGTCGAACAGCGCATTCGCGCTGCCGGACTCAACCTCGTAGGGGCGTGTGCGGTACAGGCACATCATGAGCAGATCGCCGTAGGCAAGCGCGTACACGGCCTGCAAGAGCATCTTCGGCGTGATCTTGAAGCCGGGATTGTCCTCGCCCAGATCCTTGAACGACAGCGCGATCACCGGCACATGCGACAGGCCCACGCTCGCCAGCGCCTTGCGGATGAGCGAGATGTAGTTCGTGGCGCGGCAGCCGCCGCCCGTCTGCGTGATGATGACGGCCAGCTTGTCGGTGTCGTAGCGGCCGCTCATCACGGCCTCCATGATCTGACCGGTGACCAGGATGGACGGATAGCAGATGTCGTTGTTCACGTACTTCAGGCCCGCGTCAACCGCGCCATGGTCCACGCTGGGCAGAAGCTCCAGGTTGTAGCCGAAGCGATGGAATATCTCTACGAGCAGGTCGAAGTGGATGGGGGCCATCTGCGGGCAGAGGATGGTGTAGCCGGCCTCCTTCATCTCCTTCGTGAACACCGCGCGAGGAAACTCCGTGTCGGCGCCTTCGCGCTGACGGAAGCGCTCGCGAACGGCGGGCTCGGCCTTCTCTGCGAACGTGGCAGGAGTCCCGTCGGCAGCCAAGGAGCCGGAAGCCACGTCGCCATCCGCATGAGCGACCGCGCCGCCTGAGAGCGCAGTCGCTTTCGCCGTCGAGGCGGCACCTCCCGCACCCGACGCATCCGCGCTCGCCGCAGCCAGCTCCGCGGCAATTCGCCCCTCCACGACCCCCGTCTTGGCGTCGATGCGCGCGTTCGCATCGGCCACGAGCGCGTCTACGTCGATCGACATGGCCGGGCAGCCGCGCGGTGCGCTCGCGCCATCGGCCTCCTCGTCGGCCTGGTCCTTCAGCGCGGCGAGAAGCGAGCGCACGCGGATGCGCGCCGCGCCCAGGTTCGACACCTCGTCGATCTTGAGCACGGTGTACACCTTGCCCGCCGACTCCAGTATCTCCTGCACCTGGTCGGTGGTGAGCGCGTCGAGGCCGCAGCCGAACGAATTCAGCTGGATGAGATCGAGGTCGCGCCGCTCGGTGGCCACCTTCGCCGCCGCGTACAGGCGCGTGTGGTACATCCACTGGTCCACGAGGCGGATGGGACGCTCGAGCGTGCCGAGGTGCGCGACGGAGTCTTCGGTGAGCACCGCCAGGCCGAAGCTGGTCAGAAGCTCGGGGATGGCGTGGTTGATCTCGGGATCGTTATGGTAGGGACGGCCGGCCAGCACGATGCCGTGCGTGCCGGTGCGCTCCATCCACGCGAGCGTCTCGGCGCCCTTGGCGCGGATGTCGCGCTTGAACGCCTCGTCCTCGGCCCACGCGGCCTCCACGGCGGCATCAACCTCGGCGCGCGTTGGCGCGGGCACGCCTTCGCCCATCAACTCCGGATGCGCCTCCACCAACTCGACGAACAGGCGCTCCTTAAGGTTCTCTTTGCGGTCGTAGGGCAACCAAGGGTTCAAGAACTGCGTGCTCGACCCGCGCAGCTCGTCGATGTTGAGGCGAAGCGCCTCGGCGTAGCTGGCCACGATGGGGCAGTTGAAGTGGTTGCCCGCGCCCTCGTCCTCCTGACGCTCCCATTTGCTGCACGGGAACCAAATGAAATCGGGGTGCTTGTCCAGCAGGTTCATGATGTGGCCGTGCGAGAGCTTCGCCGGGTAGCACACGCTCTCGGACGGCATGGACTCGATGCCCGCTTCGTAGGTCTTTTTCGTGGACGGATCGGACAGCACCACGCGAAAGCCCAGCTTCGTGAAGAACGTGAACCAGAACGGGTAGTTCTCGTACATGTTGAGCGCGCGCGGGATGCCCACGTTGCCGCGCGTGGCGGCCTCGGGGGAAAGCGGCTCGTAGCAGTCGAAGAGGCGATGGCTCTTGTACTCATAGAGGTTCGGCACATCTTTCGCATGCTCGTCCACCACGCCCGCGCCCTTCTCGCAGCGGTTGCCCGTGATGAAGCGCCGACGCTTGCCCGTGGCCTCGTCAATGCCGAAGTCGTTCACTGTGAGCAGGCAATGGTTGCTGCACGCCTTGCAGCGCACGGTCTTGTGCGTAGGGGAAAGCGCCTCGATCTGCTCCAAGGTGAGCAAGGTAGAGCGCACCGGGGCAGCGGAGGGGGCGGCGGCATCCAGTTCGTCGGTGGTCCACGCTGCGGCAGCCTCGGTCGCGCGAGCGGCGCGAGCCGTCGCTTCGCGGTAACGATCTCGCGCCAAAAGCGCCGCGCCGTAGGCACCCATGTTGCCCGCGATATCGGGACGCACGGCGTTGACGCCGGACAGCTGCTCGAACGCGCGCAGCACGGCGTCATTCAAAAACGTGCCGCCCTGCACGATGACCTTCGTGCCCACATCGTGAGGGTCGCGGATCTTGATAACCTTGAACAGCGCGTTCTTGATGACGGAAATGGCCAGACCCGCGGCGATGTCGCCCACGGTGGCGCCTTCCTTCTGCGCCTGCTTCACGCGGCTGTTCATGAACACGGTGCAGCGGCTGCCCAAGTCGACCGGCGCTTTGGCACGGATGGCGGTCTGGGCGAACTCGGAAACGTCGAGGTTCAGGCCGCTCGCGAAGCTCTCGATGAAGCTGCCGCAGCCAGAAGAGCACGCCTCGTTGAGCATGATGTGGTCGATGACGCCATCCTTCACGCGCAGGCACTTCATGTCCTGGCCGCCGATGTCGAGGATGAACTCCACGCCGGGCAGCATCTCCTGCGCGCCGCGCAGGTGGGCGACCGTCTCGATCTCGCCAGAATCCACGCGCAGCGCCTCGAGCAGCAGATGCTCGCCGTAACCTGTCACCGTAGCGTGGCCGATGGTCACGAGCGGCTCGCCCGTGTCGGCATCCACCGGCATGTCGTTGTACAGGTTGGACAGCGCGGCGCGGGCGCAGCCCAGAACGTCGCCCTTGTTGCTGGCATAGTGGCTCCACAGAAGCGCGCCGTCCTCGCCGATGAGCGCGGCCTTGAACGTGGTGGAGCCGGCGTCTATGCCCAGGTAGGCCGTGCCCTCGTAGTCCATGAGGCTGCTGCGGCGCACGCGCTCGCCGTCATGGCGGCGCTTGAACTCGTCGTAGGACTCCTCGCTTGCAAACAGTGGATCAAGGCGCACCACCTCCGTCCCTTGGACGTCCCCAAGGCCTCTGAGGCGCTCCAGGACGTCTACCAGCCGCTCGGCTTTCGCCGTGTCGGAAGCAGCACCGGCAATGGCGCAGCCGCTGGCCACGAACAGGTGCGCGTTGTCGGGCACGATGATGTGCTCGTCATCCAGCTCAAGCGTCTCATAGAAGCGCTTGCGCAGCTCAGGCAGGTACTGCAAGGGGCCGCCGAGGAACGCCACATGCCCGCGGATGGGACGGCCGCACGCAAGGCCGCTGATGGTCTGCGTGACGACGGACTGGAAGATGGATGCGGCGATGTCCTCCTTGCGCGCGCCCTCGTTCAAAAGCGGCTGCACATCGGTTTTGGCGAACACGCCGCAGCGGCTGGCGATGGGATAGAGCGTGGTGTGCTCTCGCGCCAGCTCGTTCAGGCCGCCCGCATCGGTGTTCAGAAGCGCCGCCATCTGGTCGATGAACGCGCCCGTGCCACCGGCGCACGTGCCGTTCATGCGCTGCTCGATGCCCTGGTCGAAGTAGATGATCTTCGCGTCCTCGCCGCCCAGCTCGATGGCCACGTCGGTTTTCGGGATGAATGTCTCCACGGCCGTTTTGGACGCGATGACCTCCTGCACGAACTCCACGCCCAGCCATTGGGCCAGCAAAAGCCCGCCCGAACCGGTGATGGCGATGGTCATGCGCTCGTCGCCGAAACCGGCCGCAGCCTCCTCGAGCACTTCCACGATGGTGGCGCGCACATCGGCATGGTGGCGGCGGTAGACAGAGAACTTCACGTCGTTCGCTTCGTCGAGGATGGCCAGCTTCACCGTGGTGGAGCCCACGTCGATGCCGATATGGAGGTCGGCGGCATCAATCGGCACGGAAACCTGCTCGACCGCCGATGGGGCGCATGGATCCATCCCGGCTATCGAGACGGGCTTCTCCGCCTTGACCACGCTTTCAGACGTTCCTTCCGCTGCCTTCCCACTTGTTGCGTTCATGATGACCTCGCTGCTCTCGCAGATCGCCTTAATCTTCTCGTTGTCGGCACCGCTGTCGCAAACGATACCGCCGCTCTCTTTTCCAGTGCCCTTCGCCTCCATCGCGACCCCTCACAACGTGATGGACTCACCCGGTTTGATGAAGAACAGGCGCATCGCGATGAGCGCCATCTCCTCCGAGCTTTCCCGCATTCCCGTTTCGATCCAACGCTGGATAACGCCGAGGTACGCAGACGCGAAGAACGCCACGTAGTACTGCACGAACGGCTCGGGATTGTTCCGATAGCGTTCGTGTAGGATGGATTGGATGAGGTTCGTGCACACGGCGTCACGCAGCCGCGGCCCGAAGCGCACGTCACCGCCAGGTCCGAGCACCGCATGCAGAAAATCGCCTTGCTCGCGCAGGTAGTCGAAAAGATCCACGAGCAACGGCAGCGGACGCTTGCGCGCACGATATCCGAGCAACTTGCGCACGGTGAGATCCTGCATGCGCTCTTGAAGGCGATCAAGATCGGCCACGACCTCGTCCTCGAGCGCGGCAAGCAGGGCGTCTTTGTCGCGGAAGTGGTTGTAGAACGTGCCACGGTTGAGATCGGCCCGCGCGCACAAATCGCCCACCGACAGGGCGTCGAATCCACGCTCCTCCATGAGCGCGATGAGCGCGTCGCGCAGCGCGCGCTTCGATTTGGTGATGCGTCGGTCCACGAAGCCTCCCGGTCGTCTTGGCCAGACGACACCCAACAGCCGGCCACGCCGTTGCGCAGCTCGCGGACGCACGGAGCATCTACGCGCTCCGGTCATTGGACATCTCGGCCAATAATCAACACGTCGTTCAATAATTTTGATTGTACGATACGGGACGAAGTTTGGCAAGAACGGTCGAGAGAAGACGGGGAGCGGCGCGAAAAACCGCGCGGCGGACTGTCGAGGAGAAAGCGCGGCGCACCCGGGCGCTGGCAACGTAAATCATCGATGGGCTTCAAGATCATCGTGAACCGACCTGATCAAGATCTGTTTTCATGTTTGCGCAAGGGTTTTGTCAAAAGGCATTTATATGTTACCACAATACAATCAAAACAGGCGAGAAAGCACCTTAGATCATTCTTATCCTCCATGCCATACCGCTTCCGCAGTGAGCAATCGACGGAGAGCCTCGAATACAGTATTGAGGCAGGGCCTCCCAGAACCTCCGGATGCGCTTGCAGCGAATGACGTGGAAAAGCAACTCGCGATCATAAGGGTGTGGGTTTTCAAGCAAGGGGCTTTCCCGAGCGACATCGTTTCCGAGCGACGACGCATCGACAAGATCGCCCCGCCACGGCTCGCGGTACACCCAACGGCCAGCCTTTAGCGGTGCCGAATGCCCTCTCGTACATATTGTCACTAGAATTTTTGTATGAGGTTGACAATAAGGGGAGGCGACAGCTATCATGCGCGCACCGGATGGAAAGGTGCGCGCATGGGAACCAAAGAGCAGCTGCTCCGCCTGCTGGAGGACAGCAAAGGCTGCTACCTGTCGGGCGAGAAGATGGCCGCTCAACTAAACGTGAGCCGCAACTCGATCTGGAAGGCCGTCAAAGCGCTGCGCACCGAAGGCTATCGCATCAACGCGGCAACGAACAGGGGATACGCGCTTTCCCAGGAAAACGATCTGCTGTCGCCGCAAGCGATTGAGGGCTTCCTGCCGCCAGGACATCCGTTCTCCGTCAGCGTGCGCAAGCAGGTGGACTCCACCAACGAGGAGGCTCGACGCCGCGCGCTCGAGGGCGCACCCGAGGGTACCGTCATTGCGGCCGAGAGCCAGCGGGCCGGCAAGGGCCGTCAGGGAAAGCGCTTCTTCTCGCCCTCGGAATCTGGCGTGTACCTGAGCGTGGTGCTGCGTCCCGACATCGTCGCCGAGCAAGCGCAGCTGATCACGTGCGCCGCAGCCGTGGCATGCGCGCAGGCCGTGGAAAACGCAACGGGACGCAAAGCGCTCATCAAGTGGGTGAACGACATCTACTGCGACGGCAGGAAGGTTGCCGGCATCTTGACGGAGGGGGCCATCGACATGGAATCGGGGCGCTTCGACTACGCCGTGCTGGGCATCGGTTTGAACGTGAAGCCGCCAGCCGGGGGATTTCCGGACGGCATCTCCGACACAGCAGGAGCGCTCCTCGAAAACGAAGGCCCCGCCGTGCGCAACATGCTAGCAGCCGAGATGCTGAACCGGTTTTGGAGCCTTTACGAGCGCCTTCCCTCATGCGAATTCCATAGCGAGTATCGCCGCCGCTGCTTTCTCTTGGGCGAACATGTTGTGATCTCGCGTGCGGGATCGCGGGTCAGGGCGCGCGCCGTCGACTTGACCGACGATTTCAAGCTGATGATCGAGCTGCCCGACGGAACGCGACGCGAGCTTTCTTGCGGAGAGGCCAGCACATCGCGCGCATGAGCGAACGCCCCCGCACGTCTGCCGCATTGCGAATCCACGCTCTTCGAAAGGTTGCGTCGCACATAGGCGATATGGCCCCGCCCGCCGGGGGGGGGGGGGCGGGCGGGGGGGGGGGGGGGGGGGGCGGGCGGGGGGCCGGGG